>NZ_FOVI01000030.1 GCF_900115115.1 Paenimyroides ummariense
GACCTTTTGCAACCAGTTCTCCAAACTATATTCTTTAAGTCCAAGAGCTTTGCGAAACAAAAGCCGCCAAACATACTTATCAGAAAATAAAATTGGTACGCCAATAAAAAAACAAAAAAGCTAAATAATACCTATCTACTAACTAATTATACTTTTTGAATAACTTTTAATTATTTGAATTTCAGAATTTTACAATACATAAAAAATAACATATGTATCATGCGTAAAATTCTATCATTCATAAGACAGGCTGTCATTTACTTTTTCATTATACTGTTCGTGTATGCCTCAGTAAGCAAAATAACTGACTTTGAAAACTTTCAGGTTCAGGTAGCACAGTCTCCCCTTCTGAGTGCCTTTGCAACTATCATTGCTTACGCAACCGTGATCGGCGAATTGATCATTGCAATATTATTATGCATTAAAAAAACAGAAAGAATCGGACTGTACCTTTTCTTAGGAATGATGACGGCCTTCACCGTATATATTTACCTGATATTGAACTACAGCCCGTTCGTCCCATGTTCCTGTGGCGGTATCCTTGAAAAGATGGGATGGACGGAACACCTGTGGTTCAATGTTATCACTTCAATAGTTGCCGCTGCTATTTTATTGTACAGAAACACAAACAAGACTTCCATATTATTAAGCATTGGAACCATAATAATAAGTTCGGCAATTGTTGTATTACTTTTTATCACTTCCGAACACATCATGAAAAGGGAAAATCCTTTTGTAAGAAGATTTTTACCACATCATATAGACAAAGCCGAGTATCTGGATTTGAAAGTAAACTCCTATTACATCGCAGGACTTACGAATGACACCATATATTTAGGAAACTACACAGCACCGCTTTTAGTAACCGCAATTCCATCCGATATGGGTACTAAGGTTGAACACAAGATCAAACTGGATGAAAAAAAGCGCTCTTTCAGAAGTCTGACAGTTCGCGTACAAGGACAAGAGTTCTTCGTCAGCGACGGTACCATTCCTGTTATTTACAAAGGAACTACTTCCAAATGGACAGCTACTAAATACATGGAAGAAAAGGTATATTTCTCCGTACTTCAACCATTACAAAACAATGTTTTTATATTTCGAAGCCAGAGTGCAGAAAACGGTGAGCATGTTTTAGGTATATTAAATGTTAATGACAGTACAACATTTAAACTTTTTGACAATGCGCTACAAAAGCAGATTGACGGGGTCTTTGACACCGACGGACAGCTGGTTACAGATGCAAAGACCGATCAAGGGGTCTACACCTATTATTATCGGAATGAGTATTTAACATACCACCCAGATTACAAAGAATTTAAAGTAGGAAAAACTATAGACACAACAACAATTGCGAAAATTGAAGTCACTACTCTTGCTAGTGGTGAGCGTAAGATGGGCGCACCACCACAGAAAGTAAATTCCAAAACCTATACCTATAATGGACTTCTATATGTAAAATCGGAACTTATGGGTAAGAACGAAGCTAAAAATATTTGGAAGCAAGCAATTATCATAGACGTGTATGACTATAACAAGAATGAATACATATACAGTTTTTACGCTTATGACCACAAAATAGATAAAATCAAAGAGTTTGCAGTAAATGATAATTACTTCTTTGGGCTGGTGGGAAATTCTCTTGTTCGATATATAATAGACAAATAAAAGTTGATTGGACAGCAGGAAAATACCGGATTCATGCAGGGGCAAATTGTTTCCAGTACTGCTTCCTTTCAACAAACAATAAAACGCTATCGGCCGATAGACAGGGGTAACGGTTGAAAACCTGTAGAAAAGAGTAAACCGAAAAACTATTAATATTTAATTATTATGAAATTTAATTTTAAAAAAGCCATAATGCCACTAGCTATAGTAGTGGTTGGCACAGCAGCGGCATTTGCAACTAATGCGGCAAAACAAAGTAGCATTAAAAATGCTCAAGTAATCGGTTACTACTATGATAGTAGTGAAGATATGGGATCAAGATGTAAACCCGTTGAGGTTAATTGTGTTAACTTCGGAAGTGAGATCTGTACAGTACCTTTAAATGGTCAAGTATGGGAACACAGTACTGAAACATTGACCGGATGTACTGATTTACTTTATAAGATCAACTAAAAAAGGGGCTGCTTACTGCAGCCCTTTTTCCATCCATAAAGGTTTCTTATTGTCTTTCAATTTAAAATCAAACCATTGTTTCATCCTGTCAGAAAAATCCTTTTTATTTTCAGGTTTAATTAAGCTATGAGCTTCGTCAGGATAGAGTAATAATATGACTTCTTTATTTAAACGTTTCATTGCCAAAAACATTTTTACCGACTGCTGCCAATCTATTTGAAAATCCCTTTCACCGGTTACCAGCAGCAAAGGTGTTTTAATGTTTTCAACAAAATTAGCAGGAGAATTTTTACGGTATGCATCACGATCTTCATACATTCCTTTACCCATGCGCCATTGCTGTGATTCCATACGCCACATGTCTGGTCGAAGCGTTTCCCAGTTCATTGTCAGGTAAAAGGATTCCAAATCAAATACACCTGCACTGGAAGCAGCAGCCTTAAAGCGGTTTGTTTGTGTTATTATAAAATTGGTTTCATAACCACCAAACGAGTGACCGCAAATCCCTACTCTATCCATATCTATCGGATAAGCTGCAACCACTTTATTTAAGGCAGTTTCCACACTGTCTAATGCAGAAAGTCCGGGTTTTCCTACATTATAATAAATATCAGGTTCAATTACAAAATATCCGTCATTGACATAATCCCTATAATTAAAGCCGGTTCCAGATGGCATTGAAGGATCCTCGTAACTATTGCGGTTCTGCTTCTTACTTTCGTAAATACGAAAAACAGCAGGATAGCTTTTATTTTTATCGTAATTTAAAGGGAACCTTACAAGTGCACCGGTCAACCTACCTTCGGGATCTTTCCAATTCAGGTAGTCGACCTTAATATCTTTCGCATCTGTATCCCACACATTGCTTTGAAATAGCTGTTCTGTTTTGAGTGTTTTTATGTTGATAGACAAAAGTTGCGGAGGAAGATTGGCTTTTTCTTTCAATACGGTTATAAAATAACCTTCACAACGGACCTGACTAAAACTAGCATTGTCCTTAATAATATCCTTTACCTTATAGTCAAAACCCACTAGGGAAATACCTTCTTCCAAGTAATCTTCAGTATGCCATTTTAAAAATAGCTTACCATTATTCAAATTTTGTCTGGAGAAATTCAAATCCCATCCTAAAAATTGATGCCCCGAACCTTGCCATTGTACGGCATACCTTCTTCCTAACTCTTTACCACGAGTAATTTTCTTAAGTTCGTCTGACTTGTAATCATAAGCATATACGTCATATTTTTCCTGTATAATAATTTTATCATCAAAAATCTCCGGACTGCTTAAATATCCTTCTTTCGAATTCTTAATGTACTTAAAATGCTCATTGTGAAAAATACCCCCCGAACCTGCTGTAATATTTTTACAGGTCTGATTACTTACATTAAACAAATACCAGTGACCATCTTTAAAATAAAAATAACAGGGTACATCTTTAAAACCGAAGAGAGGTACGGATGATTCAGTAAAAAAGCCAATATTTTTCTTCTGCCCAGTATTCTGATCGTACCAGAATAGTTCCTTTAGGGGATATTCCCGGGTAAAATCATCGTGCTTGTTAATTTCCCAGGAAAAGATCATGTCTTTATATGCTCCTATCCTGAAATCCACAAGTTTATCCTGTTCTGAAAAATCTATTAATGATCCATCTTTAATTTTTACCAAAAGAAGCTGTTGACTGTTTTCCAAATTCCTAGCTGTTTTTTCAGGTATTCCTTTGGTGAACCCAGACCATATCTTTGGAATACTTGATGTGTTTTCAACCTTTGCCTTTGTACCCAGGGCAAGATATCCTTCCAGAAGTCTTGCCTTGGAAAAAATTGTGTCAAGCTCAAAACCTTTCTGCTCATTAATTCTCTTTATAATGGCTATATTTCGGAGATTCTTCTCATCTAAATGTAATACCTTAATTTCCTGCATATTGTTTAATAATAAATAAGCACTGCTATCTGCAGACCACAAAACTCTTTTAACACGAAAGTTGGTCAGATGTTCGCTTTCCCTTTCAGATGCCAGACGTCCAATCATATCGTACCATATAATTCTATTATTATAACTCGTCAGCACCAGTTTATCAATATTTTCGGACACACTGTAAAAAATAACGTCGTCAAATACTTTAACAGTATCACCAGACATTGTTGTAAGAACAACTTTCGCATTTTTTTTATGATGACAAACAACCAAATCCAATTTCTCATTCCAATGGAAACCAGACACATTATCAACTGAATCTATTTTTCCACTTTTAAAAGTGATACGGTAAAGTTTCTGTCTGTACCTACTCCATCCGATAAAAAATTCATCGTTTAAAACGGTTTGGTTAGAGATATCTTTCAAAGAATACTCCTTCTTACGCTCTAAATCTTTTATGATCATGCTTACGGATACGGATTCCGAACTACTCTTAAAAAATGCAGCTTTCCCTCCAGAAGCCGTGATTTTGTGGTTCACAACCTTCTCGGATTCTTTCTGAATCTTCTGACCATTACTTTGGTATGTAACTAAAATCAGCAGAAAAAGTATTATTTTATTTATATTTCCCATTGCATTACTTTTTTTAATAACCCGTATTTTGAGGCAGCAGGTTAGGATTTAGCAATAGCTCTTTTTCGGGCAGCGGAAGTACTTGGTAATGCTGTTGCCATTGTGGTTTGACGTCAAAAAGTTCATCGAAATTTTTCCAGCGCTTAAGATCATAAAAACGGTGACCGTATTCACAAAAAAGCTCCACTCTTCTTTCCTTCTTCACTGCATTGAGTGCATCTGTATGATTATCTATGTCCAACAGTGCCAGACCTGCACGCTCACGGATTGCATTTACATACCTATTGAAATCCTGCCAACTTCCTTTATGTGCAGCAGCTTCAGCAGCAATAAGGTACATCTCTTCTATTCGCATGATGATCGAGTATTCCCGTGAAGGGGAACTTATACCCTTTTGTTTGTATTTGAATGCGCAAGCATCCACCTTGTCATCGCCCACGAATCTCACCCAAAACTGCTTTCTTAAATCTCCCTGCTCAAAATCTCCCAACAGTTTCGTACTCAGTCGTGCAAAAGGTGATGGCGTACTTTCAAACTGGTATTCACCCGCTTCGATCGTATTTCTACCCTCTGCCTCAGGTTTTAACTGCCAAATAGCACTTTTACTCTCCTTTAGAAAAGTTGTACCAATGGGTTCGAGCATGTAAGTTCCGCTATTTATCAACTTTTCGGCATAATACTGTGCTTTATCCCAATTGTTTTGATACAGGTACATTCTTGCCAAGAATCCCTCTACAACGCTTCGATTTATCCTCACTTTTTCTGATGAAGGATAAGCAGGTGAAACCAATTGTTCTGCAACTAACAGATCTTCGACAGCCTGCACCACAACCTCATTTACCGATTGTTTTCCAATCTTAGTGTTTACCCTATAGTCTGTTGATAAGATGTACGGTATATCCCCGAAAGTTTGGGTAAGGTAAAAATTCAGTATAGCCCTTAATGCCAATGCCTCACCTTTGAGCTGGTCCTGAACTTCGGGTGATATCGTTTTAGATTTCTCTATTCCTTCCAATACGTTGTTTACAAGGTATATCTGATTGTAGGTGTTACTCCACAACGATATCACTGCGGTATTATCGCTCAATACACTGTTTTTGTAGAATCGCAGGTAGCTGCTTTCCTGCGGATTTGTAACTTCCAACTCATCAGTATAGCATCCAAGCAGATAACCGATGCCTACCTTGTTACCTGCAAAGAAGCCCTGATCCCTTATTTTTGAATAGGTATTGGTTAAAGCAGACAATGCCATCCTGTCGTCAGAAAATACGAGTTCCTGATCAATCTCATTTTTTGGTACTTCCACATCCAAAAACTCTTCACATGAATTAAGAATAAATAGCGTGAAAAGTAAAACTGTTATATTTTCAAAACTTGTCTTCATAATCTAATCCTTAAAAATTTATATTCAATCCCATGGCAATTGTTCTTAGAGCAGGCAGAAAACTCCCATGAGTTTCCGGATCACTACCCCAGTACTTTGTAATTGTTATCAGATTAAATCCCTGTAGATTAACGGTCAATGTTTTACCTCTTAACCATTGCGAACCTAAAGTATATTGCAACTGTAAAGATTTCAACCTGATATAGGAACCGTCGATCACTACACCATCACTGGAATTATAATTCTGGTACGCCTGCAAGGCTTTACTATTAGCACCTGTTGTTGGAATCTGGTAACGGGCATCTTTATTATCCTCAGAAAAATAATCTGCCGCCCTTGCGGGCTGATTATTAAAACTACCTAAATAGCTTCCGTAATAATCAGGGCTATAAACCTTTTGTTTCACAAACATCCAATTAAAGTCCAAAGTCCAGTTGCGGTATTTGAAGGAATTTTGAAGCCCCCCGAATAATGTAACACCCAGGTTGACTTTAGTCTGGCGGTCATCTGCGTTTAGAACGCCATCCTTATTAACATCATCAAATTCATAAATACCTGTTTCTTTATTGATCCCAGTGTATTTATAAAGTTTTACAATAGATGTAGGAAGACCAACATGATATCGTGCAGCGTATGTTGATTCTTCCAAATTTGGAAAAGCGATAAGTTTATTTCTAGGAATAGTCATATTAAAACCCGTACTCCACTCAAAATCTTTTCCGATAATATTTGAAGAGCGCAAAACAAATTCCCATCCGCTGTTTTCCACGGTTGCAGCCAGATTTGCCTGAACGCTGTTGAAACCTGTCAAACTAGGCAGCGGAATGCCCACCAGCTGACTGGAAGAACGGTTACGATACCATGCAACGGAAGAAGACAGTCGGCCTTTAAAAAACTCCAGTTCCAAAGCTCCTTCCAATTTTTTATTGGTTTCCCAACTGAAATCAGGATTGAACAGTCGCAACGGTTCCAAACCGGAAACACCATCATATTTATATCTGCTTATCCCAAAAGTGTTCAAGTACTGGTAATCTCCAATCAAATCACTACCAGCCAAACCGTAGCTGATCCGCAGCTTACCAAAATTCAGCCAGCTGCTATCATCAAACAATTTTTCACGGCTGAAGAGCCACGCGGCACCTACCGCTCCAAAATTTCCAAAGCGCTTATCGGGACCGAATCGACTAGAACCATCCCTACGTCCGGTAACATTTACTATATAACGGTCTTTAAGCGTGTAATTCAATCTGGCAAAAGCAGCCATATACCTGTATCTGCTTTCTGTATCAAACAAGATCATTTTAATGCCTGCATTTGCTACATTAAAAATCAGCTCATTAGAGGTAAAATTTCCTGCCTGAAGACTGAATGCCTGCTGTGTACGTTCTTCAAACGTCCCCCCGATCAACGCGTCAAATCTACCGTATGCACCATTCAGGTTCCAAGCCAGTTTAGGTTCAATGATCCAGCCTTTGCGTTTGCTGTCTGATGTATGCAAAACAGATTCGGCACTGGTTCGGTTCAGTGAAGGGCTGTAGATAGTTGAGGGAGTGGTGCGCACCTCATTAAGCGCGTTTTCAAAAATACCACCGTTCACACTCATTATTAAGTTTTCAAGCATTTTATATCTGAGTGTGACATTTGAAATCAGGTCTTCTGTTTCAGAACGATAGATACCATTCAATTTTGCCACAGGATTTAGAAACGTGTTGTTTTCCCAATTTAAGCTTCCTTGATTATCATATAATTCCGGCGCATTTGGAACCAGATACATTTCTTTAGTAAAATCGGCAGACATCAGATTATTTTTCTGACTGGTTTTCATAATATTTATCTGGGTATCAAACTTTTTGTTTTTTGACTGGTGATTTGCATTGATTGAAAAATTTGTACGCTTGTAACCAAAATCACCCGGAAATACCGTAGCATCATTCCGGTGACCGGCACTGAAAAGGTAAGAAGTCTGACCTGATCCGCCCCCCACAGAGAACTGTGTATTCTGAGATACCGCCTTGCCCCCTACAAATTCTTTCTGCCAGTCGGTATAACGATCCTGATTCCAAGTACCATTAACATCGTATGCGTTTGCAGGATATGTTGAAATACCATCGTTCACGTATGCGTCACGGCGCATTTTCAAATAATCATCGGTTTTCATCAAATCCATATAGCCTGCAACCGTACTGACAGAAGTTGTTGATAGAAGTGAAAAGGTGGTTTTATCGGAACTTCCTTTTTTGGTAGTTATAAGAACCACCCCATTGGAACCACGGGAACCGTATATAGCCGTAGCATCAGCATCCTTCAACACCTCGATATTTTCTATGTCCGAAGGATTAATACTGTTCAAAGGGCTAATGTTTCCACCTGAAAAACTATAAATAGATACATTTGGATCAGAGGCAGACTGTGACGGATAAGGAACACCGTCAACGATATACAGGGGCGCATTACCCTCGGTTCGTAAGCTGTTGCGCCCCCTGATCTGTATATCGAAGCCGCCGCCGGGGGTACCGCTGCTCTGCGTAATGTTCACCCCTGCCATACGTCCCTGCATTGCGGCCAGCGGGTTGGCAACTGGTTGCTGACCAATTTCCTTCGAGGTAATCTTTGAAATGCTTCCAGTTCGTTCTTTATCCTTAACGCTGTAATAACCTGCGTTAATTACCAACTCTTCCAAGATATCATCGTCTGCCGTAAGCGTAACGTTTAGTACCTTGCCCGTTACGGCAATACTCTGGGTTTTGTAGCCGATGTATTCAAAAACGACTACTGCATTTGGTGAGATATTTATGGTATAGAAGCCCTGTTCATTGGTTTGGGTACCATTATCTGTATCTTGCTGCCACACGGTTACACCTTCTATTGGTGTACCGTCGGCAGTTTTTACCACGCCGCTAAGAACAATTGTTTCCTGCGCGTGTATTTTGTTGCTGCTAAAAAAAAGTAATAAGAGCAACACCCACATTAGGGGTACAGCAAGTGCTGCAAAAGTAAATTTTTTCATACTTTTGTACTGTTAGTTAATTATTCCGTTTTAATTACTACATCCATCTCCCTGATACTAGTGCCAACTTACCTCAGGGGGATTATTTTTTAATCACTTAAACGGATTTTCTCTTTCCATTAAAAAAATACAAAAGGCAAACAAACACATAACCCCTTCCGGTTTAACTATTGCAATCAACTAACTAACTATTAATATAAATTCTACTTTGGTTTGGAAGTTGTTATGTGCTATGCCTTACTTACAAGCTAACTTTTTTGTATTATGATTAGGTTTTTAGCTGTAAGGTTTAATTTGAACTGTTAGCTTACAGCTATCAGTTTTAAGTTTTTATTTATTCATAATAAGCTTTTTTAAAATTTGGCCGCGCGCGCGTGTCTTCGGAAATTCTTTTCTCGTGATAAGTGAGCTCACGCCAAGATTAAGTTTAATATCATCTTGAATAGTGCAAAGGTTACTTCGGTAGTCCTCATTATTATTCCTTTTTCTTTTGTCGCTCAAAAGAAACAAAACGCCTCGGCTCCACTGCTCGTGGTCAGTCTACGTTTTGACAACTAAATCAAAAAAACTCGAACAAGTTCTCAAACAACTTTTGATTTTACGTTGTCTTCAACTTACTGACGCTCACTCCGCCGTGAATGCCAGTTTTAGATTGTTTCAATTACTCTATCTCGTTTTCTATCAAAATTCCAATGTTGAGCAATGCAGGATTTAAAAGTGACATTATTTTTTCAGCGAGTGTTAAATAGGCGAAATTTCCGTGAAAAGAAATACTGTCTGAGCGCAGCGAGTTTATTTCTTTTAGGAAATAAGACTTAATTTGACCGTTGAAAAAATAGAGTCTTGATTTTTTGGTTCGTTTTGCATCAAGGCAAAATGAACAAAATCCTCACTCAAAGAACAAATAGTTTTTAAATCATGTAAAAAACATTTTTGCAAACGGCGTTTTTACCGTTTGTTTTTAATTTGTTATATTTAACTGTTTTTACTTCTTAAAACACCTATTTTTCCTTTTTTGAATTTTCGGTATTTTCTAACTAAATTGACAAATTTAGAATAGCTTTCTATTTTCGAACGTTTTTTCCGAAAATGTGTTTCACGCTCTATAGTAGGCTTTGCCATATAGTATCTATTTAGTATCCTCGCTGTTGGTAAACCGAAAATTTTTCGGTTTTAGCTTTTGCTAAAATGCTTCGTAAATGAGATACTTTCTCTGTACTTTTTAAAGATAAAAAGTACCAAAAATCTCTTCAATCTTGCCTCATTTTAAAAACGGTTGAACTATTCCTCTGAACATATTTAATCGAAACCGTGTTTCACACGCCGATTAAATTACGCTTCATGCGTCTGTTCAACGATCGTTTTATAAACTAATGGCGCTTAGATTCTTGTGAACAAGCTATTCGGTTTTTAATTAAAAATCCCTAATGCAACATGGAACATTCTGTTTTTACGTCCGACTTTATTTTACAGTATGGAAGCCGTGAAGCTTATGGTTTGATGTACCAATACGCAAAAGGATGTATGAAATTTTAGTTTAAAGGTTAAACGACCACAAAAAAATATATTTAATAAATATTAGTGCCTGTACACAGCACCATAACCGGCAAAAGGTTGAGAAAAAAGCATATGAAAAGGCGTGAAACTCAACATTATCCGTATCAGAGGTACTGGTATACCATTCGTGCAGATAAATGACTGAGCCCACGCCTAGGTCGTGAGCTAATCTACTTATCATCTCGCACGTTTAAAATTACCAGTTTTCTGACACAAGATTCTAAGCAATAGCTTTAATGTTTTCTATAAAAAGTATTGCAAAATTACATGTTTCCATGTAATCGAATTACAAATATACAATTTTTTTTTAATATGTACTATAGTACATAATATTTCTTGTTTTATTTATGTCAATTTGAAGTATGCATGAATCATTTGATGAAATAGAAAGATTTATAATCTCTAAAGTAAGAGAAATTAGAGATTCAAAAGGAATTACTCAAGAGCAACTGTCACTTGCTTTAGGTAAAAATATTAGCTACATTTCTCAGATTGAAGCTACATCCAAGACCGCAAAATATAATATTTCCATGCTTAATTTAATTGCAATTGTTTTAGATTGCTCTCCAAAAGAATTTTGGCCTGAAGAAGCAATAACAGAAAAAAAATATAGAGAAGTGAGAAAAATATAGTAGTAAAACTTAAATATATTTAAGTTTTACTAACTAAAGAAAACCAAACATGAAATATGTTTGGTTTTTTGTTAAAATAAATTTTAACGTTTTATTTTTTTTTGTATGTTTATGCGACTATAGCGAAAAACAGAGTTTTAATGAATAATTGTAGATTAATTTCTTTATAAACTTTGTTTGCTGTTATCCTAATCAACATTGTACATAAATTAAATGAAACAACCTTTACTTGATTTAGTTAACAAAAGCATTGTGCTTGAATATAAATTACCAAATAAAGAATTAAAGTATGAAAAGTCTTGTATAACACATACTGACAAAAATGATGACTGTTATAAAATTGATGATTTAGAAAAATTATCTAAAATAATTTATGAGAGTATTTTGTACTATTCATATGATCAGTATGAATTAGATGGTGGATTTCATCAAGGTATGTTTGAAAATGCTTTTGGTCAAAAATTTAAATTTAATCATAAAGCTAAAGAAACGTATAAACTCAGCCTTGGTTTTTATGGCGAAGCTCTCTTATATTCAATGCTGAAAATTTTCTATAAGAACGATACCTTGATTAGTAGAGGATATTTTTACGATATCCAAAAGAAGACAGAAGTTACAGGTTATGACTGTTTCCATCTTATACAGAAAGATGATAATTTAGAATTATGGTTTGGAGAAACCAAGTTTTGGCAAAATGGTAAAGCAGCAGTCAATGATGTATTCAAAAATATTTCAAAAGCAATCAGTGATGACTATCTGGTAGATACAAATTTTGCTACAATTAGACAATTCAGGGGAAATATTGAAGATAAAACAACTAAAATTTATCAGCTTCTAGAAGATTGGAATAAAAGATTAATAACTAATATGGTTGAAGAATTAAATAATAACAATATTAAATTAGTCTATCCAATTCTGATAACCTATGACCAGCATAAAGATGGCTACAATCATTCAATCAATGAAATAATTACGCACATTAATACTAAATATAGTACCACAAGCTTCCCAAATATTGGAATTGATTATTCAATTTTTTTTATTTTACTTCCAATATCTGATGTGAAGCAATGTAAAAGACAAATTATAGAATGGATAGACAGCAAAGAACCCTTGATGTCGTAATTGCATTAAATCAATTTCAAAATCAAGAATTAGAAAGACATAAATTCCTAGAAAAGGTTTGTGAATATTTTGACTTCATTAAAAGTGAAGTGCTAGACGATGCAGATTATCGTTTTTTGATTCATCTATCGTCAAAGGCGGGAGTACCTCATTATTATGACATTTTACATAAGTTTAATGAGGACAAAATCCTTTTAAGAAATGAAGATAATGTGAAGCTAGATGTCATTTCATCTCTAATTTTTGAATCCACTTTATATACAAACGAAAATTCTAAACTACATCTCTACCAAAAAGAAGTTTTAGACTTTTTTACTACTGGAAAACTAAATCGTTACTTCTTATCTGCTTCCACTTCATTTGGAAAAACCCACTTAGTTTATGAAATAATCAATAAAATGAATTACAAAAACGTAATTCTAATATTTCCCAGCATTGCATTATTGTCGGAAAATTTATCAAGGATAAAAGAGGGAAAGATAAAATTATTAAATGATTTCAAAATCCATACTCTGAGTGATTCGGAAATAAATCCTGAAGAAAATAACATATTAATTTTCACACCAGAAAGGTATTTGTCATATCTAGACAAAAATAAAGAACTTGAAGTAGATTTTATTTTTGTTGATGAAGTTTACAAGATTGACAACAGCTATATTATTGACGATGAAAGCAAAGAAAATGAAAGAGATATTGCTTATAGAATGTCGTTATTTTTTGGTTTAACAATCAATACAAATGTTGATTTATTTATAGCTGGTCCATACATTGATGTATTTGAGAAAACCGATGACAAATACAATCCGTCATTTGATTTATTTTTAGAGGACTTTAAGATTGAAAAGGTTCTTCTTAATGAATATGAGATTGTAAAAGTAAATAAATACTCTGCTGATATTAAATTACAAACCAATTTTGATTCTCTTAATGTTAATTTAAAAGGAAAAGGATCAAAAAAAGCCAAGATTCAAGAATTATTTGATCGTATTCTTTTGCAAAATGAAAACGCAATAATCTACTGTAATACTAAATCAATTGCAGAAAGTGTAGCTCGGGAATACAAAAGAAGCGAAATTTCAACTGAAAATTTTTCTGATTTCTTAAATCACCTAATCACAACTTTTGATGAAAGATGGATTTTAATTAAAGCTCTAAAAAAAGGTATTGGTGTTCACCATGGTGTTGTTCCAAAATATATTCAGAAAGAAATTATTGATTTATTTAATCAAGTAGAAAACAATTTAAATATTTTGTCTGCTACAACTACAATAACAGAGGGTGTAAATACAACTGCAAAAAATATGATTGTTTATAAAAGTAGTAAAGGCGGTGGTCAACATATAAAACCGTTACTAAAATTTGATGCAAAAAATATTGCAGGAAGAGCTGGTAGATTTATGGAGCATTATGTTGGTAGAGTTATTACTCTTGACAATGAATTTTTAGAAGTAATTGAACAAGAAGGAAAGCCAATAGAGCATAAAAATTATGATATTCAAACTTCAAAAAATGAAGTAGAATTTGAAATGACGAAAGCCGAGTATTTAGATGATAGAACTAAAGCACAAATTGAAGAATTAAGAAATCTTCAAGAACAATTTGGAATTCCAGACTACATAATCAATCAATTTAAAGTTATAAGTAAAAGACAAAAAATATACATTTATAAAGACATTTCACAATTAACTCCTACACAGATATCACTTATAAAAAAACTGATAAGTAGTTTAAACTCTACTACCATGAGTTTGGACAAAGATGGTTTTCAAATTGTTTTAGATATCATTTTACCTCAAGTTGAGAGTGAAGCCTTAAAGTATTTAATAATAAACTCATATCTGGATAAGTTTAATCAAAAAAGATATTCAATTCTATTTATCGCATTGAATAAATATATCTCAAGTGGATTTAAAGGAAATTATGAATACTTCTTAGAGAGAACTATTTCTAAAAAGAAAATTGAGTTAGAAAATAAACTAAAAAAAGAATCTGAAAAGATGGACAAAAAATTGAAAGGAATTAATATTACACTCAATGATGATGAAATTTCAATGTGTGTAGACTCTGCAATGAGAGAAACAGCAGAGTTAATTTATAATACATTTAAATATCAACTGGTTAAATATTTAGGAGTGTTTAACTTGATGTATAAATATTTTATATCAAAGATTGAAAACAAACCATTAGAGAATACCTCTGGTATTGACATACTTTTAATTAAGCTTGAATACAATGCATTTTCGGAAGAAGCAAAAATTGCTAGTGATTATGGAGTTCCAAACAAAATTGTTGCGTATTACGATGCAAAAACAACTGAACAAGCAAGAAATATCCAAAACAGTTTTGATTCTTATGAAAGAAGTATATTTGAGAAAGTAAAGAAAATAATAGAAAAATAACCCCCACCGTAACTATTAACGTTTGAAATAAAAGGAGAATTTAGTTCAAGATTCGATGTCAGTAATTCTTTATTCACTATTATTTAATTATCTATATTTTCCATTGTCTTAAACTAATAAAAAGATATTTGCTAAAGTAACATTTTTAACCAACCACATGAACAAAGATAACCATTTCATATATATTAGACATTTTCCTGATCCAAAATCTATTCTGAAAAGAAAAGAGAAAACAAAATCTGAAATTTTTAGAGATGCGATTTTTGTACTTGATACAAACTCTTTATTGGCACCCTATAGTACAGGTAACGAAAACATTGAGAAAATCAGGAAGGTATATGAAAAATTGATCTCTAGTAATCGCTTATTTATTCCTCAACACGTAGTAAGAGAATTTGCTAAAAATAGGTCAATTAGAATTAGCGAATTGTATACGAATATAGACCAGCTCCTTTCATCGATACCCACTGTAAAATCTTTTGAATACCCTATTTTAGGTGAGATTGATGCATATAAGCAGTTAAAAGAATCTATTAATAACATTACGCGCGAGATTAAACACTATAAAAAACATCTCAATAGCTTAAAATCAGGCATTATCGATTGGAATTGGTCTGATCCTGTAACATCTATGTACCAACAAACATTCACTGATGAAATCTTAATAAAATCTTCATTAACTGAAGAAGAGTTAATAAAAGAATATACCAGAAGAATTGAAGATGATATACCTCCTGGAAATAAAGACAAAATGAAGGAGAAAAATGCTATTGGAGATTATGTTATTTGGCAATCCATTTTAGAACTTGGAAAAGAGAAAAGAAAAGACATAATTTTCATTTCTAATGACGAAAAAAATGATTGGCTAGTAAAAGGAAATAAACAACCCATATCGACAAGATTTGAATTAGTTGATGAATATTTTAGATTTACAGGCGGATTTAATTTTATTTCAATTACATTAAATTCATTTTTAGAAAAGCAAGGATTAGAAATAGATATAGTTGATTTTTTTAATAGTTCAGATGATAGATCTGATCTGATTGAAACAAAAAAAGTTTCAACAATTAACACTTTAAGACAAATTGAAAGTTTCATTAATGATTATCTTGAATTAAGGATAATTCATGGGGATGACGTAGTATCTATAGATGAAGAATTACATACAAAAATTAATATTTTCAATGATATATTTAGGGAAGAATATTTTTCAACTAAAGAATGGAGCTATTTAGCAGATTATTTAATTCACTTTAGTAATCTATTATCTCAGATAAAATCACTAAATATTGAAATCATTTATCAAGAGCACCGAATGAAAAGAGACACAAGAACAGAGGTAATTCAGATGGTATCACTATGCAAAGAATTCTTAACCAAATACGATGCTTTTAAACTAATTATATAAAGAAGCTTTACATAACAAGTAGTAGACAATATTAAGAGCTCATTGCTAAAATTAAGATTAGATTTAATACTGAACATCTAAACTTAAATTTTCGATATTTAGAAGACATTTAAACGATTATATTAAATTCCATGAAGTACTTCCTTGATACAAACATATATAGGAACTTGGTGCGGGATATATCTTTAAAAGATATAAAATATCTTGCAAATAAAATTCAAAAAGCTGAAAATGATTTAGGAGTAACCTCAGGTCTTCCAATTGTAGTTGCAATGGAACTTATTAAACACCTTGATGAAACTGATCCTCATTGTGAAGAATGTTTTAAAGCATTATGCTTAGTGTTCGACCATTCTAAAAAATATAACAAAGAAAAAAATTCTTATCATGGTACATTCTTTCCGCCTCTTAACGTAATTCTTCCAAAGTTTTTCTTTAATGAAGACGGTCCATTTTTAGATATCTATAAAGTTATAATTGCTCTTACCAAAGATTTGACAGAAAATTATGACATCAACAATATTAAAAGACATCAAGACAAAATAAAAACTGTGAAAGAACAGGTTTTGTTTGAGAAAAAGGAAATTTTTGATAATCTTGTTTCACATCTAAAAGAACTAAATAATGGTAAGCTAGATTGGGAATATTTTAAAAATAACAAAGTTGCAAGAGCTAAATGGTTTAGAGAAATGACAACAGGTAAAACTTTTACTTTTATTGCGGAAGGTTTTATGATAAGAGCTTACTCAATAGTAGATAGAAAATACCAGAGAACTCAAGAAAATTTTAAACTTTTTTATGAATTTCATGAACAGTTTTTCCCAGCGATTGCAATGTCAAGTTTAATTCTTGAACAAGTAGGTCATGGTACCCTAGCAATTTCGAATATTAATGATAAACGTTGGAATACTGTAATGGATATTTCAATGATGTGTGGAGCAATCTTTAATTCGAAAAGAGATAATATAATTTTTGTAACAGAGGAGAATAAAATGCATGAATTCTTTAAACTTAATGATATGGAAAATCAAATTATGAATTTGAAAGAATACAAAGCATTCTTTTCACTTTAAATATCAATTTTTAAGTTTATACAAATTATTAAAATTCTGAAAGCCTATAAAATTATTTTACAAACTTTTGTAATTAATAAGAGACGAACTAAACGATATTTAAAGTTAGATTGTTTTTGTTATCTATAAACACCTGATCATTTTTTATAACGCTATAACTAAAAGCTATTAAAATGTAGTTATATTCATGAGATAATAACTCAACTGAAAATTCTCTAGATCTCTTGATATTTTAACTACTTTCTTATTAAATAACGATTTTCAAAAAGTTCTGGCGATAAAGTAGATGCTAAAACACTATAAGGATAATGCTGTTTATCAACATTAACTGCTATAATGAGTACACCTTTTTTATCTTTGACCTCAGACATATCTAAAATATCATTTATTATTGCATCGCGATCTTCGATCGCGCTATTACGATATCCATAACACACAACTGTAAACTGTCTTTCTTCATTCGAAGTTTCAAACCTAAACCAATTATGTAGCTTCTCAGCCTTCCCTCTTCGCATATTATTAAATAGTTTGTCTGCTTCTTTTTTAAACCTAAGCTGATCAATGTGCATTATATTTAGTAGAATATAGGAAGCTTCCAACCAAATTTCAGGGCGTTCCTGTTCAAGCCTTGACAATATGTCTGCCCACCATTTTGACTTTCGGAGAATGGGTTTTCTAACTCGCACATTTTGGGCACTCCCTATTATGTAGTTGTCTAATTCCTTTGATTTCAAAGTAACATGAATAGAACTATACTTTTTAATGTAATTATCCATATTAAAACCATCATCTAAATACAGAGCAAGCAGATCCAACTCATCACCTTCGTATTCTAAATTCGCTTCTAATTCTCTTCTTCTTTGCAAATAGTGAATTTTTTCTGCAGTACTTGAAAGAAGATCAAAGACAACTTCTAAATCAGTAAGACTTATAGAGGTTGCAAGATCTTCGATAGGTTTATCTGTGATTCCTGCCTTAATCAACTTCTTTAAATTACTGCTAGTCATTCCAAGATGTGATAAAGTAACTCCAACAGGAATAAAGTACTTTAATTTTGAAGCATCAAATTTATTGTGAGCACCTTTCTTAACTTTTAACGATAATTCGACAGGATTATCCTTTAAAAAGTCTATAAACCTTAGAGCTTGTTCAGAAGGAACTTCAATAAGTTCTTTAAGTGTTTTGAATAGACGATCGGGAGCTCCACGTTTCGCAGCGGGACTTACCATACCAGCTTTTGATTCAACAACAAATGCAAATGATTCTACGATAACTAACAAGTCATTTTCAAACAATTTGTGATCATCTCCCAACCACTGGCTACCAACATAAATTTGAGCTGTAGGAAATGCTTTTTTAAATATTTCTGTAACTTCATTTTCAAGGTAAGAAGCTCTTTCATCAATATATTTTTGACGTAATTTATTCTCACTTGAGCAAAGACTTTCTAATATGTTTATACTGAAATGAGTCATTACAGACCACAGTGTGCTGAAAACGGTATCATCTGATAAGAGAATAAATGGTTTTTCGTGTATTGGATTACCTAGAATGAAGTACTCTGTGTTGGAATCTTGAAGGTCACCAAAACTGTAACTGATTTGACTATATACTTTACGTAACTGTTCCGTTGATAATTCATTATCTGTATATGATGATAAAATTTCATAATCAAATGTAAATAGGTGTTCTAGAAAATAATTTGAGTGGAGTAGAAAAAATCCTTTTAAATTTTGAAGATTTTTTCCGAAATGATCCCAGAACCACTCATGTCTCTCTTTTGGAATTTTTTCAGTAGGAAAAAGTAATTCGTATGACTCTATTACATTACTATAAGTCTTTTGACTAAAAATTTTTCTGATTTTATTCAAATGCTCATTGACCTTAACTTCAACTTCCTCAACCATTCTATATAGAAGATTAAAGAAAATTGTAGGGAAAAAACCATAAACTTTACGGAATTCAGCTTTTATACCTTCCGCCAAATCCATAGTTACTTTTTTCATCTGATGATCGTACGACCAATTACGGACAGCAGTAGTATTCAGTATCATCTCTGATCGCAAAATATGTTTATATACATCTTCTTCCACTGTGACAGAATCAGGAACATTGTATTGAGATTTTTTAAATAGCTCAAACGCCAAAGTAAGATCTTCTTTAAACTGATCAACCTCTTCTGAAAAAGGATCGGCTTTAAATGATCTTGGAAGTGTAAGGGAAAATGCTTGAAGTAACTCTTGATAATATGCAGGAAAAGTTAGCTTACCAGTTACCGCTTCTTCATCGTAACCAGCCTTAGTCATCATAAAATAGTAATATGAGAAAGATAAAAGTTTTGCTGAATCATACTTTTTAAACCATTTTTGGATGGCGTTATATTTTTCAGGAAATTCTTGACTAGCTTCCTTACCAATCTTTCTAATAACATTAAGTCGTTCTTCAAAAGATAAATGATGCAAACCATCCATAGAAACTTCAAAGTATTTCATTTTTATTGGATTTGGTGCACTGCCATATAGTGGTCTTTGAGTTGACGATGTTTTTTTTGTCCCAACTTTTGATTTATTATTTTTCGATTTCCTTTTTCTACTTTTTGGCATGATCGGAAGTGTTTTGTAGCTAATATAATAATATATTGCGTCGGTTTAAATGCTGCTTTAATATTATTTGCGTTGTTATAAGGATTGTAAAGATTCCCAAAGCAATTTTACTTAAATAAAGATAAATATTGTAAATTTCATCTTTTAAAGGCACATCAACTTTACAATTAAAATAAATGCCCCTAAAAAGAGAACTAATCTACATAGACAACAAAGACGAAACAGACCGCATTGCACGATACTACGAGCAAGGCGATAAACTGGTTGTTGTTTTTAAGGGCAGTTCTAAAGAGTTTACCTACAGCAAAAACAGGGCACAAATTATAAAAACCGGAGTAAGTACAAAGAATGCCTTTGACGTATTTAACTATTTAAAAAACGTTGCCGATACTGCTGGGATAATTGGTAATGAAAGCCAAAATACCCTTGCAAAAAGTTATGAGGGTATAACTACCATTAAAAAGGAATGCGTGCTATCGGATTTTTTAAATGCTACTTTATCAACAAACCGAACCAACAACACACAAAATGTTATTTTCCCTTTCGGATTTAATTTAAGTCAGCAAAAAGCTGTTGATACAGCTTTCAATAATAATTTGAGCGTGATTGAAGGTCCGCCCGGAACAGGCAAAACACAAACCATACTTAACATTATAGCCAATGCCGTTATGAACGGACAAAGCGTAGCGGTAGTATCAAGCAACAATTCTGCCGTTAAGAATGTTTATGAAAAACTGGAGAAAGCAGGTTTGGAATTTGTGGCTGCGGTGTTGGGAAGTAATGAGAACAAGCAGGCATTTATAGAATCGCAAAAAGCATTACCCGATTTATCGAACTTTAAACTAAGCAATGTAGAAAAAGAAAAACTACGGTTAAAAACCGAAGAGCTTGTAACTGCCCTAGCTGAAAATCTGGATAAAAAGAACCAGCTGGCACAACACCGACTTGAACTTGAGAATACAAAAACAGAATACCGACACTTTAAGGGGAGCTACAAAAGTGAACTTATAAAAGATGTAAGCCTACGAAGAAACCTAAAAGCCGACAGTGTACTGCGGTTTTGGCTATCGATTGAAAAACTGGCTGAAAAACAACAGTCGGTTGGCTTTATAAAAAAACTAATTTACCGAATAAAATACGGAGTTAAAGACCAATCGTTTTATCTGAATTCTTATGACGAGATGATTTTGAGTTTGCAGTTGAAGTATTATCCTGCTAAAATATCGGAACTGGAAAAAAGCATAGCAGATTTAGAAGAATCCTTAAATCATTTTTCGTTCGACACAAAATTGAAAGAGTATACTGATGCAGCAATGAAGTTACTTAAAGCCGCACTGTACGAAAGCTTTATAAATAAAAAACGGGAGATATACTCTATACCCGATCTTTATTACAAATCAAATCAGTTCATAAACGATTATCCGGTAATCATGAGTACCACCTACTCTTTAAAACGCTGTCTGGATAAAGAGATGCTGTATGATTATGTTATCATAGACGAATCGTCGCAGGTTGATCTGGCAACGGGATCCTTAGCATTGTCATGTGCCAAACGTGCGGTAATTGTGGGTGATATTAAACAGCTGCCCAATGTGGTTACCAATGATTTGAAATTTAGAACAGACGTTATATTCAGCACCTACAAACTGAAGGAAGCCTACCGTTATTCCAACAACAGCCTGTTATCAGCTTTATTGGAACTATTTCCCACTATGCCAAAAACACTGTTAAGGGAACACTACCGATGCCATCCTAAGATCATAGAATTCTGCAATCAGAAATTTTATGATAACCAGCTGATCGTGCTATCGGAATATACTGATAATAGACAACCGCTTATGGTATATAAAACCACCGCCGACAATCATGCACGACAGCTGATGAACCAAAGACAGATAGATGTTTTTATTATACATCTTAAATTTACAAATTAATAACCAGTATTACAACATACATTTACAATAAAACCTGCATGGTAAGACATTTAAAATGAGTAATATGTGTTACAGAAAATTATTTTTTTTTGTATCTTCATATAAAATAAAAATTGCATACTATGAAAAAATCAGTTTTATTATCAGTGCTCTTTACAACAGCAACCGTACTTTGCTCATGCGACATGAGGAAAAGCAAAGACAAAGACGGCGGAACGGCAGAAATTGAAAATACGGATCTTGTTGCGAGCGGTACGTATGACGGAAAAGCAAAAGAAGTAGATGCCGAAGAACAGGAAATATACGTTGAAACAGCGGACGGAAAAGTACTGGAGCTTTACTTTGACAACGCTACAAGACTGACGAAGGGCGGTAAGACAGTAGCTTTCACAGAACTTAGAAAAGGTAGTAAACTTAAGGTAACAATAGAAAACAACGGCAACAGCCTAAAACCCGTTGAAGTTGTAATCTTAGACTAATTACCGAACAGACACTTTAATTATTAATTCGACTCAACTATTTATCCTTCCTATATCTGGAAGGATATTTTTTAGACAAATCTCCGAAGGTGTGTACGGGCATTGTAAGTTGAAACATAATTTGATGCGATGTTTACACATCGTAAAATTATTATTATTACCTACAAAATAGTGGATCTTAATTCTACAATTTAATAAAAGTATGCTGATACAACCAAAACAGCAGCCCACCGAAAAGGTAGCAAAGCACATCCCACCAGTCGGCAGTATACCTGATGTTGAACTGGGGCAGTATATATTCAAAAAAAATGCTGTAGAAAAGTACACAACTAGCGACAATACTGAAGCGTAAAAAAACTGTTGTACCAGTAAGAACACCCCAGAACAATTGCACAGCGAAAAGGTTTATAGGCACTATTAGCAAATCATTCAGATAATTGTTTACAAATACCGGCAATCTTATGCCGCACTTTTGCATGCCGTAAACCGATATACCAATAATGCCGAGAAAAATGAAGGGAGACAGTATTTTTCTCATCCCGCAAAAACACTCAATATTAGGGCAATCAGCGTAGTTACACCAATAAAAACCAGCCAAATACTCTTCATACCCGCCGCCAGCCACCTTACAGGAGGCGAACTATGGTTCTTCATACGTTCGTAAATTCCGTTTTTGTCGTTTTCGCTGATCTTCGCAAGTGCATCTTCCCTTTCCTGTAACTGCTTCTCCCTTCGCGTTTCAGATATCATCAAAGATGTACCACATACAGCACAGTGTTCCCTGTTTAAATTAAACTTGCTACAATTTGCGCATTTTATATAGTTCATGGTCGATTTAATTTATTAATGTGTTCATTACAATTCTAATACAATCAATCAGTTCTACAGCCAACTGTTTCTAAAGACTTTTACTTTAACCTGTAGTTGTCTTCACTGCTTATAAACATATTGTTCTGTTCTTCTAAAACAATGGCGATGTATCTGTCATAATGTTTAAGCACATCGGATATCAATTCGTTCTTCGTAAACAAACTTACGTCGTAACCCGGTCGGTCGTCACCAAAATATGATTTAGGGTAGAAAAGCTGATGCTGTTCCGCATCGGGCAAACTGTCATCAAAAATATATTCAGATATAATGCGTGATTCTACCTTTACGCCGTAAATAAAGTTATTGATGCGATCGTTCCTTACCTGTATTTCAAAACATTCCGGATTATCAGACTTTTTAACTGCAGCCACCACATTGTTGCGTAGGAATTCTTCCTGCAACTCGGCAAATGCAGCCTGTACGACAGTATTCATGAAATAATTGACCGTAGTGCGGTCTTTAAATGAAACGATCTGCCTTAACCTCTGCTTCCACGACGTTCCCGTCCAAGGAACAGTTGTCACGGCAAATTCACGTTCGTAATAACTTCGATCGACAGATAACGCTTTGACAAGACTTACGATAAAAAGCAGCATAATGATTGAAAAAGGAAGCGCTGTTATCAGGGTCATGCTCTGTAAGGCATCAAGGCCGCCAACCTTCAACAGCAGCAAAGCCAGTCCGCCCAATAGCACACCCCAGCCGATTGTTTGCCATTTGGGAGAAATACGTGCGTTCTTAGTTGCGATACTGTTCATTACAAACATTCCGGAATCGGCAGAGGTAACAAAGAATATGATAATAATTACAATAGTAATGATGCTTGCAACGGTACTGAACGGCAGGTATTCCAGAAAACGAAACATCAGCGCATCGGGATCACCTGCCAAGCTGCTTAATGCGCCGTTAGCGATATTCATATCAAACCATATCGCACTGTTTCCGAAAACCGTCATCCAGACAAAGTTAAATAGTGTGGGAATTATAAGGACGGCTGCCACAAATTCACGGATAGTCCGACCTTTTGATATCCGTGCAATAAATATTCCCACGTACGGTGACCAGGAAATCCACCAAGCCCAATAAAGGATCGTCCAGTCGTAAAACCAGGGTTTGGTGTTTTCTTCGTAAACATGCGTATTAAACGTAAGGCTGAAAAAGTTGTTGATGTAGTTACCGATGCCATCGGTTAAACTTCCGATAATATATATGGAAGGTCCTAAGATAAGCACAAAAGTAAGCAGTATCATTACCGCTATGATGTTTATACTGCTTAACAGCTTAACCCCCTTATCCAAACCACTAACGGCAGAAATAACCGCAAGCGATACAAGTACCGCCACTATAAGAGCCTGATACGTAAAGTTGCTTTCAGGGAGAATATTAAGTGTACGCAGCCCCGAATTGATCTGTACAACCCCGAAACCAAGCGTTGTGGTAATGCCGAAAAAGGTACTGCACAAGGCGAAAACATCAATCGCATTTCCCCACTTCCCTTTAATCTTATCCTTTAATAACGGGTAAAAACAACTGCGAAGTGACAGAGGAAGCCTGTACCGGTATGAAAAATAAGCAAGCGAGAGCCCCACCACACCATATATAGCCCATGCGTGTACACCCCAGTGAAAGAAAGTGTACATTTGGGCATTCTTTGCACGCTGTACCTGCGATCCTGCTGCAAAAACATCATTTGAGAAATGCTGTATTGGTTCGGCTACGCTAAAATACATAAGGCCTATTCCCATCCCGGCGGCAAACAACATGGATATCCATGAAAAGAAAGAATATTCGGGCTTACTGTTATTGCGACCCAGCCTTATGCTGCCGTACCTGCCGACCATAAGGTATATTAAAAAGATAACGAAAGCCGTTACGGACCATACATAAATCCAATTAAGGTTTACGAAGATAAACTGTTTAACCTGAGTAAGCAGGTTATTTGTTAAAGCCGGAAAAACTGCCGACAATAATGAAACTGCTATTATAAACAGCATACTTGGTATAATAACCCCTCTGCTAAGGGTTGTTCTTAGTCGTGGTAAATTCATTTCATAGCTTTTAAATTAACAAACACTCAAAGATGACCGGAAATAAAACAGCCTTGCCTTTCTGCAAACCATATCAGCGATCAGTATTTATTTGGGTGTTCTAAATATAAAGTTAAGAATTTCATACTAGAAGTGAAGAATGAACACCGAGATTTTATTAAACCATAGTAAAATACGGATGAAAAAACAACAGTATTTAACAACGAACATTTAAAAAAAAGATACCTTTCCGAAAATTTATTTATATTTATTCTTAGAATTTGAACAATTAAACCCTATTATAAAAACTATCTAAAAGATGTACAGTACAAACGATCAGTCAAAGAGCAGACTTGACCTGATTCGACAGAAACTATATATAATTATTTACGGTGTAAACACGCCGGCAGGAAAGGCGTTTGACATAGGTTTACTTATCGTCATACTCCTGAGTGTTTTTACCATTATGGCAGAAACTGTTGAAGGAATAGACCATAGGTTTCACGATGAACTGATTGTGCTGGAATGGATCTTTACAATCGTATTTACAATTGAATATCTTACAAGAATTTTTGTAAGTAAAAAACCATTTCGCTATATTTTCAGCTTTTACGGCATCATAGATCTGTTATCGATACTGCCCATGTTCTTTTCTTTGTTTCTAGTTGGAAGCCATATACTGAGCAGTTTCAGAATTTTAAGGTTGTTAAGGCTTTTCAGGGTTTTCAGACTTATCGAGTTCATGGAAGAATCGTCACGCCTTAAAGTTGCCCTGCTTGCCAGCAGAGCTAAAATTATGGTTTTTCTTTACACAGTAATGATCATTTCCATACTCATAGGAACACTGATGTATTACATTGAAGGTCCGGAGAACGGGTTTACAAGCATACCAAAGAGCGTGTTTTATACCATTGTTACCCTGACAACAGTAGGTTACGGTGATATGGTTCCAACAACCGCACTTGGTCAGTTTTTTTCTATGGTTCTTATGGTTATAGGTTACGGTATTATTGCTGTACCCACCGGCATAGTTGGTGTTGAAATTGCTAGAGAGGCAGGTAAAAAGCTGAATAAAGGCAACGAAAATAATATACAGCATACAAACCTTAACGGAATTGTATGTGCGCATTGCAATAAAGAGGGACACAGAACCGACGCAGATTACTGCTACAGTTGCGGGCATTTTCTGAATAGCTAACCGATTAATTATCATGAATAAGATTGTAGACTTCATCAACCTTCACAATGGTGAAGAAGATAAAGAAAAAGTATTGGATAACGTTACGGCAAACATATCGTTCAGAGGGTCGAACCTTTGGATATTAGCTTGCGCGATACTCATCGCTTCGGTAGGACTGAATGTAAACTCTACTGCGGTAATCATTGGAGCCATGTGATATCGCCGCTTATGGGTCCGATTCTGGGCGCGGGATTTGCGTTGGGAACCTATAATTTCAGGCTTTTAAGAAAATCGATAAAAAACCTGTTGATTGCTACCGTTGTAAGTTTAACTGTCTCTGCACTCTATTTCTACATAAGCCCATTTAAAGATGTACAGTTGGAACTGCTGGCACGGACCTCACCAAACATCTACGATGTGCTGATCGCTTTTTTTGGAGGACTCGTGGGGGTGATAGCCATTACACGAGTGGAAAAAGGAAATCCTATCCCCGGGGTTGCTATTGCAACCGCACTTATGCCGCCATTATGCACCGCCGGATACGGATTGGCAACTTTGAACGCCAGCTATTTAGGCGCATTCTACTTATATACTATCAATTGCTTCTTTATATGCATTGCAACATTTTTTGTAATAAAATATTTAAAGTACCCTGCAGCTGCCGTAGTAGATCCAAAAAATGCTAAAAAGATAAGATACGGAATCACGACACTGATGATGCTGATGATTATTCCCAGCTTTTATCTTGCTTACAACCTTTTTCAGGAGAAGCGCTTTACAAAAACCGTAGACGAATTTATTAACCTGGAGTTTGGCAGCAGGGGTTACACGGTAATCTATCAGAAGCTGAACTACAACTCAAACCCTAAAACGGTAGATATTGCTTTTTTAAACAAGAAACTGACCCTAGCGGAAATGAAGCTTTACAACAGGATGCTTGCCGACAAAGGAGTGAGAAATACGGTTTTAAACTTTAGACAGGATGATGCCGACCTAAAAAGCGAGATTTTAAAAGAACTGGGTAAACAAGACCACGTGCTTACAGAAAAAGACCTTACCATCAATAATTTGAGGACCGAGTTGAACCGCTATAAGGTTGAAGAACCCGGCTTACGAAAAGAAATGGAAATTCTATTTCCAGAGCTGCAATCGGTAACCTTAGGTAAAATTGAACGGTACGCTGAAACAGACAGCGCTAAGATGAACTGGCTGGTTCTTTATAGAACACAAAACGAAAAAGAAACAGCAGACAGCCCCAAGATCAAACAATGGCTAAGCGAACGGTTAAAGACCAAAAACATTTTGCTTATAAACGAATCTACTACAAATACACCTGATTAACAGTAACTTGTATGTTTAAAAAGAAACATAAACTGTATGAACCAATTATATGTTTCCCATCTTAAATTTTTTAAGGAACCTATAAATATCATCGTTGGCACCATAAATTACAAGGACATCTTTACTTTGGATTACCGTTGATGAAGAGGGAAAGCCCTGAACCTGAGGCACGATTTTGTACTGTCCCAAAAAGCTGGCTTCTTCCTTATTTTTAATAATGGTCATGACCAGGATATTGTGCTGCTTTTTGAACTGTACCTCATCGAATGTTTTACCGACCAGTTCAGCAGGCGTAAGTACCTCTATGATGCTGTAATCCTTATTGAGTTCGAAGGAATCGACAACACCTTTAACATTAAGCTTTTTAGTCCATCTTTCTGCAGATTCAGATTCCGGTCTTATGATCTCGGAAACACCGATTGCCTGCAGAACGTTTTCGTGCAGCGAACTTATGGAACGGCTTATAAGCCTTTTTACATTCTTGTTTTTAAAGATTGCCGTCGCCATTATATTGGCACCTTCGTTTTCACCAATACTTACAATAACTATATCCGTATTGTTCAACGGCAGCTTACTTATTGCCAGTTCATCTGTGGCATCCATATAGACCGTGTACGAAAGTTTTTCCTTTAAGGATTCTACTTTCTGCATATCGTTATCCACACCTATTATTTCGTGTCCGAGTTTGGACATTTTTTTTGCCAATGCCGCACCAAAATTTCCTAAACCTATAATTATTACCTTCATAAACAATTTAAATTAAAATATCATCTGACGGATAAGCATAACCGGAGTTGCCGGTTGCTTTCTTAAAAAATGCCATCAGTATGGTTATCATAGAAACCCTTCCGATAAACATAATGGCAATTATGACCACCTTACTTGGTTCAGACAATTCAGGTGTAACATTGAGCGAAAGACCAACCGTTGAATAGGCAGAAAATGCTTCAAATGCGACATCTGTCAGACTAAGGTGACTGTCGAACTTTGTTATTAAAAATATCCCCAAGCCAATAACCAGAAAAGATAGGGTCATTGTGGCAAAAGCCTTCTGCACATTTATGGGATTGAGCTCTCTTTTAAAAATTTCTATTTTTGACTTTCCCCTTGCAATATTTATAAAATTTAGTACACCTATTGCAAAAGTACTTGTTTTTATACCACCACCGGTCGACGCCGGCGACGCACCGATCCACATTAAAAGTATTACAAGTAAAACAGAAGAGAAATGAAGCTCTGAAAAATCGATGGTATTGAAGCCTGCAGTTCTAGGTGTTATTGCAAGAAATACAGCAGAAACAAATTTTCCAAACCCGTGATGGGGAGCCAATGTACGGTAATACTCTTCGAAAAAAAGTATGATTACTGCTACCCCAAGAATCGTAATTGAAGTTACAAGGTTTACTTTGGAACTAAGCGTAAATACCCAATTACGGCGTACATTTTCGTTATGAACCAAACGCGAAACAATTCTGCGGAAAAGATACTGTGTGTACCTTAAAAGATTTATAAGGATAGGAAACCCGATGCCGCCGAGGAAAATCAAAATGATCAAAACCCCCTGAAAGTTATAATTGTAAACAAAATCTGCATTCATTGCTCCGGCAGGAAGTGTAGAAAATCCCGCATTACAGAAAGCAGAGATAGAATGGAACATACTAAAAAAAAACTTATCAAGAAAGCCCATGGAATTATCATCGATTGAGAGGTAAATCATTAAAGCTCCAATTCCTTCAATAGAGAACGTTAAATAAATGATACGCTTAACAAATTCAAATACCTCACTTAAAGAATCATTATTTGCGATGCTTCCCAATGCGATCTGGTTTTCATAAGAACTGTTTCCCTTAAAAAAATAGGCTATATAACCTGCAAAAGTCAGTATACCCAAACCCCCCATCTGAATCAGTATCATAATGAGAAAATGACCGAAACCTGTAAACTGCACATGCGTATCAACCACGGTAAGTCCCGTGACGCATACAGCACTTGTAGAAGTAAAAAGCGCGTCAAGGAAAGAAAGCGGTATATTTGAAGCATTAGGAAGCATAAGCAGCAACGCGCCACCAAAGACAAGTCCCATAAAACTAATGATGAAAAGTTGCGGCGGTGTGATGAACGACCGCTTAAAATTGAAACTCGGAGTCGCAATTTCTCTAATCAATTTTAAGATTACCGCCATTTGAAGGTACCTGCTGACAAAATAAAAATCGTAATCAGCCAACTGCCTGTAAATACAATAACAAATAAACAACAGGCTTACGATATCAAAAACAAGCACCCGCGATATTACGGCTTCCCTTGGTGTTGAATATTTAAATATTGTCTTAAGTATTCCAACGAACAATAAACTAATGAAAAATACATTAACATACACCTTGTATTCTGCCGGAAAACCAAATCCCACCATTGCCAATAACACCGTTATTGCCAGAATATAAAAAACGGTAAGGAAAATACCTGTTAACCTGTTATTTAGAAGCGACTTAAACAAAACTTTTGAGTAAAGTATTGGTAAAAAACATCTTAGTTAAATTTAACGTGACTTTTTAGAATTTGCCTTAAGCAGCATAAAACCTGCCGTACCTGCAATAACAGAAGTGAGCAAAACAGAAAGCTTGGCTTCTGAAACAAATAACGGGTTGTTGAATGAAAGAATCGAAATAAATATTGACATTGTAAAACCAATACCAGCCAGCAAACCAACACCCACTATATGCATCCAATTACTGCCTTCTGGCAAAGAAGCGATACCTGTTCTTTTGCATATCCATGATGTTACAAAAATCCCTATTGGTTTACCTGCCAGAAGACCGAAAAAGATTCCCAATCCCAGTGGAGACGTAAGTCCGTGCAGCATTTCAGCCTGCATTGTTATGTTGGTATTAGCAAAAGCAAATATGGGAATGATTAGAAAATTTACAGGTTTCACCAATGCATGCTCCAGTCTTTCCAATGGTGACTCAACAGCCGTGTCATTCGTAGGGAGTGTCATAGCCACCATAACGCCGGCAATTGTTGCATGAATACCCGAATGATGAACAAAGTACCATACAAATACTCCCGGTATTAAATACAGATACGGATTTTTTACGTTACGTCTGTTCATTATCACCAATACAGCCATAAACGCTGCCGCATAACCCATATATGCAATTTCTATCCCCGAAGAGTAGAAAAAGGCGATGACAAGAATTGCAATCAAATCGTCTACAATTGCCAGAGCAGCCAAAAATATCTTTAAACTAACCGGAACCCTTTTATCAAGTAATGATATTACTGCAAGAGCAAAAGCAATATCGGTAGCCATTGGTATAGCCCAACCCGAAGATGTTTCGTAACCTGCATTCAACATAGTAAATATAGCTGCAGGTACCAATGCGCCTCCTATAGCACACAGTATGGGTAACAATGCCTTTTTTGGTGAAGAAAGTTCCCCTTCAACCACTTCCCTCTTGATCTCTAAACCTACCAGTAGAAAAAAGACTGCCATAAGACCGTCATTTATCCACATAGATACAGTATAGTTCAAATGAACATTTTCATTTTCAAAACCGATCAACGTATCTAAAACATCCTGCAACTGCTGCGCCAAGGGAGAGTTGGCTACTGCAAGCGAAAGTATTACGCAAAGAAACAGTAATATGCCGCCGAAATTGTTTGATTTGACAAAATCTTTAAATACGTTTAAATTAATGTTACTATTCATTACTGTCTTTTTATTAAGCCATGCAAAGGTAAGGCTACTTTTTTATAATTATATTACTAAATTTTATTATCGTCTTCTAAAGAGCTTTCCCAATATTCGACATTCTCCAGATTCAGAACGGCATTGTCAAACTGTGGGTCTTCACCCAGCTTCTTCTGTTTTTCATAATCGTCTACCACCGCTATTGCTTTTTTATAAAGCAGCAGGATGGCTATAAGATTCATCCATGCCATAAGACCGACACCTATATCGCCGAGTGTCCAGGCAACTTTGGCAGAGTTAACACAGCCCACGTAGACTGAGAAAAGAATAAGGATGCGCAGGATCCATATTGCATACTTGGACTTCGTGCCTTTAAAAAGAAAGTCGATATTGGACTCCGCTATATAATAATAGGCCATAACCGTGGTAAAGGCAAAAAACATTAATGCCACCGCTACAAATTCATTTCCAAAGGCAGGAAAGTGAACACTGACCGCACTCTGGGTAAATGCAGCTCCCGCCTCAATACCCGGTAAATTTTCAACAATGTAACCCGTACTTGAATCCATTACGTTGTACTGGTTGGTAAAAAGAATCATAAGCGCTGTTGCCGTACATACAAACAACGTATCGACATAAACCGAAAAACCCTGTACCAGTCCCTGCTTGTAAGGATGAGAAACCTCGGCAGCGGCAGCGGCATGCGGTGCCGTTCCTTGCCCCGCTTCATTGCTGTATATACCGCGCTGCACGCCCCAGCTTATTGCAGATCCTACAATACCGCCAAAGGTAGCATCTACACCAAAAGCAGAGTTGAATATCAGGGAGAACATATCGGGTACTCTGGAAATATTCAATGCAATGATTACCAACGCCATAACTATGTAGGAAACGGCCATGAATGGCACAACTACTTCTGCTACGCTGCTTATCCTTTTAACACCACCAATTATAATAGTTGCGAGTAAAAGACAGACTGCAACGGCCGTGTACACAGTATCAACATTAAAAGCTTTTTCCACGGCAAGTGCTATACTGTTACTCTGCACACTTGGAAGCAGGAACCCACAGCTTATCACCGTAGCCAAGGCAAACAATACGGCAAAATGTTTACTTTTCAGTCCTTTTAAAATATAATATGCCGGTCCGCCTCTAAATTCGCCCTTGCTGACTTGCTTATAAGTTTGAGCCAGGGTAGCTTCAATGATTGCAGAAGCACTTCCTAAAAATGCTATAGTCCACATCCAGAATATTGCACCTGGACCACCCATTGCAATGGCTGTTGCGACACCGGCAATGTTACCCGTACCTATCCTGCCTGATATTGCGAGCGTGAAAGCCTGAAAAGAGGATATGCCCTCTTTTGATTTTTTTGTTCCGAAAAGCAACCTGATCATTTCCTTGAAAAGCCTTATCTGCGGAAATTTTAACCTGAAACTAAAAAAGAGTCCCGTACCGAGACAGAGTATTACAAGAGCCTGACTCCATACAATATCATTTATCCAATAAATAACTGATTCCATTTGCTTATATTTTGCTGAACTAACCTATTTATTAGGTTAAGTTATAAGTAGATATTCTAAAATAAATTATGAGGTTAAATAACAAATATAACCAACTTAAAATTAAATAGCGGTGCTTTTAGCAAGTAAAAAAAATTGAGTTTATTATCTTTGAAAAAAAGTAAGGTACAGTTAAAATGGAAAAAAACGAAAAAAAACAATCCTTCTTAAGCCATCTTGAAGCATTGCGATGGGCTTTTGTAAGATGTTCAATCGGGATCATAATTTGTTCTGCTGCTGCTTTTATTTTCAGCGACTTTATCTTTGACGAAATAATTTTCGCACCCAAAAGAGGAGATTTTCCCACCTACAGATTTTTAAGTTATTTTAATGAGGCAGTGTATACGATGGCGGATCTTGACCTTGACCTGCAAAACCGTAAAATGGAAGGGCAACTTTCCCTATTAATATGGACCTGTTTAAGCTTTGGCATTATTACAGCCTTCCCACTGATATTGTTCGAGTTCTGGAAATTCCTACGCCCTGCACTTTACAAGCATGAGAAAAAGACCGGTTTGGCCTTCCTGCTATCTTCAATATTACTTTTCTTTACCGGCGTTCTTTTCGGGTACTATATCATAGTTCCTTTTTCGCTAAAATTCCTGACAGAATTCAGTATCAGTGCCTTAGTAGAAAACAATTTTGATCTGAGTTCCTATATTTCGCTTGTACGTACAACACTACTTGCGGCAGGTGTTGTATTCAACCTGCCTGTCATTATTTATTTCCTATTCAAATTAGGTATCATATCAACCTCAATACTGAAAGAATACAGACGATACGCATACGTAATAATACTTATTGCCTCTGCAGTCATAACTCCGCCCGACATACTGAGTCAGGTAGTTCTTGTAATACCATTGTTCCTGTTATATGAAGTGAGCATTTTTTTAACAAAATTCGGTGTAAATCTTCAGCAAAAAGTAGACATTTTATAAAAGAAACTAAAGGAGTGTTTTTAAAAAAAAATGTAACTTTAATTATGGCAACACCAAAAAA
>NZ_FOVI01000019.1 GCF_900115115.1 Paenimyroides ummariense
TATCTGATTTAGCAATGAACGAACCAAACGTAAAATGGTTCTTAAGTGCTGCAGATGCTGCTAAGCTAATGAATGAGCTTTCGCCAAATACACCGTTAACAGATGCAACCACGTATTACGGCGTTCTTGTAACACCTAACAACTGTGGAAGTTTAGTTCCAACCGCAGTTAAAGTAACGATAAACTTAAGCAATGCAGAGTTAGACTTAACACAGTTGAAATACTATCCGAACCCGGTTGATTCTGAATTAAACATCAGCTATATTGAAGAGATCAAGAAAGTTGAAGTATTCACAATCACAGGTCAAAGAGTATTTGGAAACGACTACCAAGGCAACGAAGTAAAAGTTGATTTAAGCAGATTGAGTGCAGGAACTTATCTGGTTAAAATAGAAACAGCGAAAGCTTCACAGTTTGTGAAAATCGTTAAGAAATAAGATTAATCAAACACAATTATAACAAAACAAAGGCGGGTGAAAACCTGCCTTTGTTTTTTGTTAACGTTTTATTCTCTAGCTTTAATCTACCTACTTAAGGCTACTTTTGTTTTCATTGAAGTTTGCTAAAAGTACATCGTGAATATCGGCGGCACTTGGTAGTTCAAAAAGTTCAAGGTTAAAGTATGGAACCACCGCTAAAATATGATCAAAAATATCAGCCATAATGCCTTCGTATTTAAGCCATTCTACGGTGTCTGTAAAGGCATAAACTTCAATAGGTAAACCGTGTTCGGTAGGTTGTAGGTGTCTTACCATTATGGGGAATTGTTTGTGTATTTTAGTATTGTTTAGTAAATACCGTTTTGTGTACTCGCGAAACAAACCAATATTGGTCATTCTACGCCCGTTTACCAGCATCGTGGGGTCGTCAACATGGTTAAGGTTATAAGTGCTTATTTCCTGCTGACGTTCGATGATATAAGATTTTAAAAGTTTGATTCGTTTTAAATCTTCTATTTCATCTTCCTTCAAAAAACGGATCGATCCAATTTTAATATTGAGTGATCTTTTTATACGGCGACCACCCGATTTCTGCATGGTTCGATAGTTCTTAAAGGAATCACTTATCAGTGCATATGTAGGAATGGTAGTTACGGTTTTATCGAAATTTTGAACTTTTACAGTACTTAAATTAATCGTTAAAACGGTTCCGTCTGCTGCATATTTCTGCATTTCGATCCAATCGCCCACACGCACCATATCGTTAGACGATACCTGAATGCTTGCAACAAATCCCAGAATGGTATCCTTAAAAACCAATATTACAATTGCCGATGCCGCACCCAATGCTGTTAATAAACCGTAAGGTTCTTTGCCGGTTAATTCCGAAAAAATCAAAATGGCGCAAACAATATAAAGTAAAATGGCAACTACCTGAAAATAACTGTCTAATGGTTTGTCTGTAAATCGTTTGCGGCTGTTTAAAACATCTTTAAACGTATAAAAAATCGACTTTAATAAAAGGGTAAATGTTATAATAATGGCAATATCTACCATCTTTACAGTGCCATTGGTTATTTGCGGAAAACCAGTAAATATAAGGGGTAACGATTGTTTTGCAATAATTAGCGGAATTAAATGCGTAATGTACTTTAAAACTTTATTGTGAATTAAAAAATCGTCGAAACGGGTTTTACTTCTTCTGATGGTTTTTATAAGCAGCAACATTAAAATTCTGCGCAATACATAATCAATCACATATAAAATAACAAAAAATGCAATGAGCAGTAAAATAGTATTGATGTAATGCGATGCCTGACTGCTTAAACCGGCTTCTTTAAGTAAATTGTATCCAAAGGAATAAATGGTGCTTTGTAATTCGTTCATGTAAATGTATTTGAAAAAAATCCCGGATGTTACCTCGGGATTTTGCTTTTATAAGTCGTTTAATAATTTAGATATTTCGTCTAATTTCGGCGTTAAGATAACTTCTATTCGTCGGTTTTTTGCCTTGCCTGTTGCGGAACTGTTTGATGCAATCGGAGCAAATTCACTGCGTCCGGCTGCCGTAAGGTTCTTTTTATCGATGCCATTGGTTTGTTCGATAATATTAACGATTGCCGTAGCACGTTTGGTTGACAAATCCCAGTTGTTTGTGATGCCGCCACCTAAATTACCCATGATTTTATCGTTATCGGTATGCCCTTCAATCAAAATAGCAATATCAGGATTTTTAGCTAACACTTCAGCCAATTGTTCCACTGCATTTTTACCTTCGTTACTCACTGTCCAACTTCCTGAAGGAAACAACAATTTGTTTTCCATTGAAACATAAACCTTTCCGTTTTTTTGTTCAACCGTTAAACCTTTTCCTTCAAATTCAAACAAAGCTTTAGAAAGCGATTCTTTTAAATTGCGCAGGTTTTTATCTTGAGCGGCTAATTTGCCTTCTAATTCGGCAACACGTGAAGATTTTCCGTCCAATTCTTTCTTTAAACTGTTTAAGCGTTCAATTTCTGCCTTGATTGCCTGATCGCTGTTTTTCTCTAAACTGCCGTATTCTTTTTGCAGTTGATCGTACGCAACTTTTAATTTATCGCGTTCAGCAACAGCATCTTCTAACTGACTTTGTAATGATTGATTCTTCGTTCCCAAATCAAACGACTGCGATTTTAAATCACTCGATTCGCCTGTTAAACGCTCTAATTCTTCGGCACAGTTTTTATATTTCGCGTCTAATTCATTGTACAATCTTCTGGTAACGCAGCTTGTTAAAAGCGGTATGCAGCAAGCCGCCAATAATATTTTTTTCATATTTCTAAATGTTTTTTATTAACCTCCACCACATAGAAACATAGATTTTTCTTATGTTTTTAAAAGATTATGATAGATGTTTTACTTTTCGCATAGCACAAACTATGTGAAAAATAATATAATTTTCTATCCCATCTTTTACAATTAGTTATAATTCTATTCGTCTATGTGGTTAATTTTTATTTATTTTGAATTACACCCAACGGTTGTTTTTATTAATCAATTTCTATTGCAACCGGGCAATGATCAGAATGTTTAGCATCAGGCAAAATGTACGCACGTTTTACACGATCTTTCATGTTTTCGGCTATTAAATTATAATCAATTCTCCAGCCTTTGTTATTGTTGCGGGCATTTGCACGGTAGCTCCACCACGAATAATGATGCGGTTCCGGATTCAACATACGGAACGAATCTAAAAATCCATTCTTCATAAAAGTATCCAGCCATTCGCGTTCTTCAGGTAAAAAGCCCGAAACTTTTGCATTACGAATAGGATCATGAATATCAATTGCCTGATGACAAATATTGTAATCGCCACAAATAATCAAGTTTGGAACATCTTTTTTCAGCTCATTGATATAATTCTGAAAATCTGCCATGTATTGAAATTTATGGCTTAAACGATCAATATTCGTACCTGAAGGAAGGTATAAAGACATCACCGAAACATCGTCAAAATCAACCCGAACGTTTCTTCCTTCCTTATCCATATAATCAATTCCGGTACCAAAAACAATTTGCTTGGGTTCGTTTTTACACAAAATGGCAACGCCGCTGTAGCCTTTTTTTTCTGCCGAAAAATAATATTGGAACGGATATCCGGCAGCCGTAATTTCTAAAACCGGAATTTGATCCTGTGTTGCCTTAATTTCCTGTAAACAAATAACATCGGGGTTTGCAGCCTGCAACCAATCTAAAAATCCTTTGGTAATAGCAGCGCGAATTCCGTTAACGTTGTATGATAAAATTTTCATTTATAAGTAGGTGTTTTGTCAAAAATACATATTTCGTTTTTTAAGAAAAATACATTTAACGACTTATTTTGTTTTTAAATGTAAATTATATTATTAACAATTTATTAAACTAAAGTAAATTTTATTATATTTAAAACCTTAACCTTAGATTAAAACTGCATTATAATGAAATGGGTTTTAAACAGGTGTGAAAGGAATTGTTATCTTTGCAAAAAAATAGTTAAATGGGGTTAGTAACCGCTAAAGAAATTGCGCGCGTAATAAAATTAGATAAGTACGGGTTTATTGGTACTTTTTCTGGTTGGTTATTAATGAAAGTGCTTAAAATATCACAATTAAACAAAATATACGACCGAAACAAACATTTAGAAGATGTTACTTTTTTAAATGCCATTTTAAACGAATTTCAGATAGAATTTGAAATTGATCCCGAAGAATTAAAACGCTTACCTAAACAAGGTCCATATATTACCATATCGAACCATCCGTTGGGAGGTATTGACGGAATTTTGCTGTTGAAATTAATGCGCGAACGCGATCCTGATTACCGTATCATCGCGAATTTTCTGTTGCATAGAATTGAGCCTTTAAAACCTTATGTAATGCCGGTTAATCCGTTTGAAAATCATAAAGATTCCAAATCGAGTGTTTTAGGATTAAAGGAAACCTTACGCCATTTAAGCGACGGAAAACCGTTGGGAATTTTTCCGGCAGGTGAAGTATCGAATTTTGAAGAAGATAATAAAATTGTAGATAAACCTTGGGAAGAAGGTGCTTTAAAACTGATTAGAAAAGCACAAGTTCCGGTGGTTCCTATTTATTTCCACGCAAAAAACAGCAAGTTGTTTTATATGTTGTCTAAGATCAGTCCAACATTACAAACAGCCAAGCTTCCTTCTGAATTGTTAACACAGAAAGACCGAGTAATTCGCGTGCGTATTGGAAAACCAATCACCGTTGCCGAACAAAACGAACATGGAGCATCCATAGAAAATTTTGGAAAATTTTTACGTCAGAAAACCTATCTGCTGGCAAATACCACAAAAGACGACGATAAAAAACAATACATAAAAATACCATCGTTTAAACTGCCAACGCCTCCACCAAAAGAAATCGAACGCCCGGTGCTTCAAGATTTAATGGTGAAGGAAATAGAAAATTTGCGTAAGAGCGATGATCGTTTGCTGCAAAGCAAAAATTACGAGGTTTTTTTGACCGATGCTACCAATATTCCGAATATTTTGCGTGAAATTGGCAGGTTACGTGAAATTACTTTTAGAGCTGTTGGTGAAGGAACAAATGAATCGATCGATTTAGATAAATACGATACCTTTTACAAACACATGTTTTTGTGGGACGACGATGCTAAGTGCATTGCCGGTGCCTACCGCATGGGCATTGGTAAGGATATTTATGCAAAGCACGGTATTAACGGGTTTTATTTAACCGAATTGTTCCGTTTTGAATCGGAGTTACACGGTATGATGGAACAATCAATAGAAATGGGTCGCGCCTTTATTATTGGCGAATACCAGCTAAAACCAATGCCGCTGTTCTTGTTGTGGAAAGGTATTGTACACACTACGTTACGTTACCCGGAACACAAATATTTAATTGGCGGGGTAAGCATCAGCAACCAGTTTTCAGATTTCAGTAAATCGTTGATGATCGAGTTTATGAAGTCACATTTTTACGATCCGTATGTGGCACAGTATGTTCAGGCTAAACAAGAATACAAAGTACGTTTGAAAGATGCCGATAAGGATTTTGTTTTTAACGAAGCCGAAGCCGATTTGAATAAATTCGACAAGTTGATTGAAGAAATAGAACCAGGCGGATTGCGTTTGCCGGTTTTAATTAAAAAGTACATAAAACAAAACGCACGGGTAGTGGCTTTTAACGTAGATCCCTTATTTAATAATTCGGTTGATGGATTAATGTACATACGTATTGTTGATTTACCCGAAAGCACCGTTCGCCCCGTAATTGAAGAACTACAATTAGAACTGGAACGCAAGATAAACGAAAAACAAGAAGAATAATTGTTACTATACAAAAGGCTAAATTAATTATTAGCCTTTTTTTATTTTGTTTAATATTATGTTAATTTTTTTGTTATATTTACAGTACAGTTAATTAAAAAATATAACATTATGAAAAAATTACTTTTTTTATTGGGGGGGGTAGTAGCCCTTACAGCGTGTAGTGAAGATGCGTATCAGGAAGCCGAATTGCAAAACGAAGAAACCGGTTCGCAATAACAAACCAACAGTTTTGATGACAACAGTCCTGGTGGACTTGGCTCGGGAGGTATAAGCCAATTGGCTACAAATTATTTTTCGCCTTGGGATATTTGGTACAACAGAAATGGCTTTGAAGGACTGCAACCATCGTATGGAATTAGCAATGGTGACGAGGATGAAAACTATTCGCCTTATAGATTAGAGGTGTATGCGTGGGTAGGCTTAGCCTATTTTGATGGCGATAACGATGGAATATTTAATGATTATAGCTTACCTGCGGCTAACCAGATCGTTGCCAATATGGCTACAAACCCAGCTCAATATCAAAATTTACTTACTTTTAATGCGGGACAACCTCAAGAAGTTGGTAATCTTGTAAAAACAATTAATCCCTTGGTCTTTCAGCCGCAGCAAAGCGCAAGAATTGAAGATTTACAAGACCATTTACCTATGCCTGGAGGAACACTTCCTAGATATCCTAGTTTTACCCCGCCTTGGGCTTTTGGACAATGGGCAGATGGTTTTGATTTTGCTGGAACATTACAACCGCAAGAAGAACTCTTATTAAGAGATTACGGTAAAGTGTTTTTTTACGAAGTTGAAGTTTTTGAAGCAGCCACTAATGCTTTTGTAGGTACGTACATTTTGCATCCCGAAATAAAAACATTATCTGGCGGACTAGTTAATAAATGGCATCCGGTTGAAAATACACCAGGCGGAGGAATACAATTACAAGGAAACTTACCTTTTGGCAGTTTTAATTTGCATTATTATACAGATGGGTCATTCAACCCTACGACATATAGTAATTTTGGAAGTGGTTCTGGACAATGTAACTCATTTGAATTAGTTTTTGAAGCACCAAGTATTAAACACCAGCATACTATAACAGGTAGTGTGCCTAAAACGCTAACTATGGATATTTGGCAAGACGTTCCCACTTTTTGGCAACGTTCAGCGTTGCATTTAAGAGTACATTGATAGAAAATTAAAGTGTGTGTCTTAAAAGTACCCAACGTTGTCATTCCGAACTTGTTTCGGAATCTCATAATCTTGATTTTCAATATTTAATGAGAAGCCGAAGTGAATTCAGCTTGACAATAGCTACCTTTTAAGACACGCTCTTTACTTATAATTCTAAAAATTATGAAAAAGTATTTACTGGTTTTAATAACTGTATTATGTTTTAACTACATATATAGTCAGGTTTTGTACACCGAAAATTTCAACAATCACAGTGTTGGTAATCTTGGAACCGATGTTACCGGTAAAATACCCGGGCAATGGGGGTGGTATACCGGTTCGGCTTATACACAGGCAAACAGTTTTTTTACCATTGAAAACGAAACGGGCAGAGGCAAGGTATTGAATATAAGTACCGGTTTAACTTATGCAGAGGCGCTTGGTGCATGGAAAACAAACTTACACCCTTTAATGGCTAACCATTTGCCGGGAAATGATGTGCTGATGTTTGAAATTGATTTTTATACTGGTCCAAAACACCCAGGAAACGCAGGAGGGTATGCTAATATAAGATTATATAGTATTGGTGATCCAAATTCTCCGATAAATCCACCTGAAGGTTTGGCTAATATTGCTTTTATGAAAACAAACGGCATCTTTTATGATGGTTCTACCGATGGTAACCAGCACTTTTACTTACCTTTTAACACTTGGGTTAAACTTATCGTGTATTTAGATTACCCTAACAAAAAAGTGTATTATCATACGCCATCTTTAAATAAAGTATCTTCTCGTGATTTTTTAAAGTATAAAACGTCAACTAATCTTATACAAGACTATCCTTTATCAAATATCGTAATAGATGTAATAGTGTCAACGGGAGCAAATGATCCTCAAATTTATAGTCGAAACCGTTATGATAATATTAAAATTACGGCATTAAATGCAGTACCGCCAGAGGTTATAAGTTTAAGCACCAACGAACAATTAGCTGCAAAGTTTAACATGTACCCAAACCCGGCAGCAACTGTGGTGAACATAACTAACAGCGAAAATATGTTGGTAAACCAAGTTACGGTTTATAATATGGCAGGTAAACAGGTAAGCACACAAAACTTTAATAACGAAACTGAAATACAGTTAAATGTAGAAAACTTGGCAAGTGGTACCTATATGCTGCATTTACAAACCAATGAAGGTACAGCGGTTAAAAAACTGGTTAAAAAATAGATTTTTTGCTGTATATTGTAATTTGTATTAATGTAAAGTGTAAAAGTTAAGAATCAACCTTGCAAAAGTTCTAAACTTTGGCAAGGTTTAAAAACAATAAAAGCGACCAAATTTAATGGTTGCTTTTATTTATATATGAATATTAAAACTACTTCTTAATAAACTTATGTGTAGAAGTGTATTTTCCTGTATTAATAACCAAGATATACGTTCCAGTTTGTAAACTCTCCACATTTATCTGTTGGTTGATTTGGTTGGAATTTTCTTGAGAAACCGTTTTAATCAATCTTCCGTTTAAATCAAAAATATCAAATTTAACTTTTTCAATGTTAGTTGTAGAAAATTCAATATTTAAGATACTTGTTGTAGGGTTAGGATAAATCTTTAAATTATCTAACGTAACTTCTTCTGTACTTAAATTTGGATCCCATAATGTAAATTTTTTAGAAACCGTGTAAAAAATGTTTCCTACGGCTTCAATTTTAATTCGCGCATCGTACGTGCTTGTTAAATTGGTTGGGATATTGACTGTAGCACTTCCATTATTTGGCACATTAGCCGCTAAAGTTGAATAGGTTAATCCGTTGTCTGTAGAAACCAATATATTAACATCAGTTGTGTTTATGTTATTTGCGGTAGTGCCGGCAACATTCCAAGTAATTGTTTTACTTGATCCCATAAACCAAACAGGTTCTGTAGTGCTTGGGTTGTTGTTTGGTGCTGTAATTACAAACGGACCTGTATTGGCTGCCGTAATAGTTACAGGCTGCGTATAAGCAACGCGTGCTCCATTGGCATTATTATCGCGTACGGTTGCTACAAAACTATATGTTCTGCCTACCGTTGCCAAACGCTCCCATTCAGTACTAACAATTCCGTGGCTAAAAGTTGTTCCATCTAAAACAGTTGCCATACTTGGAAACGAGCGGAAATTATTTGGGCTAGGGGCTACCGATCTAAAAGCAGGACCGGTTGTAGAAGTTGCAACAGGTGGTTGCGCTGATAATTGGGTATTAACTTGTTCAAAAGTATAAGTTAACGGGTCGTTATTTGCATCAGTCGCTGTGGTGCTTAAAATAAAAGGAGTTCCGTAAGGAATTGTCTTAGCAACTAAAGGTGCAACAACCGGTGGCGAATTGGTAACAGTGGTTTGTTGCGCACATGTTGCAGTCAGTAAAAAAGTTTGTATTTCTCTTATACTTACAGTATGATAATAAGCATCTACATTGCTTTGAACGTTTGGCGGACAAATACCGGCATAAGACATTATGGTGCTACCACTACCTGTTTCTACTGCTGTACTATTATTTCTATTAAATTGACAAGAGTTGTTAAAAGTGTGATTTGCACCAAACTGATGTCCCATTTCATGTGCTACATAATCCACGTCATACGCATCACCTACTGGAGAAGGGGATCCTGTAATACCCGCTGCTTTTGACCACGAACTACAAACCGATCCTAATTGAGCCAATCCACCTTGTCCGGTACTAAAAGTATGACCTATATCGTAATTAGCTGTTCCAATAACGTTATCAATTACACTTTGACTCTCGCTAATTAACGAACCTGCATCATTGTTAGTAAAATTATCAGATGTAATGAAAATGATATTCTTATTATTTGCAATTAAATTTAAATGAACATTTAATTCGCGTTCAAAAATCTGGTTTAAACGGGTTAAAGTTACATTCATTGCAGCTAACACAATGTTTTTCTTCTGGTCCACCGTGGTGTTTGGTGTTCCTGCAGGTGCGTTTGTTACATGAAAAGCTGCATATTCAATAGTACACGCTAATGCCAAGCGGTAGGTTCTGCGTTTGTTGTCTAAACTTAAAGTTTGAACGGGAACAGAAGAAACTGCAACATCATCAAAACTATCGCCCGGAACCAAACAAGTAAAATTGTTTTTCGGCAATTCTAAACTACTGCGTTGGTACACCATAACGTTGTTTAAATCGTTGGTGTAATTGTCCATATAAAAAACAGAACCATCGGTTTTCATTCCCATGGCATGAAATCCAAAAATATCAGAAATACTTATACTTACGCTGTTTCCGTTATTTTTAGTATCAACAGCTTTTAAACTTCTTATATTTTGTACATTTTCAGCCAGTTCAGTTTCCATGGCAGCGTTGTTGTAAACCCAGTAAGTTGACAATTGTCCGTTTGCATCTGGTAACGAAATCACTAAATCCGATGGTCTTTCAGATAATTCCGGAGCATTTTTAACCCACTCTAAAACATTTTTAAGATTTAAACTGTAAATTTTAAAATCGGCTGGATTGTGTTTTCTAACGAACTTTTCCTTTTCGGAAAAATTTCGTTCTGTACTTTCTTTAAAAGGATTAAATTGCGCAAACAAATTTCCTGTACAGAAAATAAGCAGAATAAGAATTAATTTATTGTAAAATTTCATAAAAGAATGATTGTTTTGCCAAAAATACTAACTTTATCCAAAACAGAATTTAAGTTAACCTCGTTTTTTAAATTATTAACCTACATTAAGATTCTTACAAAATAACTTTCATTCGTTATTTTATTAATAACTTTGGCAAAAACTGTAAAAGTGAACGTTTTTAATTCTGTACAATCTTTTAAATCAACGCAAAAAACCATTGTAACCCTTGGTACGTTTGATGGTATGCATATTGGGCATCAGGCTATTTTAAACAAACTGAAACTTCAAAAAAAAATATACGGTTACGAAACCTTGGTGCTTACTTTTTTTCCGCATCCACGAATGGTTTTAAAAACCGATCATAAAATATCATTGTTAAATACGATTGATGAACGAGTTAAGTTGATCGATCAATTTGGAATTGATCATTTGGTAGTTCAGGAGTTTACACAGGATTTTGCCGATTTATCTGCCGAAGAATTTGTAAAAACTGTTTTGGTAGATCAGTTTAATATCGGGAAAATTATTATTGGATACGACCACCGTTTTGGAAAAAATCGTTCTGCTGATATTCACGATTTAATAGAATTCGGTAAAAAATATCATTTTGATGTAGAACAAATTTCTGCCGAAGAATTAAACGATGTTTCTGTTAGTTCAACCAAAATTCGCAACGCCTTAAATGTGGGCAATGTAGCACTTGCAAAAACCTATTTGGGCTATCCGTATATGGTTTCGGGCAAGGTGGTTTCGGGCAAACAGTTGGGTAGAACGATTGGATACCCCACAGCGAATATTCAGGTTGCCGAAGATTATAAACTAATTCCTGCCATTGGCGTTTATGTGGTTGGCGTTACAGTCAAAGGCAAAGATTTTTACGGAATGTTAAGTGTAGGAACAAACCCAACAGTTGGCGGAACCGAGAAAACAGTCGAAGTTTATATTTTTGATTTTAACGATACTATTTACGATGAAGAAATAACGGTTCGTTTTCTGACAAAAATTCGAGATGAAGAACATTTTGGTTCGATTGATTTGTTGATAGAAGCATTAAAGAACGATGAAGTTTTTTCTCGAAATTTCCTTTCAAATATCGATTAGTTATGTGGAAAAAAGCATTTCAAAAAATAGATAATTCTTCGTTAGTTGTTTTCCGGATTTTTTTCGGAATCATATTTCTTGCCGAAGCCGTTGGTGCGTTGGCATTAAAATGGGTCGATCGAAATTTTATCGATACCAGAACTAATTTCACCTTTATCGGGTTTGAATGGTTGCTGCATCTTCAAAACGAAACAATGTATGTGGTTTTCGGTTTAATGGCTGTGGCTTCAATCGGAGTAATGTTAGGCTACAAATACCGATTTTCAGTTATTGCACTTACGATTTTGTGGAGTCTGGCTTATTTCGGACAAAAAACATCGTACAACAATCACTATTATTTAATGTGGTTAATCGGTTTGATTATGTGCTTTTTGCCTGCGAACGCCAATGCTTCTATCGATGCTAAATTAAATCCAGCAATAAAAAAGAACTACATGCCACAATGGGTTCGGCTGGTTTTTATTATTCAGGTAAGCTGTGTCTATTTTTATGCAACGATTGCCAAATTTTATCCCGATTGGTTAGATGGAACTGTTACAAGAAACATGTTTATAGGAATGACGAATGTGCCTGAAACGGTGCAGGTATTGTTCAAAAAAACCGAATTTCAGTTGTTTATTGCCTACATGGGTATTGCTTTTGACGGATTAATTGTTCCTGCACTTCTTTGGAAACGTACCCGTTGGTTTGCTATTATCGCTTCGTTAATATTTCACATATTCAATTCCATAACCTTGCAAATTGGCGTATTTCCGTACTTTGCATTGAGTTTTTGCGTGTTCTTTTTTCCGCCAAATCAAATTCGGAATTTCTTTTTTAGAAAAAGACCAAAAGAAGAATACCATGGCGAAACAGCCGCTGATTATGTTACTATTTTCAAATACTTTTTTGTTCCATATTTAATCATTCAAATTTTATTGCCTATTCGTCACTGGTTTATTAAGGACGATGTTTTGTGGACCGAAGAAGGACATCGTTTAAGCTGGCGAATGATGTTAAGATCGCGCACCGGTGAAGTTACTTTTAAAGTGATCGATAAAAAAACAAACGAACGTTTAACTTTTAATAACACGGAATTGCTGAACGAAAAACAACGTTCGCGCTTAAATGCACCCGATGTTATTTGGCAAATGGCACATAAAATTAAAGATCATTTTAAAAGTCAGGGGAAAGATGTTGCCGTTTACGCCATGCGAAGCAGCGTAAGTATCAATATGCGACCAAGTAGCCGTTTAATAGATCAAAATGTTGATTTAGCTGCCGAAGAATGGAGCCATTTTAGCCACCATGATTGGGTTTTGGAAGAAAAGGATCCGAAAGATCAGCCTGTGAAAACGAATTCAATTCAAAATTTAAAGGATTTAAAACACCAAAAGTAAAATACTGAATCCAATCGCCTAAATTGATGTATAAGGCGCTTGGATTGTTTTTCAACGGAAGTGTCATTGGCAAATGTCTGTGTCCAAAAATAAAATAATCGGCAAATTGTTCGTTTACCTTTTTATTTGCGTATAAAATGAGCCATTCGTTTTCTTCGCCCAAATATTTTGCATCGTCATCGCCCGAAATCAGTTTGTTTTTTACCGAAAGATATTCCGCCAAACGAACCCCAATATCAGGGTGCAACCAACGAAACAACCATTTTGAAAACTTGTTGGTAAACACTTTTTTCATGCGTTTGTATCCTTTATCACCCGGGCCTAAACCATCGCCATGACCAATAAAAACGGTTTTATCGAATATTTTGAAAACTTTAGGTTCATGAAAAACCGGAATATCCAGTTCTTCTTCAAAATAATCTTCCATCCATAAATCGTGGTTTCCTACAAAAAAGTAAATGGGCAAGCCGTTATCACGCATTTGTGCCAATTTTCCTAGAATACGGACAAATCCTTTGGGAACAACCTTTTTATATTCAAACCAAAAATCGAACAAATCGCCCACGATAAATAACGCACCGGCATCTTTCTCAATAGCGTTTAACCACTTTAAAAATAAGGCTTCGCGTGGAAGGCTTTTTTCACGGGTCGGCGCTCCGAAATGATGATCGGACGTAAAATAAACTTTTTTATCTGCAGGGATTTCTAAAGTAATCATGCTTACAGGTTATCAGAAGCAAACCATTCTGCGTACGAACTTTCGGTTTCTTGTAAACGCAAAGAAAATAACTTGATGTTTTGCGGCAAACGGCTTTTAATGCGTTCGGCATAATCAATTACTAAATTTTCGCTTGTAGGTTGGTAATCAACCAAAATAACATGATGTCCGCGTTGTTCCAGTTCTTTAGCCAATTCTACGTGCGGCGTATTTTGGTTAAAAACAGTTGCATGATCAAACTGATCTACCACTTCTTCTTTAACAATGGCTTTTAAATCGGTAAAATCGATCACCATTCCGTATTTTACATGATTTTTATCTGTTATAGGCTGCCCAATAACAGTAACCGACAGTTTGTAGCTGTGTCCATGAACATTTCTACATTTACCGTCGTAACCATAAAGTGCGTGACCGGTTTCAAAAGTAAATTGTTTGGTGATTCTGATAAAACTCATGATGCGAAAATTTTTAGCAAAATTAGTGATTTAAAATTTAATAGCTGATACTGCTTGACTAAAAACCACAGATGCACAGATTGCCACAGAATTAAATGGAGTATACTTCAATGAGAAGCTGAATCGAGTTTAGCTTGACAAAAACCTGTCATTCCGACAAAGGTGGAATCTCAAGTAAAGATTCTTCACTTCGTTCAGAATGACAAGTTTTATATTATTTCCCTTTAAAAGCATTCAATGCATTTACAGTAAAATCAGACAAAACCAATTTACCCGAAATCGCAGCGCGGTCTTTTAAAAGTGTATCCCAATTTTCGGTTCCTTCCCATAAAACCTTTTTCATTTCGTATAAAGCTTCCGGGTTGTAAGTGCTTAAACGTGTGGCGAATTTTTCCAAAGCTTCGTCCATTTGTGTTACATCATCAAATAATTGCGTAAATAATTTGTTATTAAAAGCCCAATCGGCACTTTTCCAATTTTCGGCATCCAACGTCATTTCAGCTAAAGCAGGTTTTCCAATTTTTCGGCTCACAGCAGGTTCAATAACAAATGGACCAATACCAATTGCCAGTTCAGATAGTTTAATCGAAGCGTTTTTGGTAGCAAACGTATAATCGCACGCAGCTGCCAAACCAACACCGCCGCCAACGGTTTTTCCTTGAATTCGACCAATAATAATTTTGTTCGATTTTCTCATGGCATTGATAACATTAGCAAATCCGCTGAAAAATTGTCCGCCTTGTTCTAAATCGCTCACCTGCAACAATTCATCAAACGATGCACCTGCACAAAAAGCCTTTTCGCCTGCACTTTTCAACACAATAACTCGAACATCATTATTCGTATTTAAAGCGTTAATAGCATTTGTTAGTTCTGCCAATTGCGAACTTGGGAACGAATTACTTGCCGGGTGAAAAAATTCTACAAAAGCAATAGTATCCTTAAAAGTAGTTGTAACGTATGATGTTGTTTCCATTTAAAAATTTAGTTTGTTAATACAAAGATAAACCATGTTGGCAATTTGTTATTTATTTTTGATAAATATGTACATTTGCAACGTTTTAAAAAGAAAAAAATGTTGAAATATTTCGTAACCCTAATTTGTATTCCTTTCGCGGTAACTGCCCAGCAGGCAAATACTGTGTATTATGCAGCGCCATATCTACAAATTGAAGATGTTTATAAAAAAGCAACTGCCGACGGAAATGACTTTGGATACAATATTTTGATTCATCCAGATTCTAAGTTTATTCACGAAGGTTTCTTTATGTGGGTTGACGATCAATGGTACGAAATTTTAAACACCGGCGAATTATTTAAACCGTATGCCGATTTTAAAACACTTTTTACGATATCAAAAGAAAATAAAAATCCTTTAAAAATAAAAGATGTTAACGATGTGGTTTATCTGTTTCCGGTGGAAGCTTTAGATACGTACATTGTTTCGGCTTCTGATTTTACCACACTTTCTAAATCGATCCAAAAACGCGATTTAATTACCTACACAAAACCTGTTGAAGTTGTTGCAGAAAAAACGCCTGTTGTTTTAGATGTGATCGATGTGGTGGAAGTTCCTAAAAATGAAATTCCGGTTGTTCCTGCAAAAGAAGAAGTTGCTGTTACTGCCGAATTACCTAAACTAAATACCAACGAACCGGTTTTAATTACCAGCGAAGATCCGCAATCTGTTTTGTTAGATGTTATTGAAGTTGTAGATGTAGTAAAAAGAGAAGAAGTTCCGTTTGATCCTACCCAAAACACGGTTGTTGAAAATCAGCCTGAAATAACAGAAGAAAAACCGAAGGTTGAAGAGAAGATTGTTGAGGAAGCTCCTGTAAAAATATCGGCAACCAACACGCCAATTATCGCTAAACCAAGCAACGATTACGAAATTGCCGTTAACGAAGGTTTTGATGGTACAGTAACCGAATGGATTGAAATGATTGATGCCAAAGGTGGTAAAACAGCTTACCAACAAGCGCTTGATAAAGGATACAAAGGCACAGAAGAAGAGTGGATGAAGATGCTTTGGGGACGCGAAGTTGATGTTGAAATTGCCAAACGCGATAAAACTACGGCAATTGTAACCGAATGGATCCAATCTTTAAATACATCTAAAGGAAAATCGCCTTACGAAATGGCTTTAAAACATGGTTTTTACGGAACTTTTACCGAATGGGTAGAATCTGTAGTGGGAACCGATGGCGAAAAAGCATACGAACACGCACAAACCAAAGGTTTTGAAGGATCTTATAAAGAATGGATCGAACAACAGTTAAAAACATCGAACCAAGAAGTTTTAAGAAAAGAATTATTGACCAAAACGCAAATGTTTGTTGCACCAAACGTGTTAATGCCTTTAAATGCAGAAGTTACAGAACCTTTAACTTTTGATTTGTTCGATTATTACAACCAATTTTACGGGTCGGCAGTAATTAGCAGTGCAGACCAAAGTAATAATGCGCTTGAAATTAAACCAACCGATTTGGAATATCAGATTACGTGGTTTGAAAAAGATAAAGTAAAAATTATAGAATTAACCAAAGACGGACTTTTAAAATACCAACCGTTAGAAGGTATTTTGGATACAAATACCAAACTAAACGTTCGTTACATTTTAAAGTAAAATCTACTGATTTTCTCGCATCGCCTTAAAATAAGCCGCTCGGCTTAAAGGCTCGTACTCATTGGTTTCGCCCAACATAACCAAATTGTCGTTAGCTGCTTTTCTAAAGCTGTAATTAGCTAAATTTCCGGTGCGTGTGCAAACCGCATGTACTTTGGTAACATATTCGGCAGTCGCCATTAAAGCAGGCATTGGTCCAAAAGGTTGCCCTTTAAAATCCATGTCTAAACCGGCAACAATAACTCGAATTCCCGCATTTGCCAAATCATTGCAAACCGTAACAATTTCATCGTCGAAAAACTGTGCTTCATCAATCCCGATTACATCACAACCATCGGCTAAAATTCTAATGTTTGCAGCAGCCGGAACAGGTGTAGATCTAATTTCGTTTCCTTGGTGCGATACTACGTTTTCGTCGTCGTAACGGGTATCAACCGCCGGCTTAAAAATCTCCACGCGCTGTTTGGCAAACTGTGCACGGCGCAATCTACGAATCAATTCTTCGGTTTTGCCAGAAAACATCGAGCCGCAGATCACTTCGATCCATCCAAATTTTTCTGTATGATTTACCGGATTTTCAAGAAACATTTTAGCAATTATAAGTTGTTTAAAACAGTTTTTTCTGTTACTTTGTATCCTGCAAATTTATCAAAAAATAAGTTGGTAAAATTTAAAACCGTTAAAAGTTATGAAGAAAATCATTGAATCAGATTTAATAAGTATCGCCCACCGAATCTTGAAATTAAAAGATAAATCGGAAATTTCTTCTTTGTTGAAAGAAACCGAACTGCTGCATAACAAATTGATTTTATTGCAGTTTTATGAAGATAACAAGTTTAGATTGGATCCATCGATAACTCCGGAAAAATTATTAGAAGACGTAAAATCGACAGAACCTACAAACGAACAACCTGCAAGCGTTTTTTTAACGGAAGAAAAGAAAGACGATGTGGTAACTTTTGAGGAAGAATTAATTACCCCAATTGAATTAAGCGTGACCAACGCAGCTGATATTGATGCAGCGCCACCGGTTGAAGCCTCGGTTGAAAATGTTGAAGAAGAGAAAGAAATCGAAGAAACAACAGAGGAAGTTGTTGAAGAAATTTCTCCTGAAGAAGAAGTGCAAACTGAAAGTAATGTAGTGGAGTTTACTCCGTCGATCGAAGAAACTATAAAATCGATTGATGAAGTGGAAGAAGAAATAAAAATCGTGGAACAGTTAGATCCTGTGGAAGATGCAAAAGAAGCAGTTGAACGTGCTACGTTAGAGATCGATCCGGTTTTCTCAATTCCGCATAACGAACTTTTTGATACGAATGATTCCAACAAAAAGGAAGAAGATACTTTTAAAGGATCACAACATTTTGTAACCAATCAGGCAGCAGAAAAATCGACAGAAAATTACCGTCAAATTCCGTTAAATAAATCAATAAACGATGCATTTGCCAATAAAATTTCGATTGGTTTAAATGACCGAATTGCGTTTGAAAAGAACTTGTTCAACGGCAGCAGCGATGATTTAAACCGAGTAATTGCACAATTAAACACCATTGAAAGTTACGAAGAAGCAAAAGATTTTATAGACGATTTGGTGAAACCCGAATTTAACAACTGGAACGGAAAAGAAGATTACGAAAACCGTTTTATGCAGTTGGTTGAAAAAAGATTTTTGTAGTAGGTTTGATATACCACAGATAAATCTAATCCAAAAAGGTTGATAATTAATAAACCACATAGATAGCATTTTAATTTTTTGCTTTTAGAAAGCATAGAATCATTTTTAAGCATAGCTTAAAACTATGAGCAATTAAAATTATTTAAGGCAGAATTTCTATATATCTATGTGGTGAAATATTAAAGATAAAACCTTACATCTGTGGAAAACATAATAAAAAGAAACTCAAAAAATGAGTAAATTATATATTGTGCCAACGCCCATTGGCAATTTAGAAGACATGACTTTTAGAGCCATTAAGGTTTTAAAGGAAGTCGATTTAATTTTGGCAGAAGACACGCGCACCAGCAGCAAACTCTTAAAACATTTTGAAATTGGTACGCAAATGCACAGCCACCACATGCACAACGAACATCAAACGGTGGAACATACGGTGCAGAAATTAAAAAACGGACAAACAATTGCGTTGATTTCTGATGCTGGAACGCCTGCAATTTCCGATCCCGGATTTTTATTGACGCGTGCTTGTGTTGAAAACGATATTCCTGTGGAATGTTTGCCGGGTGCAACTGCTTTTGTACCAGCATTGGTAAACAGCGGCTTGCCAAACGATAAATTTGTTTTCGAAGGATTTTTGCCCGATAAAAAAGGACGTCAGACTCGATTCTTAGCATTGGCAGAAGAAACCCGAACCATGATTTTGTATGTATCGCCACATAAACTGGTAAAAACATTGGCGGAATTTGAAACCTATTTTGGTAAAGAACGTCAGGTTTCGGTATCTCGAGAATTATCAAAACTGCACGAAGAAACCGTACGCGGATCGGTAGAAGAAGTGTTGAAACATTTTGAAACCAAACCGCCAAAAGGCGAAATAGTTGTTATTGTAGCAGGTAAACAAAAAGAAAAAAAGAATAAAAATGAGTAGCCATTTAATTACCACAACCTGGAAAGGAAACATGCAGTTTGAATCGACAAATCCGGGCGGTTCGTTAATCATTGATGCTGCCGAAGAAGTTGGTGGAACAAACAACGGACTGCGTCCAAAAGCGTTGATGTTGTCGGCTTTAGCCGGCTGTTCGGGTTTGGATGTTGCTTCGCTGATAAAAAAAATGCGTTTGGAAGTAACCGATTTCAATATTGAAACCCAAGGATTTTTAACCGATACCGAACCACAGGTTTATGATAAAGTTACGGTTACCTACCATTTTTACGGAAGCAATTTAAACGAAGAAAAACTAAACCGGGCTGTTGAACTTTCGGTTGAAAAGTATTGTGGAGTTATGCATATGTTCCGCAGTTTTGCCGATGTAAAAATTGATACGGTTTTTCATAAAATTTAAAAGAAAGGAAGCTATTTGGCTTCCTTTTTTTGTGGTAATTTCGATATTTAAAATTACAGTTTATACAAAAAAACTAATAATTTTTTTAAATTAAATAAATACCCTAATAAAAAGATATAATAAGGCAAATATTATTGTAAAAATTAAAGTCATGCATCCTATGGCAAAAGCACTAGCAAAAAAATTTAATAATGTTTTTGGGTTATGATTTTTTTTAGACTGTTTTAATTTTTCATTGTATTCGTTTTCTATATAACTAATTGCGTCGCTATACCCAAAATACTCATCAAATATTAATCTTGCTTGTGGATCATATCCACTCATTTTAAATTCATGAATTAAAATATTATCAATAATATTTAAAACTACAGATAGTTCATTTAATTTTATTTCTGATAAAATTGCAATCTTAATTTCAATTCTCGATTCATCAAGCCAAATAGAAAAATTTAAGAAGTCGAGAAGAAAACAAGACTCACCTATAAAATCGTTGTTAATTTTAAAGTCTAAGCCTCTTATTTTTAGCTTGTCAATTATTCTCCATGTTAAATCATCAGAAATGTAAAAGATATCGTCATAATTTGCAGTTACTTTTACGAGTGAAATTGCTTCCCTAATTTCAACTTTACGTTTGTTAAAATAATAGATACTGTATACCATTAGTTAATTTTTCTTAATCTTAACAAACAACTGTTAGAATATTAAACTTGTATTAAAACATCAGAAGTATATACCATTTTTTACAAAGTCTCTGCTGTCAATAGTTGTTACTTAACATAAACTCTTTTAGTTAATGTCATAATATTTTCGGCAATAATAGTATTCAAATTTTCTTTGTTGACTACTCCATTTTCATTATTCTTTCTCCAAAATTCGTAAACAGTTTCAATTTCCTCGGATAGTAAGAAGTATTCGTATTGTTCTTTCTTAAAATCTTGTAATTCTTCGTAGGTAAATATTCTTCTTTGAATAAAGTTTCCATCAAGAATCTCTAAATATTCAAAAATACCATTTATAGGTTCTAAATCGAATTCATCTCTAAAATCATCAATTCTAATTAAACCAGAATACCAATCATATTTACCATTATTTGGAAACAAATCTCCAAGATTATAATCTCTATTTAATACAAATAATTGATTGTCTCTTATTTCAAATTCTGCAATGTACCCTCTCCACATAGCTGTAGAAACAAAATTATTTACGGGTCTCTTTTCGGGGAATTCATCAAAATAATCTTCTAAAATAAAATTATTTAGATAGATTTTTTTATTGTCAATATATAATATGTCATCTGCTTGTCTAGTCATTTTTTAAATTATTTGCCACAATCGAATATACATATTCTTTTTAAATCAACGACAAATTCTCATCTTGCAAAAGCCATAATATTAAAATAATTTTGTATTTTAAACGCACTTCAATTGGAGTGCTTTTACATTTTACTATGCGTTGGTCATTAAAACAAAATCCCGATTCTCAAATAATTCAGCATTTAAAAACCACTTTAAATGTAAGTCCGCTTGTGGCAAATTTGCTGGCACAACGTGGTATTAAAACATTTGATCAGGCTAAAAAGTTCTTTCGACCAGAATTAGAAGATCTGTACAATCCGTATTTAATGAAAGATATGGGCAAGGCGGTTCAGCGTATAGAAAAAGCCATTGCAACCAACGAACGCATTTTGGTTTTTGGCGATTACGATGTGGATGGAACCACGGCGGTTGCTTTGATGTCGTCTTATCTGAAAAGTTATTATCCCGATGTTGACACCTATATTCCCGACCGATATGCCGAAGGTTACGGAATATCAAACCAAGGAATCGATTACGCCGAAGACAACGGAATTACGCTGATTATTGCGTTAGATTGCGGTATAAAATCAATCGATAAAATAGAATACGCCAACCAAAAAGGAATCGATTTTGTAATCTGCGACCACCATTTACCTGGTGATGAGGTTCCAAATGCTGTTGCGGTTTTAGATCCAAAACAAAAAGACTGCAACTATCCGTTTAAGGAACTGTGCGGTTGCGGTGTGGGTTTTAAGTTGATACAAGCTTTGGCGGCAAATCGCGAGGAAACCATAGAAGATTTAATTCCGTATTTAGATTTGGTTGCAACAGCCATTGCAGCCGACATTGTGCCGATTGTCGATGAAAACCGCATTCTGGCATATTACGGTTTGCAGGTTATTAATAGCAATCCGCGACCTGGAATTTTAGCAATGAAAAAGCAGTTTGCCATTAAAGAATTCACGATTACCGATGTGGTTTTTAAAATTGCACCGCGAATAAATGCTGCCGGACGTATTAAACACGGAAATTATGCCGTTAGATTACTGACCGAATTTAATTTGGATGAAGCGATTGAATGTGCAAAAGAAATTGACGAGTTTAATATGAACAGACGAATTTTAGATCAGCAGATTACCGAAGAAGCATTAAATCAGATCATTGAAAATAACGAAGAAACTGCTTTTTCATCGGTTGTTTATCACGAAAGTTGGCACAAAGGTGTCATTGGTATTGTGGCTTCTAGGTTGATCGAAACGTATTACCGTCCAACGTTGGTTTTTACAAAAAGTGGCGATTATCTGGCAGCTTCGGCTCGATCTGTTAAAGGGTTCGATGTGTATCAGGCATTAGAAAAATGTTCGGAACACATCATTCAGTTTGGCGGGCACATGTATGCGGCAGGTTTAACGATTAAAGAATCCGAATATGAAAATTTTAAGTCGAAGTTTGAAGAAGTGGTGAAAGAAACCATTTGCGAAGAACAGCAAACCGAAGAAATTGAAATTGATGCCGTGGTGAATTTTGATGATTTCGATGAAAAAACCCTCCGTATCTTAAAACAGTTCGAACCACATGGTCCTGGAAATATGACGCCTGTTTTTTTTACACCCAATGTTTTTGATACCGGCAATGCGCAGTGTATCGGCAAAAATAATGAGCATTTGCGTATGTTCGTCAAACAGAATAATTCAAAACCTTTCCCTGCAATTGCCTTTAAAAAGGGCGAGGTGCTTAACGCAACAAAAAATCTTAAATTAATGAATATGGTGTATTCGTTATCAGAAAATCAGTGGAGAGATAACGTAACCATACAACTTCAGGTAAAAGATTTTAATACGCAGTAATTTCATCATAAATTATTCAAATTATTGCATATTTTTGCTACTGCAAATTTTTAATCTTAAAACAAATTTTATCTATGAGAGTAGCTGTAGTTGGTGCAACCGGTATGGTTGGCGAGGTAATGCTGAATGTTTTGGCAGAACGTAATTTTCCTGTAACAGAATTAATTCCGGTAGCATCGGAAAAATCGGTTGGTAAGGAAATAGCTTTCAAGGATAAGAAGTATAAGGTAGTAAATTTGCAAACAGCCGTTGAAATGAAACCCGATGTGGCATTGTTTTCAGCAGGTGGAGAAACATCATTGGAATGGGCACCAAAATTTGCCGAAGTGGGTACAACTGTAGTAGATAATTCATCGGCTTGGCGCATGGATCCTACTAAAAAATTGGTTGTTCCTGAAATCAATGCCAATGTGTTGACAAAAGACGATAAAATCATTGCCAATCCAAACTGTTCAACCATTCAGCTGGTAATGGCGTTGGCTCCTTTGCATAAAGCATATCAAATTAAACGTGTTATTGTTTCAACGTATCAGTCGATAACCGGAACGGGTGTTAAGGCGGTTCAGCAGTTAGAGAACGAATACAAAGGTGAAAAAGGCGAAATGGCTTACAAATACCAAATTCACAGAAATGCGATTCCACATTGCGATAGTTTCTTAGATAACGGTTACACCAAAGAAGAAATGAAGTTGACCAACGAAACCAAAAAAATTATGGGCGACGATAGTATTAAAGTTACGGCTACGGCAGTTCGTATTCCGGTTGTTGGCGGACACAGCGAGGCAGTAAATATTGAATTTAAAAACGATTTCGATTTAAACAAAGTACGCGCTTTATTGCAAGATACACCGGGAATTATGGTACAAGATGATTTAGATACTTTTACTTACCCAATGCCGTTGTACGCACAAAATAAAGACGAGGTTTTTGTTGGAAGAATCCGTAGAGATGAAAGCCAGGAAAACACTTTAAACATGTGGATTGTTGCCGATAATTTACGAAAAGGTGCAGCAACCAATACCATACAAATTGCCGAATATTTGTTGGCAAACAAATTAATAGGTTAAAATATGTTAGTATCATTTATAAAAAACTCTTGATTCGTCAAGAGTTTTTTGTTTTTAAAATATTTTTTGAACGATACCACAAATACATCCTGCACAAATTAATGTGTCAGAATTCCTTTTCTTTATATGTTTTGCTATCCTTTTAATTTCTTTAGGTATTTTTAATTTCTTTTTTTTCATTAAATGGAGACCGTATATACCATATGCTTGATTTTCAATATTGAAACTTTTTAAATAACCATAAACTTCACTATAGTTATGTAATTCGAGAAGTGTCTTTATATCTTTAGCTTTTTCAGTTAGAGAATAACCATATCCAGCATTAATGGCATACTCATAGTTTAATGACATTTCATAAAGTATATCTTTTAAGTTTTTATTTGTGTGGTAAAATTCGTTTCTATTGTTTATGTACTCATTTACTGATTTATTTTCCTTAATAAAATGTTTCGATACAAGTACACTGTTGTTTTCAGAACCCCAAGTGCTAATGTTTATAGTATAAAGTAAGATTGTGTCATTTCTCTTTAAAATATCTATTTGAAAGTCATCACCAAAATTAAAGAAATAAATTCTTTGATGATAAATATTAAAATCAACATCTCTATCAAAAATAGTTATTATTTCAAAATGTTCGTCAAAATGGTATAGATCTGTAGGAACAGATTTTGTTATATTATCTAATTTAGAAATTACTTCTTTTCCTGTATGAACTGTAGCCATCTCTTTTTTTAAAATATTGCCAATACTATCTGTGTTTTGTGCGTAGTTTTTTAATTGTGCAAATAGAATAAGAAGAGTAGTAAAATATAATTTAATCATAAAACGGAATACATTAGGCTTTAAATATAAGTAATTTTTTATATTTGCAGTTCTATGAAATCAAACAAGCAAATAATATCATTGTTTTTTAGCATTTGTGTTCTGGTAACACTTATGTTTCAATCGGTGCATACGTATTCGCATTTGGTTTCCGATTTTTTAAGTACAGATACGCATCATGCCAATCATGATCAAATGGCAAATCATCATTCAGATGATTGTCAAATCTGTCACTTTACTTTTAGTCCGTTTACAACTGTTACACCAGATGTAATCGTATTTTATCCCACTAAAACATATCCAAAATTAAATGCTGAGTATCGAACAATTTCTGTTGATGCTTCGTTTGATTTTGTATCACTTCGCGGTCCGCCGGTTTTTGTTTAATAAACAATTTTGGTTATTTAATCAGTATCTATTATCATTCGTCACTTCGAGTAACGTAATGCAATGGAGTGTATCGAGAAGTTTTTAGATTTAGTTCTCGACTTCGCTCGAACTGACGGGACATAACTTGCATAGTTTCAATTAACCAATTCAATCATTTACAAAAATAAAAAAGCTCACAAAATGCGTTTATTATTAACGATTGTTTTGTGTATGTTGGGCTATGGCGTTTTTGCGCAATACCAAATAAGCGGTGTTGTAAAAAATGTTGATGGCGAAAGCATACCAAACAGTCATGTTGATTTAAGCAGTAGTTGTGTGGATACAGATGCATCGGGAACTTTTATTTTTACGGATCTGAAAAATGGTTCGTACACCTTAAAGGTTTCGGCAGATGGTTACGGCGTTTATCAAGAAAAAATTCATTTGAATCAATCAAAACAAATTACCGTTGTTTTAAATGAAGAAGAAACTTTGGAAACCCTTATAATACATACCGCACAACAAAAAGCTTACAATCAGCAAAAAGTTACACAGAAATATCTCCAAGATAATTACAGCAACAGTTTGGCAAAAACCTTGTCAAACGTGGTGGGGTTAGATGCCGTTACCGTTGGTTCGCAAACCGCAAAACCTATGATGCGCGGCTTGGGATTTACACGCCTGGCTGTTACCGAAAACGGTATTAAGCAGGAAGGACAACAATGGGGTGCCGATCACGGTTTGGAAATTGATGCGTTGACTACCGAAAGTGTTAATGTTGTTAAAGGCGTTGGCACAATTACGCACGGATCGGACGCGATTGCAGGTGTAATTGAAGTGAACAACGAAACAATTCCAACCGATGGTTTTAAAGGGCAATACATTACAACGGCTCAAAGTGTGAACAAATCGTGGGCAAATGCACTGAATATGTCGTATAAAAAAGGCGATCACTTTTATAAATTCAAAACAGCATACACCACATTTGCCGATTTTAAGGTTCCGGTTGATGAAATAACGTATCTATCTACAAAAATTCCGCTGACCAATGGAAACATGACCAATACTGCCGGAAACGAACTATCGGTTTACGGACAATGGGGTTATGTAAAAGATGATTTTCAGAGTATTTTAAGCATCAGCCAGTTTCAAAACAAATCGGGATTTTTTGCAGGTGCACACGGAATTCCGTCTGTAAATGATGCCAAACCCGACGGTAACGAACGAAACATCGGCATGCCTTATCAGCAGGTAAATCATACCAAAATAACCTATCATGCAAAATGGCTAAACACGCATGATGTGTGGGATTTTAAGTTTGGTTTTCAACGCAACCACCGTCAGGAATACAGCTTGTTTCATTCGCATTATTCCAATCAGGTTCCGCCCGAAATCAATCCTAATTTAGAGTTAGATTTTAAATTGAATACCCTGAACGCCGAATTATTGTACAAAAAAGACTGGCTGTTAGATCATACCACAATTTTAGGTGTGCAAAGTCAGTATCAAACCAACGATATTGCGGGTTACAGTTATTTAATGCCGGAATATAACCGATGGAATTTAGGCGTTTTTGGAAAACATACCTGGAATTTTGCAACCGATTGGAATTTGGAATTAGGTGCAAGATACGATGTTGCCAATGTAAAAGTTGCCGGTTTTTTTGATGAGGTGTTGTTTGATTATTTATCACAACGTGGCACACCAGAAGATCAGGCTCGACAAAATGCCCAACGTGCTGAATCGCTATCTAAAGATTTTTCAAGAGGAAATGTAGCTTTTGGCGTATCGCACCAAATCACGGCCGATTGGGAAAGTACATTTACAGTGGCATCAAATTTTCGATTTCCAACGGCAATGGAATTAAGTTCGAACGGAATTCACCATGGCGCTTTTCGTCACGAACAAGGAAATCAGAATTTAGATGTTGAAAAAGGCTGGGCTTTTGATTTAAGTCAGCATTTCCACAAAAATAACTTTAAAATAAACGCAAGTGCTTATTTATATTATTTCACTAATTACATTTTCTTAAAACCAACGGGCACGTTTTCTATTTTGCCACACGGCGGACAGGTTTATAAATACGACCAATCAAGAGCGATGCTTACCGGTTTAGAGGTTGATGCGCAGTACCAATGGAACAAATTTGGTTTCCAGACACAGGCGGCTTATTTGTACAACAAGCAGATTAGTGATTCGGGTGTTGATTATCCTTTGCCGTTTTCAACCCCAATTAACGGACAATTTAATGTTCAATATTATTTAAACGATGGTAGTTTACTGCAGCAAAATCAGTTTCAAGTAGGATTAAAAACCGCTTTGCAGCAAAACAGAATTGCCCAAAACGAAGAAGTAACGCCGGGTTACACCATTGCAAATGCACAATTTAGTTCGGTACTTAACTTTAAAGGTTTTAAACCGCAGATTCGTTTGCAGGTGAATAATGTTTTTAACACGGTTTACTATCATCACAACAGTTTTTACCGCGCTTTGGATATACCGGAGTTTGGCAGAAACATTCAAATTTTTATAACAATTCCCTTTTAATTTAAAAAGAAATCAATCATGAAAAAATTAGCAAGTTTAAGTTTCGCAATAATTAGTTTATTAGCAGTTTCATCATGTTCAGACGATGATGCAGTGGTAGATACAACAAAACCAACCATTGAAATCATTACACCAACAGATCATCAGGAAGTTGAACCGGGATCGGTTTTTACAGTGAAAGCAAATTTGGCAGATAATGTAGGTTTGGCAAGTTACAAAATCGAAATTCACTCGGCAGAAGACGGTCACGAACATAAAGCAAAACAGTTACATGACGAACATTACGAATATGCATTCACAGGCGAAGTTCCTAACAAAACAGCAACTTATGCTTTAGAGCATGCTATTAATATTCCTGCCGATGCACCGGAAGAGCATTACCATGTTGGAATTACGGTTTTAGATGTAAACGGTAACCAAAACCAGCAGTTTGTAGAAATTTTTATTGGTCACGATCACCATCATTAATAGATTCATTGTTTTTTTTACAGATCCCAAATCGTTTAGGTTTGGGATTTTTTTTGGTAATTGATGCTTATATTTGGCGAAATTAATTTTTGATAAATGGAAGTATTGTCAATCATATCTAATAAAAAAGTAATATTGGAATATTTTAATTCTTTTATTAAACATTATTCTTCTTTAAAATTTGAGAGTTCAGATTCCGATACTAATTTTTATACGAAGCTTAATAGTAAGAAAAATGAAATCTTCTTTCACTTTTTGTTTAATTCTAAAGAAGAAATTGATCTAAATTTCACAATAGATGATCAACTACACATATCTAGTTTTATCAAAAATTCCCCTTTCTACATATTTGATATACAGTATAGAGATGAACTTTTTTTGAATAAATTATTGTTCGATTTTAAAGTAAAACTGAATGAGATTCAACATGATGAAAATTTGATTGTATTATTGAGTTATACAAATAGCACCATTAAGCATTTTTATCCTTAAAATCAGAATTATTAATCATTTGTTAAACTTGGAAAGTTCAAGTTCTAGCAATTCTAGAAATACTAAAATTTGAAATTATTCGTTTATCTTTGAAGATTAAATGAATTTAATTATGAAATTTTTCAAACAAATAAGTCTTTTATTTTTACTAACAACTGCTTTTACTTTTGTAGGCTGTAACGATGAAGATCCGGATACTGTTGGTCCAACAATTGAAATTACGAATATTCCAGATAATAAAGAATTTAAATTCGGCGGAGAATTAAAAATGGATATTCATTTTAATGATCCTAATGGTGTAGTAGAGTATCAAATTGAAATTTACAGAGAAGATTTTACAGTAAATTCTTTTGAATTTACTAAACTAGTAAAAATAGCTGCTTTTTCTACAGATTTCACAGTGTATCAAGGTGTATTAATTCCTAAAGAAATAGAAAATGATAAACTATATGATGAAGGAAATCACATAATAAAAATAATAGCCGTTGATTATAAAGGCAATATTTCTACCTATTACAAGCCAATCCGTATTGTTTATCCAGCAGCAGAATAATTTAAAATTTATGAAGAAGATTATAATACCAATTGTTTTATTAGCATCGGCAGTTTTTGTTTCGTGTAAAAACGACGATAATGTTGCCCAAGTAAAGAAGCTACCAAAATCAATAACAAGTGTGTCGGGTAATTTATTGTTTACTTACAGCGCCAGCGGACAATTGGTTAAGGTAACCGATAAGGATTCTGAAACAGAATATACCGAAACTATTTTTACGTACGACAGCACCGGCAAAGTAACAAAGTTTGTAACTATTTATAATGATCCTACAGGCACCGAAACCGATTCGTACACCATTACTTACCCAACAGCAAACCAAGCAAGAGTAACTGGAGACGATAATGATTACGTTTTGTTTAACTTCAACGAAAAAGGTCAGGTTTTAAACTTTAGCAATGCAGGTCTTTTAGTAGCTTTTACTTACGATACCAAAGGTAATATTGTAAAAATTGTCAACGGAAATTCTACAACAACCGCAAGTTACAATAATGACAAAGGTATTTTAAGCGGAATAACATCGCCTAAATGGGTGTTGTTGTTAAGCGATTTTGATTTGTATCATTTCGGTGAAAACAACCCAATTTCAGTAACAAATGTTTCAGAAAACCAAGGAACAACTTACACTTCGTCTGAAACTTATTCGTATCCAATTGAACATATAATCGATGGATATCCAACGCGTATGTCTGTAAACTACACCGAAAACGGATCAACCGAAAACGAAATTTATACCATTAATTATTAAAAGATGAGCTTCTTATAAATAAACTCCTTTCTTGTTTATATGGAAAGGAGTTTTATATTTGCACCAAATTTAGAAATAACTTATGAAGAAAATAATCTTTGCAACCCTGCTTTTTGTTGGTTTTGCATTCACTTCTTGTGAGAAAGATAAAGAAGAACATGAAGATCAAACTACCAACGCAATTTATCTTCCTTCAAAAATATACGGCGACAGCGGTCCGGTTACTTTTAAGTACGATGATAAAAACAGAATTACCGAAATGAAGCAAGACGATTCTGATTATACCATTACTACCACACTTAACTATACCGGCGATTTAGTAACCTCGGCAAAAGTTCAAGAAGTTACTACAGAAAACACCTACACATCTGATTATACTTTTACCTATCAAGGCAATAATGTATTGATTTCTTATGATGATGATCCAGAACCAATAGATGTTTTTACGATTGATACTAAAGGTAGGTTAATAGGTTACGATGGCGGATCAATCACTTACGATACCGCAGGAAATATAAAGAAAGTAACCAATCCTTACGACGAATACACATTTGAATACGATACTAAAAACGGCATCTTTAAAAATGTAAAAACGCCACAATGGCTGTATGTTTATTTGTTAGATGATTACTTTTTTTATTTGGTTAACAACTGTGTAAAAATTGATTATAAAGATTTAGAATCATCAGAAACCGATACCCAAACAATCACTTATACTTACAATACCGATAATTTTCCTGAAAAAATATTGTTTTCAAACGAAGATTATTACATAAAAGTAGAATACACTAAAAAATAATTTTAATTCTTATATACTTATGAAAAAATTAGTATTATCGGCATTTGTTTTAGCCGGATTAATGTTCACATCTTGTGATAAAAACGATGACAACAACCCAACAGAAGAAGGAACGGTTGATGTTACAAAAATGTACCTTCCATCGAAAATTGTTTCAGACGATTATACAACAACTTACACTTACAACAACAAGGGTCAGGTAACAAAAATTACCGAAAGTGATGGGTACGAATATACATTTACCTACAATGGTAACCAGTTGGTTGAAGTTGTTTCTATAGACGAAGTTTATAAAACAACTTATACATTTACACAATCGGGAACAAAGTTAACTCTTAACATGAAAGGAGAGTTTAACGGACAAACTCAAACCGATACTGAAGAATTGACTTTAGATAGTAAAGGAAATTTGATTAACGACGGATATTTTACTTATAGCTATGATGCAAATGGAAATATCACAAGGATGACGAGCGATGACAGCGAAGAGGTAAAATTAACTTTTGATGCTAAAAACGGAATCTTTAAAAACCTAAACCTTCCAAAATGGGTTTCAACCTATATCTTAGAAAATCAAACAAACTTGGTTAATAATGCAGTGAGTATAAATTACGAAGATTCAGATTTTCCTGAAGATAATTTTACGGGAACAGTAAAATATGATTATAATGCTGATAACTATCCTGTGAAAATGGAAGCAACTTCATCTACAGATGGGACTTACACACAAACAATAGAATACACTAAAAAGTAATCTTAATCAATTCATATAATTAAAACTTGCCAACCTCGGCAAGTTTTTTTATTTTGCAGAACATCAATAATTTAATCATGAAAAAATTAGTTAGTTCTATTTTTATCGCTTCGGTTATCCTTTCACAAAGCGTAAATGCCCAAAATAAAGCAATGAATTATCCGCAAACAGCAAAAAAAGAAGTTATAGATACTTACTTTAACAATAAAATAGCAGATCCTTATCGTTGGTTGGAAGACGACCGATCTGCCGAAACTGCCGCTTGGGTTACGGCTCAAAACAACGTAACTTTTGCTTATTTAGATCAGATTCCGTATCGTGATCATTTAAAAAAGCAATTGACAGAAAAATGGAATTACGAAAAAATCGGTGCTCCGTTTGTAGAAGGCGATTTTACCTATTATTATAAGAACGATGGTTTGCAGAATCAGTCGGTTTTGTATCGAAAAGATAAATCAGGTAAAGAAGAAATTTTCTTAGATCCTAATACCTTTTCTAAGGATGGAACCACGTCGTTAGCCGATGTTTCTTTTACCGAAGACGGAAGTTTGGTTGCCTACGCTATTTCAGAGGGAGGAAGTGACTGGAGAAAAATTATTGTTTTAAATGCAAAAGATAAATCGGTAATCGGAGAAACCTTGATCGATGTAAAATTTTCGGGAATCAGCTGGTACAAAAACGAAGGGTTCTATTATTCAAGCTACGACAAACCAACCGGATCTGAACTTTCTGCAAAAACAGATCAGCATAAATTATATTATCACAAGTTAGGAACATCGCAAAAAACCGACAAGCTTGTTTTTGGTGAAAAATACAAACGCCGTTATGTGGGCGGATACGTTACCAACGATCAAAAATATTTGGTGGTAACTGCTGCAAATGCTACATCGGGCAACGAATTGTACATTCAAGATCTAACAAAAGCAAACAGCCAGATTCAAACAGTTGTTACGGGTTTTGATAACGATTATTCTATTATTGATTCTAAAGACGGAAAATTGTATATCGAAACAAATCTAAAAGCGCCCAATAAAAAATTAATGGTGGTAGATGCGGTTAAGGTAATTAATTTAAGCGCATGGGAAGATTTGATTTTAGAAAGCGATAACGTGCTTGATTTATCTAAAGCTGGCGGATATTTTTTTGCACATTACATGAAAGATGCCGTTTCGGTTGTTGAACAGTTTGATTATTCGGGTAAATTCATTCGCAAAATTCAGTTGCCGGGCTTGGGAACAGCAAGTGGTTTTGGCGGAAAAAAAGATGCGAAAGATTTGTACTATTCGTTTACCAACTACATTACGCCGGGAACTATTTATAAAATGGATATTGCTGCGGGAACATCACAAGTGTATCAACAACCAAAAGTTAAGTTCAACCCAAGCGACTACGAATCTAAACAGGTTTTTTACGCATCTAAAGACGGTACACAAGTGCCAATGATGATTACCTATAAAAAAGGAACGAAGTTAGATGGAACAAATCCAACTATGTTATATGCTTACGGAGGTTTCAATGTGTCGTTAACACCAAGCTTTAGTGTTGCCAATGCGGTTTGGTTAGAAAATGGCGGTGTTTACGCTGTTGCAAATTTACGTGGCGGCGGAGAATACGGTAAAAAATGGCACGATGCTGGAACAAAAATGCAAAAGCAAAACGTGTTCGACGATTTTATTGCCGCAGCAGAATATTTAATTAAAGAAAAATATACATCGAGCGAAAAACTGGCAATTCGCGGTGGATCAAACGGAGGATTATTGGTTGGAGCAACCATGACACAGCGACCAGATTTAATGAAGGTAGCTTTACCAGCTGTTGGTGTGTTAGATATGTTGCGTTACCACACGTTTACGGCAGGCGCAGGCTGGGCTTATGATTACGGAACAGCAGAAGATTCTAACGAAATGTTTAATTATTTAAAAGGATATTCGCCGGTTCATAATGTAAAAGCAGGCACTTCGTATCCGGCAACAATGGTTACCACAGGCGATCACGACGATAGAGTAGTACCGGCACACAGTTTTAAATTCGCCGCAGAATTACAAGAGAAAAATGCGGGTAACAATCCAATGTTAATTCGTATTGATGTGAATGCAGGTCACGGCGCAGGAAAATCGGTTCAGCAAACCATTAACGAAAATGCAGATATACAAGCGTTCACCCTTTGGAATATGGGCGTTACTAAGTTGTAGTTTTTTAAAATGCTAAATAAAATTTAAGTCACCGCAAACCGGTGACTTTTTTTGTTAAATTTAATTTCTTAAAAAAATAACTTATGCGTAAAACTTTACTTTTATTGATGCTACTTGCATCAGTTTCAACAACTTTAACTGCACAGAACAAAAATGATGAAACAACATTAGACGAATTAATTATTCATTCAAAAGCTAAAAAGAAAATCAAAAAGTTAAAAGTGAAAGGTTTTCCTTTTTACGGTTACTATGGTCAAAATGAATCAATTGTTACAGGTTTGACTAATCTTCCTAAGGGTAAAGTAAAATCAGTGATATTCAATTTTAACAATCGTTATACTAGATTTGTTGGACAAAATTTTAATCAGATTAATATAAGCTATTTGGATATGGAGTTTGGTATATTGGTTTATGAAATGAATGATAAATATCAACTTGGAAATATCGTGAGTAATTGCGAGGTAAAATTTTCAGTTTCAAAAGATCATAAAGGAGATTTTAAAGTAGATCTATCTGAAATTGATTTTCCTGAAGGGCAGTTTTTTATAGGTTTAAAAGTGTTGTCTGAAACATACAAAAACGATATAGGTTTTTATGTGATGTTGAGTGATAATGATGAAAATGTTTCTTACAGAACACATAAAAATTATAAAGGTGCGAATGGAAATGATTTTTTTAATTTAGAAGGAGAACATCTAAAAATGACATTAGAGATTGAGCAGTAACAAAAAATCCATCGTTTAACGCGATGGATTTTTTATTTACTTGGTTTATCGCCGTTAGCCAGCGAAAACTTAATCGATTTTTTTGGATACAATTCAGAACTCATGTGGCTTGGGTTGTTGATCAATTTTTTAATACTGATTTTATCGCCCAATTTAAAATTAGCCTCAACCATTTTATAATCTAACAAATAAGGTCCGCAGAAATAATTTCCTTTTTCATCTTTTTCAATAATTCCTTGGTATAAACCTTCTTTCGTTTCTTTTCCCATAACGTTTAATTTAAAGTGCAAAGATAAAGACTATTTATTCTTTTTCATATCAATTAACATTGGTAAATTCTTTTAGACTAAATAAATACTAAAAACATAAGCAAAGCGTTACTTAAATAACAATTAATAAAACACTGTAAATGAAAAATTTCTTTTTGCTACTTTTCTTTGTAGCAACCAATGCTATTGGACAAACTTCTATTTCCGAAACTGATAAAATAGCTGCTTGGACCAAAATGTGGAGCTTTTTAAAATATTTTCATCCTGCTGTTACACATGGAACAATGGATTGGGATCAATTTTATTTAAATGAGTTAGATTCATTAAAAAACATAAATTCAAAAGAAGATTTAAACCTCCGATTTATAGACATAATCAAAAAATTGAACAGTGAAAGAGTAATGTATGTAAATCCAAAAGAAACAGAGTTTGTTGATACAATTATAAACAATCTATACAACGTTGAACACTTCTCAGATGAACTGATGCAATATTTTAAAGAAATTGCATTACAAAGAATCAGTGGTAAAAACAGATTTTTAGATTTTAATGAGATTGACCATCCTATTTTTTTAGAAAAAGATACCTACAAAGACATTCACTATCCCTCAAAACCAATAAGATTATTAGCACTTGCAAGAATTTGGGCAACAATAGAATATTTTTCGCCACATAAAAACCGTATTGAATTAGGTTGGCAAAATGTTTTAGAAAATCAAATTCCGAAATTCGAAAAGGCTAAAGACAGTTTAGAGTATTACAAAGCAATTCTTAATACTTTCTCTTATTTACGTGACTCCCATTCATCAATTACATTTCATCCTGATAAATATTCTGCTTTAGGAGATAAAGGCTTTCAACTATATTTTCAACTGATAGAAGATAAAGTAGTTGCAACAAATTTTTTACCTCAAAGCAAATTACTGAAACAGAAAGACCAAATAGAATATGGTGATATTCTTATAAGTATTGATGGTATTTCTGTTGATAATCTGCTAAATGAATACAGACAATTTGTTGGAGGATCTCATAAAGCGTCGAGAGATAAATTTATAACATCTAATCATCTAAGATTAGGTTGGAATGATACAGCAGTAGTTGAAGTTGAGAGAAGTAATGAATTGAAAAAATTAAAACTTCATAGATACAAAGGAAATTATATATCAAAATTAATTTCAGATGAACTTGTAGCTACAAGTTGGAAAGAAATTGACAAAGAAATTGGATTTATAAGAACAGATCTTATGAGCAATGAAGAATTTTATAAAGCTATGAGAAAATTAAAGAAAAAAAAGGCTTTAATAATTGACCTCCGTCATGGGTATAATTTCGATAAACTCAATTCTGAAGTTTTAGCGTACTATTTTTCATCAGAAGAAAAAAAATATGCACACATGTATAATATTAGTAAAGACATTCCTGGGAAATTTTATGAAATTAATCCCGTTTTCATGATTGGTATAAAACAAAAACCAAAGTATAATGGAAAATTAATTATTTTGATTGACGAATATGTACAAAGTGCATCAGAAACAGCTCTTTCATTAATTAAAACTTTTCCTAATGTTATACTTATTGGTCAATCTACGGCTGGTTCAAATGGTAACGCAGCTTTAATTAATATTCCTGGAAATTATTCTGTGTATTTCACTGCTGCCGGCATGAGTTATCCTGATGGAACGTCAGCGGTTGGCAATGGCATTCAACCCGATATATATGTAAAAAGAACTATTGAGGGGATTAAAAATAATAAAGACGAAATTTTAGAAAAAGCAGTAGAATATGCAAAAAGCAATTAAACTAATGTTATTTCTGTTTTTAATAAACACTATAACAATCAATGCCCAAACACTTATAAACAATGAAGTACTACTTTTTTCTATAGAAAATAAAACCATTGATTTTATTGTTGCTGATAAAAATCTAGAAGAAAAGAAACCCATTTTACTTTTTTGTCAAGGTTCATTGCCTATTCCATTGCTCATTAAAAAAGAAGATGGAACTACCGAAATTATTGCAGGTGGTGTTAAAACATTGAATTTAGAAGAATTGCAAAAATCATTTTATGTTGTGGTTGTATCAATGCCCGAAACTCCGGCGACTGTTAGTGAAAGTGATTTGAATAATCAATTTTATTTTGATCCAAGGCATGAAAATCAACCAACTGAATTATTTTTAAAAGCAGATTACGTTGAAAATTATGTGAATAGAGCAGAAAAAGTCTTAAGCTTTTTACAAAATCAATCGTGGGTTAGCAATGAAAAGTTGGTTATTGCAGGTCATTCTCAAGGAACAAAAATTGCGTCAAAAATTGCATTGCAAAATAAATTTGTTACTCATTTAGGTTTATTTAACCCAAATCCGTTTGGAAGAATTGATGAGGAAGTTAGACAAGCCAGATTAGATGCTCAATCAAAAAAAATCAGTTGGACAGAAGCATCTACAGCAATTGATGAATCGATATTGTTTTATCAACATGCATCAGATCCTAAAAATCAAACGGAAGATCCATCACTTATAGCTTGGAAATCTTTCTCTCAACCCAGTTTAAACGATTGGTTAAAAATAGAAATACCTATTTATATTGCTTACGGAACCGAAGATACATCGAGTGCCTTGTGTGATATTGTTCCACTATTTTTTATTAGTCAGCAAAAACAAATTTAACTGTAAAACGTTATATTGGCGTAGAACATAATTTTTTCAAGGTGGAAAACGGTAAAGTAGATTATGAAAATGATCCAGAATGGAAGAACGTAATGACCGAATTTTTAAATTGGATTGAAAAATAAATTTTATGAAAAAACTATTTAAACTAATTTTATTCGTGTTTTTAGTAAACACAATCACTATACACGCCCAAACCTACCGCGATACTTTAACGTCGCAAATCATATATAATTTTCCTAAAGATGAAAACGCTTATCAAAAATTAAAATCTGATATCAAATCATTAGAAAAATTAGAAGAAAGTCAAATCCTGAAATTTTGCATTCAAAATTATCATCAATTTATAAATTCAACGACATTGATTATTTTAAGGAAGTTTTAACCCTGCTAACTCTTAAATATGGTTACAATTTAAGCTATGCATCAGGATCCGAAAATTATTATGATGCAATTATTCAAGGCGATTTAGCGGTTTGGTTTAAAGAAATGTACATTAAAAACCATAGCGAATGGTTAGGTGAAAATTTAGACAAACAGATTGATATTTATAGATTGAATTCGTTACATGAAAAAGATCAAATTCAAAGAAACTTTTTTAGCATGATACGCAGCGTAAAAGACTTAACTGATAATCAACTTAAAGAAATTAGAGCATTAGAAGGTGTTACGTTTAATAATAATTTTGAAACATTAATTGATGTTACTAAAGAAATAAATAATCTTCCAAAGGGAAATTCTTTTGCGTTAATTCAAAATGGTTTTGGTATTGTAGAATTGCACATTATGCAGCACGAAAATACTTTTGAAAAAGCTTGGCAAATATTGTATCCTTGGTATAAAAAAGCATATCTTAAAAAAGATATTTCTTCCAGATATTTTAGAGATATAGATTCTTGGATGTATAAATACAACGGCAAACAACTATTTAACCTTCTTAAAATTGAAGACGTTCCTGAAAGTTGGCATAACAATATAGACGATAAAGAAATTCCGTTAGTAGATCCCGAAAAAACAAAAAGATTAAGACAAGAATTAGGTTGGGAATAAAAAATACAGATATGAAAAGAATAATTTTAGTTTTATGCTTTTTAGCGTTCTTAAATAACTATGGTCAAACCACAAACAATGATCTCCATTTTAGCATTTCAAAGACCGTAAATCAAGAAGATGAACAAATTGTTGAAATTATTAGAACAGTACGTGCATTTTTAGAAACAAAAAACAATTCATACACATCTAATGAGTATTGGTTAAAATCAGATTTTGAAAAGCATTACTATCCGTTTTTAGATATTTTCGAAATTGAAACCGGCAGAGAAGGAAAAAATGTTTACCAGCCAAGTTTAATGGAAGTCATTGCTACAAATAAGGCAGATCAATGGATTGTGAAGCTGGCATTTATCGGTCATAATAACGAAACTCAGGATAATTTAATTAGATCTATTTACAATATCATTGCAACAAAAGTAAACAATAAAATAGTATTAAGTCGATACCAAGATTTTGTGTTAGAATCGTGGCAACACCATCAAGCACAAAGCATATCATATTACATTTCGCCTTTAAAAAAAATAAACGAAATAGAAATTACAAAACAGCAAAAAGATATAGAAATGTTGTGTGATTTCTTTAATACAAAACCAATACCGTTAACTTACATTTCGTGCATTAATCCAAAAGAACTTTTTGAAGTTAAAGGATTTGATTATAACCCAATGATGTATGTTAGTAAAGTTGGCGGTTTGGCAGAATTTGGAAACATTATTTTATCTGGAAACAATTCAGAAATTTATACCCATGAAATCATTCATATTTATACAATGAATCTTTTTCCAAATAAAAATCCTTTTTTCGATGAAGGTTTGGCTACATTTTTATCGGGTAGCGGAATTTTTGATTATTCTTGGCATAAAAACAAATTTAAGCGGTTTTTACAAGAAAATCCATCATTTAAAATTGAAGAACATACAGATGACTTGTATGAAAGATTGTATTTTGAAGAAGAAACATCAATTCCATATTTAATTGCTGCAGTTGTTTGCGAACGAACAATTAGATTGTATGGTAAAGAAAAATACTTTGAAATTTTAAACTCAAAAGATGATTTGTGGATTTCGTTAAATAAAGTAGGATTAACTAAAGAAAACATTAATTTGGAAATTAAGAAAGAGATTGGATTGGATTAAAACCGTTAAAATGAAAAGAATAATTCTATTACTCATATTGATTTGTACAATTTCGTGCGTAAAAAAAGAAGAAGATAAAACTATTATATTTAACCAGTTCGTTGAGAATATAAAACCAATAAAACCACATCCAATAAATTGCTTTGATTTACCAAATATTTTAGAGAAAGTAAGAAAAGAAGATGGGTTGAATCGTGTTGATGAGATAAATCCATTAATCGACAGAAAGAATTTAGAAATTGTTGTAAGTATTATAGAAAATTGTGGAATGCCAACTTCAAAAAGTATTGATAAAAAACATATTGCTACCATTTTTTTAGTTTTACAACATGGCGATAACTATCATCGCAAAAAATATTTTCATTTAATTGAACAAGCCGTAAAACATGGAGATCTACAGAAAAGTGATTATGCTTTAATGAAAGATAGAATTTTGGTTAGCGACGGAAAACCTCAAATGTATGGTACGCAATTGACATCTACTCTTCACGATAGTAATAAGTTTGAAGTCTATGAAATTGAAGAACCCGAATATGTTGATCAGCGAAGAGCAGAAATGGGGTTAAATCCAATTAATGATTATCTTAAAATGTGGGATACTTCGATTGATGTTAAACAAATGAAAAAATAAAGCAGGAATACATCCATTAAAAATCTTTCCCTAACTTTATAAAATCAAACATAAATAAAAAAATGACAACAAAAGCTTATGCAGCCTTTAATGCGGTAGATCCGTTAGGCGCACATACTATAGAACGCAGAACGTTAGACGCTAAAGATGTATCAATAAAAATAGAATATTGCGGCGTTTGTCACAGCGATTTGCATACGGCAAAATCAGATTGGGGACCAACAAATTATCCGGCAGTTCCTGGGCACGAAATCATTGGTCGGGTTGAAGCTGTTGGTAGTGAAGTAACAAAATTTAAAGTCGGCGATATTGTAGGTGTTGGTTGTATGGTAGAATCCTGCCAGCATTGCCATTCGTGCGATGAAGGTTTAGAGCAGTATTGCGAAAACGGATTTACGGGAACTTACAATTCTAAAAACTCTAAATACGGTGGAATTACATACGGCGGTTATGCAGAAAAAATTGTGGTACAAGAAAGTTTTGTGCTAAACGTGCCAACCAATCTTCCGTTAGAAAATGTAGCTCCGTTATTATGTGCCGGTATCACCACTTGGTCGCCACTCCGCCATTGGAACGTGAAAAAAGGCGATAAAGTAGGCGTTGTTGGTTTAGGCGGTTTAGGGCACATGGGCGTTAAGTTTGCCAAAGCAATGGGTGTGCATGTGGTTATGATTACTACATCGGTAAGTAAAGGTGAAGATGCCATGAAATTAGGAGCCGATGAGGTATTGATTTCTACCAATGCCGATGAAATGAAAGCACACGCATATAGTTTCGATTTTCTTTTAAATACCATTCCGGTGGCACACGATGTAAATCCGTATTTGTTGTTGCTAAAGCTCGATAAAACTATGTGTATGGTTGGTGCAATTGAACCATTTCCGATTCATGGTGGCGTTTTGATTAACAAACGCAGAAACATAGCCGGATCGTTAATCGGTGGAATTAAAGAAACGCAGGAAATGCTTGATTTTTGTGGAGAACACGGAATTGTCTCTGAAGTAGAAGTAATTAATATGCACGATATTAATGAAGCTTACGTGCGCATGCAAAAATCGGATGTGAAGTATCGTTTTGTAATTGATATGAAAACGCTGTAAAAACCGATTTTTACTTTTCTTAATTATTGTCTATATTTGCGCTTTATTAATTTTAAAAAGACAATTATGAAAAAAGTATTATTGCTATTGGTTGCAGTATCATTTTCTTTTGTTTCATGTGATAAGAACGATGATAATCAAGTGGCGGAAGTTTCTCCTATTCACGGTAAATGGGAAGTAAAATCATTTAATGCAGAAGCAACTGTAAATGGTACACCAATACCAGATGAAGATCTTGATTTTGAAAATGTGATAGGTACCGTTTTTGAATTTAAAGCAGGAAATACAATTGCCATTACAACATTTGATGATTTCGAAGAAAAATGGACCACTGATACAGGAACATATGTATACTACCCAAGTGAGAACAAAATAGATTGCACTATGACTGATGTTGAGGATGGAACTAAATATACCCAAACAATGAACATTAAATTATTAAATGCTACCAATTATAACTTTAATGTTACAGAAGAAGAAAAAGATGGTGGAGATATTTATAAATTATCAATGGATATAAACTGCGAAAAGGTAAAGTAAACAATAATTAAGTGCTTTTGTTCGTTATTGATGTAAAATAGTATCATTATGAAAAAATCAATTATAAATATTTTAGCACTTGCTTCGGCAATTACAACCACAGGTTTTTTGTTAGACGGCGATGCTAAGGATCCAAGCGTATTAACCCGTATTACCGAATATGTAGCAATGCTTACCATTGTTTTTACTATTTTATCCGGTTTTTATTTTGGAATAAAATCAATAACAAAAAAGTTACAGATTGTAAAATAAAACAAAAGCTCTTGAGAAGTCAAGAGCTTTTGTTTTACATACTCATCATTACCATTGGCTGTAAACATTCGCCGGGTTGTAGTTTATTATTGTTTTCGTCGATTAAAAATTCAATTTCTTTCGCTTTAGGTTTGTAAGTAATTTTAAACAATTGTGCTTTAAATCGATCTAATTTATCGGGTGTAAAAGTAAAAGTGCGTTTTTCAATTTTAAAAACACCATCTATAAATTGCATGGTTTCGGTTTGTACCAAGTCATAACCAGCCTCTTTTGCTTCTTTCTTTTTTATGGGATCATAATCATAAGTGGTAATAACCATTCGAGCCAAATCACTATTCCAGCCATATTCCAACAAGGTTTCGTTTACATAAACTAAAGAATCCTTTTTTTCTTCCATTTTAAAAGAGAAACATTTTTTAGAATCATCTTTAACAGTTAATTCTTGAATTTTTGGTGGCTCTAAAACCTCTTTCACGGGTGGAGGCGGAATAACTTTTCTAGGTTTCTTTTTTTGAGCCGATCCAACAAAGCACATTAACAATGCGGTAATCATGATTAATTGTTTCATAAAAACTAATCTTTAAAACCATTAAAGCTTGCGTCAACAATACGTTTCCATTCTAAATGGCGTTTAATGTATGCAAACACAAGCGGACAAAGTGGAATTAATTTATAATTGTTTTCTTCTAAATAAACCAATGTTTTTTCTATAAGTGCTGTTGCCACACCTCTGCCGGATAATTCAGGCGGGCTTTCGGTATGAATCAACTTAATAACATGGTCTTTTTCTTTAAAGTCTATAAAAGCGGTAAAACCATCAACTGTCAGTTCAAATCTATTGTTGCTATTATTTTTTACTACGTTAAGTGCTATAAATTCTTCTTTCATATTTTTTTCTTTTTTGTGAAGATACATTTTTATCTTTTCATCAATACTTAATGTAGATTGATTTAAACAAAAGCCGAAAATCCGGTAATGCTTCTACCTACAATTAATGAATTAATTTCTTTAGTGCCTTCGTACGAATAAATTGCTTCGGCATCGGCAAGGAATCGAGCCACATTATATTCCAATAAAATACCGTTTCCGCCCATAACTTCACGAGCCCTCGATACAATATCTCGAGTTCGCAACGTACAGAAAACCTTTGCTAACGATGCGTGTTCGTCTTTTAACTTGCCTTGATCTTGCAATTCAGACAAACGAAAAACCATTGTTTGCATGGCGGTTAAATTAGAAAGCATTTCTACCAAATGATTTTGAATTAACTGAAAAGCCGCAATTGGTTTGCCAAACTGTTCGCGCTGTGTGGTGTAAGCCAAGGCATTTTCGTAAGCTCCGCGGGCACAACCAACCGCCATCCATGCAACTCCGGCACGTGTAGCTTGTAAAACTTTAGCAGTATCTTTAAAAGAATTGGCGTTGGGTAAGCGGTTTTCTTCTTGAATAATACAATTTTTCATAGTAATTAAGCCGTTTTGAACAATACGCAACGCCATTTTATCTTTGATTTTTTCAACTGAAAAACCTTCCGTAGTTGTTTCAACAATAAATCCTTTTACCTGATTATCGGCAACATCGCGTGCCCAAATTACCACAATATCGGCAAAGGTCGCATTGCCAATCCATTTTTTTTGTCCGTTCAACACCCAGCCGTTTTCGGTTTTTTCGCAGGTAGTCGTTAATCCACCGGCAGCACCAGATCCTACTTCGGGTTCGGTTAATCCAAATGCACCAATTTTTTTGAATTGTTGCAATGGTGGCAGCCATTTTTGTCTTTGTTCTTCAGATCCGCAGGTGTAAATACTGCCCATGCACAAACCACCTTGAACTCCGAAAAATGTTGCAATAGAAGCATCAACCCGAGCCAGTTCGCAAGCAATGATTCCTTCTAATAAAGACGATTTTCCTGCACAGCCGTAACCTTCAAAGCTTAATCCGGCAATATTTAGTTCGGATAATTTTGGAATAATTTCTTTAGGAAATTCATCATGCAACCAATATTCGTTTACAATTGGGGCAATTTCTTTTTCCATGAAACCGCGAACTTTTAATTGCAAGGCTCGATCATCGGCAGAAAGTTTATCGCCAATATTATAAAAATCGGCATCGATTGGTGGAACTTCATGTTTTTTATTGGCGTTGTTCAGCAAATGAACAATTCCTTTTAATTGATCGTCGTTTAAAGAACCTACAGATTCCATCAATTTCTTTAGATCAACCTTTTCGTTTAATTTCTGCAACGCATCAAAATCAACCGATTTAATTAACTCTATGGTTTTCTTAATTTTATCTAGCATGATTTTTTCTTTTCAAGATACAAAAAGAAATAAAAAAACGATCGGTTTAAGATCGTTTTTATGATAAGTTTGATAAATCGGTTTCGGTTTCCAATTCAATCGGTGATTGATTCTGACGGAACAATCTCGCAGTTAGAGATCCTTTCAATGTAATTTTCGATCCATGAACTTCAAGCCAACTTCCTTCGCGAAGTCCTAAAACCGGCTGCGAATTAAAACAATGAAATTCGTTAATACGGGTTTCGCGGGTTTCGCCCATGTGCGTTGAACCTTCTATAGGATCTAAATAATGCGGGTTAATGTTAAACGGAACCATTCCCAAAGTTTGAAAACTCGGCGGATACACAATGGGCATATCGTTGGTGGTTTCCATAGTTAAACCGGTAATGTTGCTGCCTGCCGAACACCCTAAATAAGGTGCACCGTTTTGTAACACTTCTTTTAGCGGAAGCATTACGTTGTGCCAGTACAATTGCTTAACCAATAAAAAGGTATTACCGCCGCCGGTGAAAATTCCTTCGGCTTTTTCAATAGCTTCTACAGGATTTTCAAACGTGTGCAAACCCACTATTTTTTTATCAATTTGTGCAAAAGCTTCGGCAACTTTCGCAGTGTAATCATCATGCGATATTCCGCCTGGTCTGGCATACGGAATAAACAAAATGGTGGTTGCGTTTTTAAAATGATCTTTTAAAACGGGCATTAAATATTCTAAATATCCTAAACCGTAAATAGTTGAGGTGCTTGCTATGATTAAATTCTTCATGAGTTATAATAAACAACAAACTTATTTATTTAACATTTGTTTGCCAAAACGTTGGTTATGTTTTAACATTTTTGCTGATACTTTTGTTGAAATCCAAATAAACACTTATGAAATATTTTTATTTTTTGGTATTTCTTGTGTCGATAACTTCATTTGCGCAAGAAAGAAACGAACATAAAATGCGATTGATGATTACCGATGTTAGCATTTTCCCTCTAAAAGTAATCAATGTTACAACAAAAGAGGTGGTATCAACGGATGCCGGCGGTTATTTTACAATAAATGTACAACCAAACGATGAATTGGCGTTGATTGAAAACGAGTTTTATCAATTGAAATATTTTATGAAGAAAGAAGATCTTCAAAACACTGTAATTCGTATCTATCCCGAACCATTGACCGAAGTTTTAAGGGAAATTGAAGTGGAAAAAATCACATCGAAATCATTGGGAATTGATGCGGCTGAAATTAATAAATACATCTACAAAAGAAATCCGAACCCGAATATGGATTTTAAGGCAATGTTTTTGTGGTTGTTAGGTAAAATGAAGAAAAACAAAGGAGAAGAGTTTGTTGAACGCCGACCAACCGATATGAACCCTTATGTGGCAGGTTTACCAAGAAGCGTTATGACGGATTATTTGAAAATTCCCGATGAATTGGTTGAAAAATTTTATTATTATTTGAATGATGATTATGTTATTGACCAATACATAAAAAGTGGCGACGAAGCTAAATGGCGCATGCATTTATTAGATAAATCGTTTCAGTTTTTGGAACAGGAAAATATTCCGTTGCGTTAAATAAGTGATAATACGTTTTGTGCTGATAAAAGAATGAATAGTTTTGTAAAATGAATAAAATTACTACCGGTATATTATTGTTGTTTTTTGTACTGCTTGGAACTTTAAATGGTTTTGCGCAGAAAAAAAACATATTGGGAAAGGTCGTGGCAAAAACGCGCGACTTAGAAGGTATCTATATAAAAAACATCAATTTAAAAACATCAGCAATTACAGAAAAAGGCGGTTATTTTTCTATTGAGGCAAACCCCAACGATACGCTTATACTTTCGGCGGTACACTTAATTGGTCGTGAAAAAGTGTTGTCGTATGCCGATATGAACAAATCGTTGGTTTTTATTCCAATGGAATACGCTGAAAATATACTGGAAGAAATTGTGATTGATCGCCGTGTTACAACAGAAACTTTAGGCTTGGGCGGTGCACGTAAACTAACACCAACACAACGCCGACTTCATAGAGCAACATCATCTAACGGAGGAATTATTCCTGTTGATGCAATTGTAAACGCAATTACTGGCAGAACAAAAATGCTTAAAAAGGCGGTTGAATTAGAACAGGAATATTTGTTCGCGCAAAAACTTTTAGATAAATTCCCATTGGAATTTTACACACACCGTTTAAATATTCCGGAACAATATTACATGGCGTTCGGCTACTTTTTGGCACAAGACGCAATCATTGTAACATCGTATCAAACGGTAGATATTACGCAGCTTAATTTAATGTACACAGAAAAGTCAACAGAATTTTTAGAAATTCTAAAGGTTTTAAAATAATAGTTTTACGTAACTTTGTAACAAAATAATCAAAATGTATTTAAATCTATATATAAGTCCGCTTATTTTAGGCATTGGTGGTGGCGAAATGGTACTGATTATAGGCGTTATTTTAATGCTTTTCGGTTCAGATAAAATTCCAGAAATGGCTCGCGGTTTGGCAAGAGTAATCAATCAGGTTAAAAGTGCATCGAACGAATTAAAGTCCGAAATCACTAAAAGCGTCGATGAAACCGGTGTGATCAACGATATTAAAGAAGCCGTAAATGTAGAGGATATTAAAAAGCGAATTGGTATCGATGATATTAAAAAATCGGTGAATTTAGACATAGATCAGTACAATCCTTTAAACGATGTGCAACAAGAGATCGACAAAGCCAAAGAAGATATTGAAACAATGACAGGACCTATTAAGCGCCAAAGATAATGTTCGAAAATCTTATTGAAAAAGATCAGCAACTTTTGATCTACTTAAATAATTTAGGAACCGATTTTTTGGATCCTATTTTTATGTACATTACCCACCAAATTAACTGGTGGCCGTTTTTTTTAATCCTTATTTTCCTACTGCTAAAAAAGATTTCGCTAAAACAATTCGGGCTATTAGTATTGATACTAACCGTTTTCTTTGTTTTTACCGATCAAATGACCAATCTTGTAAAATACAGCGTTGACAGATTGCGTCCGGTGAACGATCCTTTGATAGAACCTTATTTACGTGTTTTGAGGAAAGCCGGCAGCCCGAGTTTCTTTTCTGGACATGCATCAAATTCAAGCGGTTCTATATTAATCATCTTTTTAATTATGAAAAGATATTACAAATACGCCTGGCTTATTTTCTTTTTCCCATTGATATTTGCCTACACACGTATTTATTTGGCATTGCATTATCCGTTAGATATTTTATGCGGATACATTTTCGGACTTTCCTCAGGATTTTTATTCTATTTTATCTTTAGATATTTTAACAATAAATACAGATTAACTGATAAACAACAAAAAAACGCTTTCGAATAGAAAGCGTTTTTGTTTTTATAAAATCCTACTAACAGTTAAACCGTCACGTATTGGCAGTAAAACCGTTTCAACCCGTGAATCTTCGTTTACAATTTTGTTGTATTCTAAAAGTATCGGTGTTGATTTATCGTTTCTCTGAACTTCTTCTAAAACCTTTCCGCTCCATAAAACATTGTCCGATAAAATAATTCCGCCTTTATTCATCATAGGTACAATTAAATTCCAATAATTAATATAGTTTTCCTTATCGGCATCAATAAAAACCAAATCGAATTTTTTATTCAGAGTAGGAATAATATCCAAAGCATTACCAACATGCTGAATAATCTGATCTTTAAATGTTGACTTACTGAAATATTTCTGTTGAATATCTTCCAATTCTTCATTTATATCAATTGTATCAATAGTACCATCGCTTTTCAATCCTTCAGCCAAACATAAAGTAGCGTAACCGGTGTATGTTCCTAATTCTAAAATATGTTTGGGGTTCAGTATTTTTGAAAGCATACTTAAAACACGTCCTTGAAAATGACCGCTTAACATGCGTGGTTGCAATATTTTTTGATACGTTTCTTTATTTAACTGCTGTAAAAGCTCGGGTTCGGCTGCCGAATGTTTTTCTATATAATTCTCTAATTTTTCTGAAATAAAATGCATAAACTTTTATTTTTAGGTAAAGATAACTAACAATTTTATAAATAGTTCAACCTTTTGTATTTAGTGATTTATTAATGTTAATTTGTAAAATGTTAAAGTTCAAACAATTAATTGTTATTTTTTATCGTTGTTAAGTAAAAATACTATATTTAAAAACTATTTAATAATAAAACATGAACACTAATTTAAAAAATGCCATTGTTGGGATTGGATTTTTAAGCTGCGCAATGGTTTTAACGGCAATTGTATCTTTAGGGACAATAAATAGCAATCAGGATGCTGATTTACTTGCTAAAGCAAAAATTACAAAATCGGTAACAGCAACTTCAACTGAAATTCAAAATATAAAATAGCTGTTTTTTGTTGTAACTTTGCAGCATGAATACAGTTAAAAAAGACATACGCAGTTTAACCAAAGAGCAAATACGTGACTTTTTTGTGGCGCAGGGCGATAAAGCTTTTCGCGGCAATCAGGTGTACGAATGGTTGTGGAGCAAGGGCGCGCATAGTTTTGACGATATGACAAACGTATCAAAAGAAACACGTGTTTTGTTGGAACAGCACTTTGTAATAAACCACATTCAGGTAGATACCATGCAGCACAGCAACGACGGTACTATAAAAAATGCGGTGCGTTTACATGATGGTTTAATTGTAGAATCTGTTTTAATTCCTACCGAAAAACGCACAACAGCCTGCGTATCAAGTCAGGTTGGGTGCAGTTTAGACTGTAATTTCTGTGCAACGGCGCGTTTAAAACGCATGCGTAATTTGGGTCCTGATGAAATTTACGATCAGGTAGTAGCGATCGATCAGGAAAGCCGATTGTACCACAACCGCCCGCTATCAAACATTGTATTTATGGGAATGGGCGAACCGTTGATGAACTACCCGAATGTAATGAAAGCGATCGAAAAAATCACTTCAAACGAAGGTTTGGGAATGTCGCCAAAACGTATTACTGTATCAACATCGGGCGTTTCAAAAATGATTAAAAAAATGGCAGACGATGAGGTGAAATTCAAGCTGGCTGTATCATTGCATTCGGCAATCGAAGAAACCCGAAACAAAATCATGCCGTTTACCAAAAGTTTTCCGTTGCCCGAACTGCGCGAAGCGTTAGAATATTGGTACCGCAAAACCAAAAGCAAAATTACTTACGAATATGTGGTTTGGAAAGGTATTAACGACGATAAAAAAGCCATTGATGCGTTGGTGAAATTCTGCAAATACGTACCTTGTAAAGTAAACATCATTGAATACAACCCAATTGATGATGGCGAGTTTCAACAAGCCGATCCAACGGTTATCGATGCGTACATCACCGCCTTAAACAATGCCGGTATTGTAGCAAAAGTACGCCGATCGCGCGGAAAAGACATTGATGCTGCCTGCGGACAATTGGCTAATAAATCATAAAAACAACCTGCAAGGTATCACATTTTGCAGGTTTTTTATTTGAAGCTTTTCCGGCTTTCCGCTATATCTTTCTTGTTGCCCGAGCGGAGTCGAGGGCAACAAGAAAGGATACCGCTGCAATCCGGGCTATGAATTCCGAAGTTTTTAGTATATTGGTTGAAAATTAAAATATGTTTCAATATATAAGAACTATTCTTTTCCTACTTGTATTTCTTACTATATCAAAGTTTGATGTTTATGGTCAGACTTATAATGAATACGAAATATATTCAACCATCATCAATGATAAAGAAATTAATTGGACGAATAAAAATACAATTCTTGTTATTAGAAATGTAAAATTGAATGATGATTCAAGAGAGTTTCTAGAAGAATTAGATTCTGATCCAAATATGGTGCTTCCCTTTTCTTATTTTGATGATGAATCTCAAAAGAAGTATTTAACAGATCAAAATTATCAAGATGCTCTTTTAGGTTTGCTAAAAACTTCTACTCAAAAAATCAAAATAAAACCTTTTGTTGATTCAACATTTAACCTTAAACCAATAAACAAAAGAAAATTCAATTCTTTCTTTAAACGTGATATTGATAAGGGTTGGGGTCAAATAGATAAAAAATATCAATCAAATTGGGTAGTCGAATTTTCTAAAGTAAGCTTTTCAGGAAATTATGCAGCCGTATATTACGGTTATCACTGCGGAGGTTTGTGTGGTTCTGGACAATTATTAGTTTTAGAAAAGAAAGAATCTGCAAAGTGGGTAGTCATTTCTAAAATCAATCTATGGATGAGTTAATCATTCAAAAAAATATTTCAAAAAAAACAATCTCTTTACAACCTTTTCCGTTTCTTTTGCGTCTATGTAATAAAGAGGCCAAAAACAATTGAATTCAAAAACACCTTTTTCTGAGTCTGAACTAATAAATCAGGTACAAAACAACAACCGCGTGGCACAAAAACAACTGTTCGATCAGTTTTCGCCAACCATGTTAAGTACCTGCAGGCAGTATATAAAAGATCTTCACAATGCCGAAGATGTAATGCTGTGCGCCTTTATGAAAGTGTTTCAAAACATTAATCAGTACCGGAACGATGGTAGTTTTGAAGGTTGGATCCGCAAGATTATGATTCGCGAAAGCTTGTCGTTTCTTCGATCAAAAAAAGAATTCGATTTTATAGAAGATGCCAATCAGTCGATTTTAAGTGTGGTTTCAGATCAATACGAAACATCGAACGATTATCAAAAACTGATTGACGATTTGCCGAAAGGCTGCCGATATATTTTTGTATTGAGTGTGATTGAAGGATACAAACATCAGGAAATTGCCGAAATGCTGAATATTTCTGTCGGAACATCGAAATCGCAACTGGCTTATGCTAAAAAATTACTGAAACAACAAATTGAATTAATACGATAGATGATGGAGGATTTTGAAAAAGAGATGAAAGATTTTTTCCAACGCCGTGAAATAAAACCATCGGCAGATGCGTGGCAGCGAATGGAAAATCTTTTAAACGAACCGCAAACTAAACCAAAAAAAACATATAGAATTTATTGGGCAGTTGCAGCTTCGATTGTTGTACTATTTGGGCTGTTTACAATGTTGCAAAAGCAAGATAAAGAATTAATCAATCCTGCTTCAAATAATTCGTACGTAACAAAAGATAGTGTGGTAAATAAAATTCAACAACCGCAAAACAATAATCAAATTGTAAAAGTAGATATTGTTCCGCAGAAAACAGAAAATAGTAGAAAGCAATCAACAATAATTAAGAAAGTATCTGCTGAAATCGTTCAAAACAATAAAAATCAACAAAAAGAAAAAGAAGTAGGTGAGCGGACAGAAATTTATAATATCATTCAAAAATCAGAAAAAGAAGTAGAGGAAAATCTTTTAGCACAAGAATCTAAAATCGAAATTAAAGTCAATCCAAGCAAATTGTTGCGAAGTGCCGAAATGGAACGCCAAACAGACAATATGATTTCGAACGGACAAAATTTCTGGAAAAAAGTTAAAGAAATAAACACAGTTGTAGTACATTCTAAATAACACCATATGAAAAAATTAGTTTTAACGACCGCATTCTTATTGAGCATTTTAAGTGTTCAGGCACAAGAATTTTTTAGTGACAAACGTCCGGTTCAGTCGGCAAATGAGTTTACAAAAAAGGTAAACGATATTTCGTATGATATCGATCTAATCATTAAAAACAACAAAGAAAAGCTAAAACAGGATTTAAACGAGATCGACCAAAAAGTTGAAAGCAACCAATTAACAAAAGTTGAAGCGGATAAGTTACGTAACGAAAAAGCCGAGTTTTATGCCAAACAAATTGAAGAAGAAACTAAAATTCAGGAAGATAAAATCAAGGTGCTAATCAATAATAAAATCGAAGACAACATTAATTTTAGTACCGATATGAGTGCTTACCAAAAGCAGTTGGTGGAGAATAAAACATTATTTGTGGTAGATTACAATTTTGGATCAAGTATGATGATTGTTGATGGAAAATCTAAACAAGATATTTACAATACCAAAAGTGTTCTTTCTTCTTTTGGTGTAAGTTTAGGAGCAAAAACACGTGTTGGTAAAGAAACTTCACCTTTTTTCTGGAAATCAACATTTGATGTAATTGGGCAAACATTTAAATTTAACGATAATAAATCGTTTGAAAACGTAAATAACGAAACTGTTTTAGTTGATATTGGGTTTCCTGTAAAAAAATCTACTATGTATATGACAGAATTTAAACTGTCTAATTATATCGAGTACGATTTTTCAAAACACAAGTTAGATGAATTCGGTAATAAAATTATAAAATCACGTCAATCTTTCTTTGTTGGTGCTGGCGGGTTTATAGGTTTTAATGGAATTAGCCGAAATATTGTGTATGAACAAAACGGAGATAAATACAGAGAGTCAACTCAGGCAAAATTTAATTCTAACAGATTTACGTATGGTGTTGGTGGATATGTAGGCTACGGCAATGTTAGTTTAAAAGCAACTTATAATTTAAATCAAGTATTTAAAAGATCATTTGCAGATCAAAATGTTTTTAATGTAAGTGTAGTTTTAGAATTGTTGTAAATTTGTAATAAAATGTTAAAAACGGCACATTCTTTGAGTTTAAATTGTAACAAATTATTAACTTACACACTAACTTAAAAAAATAAAATACTTCACATGAAAAAATTACTATGTTTTGCTGTGTTTGCTTTTGGTATAACCGTTCAGGCACAGAACATTGATAGCGTTATCGAAAAAAATGCAGCCATAAAAACGGCACAAGCTAACGAAGATCTAACCTTAAGCGAAAAAATAAGCGTTGTTAACCAACAAGTAGATAACGGTCGTATCACAAAAGATCAAGCTTATCAAATCATTACAAAATTTTCAAACGAACAACCGGTTTATTTACAGGCGATCCCAGTTGAAGCACCAGTTGAGGTGGTTGAAGTGGAAGCAGTCGATGCAGCCGAAGAAAATTACGATTACGATTGGGGTAAAGAAACATCACCTTTCGATTTTGCCATGGGCGTACAAATGGATACCGTAGTTAAATACGGCACCAAAACCACACCTTATTTAGCATTTGGAGTAGGTAATGTGGCTACCGATGGTGCTTTTGCAAATTCAGAATTCGGTTATATGCGTTCAAACTACTTCGAATGGGGAATTGCCGCACGTACACCTTTCAGCAAAACCAATAACAAATGGGGAATTCGTTACGGCTTAGGCTTTAAATACAACGGTTTGGCAACAACGCAAAATAGAATGTTTGGATTAAGAGGTGGAAATCAAACTGTCACAATGCCTGCTCCAATAAATTTACGTAAAAATTATGCGTATTTCCGCAACACTTATATAAACATTCCTATTTCGTTAGATTTTACAACCACTTCAAAAGTTTATAACGAAGCAAACCGTCGTTTTACAACAAAAGAAGGAATTAACTTTGGAATAGGTGGATATGTAGGTTACAACATCAATTCAAAACAACACTTACGATATGAAGTTGGAGATTATAAAACCTATGAACAACAAAAAGGCGATTGGAATGTAAACGATTTTCAATACGGCTTAACCGCTTATGCCGGGAAAGACCACTTTAAATTAGTATTAAAATACGATTTAAGTCCTGTGTTCACTGACAATGTAGTAGATCAAAATTATTGGAGTATCGGACTTCAGTTAGGCTTATAAAAACAAAAACCAGCTAATTAGCTGGTTTTTTTATGCACGGGTGGAGGGATTCGAACCCCCATCAACGGTTTTGGAGACCGCTATTCTACCCTTGAACTACACCCGTAGAACATTTCGGTTGCAAATATAAACGCAAAAAGCTCACAAAACCTAATAAATTATCTAAAGAAATTTCGCTTAAAACCTAATCCGTTTAAGTTCAGTATGTTTAATAATTATAGATTAAGTGTGGGCGTTCCCCTTACATCCAGTTTCAAAACAAAATCTGATAAGTTAACCATACAACAATAACAGAAAACGTCAGTAAACAGTCGGGTCGGGCTATTCACTCCAAGTCCTCGCTCGTCGTACCTCCTCGCTGCGGGCTATCCGCTGCTATCCCTAACGCAGTTTTCGTTTAAAGTTTCAAGTTGTAAGTTTCAAGTTGTAAGTTTCAAGTTGTAAGTTTCAAGTTGTAAGTTTCAAGTTGTAAGTTTTTTAAATCATAAAAATAAAATTTGTGAAAATCTGTGCAATCAGTGGTTAAATGATTTGAAGTTTAAGGTTTAAAGTTATTTTGCTAAATCAATTGCCTCGAACTTTAGTTCGAGGGTTGTTGTTATAAGTTTAAATTGGTTTTAGCCAAATCAAAAAAAACTGTGCGAATCAGTGCAATCCGTGGTCAAATAAAAGAATATCGTCGGCTTCAGCCAAACACCCCGCACCAAGCATCCAATATCAGACATCCTTCAATAAACACATATTCAGCTTCTTACAAAAAAGAATAAAAAACTTTCAAAAACCATTTGCAAAGTTCAAAAAAACAGTACTATATTTGCAACCGCTTTCAGAGTAACGAAAGCCACGTTCCTAGAAAAAAATTAAAAAATAAATTTGGATGATATTGCAAAAGGTATGTATCTTTGCAGTCCGTTCAAAAAATAAAGGGCGATTAGCTCAGCTGGTTCAGAGCACCTCGTTTACACCGAGGGGGTCGGGGGTTCGAACCCCTCATCGCCCACAGAAAAAAAACTTTCTTAAAAAAAAACTTTCAAAAGTTTTGTTAGTTTAAAAAGAAGTTTTACTTTTGCAACCGCTTTGAGAGATAAGTGAGGAAAGAAGAATAAGTTCATAGACATATTGGATTAACAGAAAATTAAAGAGTAAGAGCTTTTAGGAGACTAAGAGGTCTTGAACAACACATCAAAAATATAAAAAATATACGATGAAGAGTTTGATCCTGGCTCAGGATGAACGCTAGCGGCAGGCCTAACACATGCAAGTCGAGGGGTAGAGTAAGCTTGCTTACTTGAGACCGGCGCACGGGTGCGTAACGCGTATGCAATCTACCTTATACTAAGGGATAGCCCAGAGAAATTTGGATTAATACCTTATAGTTAATTGAAAAGGCATCTTTTTAATTATAAAGATTTATCGGTATAAGATGGGCATGCGTCCCATTAGTTAGTTGGTAAGGTAACGGCTTACCAAGACGATGATGGGTAGGGGTCCT
>NZ_FOVI01000009.1 GCF_900115115.1 Paenimyroides ummariense
GGATAAGTCTAAAAGCTTTGCAGAGCGAATGGTGTACTTTGCCAGTTTTGGTTGTTAATAAATTTATGAATTTTTCAAAGAACAAATCTAAAGGCAGGATCAGGGTTCAGCGATATGTGGCGCACAGGCTTTTCTGTTTTGATATTTGCGGACAGATACGGCTCAAAACACTGGTGCAGGTAAGCGGTCGAATAGGTATTATCCAACGTTTCGGGCATTCTGTTCAACAACAGGACCTGTCCGTTTTCGCTGTCAATCTTCTTTTGGTTATAGGAAATAGCACTGTACAAATTCTCACCCTTTCCAATCTTTGCTATCATCTTATCTGTGTTTTTGCAGGTGTTCTTTTTCAAATTCCTGTGTTAGTTCAATCACTTTCCGGCATAAGTCCGCCATTTCTGCCGTCTGCTTTTCCAGTTTAAAGAGGTAAGCCGATGCCTTTTTCTCCGAGAAATTACGGTAAAGTATCTTCACGATTTGGTTGTAATTCACGCCAACCGCTCTGAACTGGCTGTAAAAATTGGTGAGCCTCGTATGAAAATCGACTGCATCCATATCAATTTTTACGGTCTTTACCGTCTTCTGAAAGATACAGGCTGTAATGAAATGTGCCTTTACGTTCATTCCTGATTGGTCAAACAGGGCAAGGAACTTGGTGTTTTCCTCTGCATTCAGGTTAATGGAATACCGATGTACGGCAGGGTCGTTCTTCGGTTTTCTACCTGTTTTCCTAATCTGCTTACTGTTCTTTTCTTCCATAATAAATCCATTTTAATGTTAAACCAAAACTGCGACTTCGGAGCGGTTTTCAGCCCCCTGCAAGGGCAAGTGCTTTTGAGGTACTGAAATTCATTTCGAGTACCTCAAAAGATAACTTGCTCTGAACAGGGGTTCAGAAAAATCCGTTTTGCAAAACGGATTGGAGTTAGCCGAAAAAACCGACCGCTTCCGTTTACAAATTTCGGGAAGACTATTTGAATAACAGCGATTTACAAACACGACAATGAACGCCAAATAGTGCCACTGACTGCCACCTTTAAGCGGATTGGGATTGCTTTTATTTCCTTTGTGTGGTTAGTTGGCTGATTGGCTACGGAGTTAGTCAATGGGTTAAATAGATTGCTTGCAATCCGTTGGCTTTTTAGCCAACGAAACAGCTAATTGGAAATATACAGGTGCATAAATGCTTAAATAGATACAATAGTATATACGACTGACTGTTCAGCTAACCAAACAGCTAATTTGAAACAACATCAAAATTGAATGATATGATACACGAAGAAGACAAAAAACAGCAACCCGAAGCACAGGATTTTTCTTTGGAAAATTTTCTCGGCGGAGAAAAGAAACCACCTGTACAGGAACAACCGACAGAAACGCAACAGGACAGGTCTGCTAAACCCGAAACAGGCGAAGAACCTGCGGAAGCGGAACAGACAAGACCGTCCGTAAGCAATCCCAAACGAACGACCTCAAAGCCAAAGAAGCTGACCAAAGAGGATTACTGCAAACAGTTCTTTAAAGTCCCGAACACAGCGGCAAGCAAAGGCAAATCGGTCTATGTACGGCAGGAACACCACGAAACGTTCAACAGGCTTACCAACATTATGGGCATTGACAAGCTGACGATTTATGCGTATCTGGATAACATTATCGAATACCATTTTCAGGAGTTCGGGGAGTTGATTAAGGAAATCTATAACGAGAAGCACAAGCCGTTATTTTGATAGTGGTGCGATGTCAGGTGGTGGTTCGTTCCTCCCTCTTAAAATTATTTTCCAAAACAAAAAAACAGAAAAAAAAGAAAGGCGTTCAATCAAGGCGGACAGGCTGAAAAACCAAAAGGAAACGGAATAAGTCCCGAAGGGTGGCAGGGCAACACAAACAACTCGGCGAAGCCTCCTTTTTGCCCTGCCATTATGCCGTAATCTTTTGGTTGGGTGGTGCGATGGGTGTCCGCCTTACCTTTGCTACCTTTTTGTTCTTTTTTGGTACAAGAATACAAAATAAAAGCCCCGTTTTTTTTCGGGGCTTGATTTGTTGTTTTGTTAAATGCTAATCTCTTTTCAAAACTTCTCTCACTTCGATGTTTCCACCTACTTGGTCAAAAATAGGATTACCTTTTGCAATTTCTATTGCTTCATCAATGGTTTCGGATTTTACCACAACATAACCGCTAACAAATTCATTGTTTTCGGTGCAAACTCCGTCAGTTACTTCCTTGTTGGACTTTACGTTTTTTGCACTTCCTGCAAATGGCAAAAGCGTGTTGCCTTTGTCCACTAATTTGTTTTGTGAAGCAATTCCTGCTAACCAATTCATACGTTCCTGCATTTGTTCAGGTGTTGGTCTGAAATCGGAAATGTCTTTTAATCTAAAAATCAATACAAATTCTTTCATTGTCTATAAAATTTAATTATTTCTTGTAAGACAATTTCAAATTGCGGAACGTGACAGAAAGTAGAGAAATCTTTAAATTTTCATCAATTTCTCGGGGTCAACGACAGAAAAAATACTTGTGATTTTTCCGTCTGGGTTTAGTTCAAATATCTGACAGTTTATCAAGGTTGTACCTCTGTAAAACAGTAATGCAGATTGATGATTTATTTCTTCAATTTTGATTTCAAGGTCTTTTTGATGATTTTCATAAACGTAGGTCATCAGTTTAATGGTGTTGTCAATTCCCGAAGTCAGTTCAGCAATGACCTGTAATTTATTTCCTGCATCTGCCAAAACCTGCACTTCGTCAGACAATATTTGTTCCAACGTTTTTACATCGCCTTTACGGATTGCGGACACATATTTTTCTAAATATTTTCGGTCTTTTGCAGACGAAGTTGCGATTTCGGGTTTCCGCAATTTCAGTTTCTTTTTGGCTCTTGTGAGGATTTGTCGGGAATTTTCTACCGAAATTTCTAATATTTCAGCGATATCATCGTGTTCGTAATCAAATGCTTCTTTTAACAACAAAACTGCTCTTTCTTTGGTGTTCAATGTGTCGAGCAAAACAAGCATTGAATAATTGAGTATCTCGTCTAATTCAATTTTGCTTTCACCTTGATTGGTAACGATTGGTTCGGGCAATGTGATTTTTTGTTGCCTTTCTCTGTCGTTTTTCTTTTTTAGATTTATGGCTTGGTTGATGACCGATTTTATCAGATACGCATTTGGATTGGAAATTGAGCAACCCTCTTTTTCATTGAATTTTATCAAGACCTCCTGAATTACGTCTTGACAATCGCCAATATTTCCCAAAATGTTGTAAGCATAAGGAAATAGTTTTTTGTTCAATGTGTTTAAATCGTCCATTTTTTGATTTTAGAGTTAGACAATTTCAAAGGTAATAATGTGACAGGTTTTGAGAGAATCTTTCAACTGTATTGTTTTTGCGTTTCGCTTTGCCTGAGGGAAAGAAAAAAGCCTTTCAACAAGTCGCTGAAAGGAAAGAAAACATTCAATTTAGTTGAGGTTTTATTTTTGTCGCTTGTAATGCAGTTGTGTCAATCCAGTCTCAAACGTTTTGACTTTGATAAATTCAAGTGTTTGCTCTGGTCTGCCGTCTTTGAAAAGTCTTGTTCCGTTACCTAATAAAATGGGTACTATCGAAATGATAAACTCGTCTATTAAGTCGTGTTTCAATAGTTCATTTATTACTTCCGCTCCTCCGTCACAATAAATATTTTTACCTTTTTCAGATTTCAGTCGTTTGACCAGTTCAGTCAAATTCCCTGTATAAAAAGTCGTTCTACCTACTTGCGGTCTTTCCGTTCTTGTGATGACATAGACATCCCGTTGTCCATTGTCGTAATGAGATAAACCAACATTTTTAAGCACATAATCATAGGTTCTTCTCCCAATAATCAATGTGTCAATTGTGTCTGTAAATTCTCCATAACCATAATCTTCTCCTGCTTTTTCAACGAGTTTCAAGAAAGTAAGGTCATCATTAGGTTTTGCAATGTAACCGTCTAAACTTGTTGCAATGAAAAGTGATATTTTCCGCATTTTTATAAATATTAATGTTTCTGCAAAGTTAGCTTTGTACGGCAGGTTGTACTTTGGAAAAATGCGACAATTTTAAAGTTGTGATGGCGAAAGTCCCGTATTTCGTTTTATTTCATTGGTAAGATGCGAATGGTCATAGTAGCCACATTCAAAAGCAACATCTAAAAAACTTCGATTTTCATCTGATTTTTTGATAATGGACAAAGCATTTTGAAAGCGAATAATATTTGAATATTCTTTTGGGGATAGTCCAATGAACCTTTTGAAATTTCGCTCTAACTGTCTTACGGTCGTGAAATTTCGTTTTGACAGCTGGTGAATGTTGATCTGTCCATTTGTAGAATGAATATCATTAATAACCGATTGCAATGGAATATGTTTTGCTTTTATTCTGTCGGAAAAAAATTGGTTAAGATAATCAAATGGGTTGTTAAAGATTTTATCGACATTGAATGAATTAGATTTTTCAAACTCGATTGTATCGTTTGTCAATTCATTTTGTGAGGCATAGCTATAGAAATTTGCAAAAGTTGCAGGTTTTAGACATACTCCCAATAAATGAGTATCACTGTCGATAAAGCTGTCTTTAAATGAAGTCATCGCACCCACCACATACGTTTTTCCAAACTCCATAGAAAGCGAACCGTTATCTGTTAAACAAGTACTTCCCAAATTCATTATTACACCTGCACAACCGTCTGGGAAAACCCGTTCCCATTGTTTTTCAAGTTCGTTTCCTTTCAGCTCCCAATAAAAATGTATAAAGGGCTTTAAGTCTTTGTAAGGTTTTATTATTTTGTATTCCATTTTGTGCTTGGGTGTCGTTCTACAATCCATAACCGCCAACTTGTTTATAGACACAACAAAATTACACAAATATTTCAAGCATTGTTTTTTCGTTTTCGTGAGGGATAGAAGCGGAAAGCCCACAGCGAAGTGCAACGGAGCGATGACTTGTAGCGGATGGTCCGACCCACTTGCATTTTTTGTGTTGGGGTTTGAGCATTAGCAAAAATGCAAAGGGACTCGCCAAAAAAACAATAATCCCAAATCAAGTATTTAGCATCTGAACGCCAAATGCGACCTCTGACTGCAACATTGAAAGTCCGACTTGCTTACCTGACTAATTTAGTCAGGACAAAACGAGTTAGGCAATGCAGGAGAGAAAAGAAATAGATAAAATACCTATCGAAGAAGCAATGGAGCTTCTCCGTGAAGTCGGTATTGATGTGGAACAGGAAAAAGCCGAACTGATTATGGAGTTTCTGTACAACCTCACAATGATAATTATCCGTGAATGCTTTGATACCGAATGATTTATTTCGTACTTTAGCTAATCCCACAAAACATTAATACCCACTCAAAAAGATTAGCTATGAAAAGAGCCGATTTATATATACGTGTTTCCACAGATGAACAGGCAGATAAGGGATATTCACAGCGTGACCAAGAGGAACGTCTGAAAAGGTACTGTGCGACCAATAAGATTGCTGTCGGGCAGGTTATCTACGAAGACCATTCCGCCAAAACCTTTAACCGACCCCAATGGACGAGATTGCTGAACAGCCTTAAAAAGAAAAGTTCAAAGACTGACCTTGTTCTGTTTACTAAATGGGATAGGTTCAGCCGTAATGCAGGTGATGCCTATCAGATGATTAGTACACTCAACAAACTTGGCATAGAACCACAGGCGGTAGAACAGCCTTTAGATCTTTCTATTCCCGAAAACAAAATGATGCTGGCAATATATCTATCTGCTCCCGAAGTGGAAAATGACCGCAGAGCATTAAATACATTTTATGGTATGCGTAGGGCAAGGAAAGAAGGGCGTTTAATGGGTAGAGCACCTTTTGGATATATCAACAGAAGCAAAGAGGACGGACGAAAATACATTGCCCCAAAAGAACCTGAAGCAACAGCTATGCGTTGGGCGTTCAACGAAATAGCAAAAGGCGTGTTTGCCTGTGACCAAGTACGGCAAAAAATGAACAAATTACACAAGACAACTATAAGTCGAAGTGCTTTTCACGTAGCTGTACGTAATCCTCTGTACTATGGTAAGATATTCATTGCCAAATTCAAGGACGAAGAAGCACATCTGGTACAAGGTCAGCACGAACCGCTTATATCCAAAGAACTTTTTGACAGGGTGCAACTGATATTGGACGGAAACAAAAGAACTGAACGTCCCAATACCAAAATACTTTCAGATGAGAACCTGCCCCTACGTGGTTTCTTAGTATGCCCCGAATGTGGTCGCAACCTCACAGGAAGTGCATCCAAAGGAAGAACAAATCGATATTACTATTATCATTGCGTTTCCTCTTGTGGCTTCCGTCAAAAAGCCGAATTAGCCAACGATATTTTTGAAAAGAGTATGCGTCAGTTTGCATTAAACGGTTCTGCTCAAATAGTGAAAAAACTGTTGCTGGACAACTACAAGAAATTCGTAAACAACCCATTTGACGAAAAGAAACAGATTGCACAGGAAATAGATAAACTAAATGCAAGGTTGTCAGTAGCACGCAACAAACTGCTATCTGAAATTATTGATGATGAGGAATACCTCGAAATCAAAGATGAATGTAAAAAAAGAATTGAGAGTTTGGAAGAACAGTTAAGCAAGGACGGTTCTGATACCAAGAAAATCAATATAGATAAGTCTTTGGACAGGGCTTTAAAGTATATAGAAAACATCCCAAAAATGTACAGCGAGGGCGAAATCAGCACAAGAAGAGGTATAATTGGTTCGATATTCCCCGAAAAATTGGAGTTTGACGGAAAAACGTATCGAACCGCCCGAATGAACGTAATCGCAAACTATATCTTTCAGATAAACAACGGATTACCTCAAAATAAGAACAGGACAAACGAAAATAAATTTCATTTGTCCTGTTTAGTAGCGAAGACGGGAGTTGAACCCGTGACCTCAGGGTTATGAATCCTGCGCTCTAACCGACTGAGCTACCTCGCCATTGGTATTTTAATTCGGATGCAAATATAGCAGTAATTTTAATACCTGCAAAGGAAAATTTGAAATTAAAATATATTTTTTTTACCGAATTTGTTACTTTTCTGTATTTGAACAATTTAAAAACTATTCTTTTATTACTTTTCCTTCACCGTTTTCGGTTACGTTAACGGTTTTGGTTACACGGTAGTATAAATTTCCTTTGCCGTTTAGGCTTCCGTCGATACCATTAACTGTGTTGGTATAGATGTTTCCCGAACCAGATGAATCTACTTCGGTGAAAAAAGCCGACAGTTCTTTTGCATTGATATCGCCCGAACTTTTACTGTTTATTCTTACAGTATTCGCATTTCCTTCTACCATAATTGTCGCATTATTTTCGGTATTTAAGTACAGATCTTCTACCTTTACCTTTAATTCCATTTTATTGTTACCTGTATTGGTCAGCGTTAGCTTCGGAATTTCGATCACACCTAAATTAATCACACTGCCATTATCGCCGGTCATGGTAATTTCGGTAAGATCTTTTGTTGCCAAGGTTACTTTTACAGGTTCTGTCTGACTAATAATTTCGAAACCAGGCTTTCTTTTCAATGTTAAAACCTCGTTTACAACACTTATTTGAACCAACTGATGCAGGTTTCCATCACCTGAAGTTCTTATGGTATTTTTAAACGGATTGTTCAAAATTTCGACCGTTACTTCACCATCTATCACCAATTTGGAATATTTTTGAACCTTACGGTTTTTCTCTTGAACTACGCCGTTGCCTTTAATCTTTCTATTTTGTGCATAACTTGTTACGGTAATGATCGAAACAAAAAATAATGCTAAAAATTTTCTCATACTATTTAAATATTGTTGGTTGAAAATACATCTTCGGGGAAATTACTGAAAACATCTTCGGTAAAATCCAACACTTCGGAATTTACAAAATTATTCTTTAAATCGTTCACGCCTTTTTCCATTAAAAGCGGTGTGGTGAACTTTCTGCTTACGCCCAAAATATGGTCGTTTACATTTACTTTAAAGAACAATTTTCCTGCCGGAGTTCTGTAATGTATAAATTTAATGATTGAAAAATTACGTTTTATAACGTTTATTTCGCTTAAACAATGTGCTTTGGAAAGGTAGCTGTTGCTTGTAAATATAACATTTCCCTTGCGATTGTTATAGGTATATTTATACTGGTTGTTTTCTTTTTTACTTATTACTAACGTGCCCATTTTTCTTTTACTACACACAAAGCTATTTATAAATGCCGTGAAATGAAACTTTGTTTTTCGTGATTTTTTTAGTACTGGTTGATACTGCCTACACCTGATATTTTTTTAACGATTTTCAATCGATCATAATTTTTGTAATCCAGATTACCCACACCCGAAATACGCACATTAATTTCGTCTGACGTATTGATTTTTGCATTCCCCGCACCTGTAATTTCGATATTCGCCAGTTTGTTGGTTAATGCTTCGGAATTTAAATTCCCCGCGCCCGACATGCTTGCTTTTATTTCATTGCTTATTCCGCGTAAACGCACATCGCCGGCACCGGTTACAAAAACACTTGTGATGTTGTTGAACAGTTTTACATTGATTTCGCCTGCACCCGAAATATGAAATTCGATGTCTTTTGTCAGCGTGATGTTATTGGTTGCGATAGAACCTGCACCCGCAATGACAACTTTCTGCAAATTAGGATTATTCATTTTTATAACCAGCGGTGATTTGTTTGATTTATAGGAAATTGATTTTTTGCTGGATATATTGATCTGTCCATCGTTATTTTCGATTTCCAGATTATCGACCAACGTTTTATCGCCGGTAATTAAAATTTCATTTGGCTTTACAGAAGAATCTAATTCGATATTGGCTGATGAATTATTTGATACCGCATTGTACGATGCCATTTGTTTTGTTTGGCTCACCACTTCGCCAGACAATTCTACTTTTTTGTTGCACGATACGGCAAAAACGCTTAAAAATGTAAGTAATAGTAGCTTCTTCATTTGTTTTTTCTTTAAAACTACAAAAAAGTATTTACATTTTATAATGGTTGTGTGTTATTAATGTGCTACAGATGTGCAGATTTACTATTTTGCAATATGATTGATACAAGTTTGATGCCAAAAAAAAGTATGGGGAGGTTTTCGACTCTGTTTGAACTCACGGGGACAATGAGATTTCTTCTAAAACCTATGCTGACTCGTCGAAGAATCGGAATGACAAGATTCATTTTGAATGAGATTCCTCCTACAGCCTGTGCTGAGCTCGTCGAGGCATCGGAATGACAAGATTCATGTGGAATGAAAGGTTTTAAAAAGAACAAAACCCTTTCGTGTGAAAGGGTTTGTGTATTTAAACGGTTAAAGCTAAACGCTTCATTAAGTTTTTATCTAAAGCGTGTTTCACGAAATCTCTATCAACTTCGAATTCTGTGGTGTCAGAACCCGGAAGATCGTACATAGGATCGGTTAAAACAGCTTCGCATAACGAACGTAATCCGCGTGCACCTAATTTGTATTCCAATGCCTTATCTACAATGTACCAAAGTGCATCTTCGGTAAAAGTCAATTCAACACCATCCATTTCGAACAATTTCTGATATTGTTTTACCAATGCGTTTTTAGGCTCGGTTAAGATAGAACGCAACGTATCGCGATCTAACGGATCCATGTGTGTTAATACCGGTAAACGACCTATGATTTCGGGAATCAATCCAAAATCTTTTAAATCTTTAGGTATAATGTATTGCAACAGATTGCTTTTATCTGCTTTTTTGTTTTCTTTAGAAGATCCAAAACCAACGGCATGAAAGTTCAAACGTTTGGTTATGATTCGTTCGATACCGTCAAAAGCTCCACCTGCAATAAATAAAATATCCTGCGTATTAACTTCGATAAACTTTTGATCCGGGTGTTTTCTTCCACCTTTTGGCGGAACATTTACCACAGAACCTTCTAAAAGCTTCAACAATGCCTGCTGTACGCCTTCTCCACTTACATCGCGCGTGATTGACGGATTATCGCTTTTACGGGCAATTTTATCAATTTCATCGATAAAAATAATACCGCGTTGTGCTTTATCCACATCATAATCTGCAGCCTGCAACAATTTGGTTAAGATACCTTCTACATCTTCGCCCACATAACCAGCTTCGGTTAAAACGGTAGCATCAACAATAGCCAAAGGTACGTTTAACATACGGGCAATGGTTTTGGCAACCAGCGTTTTACCGGTTCCGGTTTGCCCTACCACGATGATGTTACTTTTTTCTATTTCAACATCGTTCTTTAAATCTTGCTGCAGCAAACGTTTGTAATGGTTGTAAACGGCAACCGACAGTACTTTTTTGGTTTGATCCTGACCAATTACGTATTGATCTAAAAACGCTCTGATTTCCTGCGGTTTTCTCAATAAAACCTCATCTGACAATCCTGTTCCGCCTTGCGATTTTAATTCTTCTAATACAATGCCGTGCGCCTGCTCTACACAGTGATCGCAGATATGCGCATCTACACCGGCAATTAAAATATTAGTTTCGGCTTTTGGCCGCCCGCAAAAAGAACAGTTAAATCCTTCCTTCATTATAATTATTCTCTTGTTAAAACTTCGTCGATCATTCCGTATTCCTTCGCTTCATCTGCACGCATCCAATAATCACGTTCAGAATCTTTATACACTTTGTCGTACGGTTTTTTAGAATGTTTGGCAATGATCTGATACAGTTCTTCTTTTAACTTTAACATTTCTTTTAGGTTGATCTCCATATCGGTTGCAACACCCTGTGCCCCGCCCGATGGTTGGTGAATCATAACACGTGAATGTGGTAATGCCGAACGTTTACCATCGGCACCGGCACATAACAATACCGCACCCATTGATGCTGCCATACCTGTGCAGATTGTAGCTACATCAGGCTTAACGAACTGCATGGTATCGTAAATACCCAAACCTGCGTACACGCTGCCGCCCGGTGAATTGATATAGATTGAGATATCTTTAGAAGCATCAACACTTTCTAAAAACAGCAATTGCGCCTGAATGATGTTTGCCACATAATCATCTACCCCTGATCCAAGGAAAATGATGCGATCCATCATTAAACGCGAGAAAACGTCCATAGATGCAATGTTCATTGGGCGTTCTTCGATAATATAAGGCGTCATACTGCCTGTTGGTGTCATGCTGCCCACGATTTTATCGTAGTACATATTGTTTACCTTGTGGTGCTTTGTAGCGTATTTTCTAAATTCTTTCCCGTAATTCATATTTTTATTCTTGTAAATTAAAAAAATAAGCGTCGAAACAAACCGTTCGACGCTCAAATATACTTAAATTTTCGCAGAAAATTATTCTCCGTAAACCTCTTTAACGAAATCTTTGTAAGTTACTTCTTTTTCACTTCCGCTTACTTTTTCAGCGAATAATTTCATCATTTTATCGTTCATCAATTGCTCAGAAATACGTTTTACTTCTTCTTGGTTTGATAAAACGCGTGATACGATATTTGTTACATCGTCTTCTGACGGTTCTAACTGACCGAACTGTGCCATTTGATCTTTGATTAAGCCTGAAGTGTAGTCTTTAATCTCGTCAAAAGTGATTTGTAAACCGTTATCAGTAATAATTTTACCTTCGATTAACTGGTAACGCAATCCTTTTTCAGATTTTGTGTATTCTTCTTCTGCCTGCTCCACAGTTAATTCTGTTTCACCAGCCGTTTGTAACCATTTGATTAAAAATTCTTTTGGTAAATCGAATTTTGTATTGTCAACCAATGCTTCAACTGCATCGTTCATGAATTTTTGATCTGCCTGTTGTGCGAATTGTTTTTCGGCATCTTCTTTAATACGTGTTTTTAACTCGTCTTCTGAAGTTACTTTACCTTCACCAAACAATTTATCGAAAAACTCTTGGTTTAATTCTGCTTTTTCTTTTGTTGAAATTTCTTCGATTGTAAAAGTTACATCAACTTCCAAACCGTGAACTTTATCGTGATCAACTTTTAAAACGTCCATTAATTTATGTTCGTCTTCAAACAAACCTTTGGTAGAAATAGTAACCTCATCGTTTACTTTTTTACCAATGAATTTCTTTTGATTTGTTTTTGTACGGATATCTGCAATGTTGATTGTTGTTTCGTTTTCGATACCTTCTTCCTGGTTAGAAACTTTTACACGGATATCGTCACCTTCTTCTACTTTTTCTTTAGAAATTAATTTTCCGTATTGTTTCTGAATGTATTCAACCTGCTCGTTTACCATTTCTTCATCGGCAACGATTTTATATTTAGCAGCTGTTTTAGCAGCACCTAAATCAACCGTAAATTCCGGAGCTAAACCTAATTCGAAATCAAAACTTAATGTATCAGCATCCCAATCGATATCTTTAGCAACAGGAAGCGGATTTCCTAAAATATCCAATTTCTCTTCGTTTAAATAATTACTTAAACTTTCTTGTAACAATTTGTTCACTTCATCGAACATAATTGCCTGTCCGTACTGCTTTTTAACCAATGCAGCAGGTACCTGTCCTTTTCTGAAGCCCGGGATATTTGCGTTTTTTCTGTAATCTTTAAGAACTTTTTCAACGTTCGCTGCAAAATCTTCTTTTGCTAAATCAATTGTAATAACTGCGTTTAAAGCATCTACATTATTTCTTGTGATATTCATTGTAAATTTTGTTTCTAACTAAAATTGGCTTGCAAAAATACATTATTTTTACAAGCCAATCAAATTTTTAAATAATTGAATATTAATTATTAGTAAAATTAATCTTCGCTGCCTATCCCTCCTACTATTGACTGTACAATAGATAAAACCAAACTGAATAATAATGCCGGCCAGAAACCTTCTACATGAAAGCCGCCAACAATGTAGCTGCACAACATTATTATTAAAGCATTGATAACAAACAGGAACAAACCTAATGTTAATATGGTTACCGGAATGGATATTAACTGCAGTATTGGTTTTACTATAAAGTTAAGCAATGCCAATACGATTACGACGATTATTGATGATCCGAAACCATCGACACTTACGCCCGGTAAAAAATTTGCCAGCAGGTACACAATGACTGCCGTTACAATTAAATTGATTAAAATTCTCATAGCTTATAATTTTAATTTGATGCTTTTATTGTTACACCCGGATAATTACCCGGAACCAACATTGGCAATTTTGCTTTGTAATGTTCGTTGATTACTTTAACTATTTCGTTAGCTACAAATGCGTAACCACGAGGGTTTGGATGCACACCGTCTAAAGAAAACAACACTTTATTCATATTTCCGGTTCCTTTAAAGTAATCAGCCGTGTACCATTGTCCGTCACCTAAACGAATACCGCCTGTTAAATAGCCCATGATGGCATTCATATCGGCAACTGCCAGTTTTTTAGAACGAGCTGCAGCCCAGATAATATCGTTAAATTCTTTGGTTGCTGTTTTTATGATTGTTTGTTCGGCAGGAACTAAAACATATTTATCTTCTAAAGGAAATGTTACACCAATTTTACTGAATAATTCTTTGTACGGCGAAGGAACGTTTGCAAAAATCGGCGCAGTTGATGTTGTTCCGATTACCGAACTAGTACCCAATACAAACAAATCGTTTCTGCTTGCATGACGTGCCTGTCCGTATAGCTGACCTAATAATCCCGCAATTGGTGCCAATTGTTGGTTTTGTGAAGCCACAGCTGTAATTTGTTGCGATAAATCGGTTAATGTTTCATCTTTAACCAATAACGCATTACCTTCTGTTTTAGAAAATGAATTAATACGGTTACCCTGCCCTAAAGCGGTAAGAATTTGCTTTAAAGGCCCCAATAACTGTGCATTCAACTGATCAACCGTTGCTTCTCCGCCTAAAGCTTCAGCCGTTAACGGGTTGTAAGGTACTGTTGTAAAATGCGGTATAGACGTTACATCCGGTATTGTAGCTACCACGCCTTTTGCGCCATTGCTTGTTAAAGTATTTACAATAGTAGTATAAGCCGAAGCAAATACCTGACGATCGGTAATATCGTTACTTCCGTAAGTCGATGGATCCATATTACCTTCTTGACTTACACCTACACCACCAGATAATGCGTACGCTAACACATCGTTAGCGCCAATCCAGTTTGTAAAAAATGTAGGGTTCATGCTCATAGCGTCGCTTAAAACCGTTGTATTAGGACTGGTAGCATGACGCACAAAATAAGGATTTGCCTTTCCTGTTGCTACATTAGCCAAATTACCATAACCCGGAGCCAGCAAATGGAACGATTTTGCCCCAGGAACTCCCATATTATTGTAAGCTTTAGCCTGTAAATTACTAATTTCTATGGTTGGTGTACCGGTTAAATTTTGCGGACCACCTGTTGACATATTAATGATTAAACGTGTTGCAGCCGCTTGTTGTCCCATAAGCAACAAACCACCTAAATCGTTGGTATCGTCACTGAACGACGGTTGGGTAAACGACCCACCGCCAACAACGGCAAACTGTTTTGCCAGCAAATTAGGAAAAGAATACTGCTGACCCGAACGATACACCGTTCCGTCCATATAACCGGCTGTCAGGGAATTTCCCAAAGCAACGTAGGTTGTAAAGTCGGCCTCGCCTTTAGAATAAGATTCGTTTGTAACCTCGTTTTCAAATTCCGGTTCACAAGCAACAAAGCTAAATGCAAATGCTGCTAAAAGTATAGATTGATATTTTTTCATAATGATCGATTAAAAATTGTACGATAAACCTAAACCTAAAGAATATGCCGATGAGCGATAGTCGCCACCAAAAGAAACATGCGTACCATCTTCTATATAATGATCGTACGAGTTTTTAGTTTCTTTAAAGTGTAATGCACTTGCAGCAAAATCGATTCCGAATTTAGGTGTAACCTGATAAGTGAAACCTACTGTTCCTGCCAAAGCATCGTTACGAGGCGTTTCTGGTGCGAAATATCCATCCTGTACCGGCGAAATATCATAATAACCACCTACACGGGCAGAGAATTTTTCAGAAGGAGCAAACTGCAAACCTCCACGCATTGTTCCACTGCTTTTATAGTTACGAGGATTTACCGATGTTGCAATTGCAGGGTTATCAAAATCTATAACCAAATTATCATACGCTTTCCAGAACGTGTGGTTGTAATCTACAGCCGCCAACCATTTATCGTTAATTTGATAAGAGAAACCAATAGTCAATTCGGCAGGTAACGGCATGCTAGCATCAAACTTTCCATTCGTGTATGTTCCACCCAAAAAGCTCGGCATGTCATGGAATTTGGCATCGCCCCCTTCTACCTTCATATCGATTTGCGAACGATAGTTCACACCAAAAGTAACATAATCGTCTAAACGAGCTGTTACCCCAAGGTTGTATCCCCAAGCACTTACACCAGCTGCATCAATGGTAACATCTGAACGATTTCCGTTTTCATCTACCATACTTCTTGAAAGATTTCTGTTGAAGGTTACTCCTCCGTTAACATAAATCAACCCGGCACCAACACTAATATTATCGGTAATTTTGTACGATACCGTAGGCTGTACAAAAATTGCCTGTAAATCGATATTGTTTACCAAATGCGATCCCGGCCAGTCTTGATCCCATTCTACCGAACTTCCGTACGGTGTATAAACAGCCAAACCGACAGAAAAACGATCGGAAGCCTGATAATTTCCATAGAAATAAAATGGTGTTCCCGTGTTCGTTGTGGAATTAGACCAGTTGTATAAAGAATTTTGAAACTTTACGTTAGATACCAACGCGGTGGCACCTGCAGAAAAGCTCCATTTGTTTTTTAAAAAAGTACCACTCGCTGGGTTAAAGAACAAACTTTCGGCATTTTGACCGATAACGGCAACACCTGTATGCCCCATTGCCAACTGGCGCTGACCCTGCATACTAATGCGGTAACCGCCGGCAAATGTATTTGTAGCCAAGAGCGATAATAAAGAAATAGATAAAATTTTCTTCATAACTAAACTTTTATTTATGTTAGTATTTCAAATATACCACATTTTACAAAAGTTTAAAAACTCTTAAAGAAAATTACAGAATTATTAATTATTTGTTAAATACAAAAAGAATTAATTATTATGCACGCATATTATTTTAAAAAATCAATTGATTTATCAAAGAATTCCCCAGGATTGTCGGCATGCAACCAATGTCCCGCATTTGAAACCGTTTGAATTACCGCATTAGGGAAATGCTTTTTTATTAAATCAGTATCCGCTTTTGTGATGTAGTTAGAATTACTGCCACGCAAAAATAAAACCGATCCGTTAAAAACATCAGAATCTTTCAACGCTTCGCCAATTGCTTCTTCATCGTTATTAAAAGCATCCAAATTAAAACGGAAACCCAATTGTTGAGAAGTAACACGATGCACATTTTTCATTAAAAACTGTACCACTCCAGGTTCTTTTACATGTTGTTCAATAGTTTCCTGAACTTCGTTACGAGAAGGATTGGTTGAAAAATCAACAGCATTTAAAGCTGCCATTACATCTTGATGATGTGGCGGATAATATTTAGGAGAAATATCCGCAACAATTAATTTATCGACCAATTCAGGATATTTTACCGCCAAATTCATAGCAACTTTTCCACCCATTGAATGACCGATAACATCTACCTTATCCAAATTATTTGCTTTACAGTAAGCCACAACATCATCTGCCATTACCTGATAGTTGAATGTATCGGAATGAAAACTGCGACCATGATTGCGTAAGTCCAACAAATGCGCAGCAAAACCGCTTTCGGCATATTTTGTTCCCAAGGTTTTCCAGTTATCGCTCATTCCTAAAAAACCGTGTAATACAAGTAATGGCTTTCCCGTGCCTTCTATTTTGGCGTATAATAAATTGTTCATTATCTCAATTTTTGATTATACAAACACACCACATTTTCCAATCCCAGATAAATAGCTTCAGAAATTAATGCGTGACCAATAGAAACTTCTAACAAACCGGGAATATTCTGTTTGAAAAATTCGATATTATCCAAACTTAGATCGTGTCCGGCGTTTATTCCTAAATTTAATTCATTTGCTAATTCGGAAGCTTTGGTGTAAGGTTCAATCGCCTTTAAATTTCCTAAACCGTACTGGTGTGCAAAAGCTTCGGTATATAATTCAATACGGTCGGTTCCTGTTTCCTTTGCTCCTTCGATCATACTTAAAACCGGATCAACAAAAATAGAAGTTCTTATTCCGTTACGCTTGAATTCTGCAATCACTTCTTTTAAATAAGACTGATGTTTTACGGTATCCCAACCAGCGTTCGATGTAATGGCATCAACAGCATCGGGCACCAAAGTCACCTGTGTAGGTTTGCATTCCAACACCAGATTCATAAAATTATCCATCGGGTTTCCTTCAATATTATATTCGGTATGCACCACAGATACCAAATCACGCGCATCCTGATAACGCACATGTCGCTCATCTGGTCGCGGATGCACTGTAACGCCCTGCGCACCAAAACGCTGAACATCGGCAGCAACCTTTAACAAATCGGGAACATTACCACCGCGCGCATTACGCAATGTGGCAATTTTATTGATATTTACAGATAATTTTGTCATTCTATATTTAATTTATCAACAAAAATACAAAGTAAATTGGGTACAAAACCGATTATTTTAATTATTTTGCAATGAATTTTACCGTTATGAAATCGATACAAAACCTGATTAAACACAAACCAAAGCCTTTTACTTTTGCTACGAAATTCAATGATATTGTTGAATTTATAGAAGACAGCGAATACAGTCATTTTCCGGTGTTGGAGCAGGATATTTATGTAGGATCTATTGCTGCATTAGATATTCAACCATCTGAAACCAAAACCGTAGGCGATTACCGCTATGCTTTGCTGCCTTATTTTGTAAGGAAAGATGCCAGCTGGTTTGAAGTTTTAGAGAAATTTGCCCAGTTTGACTGTAATATTTTGGCAGTTTTAACCGAAAACAACCAATATATAGGATATTATTTTCAAGAAGACATTCTGCCATTTTTAAACAGCACACCCTTTATGAAAGATGCCGGTTTAGCAGTGGTTGTTCAAAAACATTATTTAGATTACAGCATCAGCGAAATTGCGCAGATTGTAGAAACTAATAACTGTAAACTTTTGGGCGTTTTTGTATCTGAAATGAAAAACCAAACAGCACAAATCACCATAAAGGCATCGGCAGGAAACATCAATGAAATAATTCAGACATTTCGTCGTTTTGGTTATGAGATCATATCAGAACACAATCAGGATTCTTATTTAAACGAATTAAAAGACCGTTCGGCTTATTTAGATAAATTTTTAAACATTTAACAAGGTATGAAGTTTGCCATTTACGCCCAGAATTACAAACCTAACTATAAAGAAATTATAGAAAAATTAGTCCGTGCATTGAAAACACACAACGCTAAAGTAATTTTTGAAAAAGAGTTTTACAAGCTTTTGGTAGAAAACAATGTTTTGAATTCTGAATTTGATACATTTTCATCGCACACCGATATAGACGACGATACTAAATTTTTTGTAAGTATTGGCGGTGATGGTACCTTGTTGCGTGCTGCAAATTTCGTTAAAAGCAAAAACATTCCTATTATAGGTGTAAATGCAGGCAGATTAGGTTTTTTGGCGAATGTACAGCAGGAAGCTATTGGATTTTTAATTCCGCTTTTGTTTTCAAACCAATACACGTTGTCGCGTAGAACCTTGTTACAGTTGAACGACCCTGATGAAGCAACCAGTAAATTCAATGTAAATTTTGCGCTGAACGAAATTACCGTTACGCGTAAAAACTCTACATCGATGATTACCGTGGAAGCCTACATAAACAACGAATATCTGGCAACTTATTGGGCAGACGGAATCATTATTTCGACACCAACGGGCAGCACAGGATACAATTTAAGTTGTGGCGGGCCTATAATTACACCCGACAGTAATTGTTTGGTGATTACGCCAATTGCACCGCATAATTTAACAACCCGACCGTTAATTATTAACGACCGCAGTAAAATTAAAATGAAGGTAAGCAGCCGCGAAACGCAATTTTTATTATCGTTAGATTCTGAAACGGCTGCCATAAGCAACGATTCCGAAATAGAAATATCATTAGCCAACCATACGGTAAACATGGTAGAATTTCCGTCGGTCACTTTTTTACGAACCCTGCGCAGTAAATTATTGTGGGGAGAAGACAAAAGAAATTAAAGAGTATTTCACAAAATACATCATAATTATAAAATATATTCGTTTACATTAGTATATTTGCAAATTAGTCATAAAATGAAAAGAAAACTTTTAACCATATTAACTATTTTAGGTGTTTGCACAACAGCTCAAAGTCAGATTCATGAACTTGGAGTAACTGTTGGCGCAACTAATTATATTGGTGACATTGGATCTACCAAATACATAAATCCTACCGATATGGGTTATGGTTTTCAATACCGTTGGAACAAAAGTGCAAGGCATTCATGGCGTGTAAACTACACCTATATGCCAATTTCGGGCAAAGATGCCGATTCTGATATGCCTTTAAGACAAGCACGCGATCTTTCAACAAAAAATAATTTGAACGAATTGATGCTGGGTTTAGAATTCAACTTTTTTGAATTTGACCTGCACAACGACTGGTTTGCCTTTACGCCTTACGTGCACACTGGAATTGCCGGTTTATCGTACAAAGAAACGTATTTTAACGAGTACGCAAAACAAATAGAAAAAGACACCGAGTACGCCCTTGCCATACCGGTAACGTTGGGCTTAAAAGCATTAATAAACAAAAAACTGGTTATTAGTGCCGAAGTTGGTGCACGTTATGCCTTTACCGACAATTTAGACGGAAGCAATCCTGCAAGTCCGTCAACCAACATTGTTGCATTTGGCAATACAAATTCCAAAGACTGGTATGTTTTTTCCGGCATAAACATTTCGTACACCTTTGGTAAAAACCCTTGTTACTGTGCCCCAAGATAAAATGAAAGAAACTACACTTATTCCCGAAAAACTACCTCAACATCTGGCTATTATCATGGATGGTAACGGCAGATGGGCAAAACAAAAAGGTTTTTTAAGAACTATTGGTCACGAAAACGGTGCAACAGCAGTAAAGCGTACCGTTGAACAATGTGCCCGTTTGGGAATTCCCTATTTAACTTTATACGCATTTTCTACCGAAAACTGGAACCGTCCGAAATTCGAAGTAGATATGTTAATGAAGTTATTGGTTAAAGCTTTAAGAAAAGAAGTAAAATCGCTTCACGAAAACAACATAAAATTAAACGCAATTGGCAATTTAGACCTTTTACCTTCATCAGTTCGCAAAGAATTAACAGAAGTTTTAGAAAAAACCAAAAACAATACGCGTTTAACGCTTTCGCTTGCATTAAGCTACGGCTCTAGGAATGAACTACTTGAAGCCACAAAAGAGCTGTGTAACAAAGTTAAAAATAATATAATTTCAATAGATGCTATTGACGAATCGGTTATTAATAAGCATCTTTACACCCATAATTTACCAGACGTTGACTTATTAATAAGAACAAGCGGCGAACAGCGTATAAGCAATTTTATGTTATGGCAGATAGCCTATGCGGAATTGTACTTTACCGAAGTTTTATGGCCCGATTTTTCTAACGAACACCTTCACCAGGCGTTAGAAACCTATCAGAACCGCGAACGCAGATATGGTAAAACAAGTGAACAAATCAATAAGTAATTTTTAAGGATAATGCATCGCAAAAAATTAAAATACCTTTTTCCATTATTAGTAAGCTTTGCTGCGGCAAACGCACAAGAGCAACCGGTAACACAACAAACCGGTAACAGTGATGCTGCACAAGAAACATTGATTCCCGAAACAGACCCGAATGCACCACGCAGATACCGTTTAGGAACCATTAAAGTAACAGGAAATTATCATTTTAACGAACTGACTATTTTTACCTATGCAGGTTTAGAAAAAGGTCAGGTAATAAATCTTCCGGGTGAAGAAATTTCCGATGCCATTAAAAAATTATGGAAAACAGGCTATTTCAGTGAAATCAACGTATATGAATCATCTGTTGTAGGCGATGTTTTAAATCTTGAAATACATTTGAACGAATTACCGCGTTTAAAAAATGTGGAAATTACCGGTATTAAAAAAGCTAAAAAAGAAGAAATCTTAAAAGATTTGCAACTGGCTGTTCCAGCAACACAAACAACTGCTGGTAAACAAGATAAAAAAATTAAGATTACCGAAGGTAAAATCATCAACGACAACTTAATTTCTACCACTAAAAACTATCTTACCAACAAATACCGTAAAGATGGTTTTTATAACACCAAAGTTACGGTTGAAAGAAAGTTACACGACGATAAAAAAACAGCCGATTTAATTATTGATATTGACAAAGGCAGCAAGGTGCGTATATCTAAAATTAATTTCGAAGGAAATTCGCAACTTACCGATGCAAAATTGCGCAAGGCAATGAAAAAGACCAAACAAAAGAGTCCTTTAAACCCTATGCGTATTTTTACTCCTTCTAAATTCATAGAAAACGAGTACAAAAACGATCTTGCAAATGTTATTGATGCCTATAAAGAAAAAGGATACCGCGATGCCCGTGTTATAGAGCAAAAGGCAACCTATGATCCTAAAAAGAACAATGTAGCCATTAATATCAATTTAGAAGAAGGTCAAAAATATTATATCGGAGATATCCGTTTTATTGGAAACTCCGAATATTCGGATCATCACCTTCGCAACCGCGTTTTAGGAATTAAAAAGGGAGATGTCTACAATGGTCCTTTATTAGAAAAACGTGTTGTGGATCGTACAAATCCTGATGCTATTAATATTGAAAATGAGTATCAAAATGCAGGTTTCTTATGGTCACAAGTTAATCTTGTTGAAACCGCAACACGTAAGGATACCATTGATTTTGACATACGTATTGTAGAAAATCCAATTGCACGTTTTAACAATATTAGTGTTTCTGGTAACGATAAAACGCACGATTACATTATTTTGCGTGAATTGCGTACGCTTCCGGGACAAAAATGGAGAAAGGCAGATGTAGTAGAATCTGTACGCCGTTTGGGAAGCATGGGTATTTTTGATGCTACGGCAATTAACCCTGATGTTAAAAACCCGGATCCGGTTGATGGAACTGTTGATTTAGAATACCAAGTGGTAGAAAATGGTCAGTCGCAAGTTGAAGTTCAAGGTGGATACGGTGGTGGTACATTTATTGGTACACTGGCTTTATCGTTCAACAACTTTTCGGCACGAAATATTTTCAACAAAGAAGCTTATACGCCTTTCCCAATGGGAGATGCTCAAAAAATGTCGTTACGTTTGCAGGCAGCAACCTATTTTCAAACGTACAGTTTAAGTTTTTCTGAGCCTTGGTTTGGTGGTCGCCGTCCTATTTCGTTATTTGGATCATTATCATACACAAGTCAGAAATCGTACAATTTTAGAACAAGAGATATTGACCGTAGCCAAGGATTAAACATTTCAACAGCAACCTTTGGTATTGCAAAACGTTTATTGGTTCCAGATGATAACTTTACCTTATCGCACTCGTTAAGTTTCCAGTATTACGAATTAAACAATTATTTCTCTAACATGTTTGCTTTCAGTAACGGGTCTTCACGAAATTTGGCTTACACCGTAGAACTTTCTCGTGACAACCGTGGAGGTATCATGCCGGCAATTTATCCGCAATCGGGAGCTTTTTTAAGTGTATCTGGTAAATTTACCGCACCATATTCTTTATTCAACAATGTTGATTATAAGAATTTAGAAAATATGGAAGAGTATAAGTACAGAACTACGCAGGTACAAGAACATCCAGATACAGGTGCAGATATTCCTATTGGATCTTACCTAGATGCAAACGGTAGACCTGTGAGCGATTACCGTAATGCACGAATTGATCAAGATAAGTTAAACCAGAAAAAATTCAACTGGTTAGAATATTATAAAATCAACTTTAAGGCAGACTGGTACACGACTATTTTTGACAAATTGGTTTTACGTACACAAGGTCAGTTTGGATTTTTAGGAGCTTACAACAACGATCGTGGCGTTATTCCGTTTGAGCGCTTTTATTTAGGTGGAAGCGGAATGATGATGAATACGATGGACGGAAGAGAAAATGTTTCATTGCGCGGATATGCCGACAACACGCTTACACCAAGGACTTACGATGAAACTATAAATCAAAATAGAGATACTGGTGGAACTGTGTACAATAAATTCTCTGTTGAATTACGTTATCCTATTGCATTAAAAGGACAAATGAGTGCGTATGTATTAACATTCTTTGATGCAGGTGCTGCGTATGAAGGATTTACGAACTACAATCCGTTTAAATTACAACGAGGTGCAGGTGCCGGTGTACGCGTACACATGCCAATGTTTGGTTTATTAGGTATTGATTTTGGTTACGGATTTGATAAAGTTCCGGGGACAAACCAGATTGGTGGTTTCCAAACGCACTTTGTGTTAGGTCAGCAATTTTAATGGCACACATTTTGAATAATTATTTTATATGAAAAAATTAGTTTCTATTTTACTTGTTTGCTTATGCAATTTTGGATTTGCTCAAAAAGGTCGTATCGCTTATATCGATTCAGACTTTATTATGAGTAAAATGCCCGAGTATGAAGAAGCTAACAAAGAATTAAAGAAAAGAACTGCCGAGTGGGAATCTGTTATAGAGCGTAAGAAAAAGGAAATTAAAGATTTAAAAGATCAGTTAAATGTAGAACGCCCTTTACTTACCCAACAATTGATTGATGAGAAAGAAGAAGACATTCAGATTATAGAAAAGGAATTGTTAGATTTTCAGCATGAAAAATTCGGTAAAGACGGATCTTACTTCAAACAAAAATTAGATCTGGCTAAACCTTTACAGGATCAGATTTCTACCATTGTTGAAGAAATCGCCCGTAAAAAACGCTATTCATCTGTAATTGATAAATCAACAAGTAGCGAAACAGCTTTGCTATATGTAAATTCAGCCGACGAAATTTCTGACCAGGTAATTCGGAAATTAGATCAAACTAGAAATAAAAGTAAGTTATCTAAAAAAGAAGTTCAACAGCTGGAAATTGCCGAAAGACAAATTGAAGTTAAAGAACGTCAGCGTAGCAAACGCGATGAATTAGAAGAACGCCAACGTTTAATTGAAGAAGAAAAAGAAGAATTAGCAAAATCGCAAACTTCTACTCAGAATACAAATACGGCACCAGAAGAATCTCCAGCAGACAAACGCAGACGCGAACAGCAAGAAAAAATAGCTGCAGCAAAAGCCGAACGTGAGCGTATTAGAGAAGAAAAGCTGAAAGAGATTGAAAGGCGTAAAGCCGAAATTCTTAAAAAACAAGAAGAAGTTCGTTTAGCAAAAGAAAAAGCGCGTGAAGAAGCACTAAAAAACAGAGAAAATGCAGCGAACGGCAGAACTCAGCAATCTTCAACTACCAATTCTAAACCTTTGTCTGAACGTGCACAACAAATAAAAGATCAGCAGGAACAAAGAAGAAAAGAAGCAGCCGACAAAAAGGCAAAAGCTTTGGAAGAACGCAAAAAAATGATCGAAGACCGCAAGAAAAAGATGGAAGAAGACAGACAAAAGCGTTTACAGGAGATTGAAGAGCGTAAGAAAAATAAATAATTATTAAAAAAAATAAGTACCTTCGCAAAGGTTTTATAAGTTGAATTAAATTAAAAATCGAAAATGAGAAAATTAAGAAATTTGTTTTTAGCAGCAATTGCAGTTGTTGGTTTTAATGTAACAGCACAAGCACAAGAAGTTGCACACATTAATGTTTCAGAATTAATACCTTTAATGCCGGAATCTAAAACTGCTAAGACCGAATTAGAGAAATTGCAGGAGAAATACAAAAAAGAAATGGAAACCATGAGAACTGATTTTGATACAAAATTAAAGAAATATCAGGCAGAAGCTCCTACAGCAGGTGATGCAGTAAACGAAACTCGTGGTAAAGAAATGCAGGATATGGAACAACGTATTCAATTATTCGTGCAAAATGCTCAACAAGAAATGGGTAAAAAAGAATTAGCTTTATCTGAACCTATTTTAACTAAAGCGCAACAAGCAATACACAAAGTAGCTCGTGCTAAAGGTTATAAATACGTTTTAGATTCTACAATTGGTGCTGGAGTAATTTTAGCAGACGGACCAGATTTAATGGCAGATGTTAAGAAAGAATTAAAAATCAACTAAGATTTTACCATTTAAATATCATAAAAACTACCTAAAATTTTAGGTAGTTTTTTTTTAAATTTGTTTTATGAACAACACGCAACCTATTGGTTTATTTGATTCGGGTATTGGAGGAACTACTATTTGGCGTTCCTTGCATAATTTACTTCCAAATGAAAACACGCTGTTTATAGGCGACAGTAAAAATGCACCTTACGGACAAAAAACAAAAGAGGAGATCATTCAGTTATCAAAAAAGAATGTGGAGTGGCTTTTAAATCACAACGCAAAAGCCATTATTGTTGCATGTAATACAGCAACCACCAATGCTATTTCTGAATTACGCAGTTCATACGACATTCCTATTATTGGAATTGAACCTGCAATTAAACCTGCGGCTGCTAATACAAAAACTGGTAAAGTAGGTGTTTTGGCTACGCAAGGAACTTTAAACAGTAAAAAATACGCAGAGGCACAAACTTTATACCCTAACATTGAATTTATAAACCAGATTGGTTTTAGAATTGTGCAGTTAATTGAAGATGGGCAACTGTATTCTAAAGAATTGGAATCGTTGTTGCGTTCTTATATTGATCCTATGATCGAAAAAGATATCGATTATTTGGTTTTAGGCTGTACGCACTACCCTTATCTGTTACCCATTTTAAATAAATTTTTGCCTGAACATATAAACGTAATAGACTCCGGCGATGCCGTTGCCAAACACACTTATAAAATTTTAAACGAAGCTAATTTACTTAAAACAGATAACCAGCCGGGATATGCCAAATTTTATACCAATAAAGACGAAGCAATACTGCAAAGCTTCATCGCCGATTTTGGTATTGCAGAAAAATTAGATTTCTAAAAGCTTACTTCTTTGTAAGCTTTATTTCTATTGTACCATCGCCATTTACCTTGTCATAGGTTGTAATAGATGTTTCTACATCAAAAACACTAAGTTTTAAAGCTTCTTTTTTGGTTACTTCTTTCCCTTCGATTAATACTTTTTTAATTTTAGGATTGTTGATACTGTTTTTAAATTCCTGTTCTAATTTATTGATAAAATCGGCACTTGCTTGATCACTGTTTTTTTGATCTTCAAGTTCTTTTAAAGCCTGCTTTTTCTTTTCTTCGGCTTCTAATCTTACTTTCTCTTCTGCATCGCGTTTGGCTTTAGCTTCCGCTTCTAATCGTTCCTTTTCCTCTGCTAATTTCTTCGCTTTGGCTTCTGCCTCTAAACGAGCTTTTTCTTCAGCGTCTTTTTTGCCCTTGGCTTCGGCTTCTAAGCGTGCTTTTTCTTCGGCTTCTTTTTTGGCTTTGGCTTCCGCTTCTAATCTAGCTTTTTCTTCTGCATCGCGTTTGGCTTTAGCTTCCGCTTCTAATCGTTCCTTTTCCTCTGCTAATTTCTTCGCTTTGGCTTCCGCTTCTAATCTAGCTCTTTCTTCTGCTTCTTTCTTCGCTTTCGTTTCTGCTTCCAAACGGACTTTCTCTTCCGCATCTTTTTTAGCTTTGGCTTCCGCTTCTAATCGATCCTTTTCTTCGGCTTCTTTTTTAGCCTTGGATTCGGCTTCTAAGCGTGCTTTTTCTTCGGCTTCTTTCTTGGCTTTAGCTTCCGCTTCCAATCGGGCTTTCTCCTGTGCATCTTTCTTCGCTTTCGCCTCCGCTTCCAATCGTGCCTTTTCTTCGGCTTCTTTCTTTGCTTTGGCCTCTACCTCTAATCGAGCTTTTTCTTCAGCTTCTTTCTTCGCTTTGGCATCAGCTTCTAATCGGGCTTTTTCTTCAGCATCTTTTTTTGCTTTGGCTTCTGCTTCTAATCGAGCTTTTTCTTCAGCGTCTTTTTTAGCTTTAGCTTCTGCCTCCAATCGAGCTTTCTCTTCTGCGTCTTTTTTTGCTTTTGCTTCTGATTCTAATCGAGACTTTTCCTCTGCATCTTTTTTAGCTTTAGCTTCTGATTCTAATCGAGCTTTTTCTTCAGCATCCTTCTTAGCTTTAGCTTCTGCTTCCAATCGAGCTTTTTCTTCTGCTTCTTTCTTCGCTTTGGCTTCTGCTTCTAATCGAGCTTTCTCTTCTGCTTCTTTTTTTGCTTTGGCTTCCGCTTCTAATCGAGCTTTTTCATCTGCATCTTTTTTAGCTTTGGCTTCTGCTTCTAATCGAGCTTTCTCTTCTGCGTCTTTCTTGGCTTTAGCATCAGCATCCAATCGAGCCTTTTCTTCAGCATCACGTTTTGTTTTGGCTTCTGCATCGGCACGATTTTTAGCATCGTTCTCTAAACGCTGATTTTCTTCAAACTCTTTACGGGCTTTATCTTCGGCGTCTTTTTTTGCTTTTTCGGCTGCATTCATTTTTGCCTGTTCTTCAGCTAATAATCGCTCTGCTTCTAAGGCTTCTTTTTTCAATTTTGCTTCCGCAGCCAAACGTTCCTTTTCTTCGGCATCTTTCTTGGCTTTCGCTTCGGCTTCCAAACGCGCCTGCTCTTTTAACTTGGCTTGTTCGGCATAATAGGCAACTTTTTCAATGATACGCTCATCAATCTTTGCTCCTTCTAATGAAAATCCTTTAAAACTATCAATCAGTTTAATAATAATCGCGCCGTTTCTACCGTTCTCGCCAAAAACTTCCACAGCATCTTCTGGTTCCAATTCAATGATGCTTTCTATATGTTCGGGTTTGATTTTTGCGTAATCTACAAATCGAATTTTATATCCGTTCACAATAACCAACGGATTTTTGTAACTGATTTCTTTAGAAATAGAAATAGTTGAAGCGGCATTAACGGTTAACGTTGCAAAAGCGCAACCAATTGATATAAGTATTTTTTTCATATTAGATTTTAGAAATAATTGCAGCAAATTTCTCCATAGAATACAAACGTTTTTCTAGGGAATATATTGGGCAAGACATCATAATTTCGTTTATTTTGTAACGATCAATAAACTGTTTCAAATTTCGAGCCACAGTTTCTTCATCGCCAATAAAACTTCCTGCGGTCATTTGGCTTAACTGCGCTTCTTCAACCACCGTCCAATCATCATAAAAAGCCATATCGGGTTGTTTCATTTTTGATCGCTTGTTACGGATCAAACCTAAAAACATCTTGTAAAACGTTGAAGCATGCAGTTTTGCTTCTTCATTTGTTTCGCCAATAATTACATTTACACAAGCTATTTTGTAAGGCGACGGAATTTCTCCGTTTGCCTGAAATTCATCGGTATAAAATTTAAAAGCCGCTCCCAATTGTTGCGGTGCAAAGTGCGATGCAAAGGCGTAAGGCAACCCATAAGCGGCAGCCAACACAGCACTATCGGTACTTGACCCCAACAGATAAACAGGAATATTTGTGCCTTCTGCAACAAAAGCACGGACTTTAGATTCGGTATTTTCGGTAGAAAGATATTGCTGGATTGCCGATACGTTTTTAGGAAACTCATGCACATTTTTCATGAAATTTTCATTCATGTGCTGTGCGGTTAATCCGTCGGTTCCGGGTGCCCTTCCCAACCCCAAATCAATACGGTTCGGATAAATCTGCGCCAAAGTTCCAAACTGTTCTGTAATAGCCAACGGTGAGTGATTTGGCAGCATGACACCCCCAGATCCTACACGAATTTTATTTGTATTTGCCGCAACATAACCCATTAAAACCGATGTAGCATTACTTGCAACACCTTCCATATTATGATGTTCTGCCAGCCAATATCTTGTAAAATTCAAGTCATCGGCTTTTTGTGCGGTTGCTTTTAACTCGATAAAAGCATCCTGAACAGTTTTGTTTTCTTTTACGTAAACTAAATCCAGAAAAGAATAGTTCATATTTTTTTTATAAAAATAGTCAATTTATTTTTAACCTTATTTGAAATTATTTTTTAGCTTTAAAAAAAACTTCTTTCGTGCTATGGATTTATTTCTGATAACATTTGCCGCTTTATTTTCTGTAATAAATCCGTTGGGATCGGTCCCAATTTTCTTAGGTTTAACGCAAGGAGATCCTAAGGAATCTAAAAATAAAACAGCCTTTTGGGCATCGGTAAACGTATTCATTATTTTGGTAATTTCGTTTTTTATAGGGAAAGTCATCTTAAACTTTTTTGGAATAAGTATCGATGTTCTGCGGATTGCAGGTGGTGTGGTTATTTGTTCATCGGGTTTTGGGCTGCTTTCGGGAACATTCAGCAAACGCAGAGGTGTAAACAAAAAAGTAGCCGATGACGCTCAACAACGAAACGATATCGCTTTAACTCCGCTGGCAATTCCTATGATGGCTGGTCCGGGATCTATGTCATTATTGATTGCAATGGAACAAGACAATCCAGAGTTAATCAATAAATTGTTAATTGTAGCTGCCATTTTTGCTGTAGCAGTTACGGTTTTTTTAATATTAAGAAGCGCAAATTACATATCAAAACTTCTGGGAGCATCAGGTATCGTTGCTATTTCAAGAATTATTGGTTTCCTTGTGTTGGCAATTGGTATTCAGTACATTATAAATTCTTTACTGATTCTTTTTAAAATATAAAAAAGGTACGCTGTGTGAAACGTACCTTTATTAAAAACTAAATAACTAACAACAATAATATAAGCAATAATTTATTCACTTAATTACGAGTGTAAAAGTAATAAATTATTTTTATTTATTCTAAATAAGAATAAATATTTTAAATATTTTTTAAGTTCTTCAAATGTCTTTTGATTTAAAAACATACCGAATTGAAATTTTAGCAGGTTTAACCGTTGCTATGACCATGATACCCGAATCGCTTTCTTTTGCAATTGTTGCGGGATTACCACCTTTAACAGGATTGTACGGAGCATTTATTATGGGAATTATCACCGCTTTTTTGGGTGGAAGACCCGGAATGATTTCAGGCGGAGCCGGTGCAACGGTAATTGTTATGATTGCGTTGATTGCTACTCACGGAATTGAATATTTCTTTGCTGCTGTAGTTTTAGCAGGACTTTTTCAGGTTATTGTCGGAATTTTTAAACTCGGTAAATTTGTAAGATTAGTCCCACAACCTGTAATGTATGGCTTTTTAAACGGATTAGCAGTTGTGATATTTATGTCGCAAATAGAACAATTCAAACAAAAAACTACTATTGGGTTTAGTTGGTTGCAAGGTGAATCTTTATACATCATGGCTGGTTTGGTAGCATTAACGTTGGTATTGGTTTATTTAATTCCGAAAATATCAAAAGCCTTACCTACCACTTTAATTGCTATTGCAGTAATTTTTGGTATTGTTCATTTTTTTAATATCGATACAAAAACAGTTCAAGATATTGCTTCGATCAGCGGAAGCTTACCTCCTTTTCATATTCCGCAGATTCCTTTAAATTTAGATACACTTCAGATCATTTTCCCGTATGCAGCAATTATGGCGGGTGTGGGTTTGCTTGAAAGCCTTCTGACCTTAACGCTTGTTGATGAAGTTACCGAAACCCGAGGAAATGCCAATAAAGAATCGGTTGCTCAAGGAATTGCCAATATTGCCAACGGTTTTTTTACGGGAATGGGTGGCTGCGCCATGATTGCACAGACATTTGTGAACTTAAACGCAGGTGCACGAAAACGAATATCGGCAATTGTGAGTAGTTTGGCGATACTGTTCATTATATTGGTTGCTGCTCCTGTTATCGAGCAAATTCCAATGGCTGCTTTGGTAGGCGTTATGATGATGGTTGCTATTACAACTTTTAGCTGGGGATTTTTTAAGAAGATAACCAAAATGCCCAAAAGCGATATTTTAGTTACATTGATTGTAGCAGGAATAACCATTGTACGTCATAATTTAGCTATTGCCGTTTTGGTGGGAATTATTATTTCGGCATTGGTATTTGCATGGGAAAGTGCGAAACGCATCAGAGCCAGAAAATATGTTGATGCTAACGGAATTAAGCATTACGAAATTTACGGACCGTTGTTTTTTGGATCGGTAGCAAATTTTAACGAAAAGTTTGATTTAGCGAATGACCCCGAAACGATTATGATTTCTTTTAAGGAAAGTAGAATTGCCGATATGAGTGGAATTGAAGCGGTTGATTTACTGACAAAAAAATACTGCGAACGCAACAAAAAAGTGATTCTTACGCATTTAAGTGAAGACAGCCGAAAGCTGTTAGAAAATGCATCGGCAATTATTAAAGTGAATATTGAAGAAGATCCGCACTATAAAATACCAACTGATTTGTTGTAGTTCTACCACAGATACACAGATTATAATTATAAAGCAAACCACGATTCAGATTCCTGATTATGGTTTGTTTTATTAATGCATCCAAATTTGTTTTCGTTCTATCTCTATCCATTTATTATTTTTTCTTTCAAAAACAATAATTTCTCCATAACCACTTAATAAACTACTAATCACGGAAAAACCAACAAAAGCGAATTTCCCATTATCTGTGAATATAGGCAAAGTTGTATAATATAGATTATTTTTTAGATTGAAAATCGAATCAGATCGACTTTCGATATCTTCTTCAAACAATCTATAATTAGGAAAAAATTCATTGTAATTATCATTAAGAATAAAACTTCCCATTTGTGATTCAATATCTTCTATTTTCATATCAACAGCATACTTTTCTAACAATAAACCTTCTTCTGAATAAAAGCCGCTTTCAAATGAAGTCCAATCCAATTTATTACTTAAATGATTACAAACCAAAGAATCATCAACATAAAATTTTAAAATAGTGTTAGTAAATTTTAATTTATCTTCTAATGTGTAATCTTTTCTATTTGGCAATTTATTCTTTGTACACGAAAAGATCAAAAAACACAATAGTATAACTTTTAATATAAATGATTTCATAGTAATTATTATTAAAATCAAGATACAAAAACCGCATTGATTTCTCAATGCGGTTTCGTTTTATAAGTTTAAATTTATTCCTGCGGTAAAAACACTTCAGCCAGCATACAACGGGCGCTGCCGCCGCCGCAAGCTTCAATGGTGTAAAGCGGCGCGTGTAAAATAGCGCAATGCTTTTCTATGGCTTTAATCTGAACATCGGTTAAAATTTCGTACGCTTGTGTACTCATTACCATGTACAATTGTCCGTCTTTACCTTCAACTTGCAACATGTTTCCTGCAAAATGGTTTACCTGATCTTCGGTAATGTAAATAATTTCTTTGCCATCTTCTTTCAGGCTGTTTACAACCAATTTACGTTCTTGTTTATCATCAATACTATCGCCACAAACAACAGCAAAAGTTTCGGCAATGCTCATCATAACGTTTGTATGATAAATTGGTAAGCGTTTGCCATCAACCGTTTGGTATGCTTCAAAAATCACCGGATGCATATCGTTGTCTTCGCAAAACTCTATAATCAGTTCTTCATCTGCACGAGGCGATAAAGCGGCATAAACTTTAGCGTTTTCACGATCGATAATCATACTTCCGGTTCCTTCTAAAAAGATATCGTCTTCTTCTGCCGATGTATAATCGTTTATTTCGTTTATTTTAAAACCTTTTTCTTCCAGAATATCTAAAATATCCTCACGACGCTCTAATCTGCGGTTTTCTGCAAACATCGGGTACAAAACCACTTCTGCATTGTCGTGAAACGAAACCCAATTGTTTGGAAAGATACTATCGGGCGTATCGCTATCTGTGGTATCATCTACCACAACTACGTTTACACCAACCGAACGCAAACGCTCTACAAAACCATCAAACTCTTCTTGTGCTTTTTGGTTTACGTTTGCCGGAGTTAATCCTTCTAATTTCTTTTGATAATAATTATTTACTGCCGTTTGTTCGTTCATACGGAATTGCACCGGACGAATCATTAATACGGTATTTGCTGCTTGCTGACTCATATATTTTATGTTCTATGTTGTTTGTATTAAGTTGTATGTTCTGTGATATTACATGTTTCTATTTCCAATTATTTTCAACGTATTTAATAAAAGAATAAATTTTAGCACTTAAAATTTCATAATTCTGAATCAAGTCGTCTCTAAATAAGTTACCGTATAAATGCTTAATCTTTTCAAGATGATTAATTGTTTCTAAAGAACTTGCCCATGAAAAGGTTAGGAATCTCACAAACTCTGCTTTATAAGCACTTCGTCCGTACCCTTCTACAATATTTGTTACAATACTATCAGACGATCTTCTTAATTGACTTCCTAATTCGTATAGTTCATATTTAGGTAATTTTAAAGACATTGGATGTACTTCATAAAACAAAGACAAACTAATTTTGTAAATGTCTAAATCTTTATAACTGCTCATGATTAAACCTAAAACATATAACTTATAACGTAAAACTTATTCTCTTATCAGTGGTAAAGTTGAACAACGTAAAAGTCCTTCTTGTTTAGAAATTTCTGCGTATGGAATTTCTTCTACGGTGAATCCGTTATCGCGTAACCAGTTGTTTAATCGGGTGAAATTACGTTCTGAAACCACTACATCTTTGTCAATAGAAAAAACATTGGAGTTCATGTGGTACATTTCTTCACGTTCGATATGAAACAGATTTTCTCTGCCAAAAAGGTTCACTAAATACATATAATCTGCTTCTTCACGGAAGCCCGATTTGTAAATGATTCCTTTGTTTGATCCTACGGGTTGAAAGCAACAATCTAAATGCAGTGCGTTATCGCGAGGTTCAATTTTAGATTTTACCAAATCGAATTCCTTTACAATTTTATGAGGAAACAAGTCTTTTATAAACTGTACGCCCGCCATATTGGTACGCGCCGTAATAAAATCTTTATAATCGCTGCCTTTGTATGTGCCAATAAAAATATGATCGTTATAAAGCATTACATCTCCCCCTTCGATATGAACTTCTTCTGGCGGACGAACCACTTTTGTTTGATCCATTTGATCGATCACATACTGAATTGCTTCTAATTCACGCTCGCGATCTGGCAAAATATTGGCTTTTATAAAAACATCGTCAATCACAAAACCGATATCTCTACTAAAGATCTGATTGTAATTTTCGATAATTTCCGGACGGTAAACTGTTACATTATATTTTTTAAAAACTTCATTAAAAGCTTCCATTTCGTTAACCATATCTTTTTCTACAGGATATGTGCCTGCTTTGATATGCTCTAACGATTTTGGATCGTACGCTTCATCTATTGTCGGTGTTGGGCCATTACTTTGAGCGGTTCCAAGTATTACGGCCTTAAGCCTTGAAGTTTCGTCGGTTACATGTAATTTCATAAAAAAGTAATTAGGTAATAGGCAAATATAAGAAGTTCTTTGCTGTTATGCTATTAAAAACAGCAAAGCCAAATCGGTTTGATTTGGCTTTTTATTATGAATGACAGATTTTTATTATCTGTTTGACATTTCTTTGAACGGACGCAATGGTTCTCCAACATAAACCTGACGTGGACGCCCGATTGGTTCTTTGTTTTCACGCATTTCTTTCCATTGAGCAACCCATCCTGGTAAACGTCCGATAGCGAACATCACGGTAAACATTTCGGTTGGAATTCCTAATGCACGGTAAATAATACCTGAATAGAAATCTACGTTTGGATATAGGTTACGTGCCACGAAATACTCGTCTTTCAACGCCATTTCTTCTAAATCTTTAGCGATTTTTAAAATAGGATCGTTTACGCCTAATTCTGCTAAAACTTCGTCTGCCGCTTTCTTAATGATACGTGCACGTGGATCGAAATTTTTGTATACACGGTGACCAAAGCCCATTAAACGGAACGGATCGTTTTTATCTTTTGCTTTTGCAAGATATTTGTCAGCGTCTCCGCCGTCTTTTTGAATTTCTTCCAACATTTCTAACACCGCTTGGTTTGCCCCACCGTGAAGTGGTCCCCAAAGTGCAGAAACACCAGCTGAAATAGATGCGAATAAACCTGCATGTGCAGAACCTACCATACGAACTGTAGATGTTGAACAGTTTTGTTCGTGATCTGCGTGTAAAATAAACAACTTATCAATTGCGTTTAATACAACCGGGTTTATTTTGTAAGGCCCTGTAGGTAATTTAAACATTAACTGTAAAAAGTTATCTACGTAAGGTAAAGTGTTATCGTAATAATTTAATGGGAAACCTTGCGTTTTTCTGTAAGCCCATGTTGCAACAACCAAGAATTTACCCATGATTTTACAAACAGCTTCGTACATATCGCCTTCTTTTTCAACATCAACCACTTTTGGGTTAAAAGCAGTTAACGCACAAGTTAACGATGCCAAAATACCCATTGGGTGTGCATGTTTAGGGAAACCGTCGATAATGCCTTTCATTTCTTCGTTAACCAAAGTGTACTTGCGTATGTCAGCTTCAAAAGTTTCAATTTGTTTTGTCGATGGCAATTCACCAAAAATAACCAAATAAGCTACTTCTAAAAAGTTAGATTTTTCTGCTAAATCTTCAATTGAATAACCACGGTATCTTAAAATTCCTTCTTCACCATCTAAAAAAGTAATAGCACTTTTACATGAACCTGAATTTTTATATCCTGGGTCTAAAGTAATTGCACCCGTTAAATCTCTTAACTTCTGAATATCGATAGCTACTTCGTTTTCTGTTCCAACGATAACCGGTAAGTCAATCGTTTTGTCATCTATCGCTATAGTTGCAGTTTTTGACATATATCTTTAGTTTATTTTTTATTTTGTTTTTAGCGAATTTAATAAAAATGTTTCACTTAGTAAAGCGTAAATATATAAATAATTCCTATTAATTATAGAAAATACTTATTATTAATACAACAATCAATCGGTATAAAGAAGTTTTATTTTTAATAATTTAAGATTTTATTTTCATATTCTCAAAGTTTAACATCTTGCATTATCATATCAGAAAAAAAATACCCTAAAAACAAAAAATGACGCATTTAGCGTCATTTTTTAAATCTTCAAAAAAATTATCTTTTTATTTTAAAAGCTTTATTTTGCGGATAGTATGCAACCAATCCCAATTCTTCTTCGATACGCAATAACTGGTTGTACTTACTCATACGATCCGAACGAGAAGCAGAACCTGTTTTAATTTGTCCGCAGTTTAGTGCCACAGCCAAATCTGCAATGGTGTTATCTTCTGTTTCGCCCGAACGGTGACTCATAACCGAAGTATAACCTGCATTATGCGCCATGTTTACAGCCGCAATAGTTTCGCTTAACGTTCCAATTTGGTTCACTTTAATTAAGATCGAATTTGCTGTATTTTCAGCAATTCCGCGTTGTAAACGAGAAACATTTGTTACAAACAAATCATCGCCAACTAACTGAACTTTATCTCCAACTTTCTGCGTTAATAAATTCCAACCAGCCCAATCGTCTTCGTACATACCGTCTTCAATTGAAATAATTGGATATTTTTCGCATAATTCAGCCAAATAAGCCGCTTGTTCTTCAGAAGTACGTACTTTTCCAGTTTCGCCTTCAAATTTTGTATAATCGTAATTTCCGTTTACATAAAATTCAGAAGCAGCACAATCTAACGCAATCATGATGTCTTTTCCAAAAACATAACCAGCTTTTTCAACAGCCAGTTTAATAGAATCTAACGCATCTTCTGTTCCGCCGGCTAAATTTGGTGCAAAACCACCTTCATCGCCCACTGCTGTACTTAAATTTCTATCGTGTAATACTTTTTTCAAATTGTGGAAAATCTCTGTTCCCATTTGCATTGCTTCGGTAAAATTAGCAGCAGAAACCGGCATAATCATAAATTCCTGAAAAGCAATCGGCGCATCAGAATGCGATCCTCCGTTAATAATATTCATCATTGGAACAGGCAAAGTGTTTGCAGAAACACCACCAACGTAACGATACAATGGCATTCCTAATTCGTTAGCCGCCGCCTTTGCAACCGCCAATGAAACACCTAAAATAGCATTCGCACCAAGGTTTGATTTATTTGGAGTACCATCTAATTCAATCATAGTCTGATCGATCGCGTTTTGTTCAAAAACACTGAAACCAACAATATTTTCTGCAATTACCTCATTAACATTTTTAACCGCTGTTAAAACACCTTTTCCCATCCAGTGTTTACCGCCATCGCGTAATTCAACTGCTTCGTGTTCGCCTGTTGATGCTCCAGAAGGAACTGCCGCGCGACCTAAAACGCCTGTTTCTGTAACTACGTCAACCTCTACCGTTGGATTTCCGCGAGAATCTAAAATCTGACGTGCATGAATTTTTACAATTGTACTCATATCTTTAATTGTGTTGTTTAATTTGTTTTGCAAATGTAATTATTTGATTGATAAAAAAAAAGAAGTAATTTTTAACAGAAAAAATAAAATCAAAATGAACTATTTTGACTGAAGAACCTCTTTTTCAAATAAAATACCCTTCCAACCAAATTTCATAAAGTTTCTAATATTTTGATGTGATGATCCTTCTTTATCTTCTAAAACTGCCTGATAATGTTCTGCAAATAATTTCAACGTATCTTCGATAGATAAATTATTCAACTTTGCAAAATATAATGTTTTAGCACTTCCTTGATTTTCATTTTCGGCATTCATTAACGCTCCATTTTTAAAAGACGAAGCTGTGTAATCAAAATTCTCATCAATATATGCTATTATTTCTTTAAAGGATAATTTTTGTAATTCTGCTAATTCCATGGTTTATCTTTGATTTTTGTGTTGCAAATATAAAAACTCTTACTAAATAACTTTTAGAAGCAAAACCATTCATGATGATCCAACTATTTTTTATTACATCCTTCAAAAAAGAAGCTGTTAAGCGTCTTTTAAATTCGTATTTTCATTGTTTCTTAAATTCTCTATAAAGAAAAAGACTAACAAAATAGTAAATATCAGAATAATCCAATGTAAAAACAGATAACTGTTATCTAAAAAGTAAATTGATAAAACAAAAAGCATCACACTTGAAATTATTCTAACCTTGTAAGTATTACGTTCAACTGTTTTCTCATTATAATAAACCAACGAAGTTATTAATGAAGTAAGACCAATTAAAAAAGCAAATGGGGCTAAATCATTATTTTGTTGAACAACTGAAAAGATCAAAATAATTAATGAAATTAAAAATAACAATAGAGATGATTTTAAGTTTTTCAATATGATTAAATCTTTCTGATTAATATTCTTATCAAATACCAGATATTCTTCAATTGATAACATTTTACTTTGTAAGTAATTTGATTTTAAACTATCGTACAATGAAAGTAACATTCCTCTGTGATTAAGGCTTAAGCCAACAAACACTTTTCCTTCATTATAATCAATAGATGTTAACGAAACAGCCGTTTTGTATGGATAAATAGCACCCAACTGAAATAGAATTTCTTTAGTATCATCAGGTATTTCAATACTATGATTTCCGTTTGCATTTATACTGGTACAAAAATTATCATCAGTAAAAATTTTTATATTTCTATATGAAAACCAACCGTTTACAAAACTTATTTTTACATTTAAAATCATGACACTTTAAATTTTAAGTATCAATAAATATACAAAAAAAGGAGCTATTAAGCTCCTTTTTGTTCTTTCATATAAGAAACAAACTCATCAAACAAATATTTTGAATCGTTTGGTCCTGGTGATGATTCTGGGTGGTATTGCACCGAAAACACCTGCTTATCTTTTAAACGGATACCTGCAACGGTATTGTCATTTAAATGGTAATGTGTAATTTCTAAATTCGGGTTTTGTTCCACTTCTTCACGAACTACAGCAAATCCGTGGTTTTGAGAAGTAATTTCGCCTTTACCTGAAATCGCATTCATAATTGGGTGATTGATTCCACGGTGACCGTTAAACATTTTATAGGTATTTACACCCTGCGATAACGCGATGATTTGATGCCCTAAACAAATTCCGAAAACCGGTTTATCTGTCGCAATAATATCTTTCGCAGTTTCAATAACCTGTGTTAACGGTTGCGGATCTCCAGGTCCGTTAGACAAGAAATATCCATCAGGATTAAAACTGTTTAAATCTTCAAGGGTTGCGTTGTAAGGATACACCTTTACATAACAATCACGTGCAGCAAGGCAACGCAAGATATTTGTTTTGATACCAAAATCTAAAGCTGCAACTTTGTACGTTGCATTTTCATTGCCATAGAAGTAAGGTTCTTTTGTAGAAACAGCTGATGCTAATTCCAAACCATTCATATTTGGTACGGCAGCCAAAATTTCTTTTAATTCTTCAATTGACTTTCCATCTGTTGAAATCACTGCATTCATAGCTCCGTTATCGCGAATGTAACTTACCAATGCGCGTGTATCAACATCAGAAACAGCAACCAGGTTTTTCTTTTCGAAATAATCATATAAAGATCCGTCGGCATCTGGGCGAGAAAAATCTTTACTGAAATTTTTACAAACCAATCCGGAAATTTTAATTCCGTCTGAATCTACTTCGTCATTATGAACTCCGTAATTACCAATATGCGCAACGGTTGACAACATTATTTGCCCGAAGTATGAAGGATCGGTAAAAATTTCCTGATAACCCGTTACCCCTGTGTTAAAACAGATTTCACCGGTTGTTGTGCCTTTTATCCCTACTGATTTTCCATGAAAAATAGTACCATCGCTTAAAAGTACAATGGCTTTATCTTTAGAAGTATATTTCATTATTGTTGATTGTTTCGGTGTACAAAATTAATACAAATACTTTAAAAAAAAGCATAAAAAAAAGGACAAACTTTAAAAGTTTGCCCTTTTAATATAATAGAATAATTTATGTTTAATAAATTACTCATTTGTTTCGTTAGCTTCAGTAGAAGTTTCAGCAGCAGGAGTAGTTTCAACTGTAGTATCAGCTTTTTTTCTACCTCTACGAGTTGTAGCTTTTTTAACTTCTTTTTTACCAGCGTTATAAATTTCGTTGAAATCTACTAATTCGATCATTGCCATTTCAGCGTTATCTCCTAAACGATTTCCTAATTTAATAATACGAGTGTATCCACCTGGACGATCACCTACTTTAGGAGCAACCTCTCTGAATAATTCAGTAACGGCATACTTGTTTCTTAAGTAAGAGAAAACGATACGGCGGTTGTGTGTATCATCTGTCTTAGACTTAGTTACTAAAGGCTCAACAAATTGTTTTAATGCCTTAGCTTTAGCAACTGTAGTGTTAATACGTTTGTGTTCTATTAAAGAACAAGCCATATTAGCTAACATTGCTTTTCTGTGACCAGCTTGTCTACCTAAATGGTTTACTTTTTTTCCGTGTCTCATGACGTAGTTTTTTAACCTTCATCTTGCATCAATCCGCTATGGAGCGCAAAATATGAAGTAATTTATTCTTTATCTAATTTGTATTTTGAAAGATCCATTCCGAAAGTTAAACCTTTAACTTGAACCAGTTCTTCTAATTCTGTTAATGATTTTTTACCGAAATTTCTAAATTTCATTAAATCGTTTTTGTTATAAGAAACTAAATCGCCTAATGTATCAACTTCAGCCGCTTTTAAACAATTTAATGCTCTTACTGAAAGATCCATGTCAACCAATTTCGTTTTCAGAAGCTGTCTCATATGTAATGATTCTTCATCGTATGATTCAGTTTGAGCAATTTCATCGGCCTCTAAAGTGATTCTTTCATCAGAGAACAACATAAAATGGTGAATTAATGTTTTTGCTGCTTCTGTTAAAGCGTCTTTAGGATGAATAGATCCGTCTGTAACAATATCAAAAACTAACTTTTCGTAATCGGTTTTTTGTTCTACACGATAGTTTTCTATAGCGTATTTTACATTTTTTACAGGAGTATAAATACTGTCTGTATAAATTGTTCCGAAAGGTGCGTTAGGTTTTCTATTTTCTTCTGCTGGAACGTATCCTCTACCTTTTTCGATAGAAATTTCCATGTTAATGGTAATTTTACCGTCTAAGTTACAGATAACTAAATCAGGATTTAGTACTTGAAAACCTGAAATATATTTTTGGAAATCGCCAGCTGTTAATTGATCTTTTCCTGTGAATGAAATGCTAACAGATTCGTTATCTACATCTTCAATCTGACGTTTGAAACGTACTTGTTTTAAGTTTAAGATAATTTCTGTTACATCCTCAACAACACCAGAAATAGTAGAAAACTCATGCTCAACACCTTCAATACGTACCGAAGTTATTGCATATCCTTCTAATGATGACAGAAGTACTCTTCTTAGTGCATTACCAATGGTTAATCCATATCCAGGTTCTAAAGGTCGAAATTCGAATTTCCCTTTAAAATCTGTTGAATCAATCATGATAACTTTGTCGGGCTTTTGAAAATTAAATATTGCCATGTGTGTTTCGACTGAATGTCAATTATTATTTGTTGTACAACTCTACGATTAACTGTTCTTTGATGTTTTCTGGAACTTGAAGTCTAGCAGGAACACTTACATATGTACCTTCTTTAGTATCGTTATTCCAAGTAATCCATTCATAAACAGCGCTAGAATTAGATAATGAACGTTCGATTGCTTCTAATGATTTAGATTTTTCACGAACCGCTACTTTATCACCAGCTTTTAATTGGTATGATGGTATGTTTACTAATTCTCCGTTTACAGTAATGTGTCTGTGAGAAACGATTTGACGAGCTGCACGACGAGAAGGAGCGATACCCATTCTGTAAACAACATTGTCTAAACGTGATTCACATAACTGGATTAAAACTTCACCTGTTACACCTTTAGATGCAGATGCTTTTTTAAACATGTTACGGAATTGTTTTTCTAAAACACCGTAAGTGTATTTAGCTTTTTGTTTCTCCATTAACTGGATAGCATATTCAGATTTCTTACCTCTTTTTTTTGCTAAACCATGTTGTCCTGGAGGGTAATTTCTTTTTTCGAATGCTCTGTCATCTCCGAAGATTGCTTCACCGAATTTACGAGCGATTTTTGTTTGTGGACCAGTATATCTTGCCATTTTAAAAAAAATAAAAAGGTAGGGATTATGAATTCAGGTCTTATCCTCCGATAATCTTTCTCCTACCTTAGGTTATACTATAAATATAAATTAAACTCTTCGTCTTTTTGGAGGGCGACATCCATTGTGTGGGATTGGAGTGATATCGATGATTTCTGTAACTTCGATTCCACTGTTGTGGATCGAACGAATTGCAGATTCTCTACCATTTCCTGGTCCTTTAACGTAAACTTTCACTTTTTTAAGTCCAGCTTCTAACGCTACTTTACCACAATCTTCTGCTGCCATTTGTGCTGCATAAGGAGTGTTCTTTTTAGAACCACGGAATCCCATTTTACCAGCTGATGACCAAGAAATAACTTCACCTTTTTTGTTTGTTAACGAAATGATGATGTTATTAAAAGTTGCACTGATATGAGCCTCTCCAGTAGATTCAACTATAACTTTACGCTTTTTTGTATTTGCTTTAGCCATACTACTTATTATTTAGTTGCTTTTTTCTTGTTAGCAACAGTTTTTCTTTTACCTTTTCTTGTTCTAGAGTTGTTTTTAGTTCTTTGTCCTCTTAACGGAAGACCAGCTCTATGACGGATTCCACGTTGACATCCGATATCCATTAAACGTTTAATGTTTAAAGATACTTCTGAACGTAATTCACCTTCAATTTTGTAACTAGACATTGCCTCACGGATCGCTCCGATTTCGTCATCGTTCCATTCAGAAACTTTTTTGTCTTCGTTAACGTTAGCTGTTGCCAACACCTCTTTTGCTCTACTTAAACCTACACCGAAAATGTAAGTTAAAGCAATAATTCCTCTTTTATTTTTAGGTATATCTACCCCTGCTATTCTTGCCATAATTATCCTTGTCTTTGTTTAAATCTAGGATTTTTTTTGTTTATAACGTATAATCTTCCTTTTCTACGTACAATAATGCATTCTGCACTTCTTTTTTTAACTGATGCTCTTACTTTCATTGTAAATTTGCTTTAGGCTTTAAGCTTAAGGCTTTAGGAATAAACTTAATGGTTATTGCCTACTGCTTATAGCTTATTGCTTTTTTTAATATCTATAAGTAATTCTTGCTTTAGACAAATCATAAGGGCTCATTTCTAACTTCACTTTATCACCAGGTAATAATTTGATGTAATGCATACGCATTTTTCCAGAAATATGAGCAATTACAATATGTCCGTTCTCTAATTCTACACGGAACATAGCATTTGATAATGCTTCAATGATTGCTCCGTCTTGTTCTATTGCTGATTGTTTTGCCATATATTAAGCAATTGCTTTTCTATTTTTACCACTCTTCATTAATCCGTCGTACTGCTTGTTTAACAAATAAGCATTAATTTGCTGTATTGTATCAATTGCAACACTTACTAAGATTAATAAAGATGTTCCACCATAAAACATTGCCCAACCTTGTTGAATTCCCATTACTGATACAGCGATTGCAGGTAAAACTGCGATCACAGCAAGGAACAACGAACCTGGAAATGTGATTAACGACATTACACGATCTAAGAAGTTTGCGGTTTCTTGACCCGGTTTAATACCAGGTATAAAGCCACCACTACGTTTTAAATCGTCTGCCATTTTATTGGTAGGTACCGTAATTGCGGTGTAAAAGTACGAAAAAATAATTATTAACAAAGCAAAAACTAAATTATACTCTAAACCAAAGATGTTACTGAACATTGTGGTTACAGTTTGTGCACTGTCTGAAGAGGATAACCCAGCAATTACTGGTGGTATAAACATAATTGCCTGTGCAAAGATAATTGGCATTACACCTGAAGCGTTAAGCTTTAAAGGAATCCACTGACGGTTTCCTGATACAGATGCAGCGTCGTATTCACCAACAACACTTCTACGAGCGTATTGTACTGCGATTTTACGAACTGCCATTGTTAAAAATATACAAGCTATGATTATTAATAACCAGATGATAACTTCTATTACAATCATCATTGCACCACCTGTACCTGCAGCCATACGAGACTGTGTCTCTTGTAAGAAAGCCATTGGTAATTTAGCGATGATACCAACCATAATTAATAATGAAATACCGTTTCCAATACCTTTATCAGTAATCTTTTCACCTAACCACATTGCGAAAACCGTTCCTGTAGTTAAGATTAATACCGACGAAAATAAGAAAGAGAAAGAATCAAAGCCTAATAAAAAAGCATCAGGTGGTAATTGTTTATACAAGTTGTAGATATAACCCGGCCCTTGAACTAAGGTAATACCAATGGTTAACCATCTTGTAATTTGGTTCATTTTCTTTCTACCACTTTCACCATCGTTTTGAAGTTTCTGTAAGTAAGGTACAGCTATACCCATTAACTGAACTACAATTGACGCAGAAATGTACGGCATTATACCCAATGCAAAAATAGAAGCCTGCGAGAACGCACCTCCCGTAAAAACATTAATAAGCCATCCAATTCCTTGATCAGTTTGATCTGATAAAGCATGTAATTTCGTAGCATCAATACCTGGTAAGGTTACTTGTGCACCAAAACGATACACAAGCAACATACCTAAAGTTATTAAGATTTTATTCTTAAGTTCTTCGATATTCCAAATATTGGCTAAAGTTTCAAAAAACTTCTTCATAAGTAGTTAAAGATTTATAAAGATACAACTTCACCGCCAGCTGCTTCGATAGCCGCTTTTGCTGTTGCTGTAAATTTATGAGCAGTTACTGTTAATTTCGCCTTAAGCTCTCCTCTACCCAAAATCTTAACTAAGCTATTTTTAGAAACTATTCTATTTTCAACTAATGCATTAAAATCAATTGCATTAGTAATTGTTCCGTTATCAACTAAAGTTTGTAAAGTATCTAAATTAATACCTACATACTCTACTCTATTGATGTTTTTAAAACCAAATTTAGGAACACGTCTCTGTAAAGGCATCTGTCCACCTTCAAAACCAATTTTCTTAGAATAACCAGAACGAGATTTAGCTCCTTTGTGACCACGTGCAGACGTACCACCTTTACCAGAACCTTCACCACGACCTACTCTTTTGTTTTGATTATGTACAGAACCGTTTGCCGGTTGTAAATTACTTAAATTCATAATTCAATTTAAATTAGTTAATTTCTTCTACAGAAACTAAATGTTGAACTTTCTTTACCATTCCTACAATAGTTGGTGTATTATCATGCTCAACAACTTGTCCTAATTTATGTAAACCTAAAGCTTCTAAAGTTCTTTTTTGGTTTTCAGGACAATTGATTTTGCTTCTAACTTGTTTTACTTTAATTTTTGACATACTACTCAAAATTAAGATTTAAATACTTTCTCTAAAGAAATTCCTCTTTGTTTTGCAATAGTAGCAGCACTTCTCATATTTAATAAAGCATCGAAAGTTGCTTTAACAACGTTATGAGGGTTAGAAGAACCTTGAGATTTTGATAATACATTGTGAATACCTACAGCTTCTAATACTGCACGTACGTTACCACCCGCAATTACACCGGTACCTACTGATGCTGGCAATAAAAATACGCGTGCACCACCAAATTTACCTTTTTGCTCATGAGGAATAGTAGTTCCTTGTAATGGAATACGAACTAAGTTTTTCTTAGCATCTTCAACTGCCTTAGCAATTGCTTCAGAAACGTCTTTAGATTTTCCTAAACCATGACCCACTACACCGTTTTCGTCACCTACTACAACTACAGCAGAAAAACCAAATGCTCTACCACCTTTAGTTACTTTAGTAACACGATTAACTGCAACCAAACGATCTTTTAAATCAAGACCGGCTGGTTTAACATATTCTACGTTTTTATAACTTTGATACATAACTAACTACAATTAGAATTTTAATCCAGCTTCTCTTGCGCCTTCTGCTAATGATTTAACACGACCGTGGTATAAATTACCACCTCTGTCAAAAGAGATAGTTTCTACGCCAGCTTTCAAAGCCTTCTCTGCAATTAGTTTACCAACTGATGCAGCAGTTTCAATTTTAGTTCCTTTAGTTACACCAGCTTCTCTTGAAGATGCCGCAGCTAAAGTTACACCGTTCACATCATCTATGATTTGTGCATAGATTTCTTTATTGCTTCTAAATACAGATAAACGAGGTGTAGCAGCTGTACCGCTTATCGTTTTTCTAATTCTGTATTGAATTCTTTGTCTTCTTTCAGATTTGTTTAATGACATGATCTTAATTTTTAAGCTGATTTACCTGCTTTTCTTCTTAATACTTCACCAACAAACTTGATACCTTTACCTTTGTAAGGCTCTGGCTTACGGAAAGAACGAATCTTAGCTGCAACCTGACCTACCAATTGTTTGTCTGCCGATGATAATTTAACGATAGGGTTTTTACCTTTTTCAGAAACTGTTTCAACTTTTACTTCGTTAACAATTTCTAAAACGATATTGTGAGAGTAACCTAAAGCTAAATCAAGTTTTTGACCTTGATTTGACGCACGGTAACCAACACCTACTAATTCTAATTCTTTAGTAAACCCTTCAGATACACCAACAACCATGTTATTGATTAAACTTCTGTATAAACCGTGTTTTGCTCTTTCTTCTTTTACATCAGATGAACGCTCAACGATTACTTGTCCGTCTTCTACTTTCACATCAACTTTATCAAAAGCCTGTGAAAGCTCTCCTAATTTTCCTTTAACTACAACAACAGAATCTTTAACTTCTACAGTTACGCCCGCTGGTATTGTGATTGGATTTTTACCTATTCTTGACATTTCGCTAGTCTATTTTATTAGTATACGTAACAAACAACTTCACCACCAACATTTAACTGCTTCGCTTTTTTACCTGTCATTAAACCTTTAGATGTTGACACGATTGCAATACCTAAACCGTTTAAGATACGAGGTAAATCTGCAGATGATGCATATTTACGTAAACCTGGTTTACTAATTCTTTGGATATCTTTGATAACAGACTCTTTTGTGTCTTTATCATATTTTAAAGCTATTTTGATTGATCCTTGTACTGAAGAATCATCGAATTTGTAGCTTAAAATATATCCTTGTTCGAATAAAATTTTTGTGATTTCTTTTTTGAAGTTAGATGCCGGGATCTCTACAACTTTGTGGTTTGCACGAGAAGCATTTCTAATTCTTGTTAAAAAATCTGCGATAGGATCTGTATACATAATGTATGAATTGCGATTATGGTTTTCAGGAAACAATATGTTTCCTGAACCTTTAATCAATTAAAATTATTTTTTAGTTTGCAAAGATACAAACTTTTTGCGAGATTACCAACTTGCTTTTCTAACACCTGGGATTAACCCTTGGTTAGCCATTTCACGGAATGTTACACGTGAAATACCAAACTGACGCATATAACCTCTTGGGCGTCCTGTTAATTTACAACGGTTGTGTAAACGCACAGGAGAAGCGTTTGCAGGTAACTTTTGTAATGCTTCATAATCACCAGCTTCTTTTAAAGCCTTACGTTTTGCAGCATATTTAGCTACCAAAGCTTCTCTTTTCGCCTCACGGGCTTTCATTGATTCTTTAGCCATACTAGTTCTTTTTAAAAGGTACTCCTAATTCTGCCAATAATGATTTTGCTTCAGCATCTGTGTTAGCAGATGTTACAAAAGTAATATCAAAACCTGCAATTTTGTTAACTTTATCAATATCGATTTCAGGGAAAATAATTTGCTCAACTACACCTAAGTTGTAATTTCCTCTACCGTCAAATCCGTTAGATTTAACACCAGCGAAATCACGTACACGTGGTAATGCAGAAGTAACCAAACGGTCTAAGAATTCGTACATTCTTTCGCCACGTAAAGTAACTTTAGCACCAATTGGCATCCCTTTTCTTAATTTAAAAGAAGCAACGTCTTTTTTAGAAATAGTAGCTACTGCTTTTTGTCCTGTAATTTTTGTTAGTTCTTCAACAGCGTGATCAACTAATTTTTTATCAGAAACAGCAGCACCAACTCCACGGCTTACAACGATTTTCTCAAGTTTAGGAACTTCCATTACATTTTTGTAACCGAATTCTTCTTTTAAAGCAGAGATTACTCTGTCTTTATATTCTTGTTTAAGTCTTGGTATATAAGTCATGACTATAATGCTTGATTAGATTTTTTAGAAACGCGTACTTTCTTATCTCCTTCTACTTTGTAAGTCACTTTAGTAACACTGTTTGTTTTAGTGTCAATTAAAGCAATGTTAGAAATATGAATTGCAGCTTCTTTTTTTACGATACCACCTTGAGGGTTTGTAGCGCTTGGCTTAACATGTTTAGAAACCATGTTTACACCTTCAACGATAGCTTTGTTTTTTTCGCGGAATACGCGTAAAACTTTTCCTTCAGATCCTTTGTGATCTCCAGCAATAACGCGTACGTTATCTCCTGATTTAATTTTTAGCTTTGTCATCATTTGAAAGAATTAAAGCACTTCAGGTGCTAATGATACAATTTTCATGAATTGTTTTTCACGAAGTTCTCTTGCAACAGGACCAAAAACGCGAGTTCCTCTCATTTCACCTGCAGCGTTTAATAAAACACATGCATTATCATCGAAACGAATATAAGAACCATCAGCTCTTCTCACTTCTTTTTTGGTACGTACAACAACTGCAGTTGATACAGCACCTTTTTTAACGTTACCGTTAGGTGTTGCGTCTTTGATAGACACTACAATTTTATCTCCAACAGAGGCATAACGACGTTTCGTTCCTCCTAAAACACGGATAGTCAAAACTTCTTTTGCTCCTGTGTTATCTGCTACTTTTAATCTAGATTCCTGTTGTACCATAATTACTTAGCTCTTTCAATGATTTCAACTAATCTCCAACATTTGTTTTTAGATAATGGACGAGTCTCCATAATTCTAACTGTGTCACCAATGTTACAGTCGTTCAATTCGTCGTGTGCAACATATTTCTTAGTTTTTAACACGAACTTTCCGTATAATGGGTGCTTTACTTTACTTGTTTCAGATACAACTATTGACTTAGTCATTTTGTTGCTTGTAACTACACCGATTCTTTCTTTTCTTAAATTTCTTTTTTCCATCTTTCAGCAGAATACAATTATTGTAAGTCTTTTTTGCTAATCTCAGTATTCACTCTTGCGATAGCTCTTCTTACAGTTCTTAATTGTAATGGGTTAGCAATAGGTGAAATAGCATGAGCGTTTTTCAACTCAGCGTATTGGTTTGTTAATTCACCAAGTTTTGCTTGTAACTCAGCTACAGATAGATTATTTATTTCTTGTTTCTTCATAATGATCTAAAATTAAGCTTCGAAATCTCTAGCAATGATAAACTTAGTTTTTACTGGAAGTTTTTGAGCAGCTAAACGTAATGCTTCTTTTGCAACTGCTAAAGGCACACCACCTACTTCAAACATAATTCTTCCTGGCTTAACAACTGCAGCCCAATACTCAACTGCACCTTTACCTTTACCCATACGTACCTCTAAAGGTTTTTTAGTAATAGGTTTATCTGGGAAGATTTTAATCCATAATTGTCCTTCACGTTTCATAAAACGAGTTGCAGCGATACGTGCAGCTTCGATTTGACGAGAAGTAATGAACGAGTAATCTAAAGATTTAATACCGAACATTCCGTTAGAAAGTTCGCTACCTCTTTGAGAAACCCCTTTCATTTTACCCTTCTGTACCTTACGGTACTTAGTTCTTTTAGGCTGTAACATTTTTCGTTAGATTTAAATTACTTTCGTTTGTTGTTGCGTTGTTGGTTTGGTCTTCCATTTGGTTTTCCAGATCCTGCCGGTTTAGACGATTTTTGTTGTTTGTCCATTCCTGCTAACGGAGAAAGATCTCTTTTACCATAAACCTCACCTTTCATGATCCATACTTTAATACCCATTCTACCGTAAGTAGTGTGAGCTTCAGCTAAAGCGTAATCAATATCCGCACGGAAAGTAGATAAAGGAATACGTCCATCTTTAAAGTTTTCTGAACGTGCCATTTCAGCACCATTCAAACGACCTGAAATTTGCACTTTCATACCTTCAGCGTTCATTCTCATTGCCGCAGCAATAGCCATTTTAATAGCTCTACGGTAAGAAATACGGCTTTCGATTTGACGTGCGATGCTTGTTGCAGCCAAATAAGCATCTAATTCTGGTCTTTTAATTTCAAAGATGTTAATTTGTACCTCTTTGTTAGTAATTTTCTTAAGTTCTTCTTTCAACTTGTCTACCTCTTGACCGCCTTTTCCGATAATGATACCTGGACGAGCAGTAGTGATAGTAACGGTTACAAGTTTTAAAGTTCTCTCGATAATGATTTTAGATACACTAGCTTTTGCTAAACGAGCATGGATATACTTTCTGATTTTTGCATCTTCAGCAAGTTTGTCTCCATAGTCATTTCCACCGTACCAGTTAGAGTCCCATCCTCTGATGATCCCAAGGCGATTTCCGATTGGATTAGTCTTTTGTCCCATACTGTTTATTAATTGCTTTGTGTGTTATTATTTGATCCTAACACGATTGTTACGTGGTTAGAACGTTTTCTGATTCTGTGTGCGCGACCTTGTGGTGCAGGACGTAATCTTTTTAACATTGCGCCACCGTCTACACGGATTTCTTTTACAAATAATTCTGCTTCTTCGATGCTTGCTTCAGCGTTTTTAGCTTGCCAGTTAGCAATTGCTGATAACAATAATTTTTCTAATCTTCCTGAAGCTTCTTTTGTATTAAATTTTAATATGTTAAGAGCATTCTCAACTTTCTGTCCTCTTACTAAATCTGCAACTAAACGCATTTTACGAGGTGAAGTTGGGCAATTGTTTAGCTTAGCAAAAGCAATACTTTTGTTTGCTTCTTTTATCTGCTCTGCTCTTTCTCTTTTACGAACTCCCATAGCTTCTTATTATTTTTTACCTTTATTTTTTGCACCTGCGTGTCCACGGAATGAACGTGTTGGTGAAAACTCTCCTAATTTATGTCCTACCATGTTTTCTGTTACGTAAACTGGTACAAATTGACGACCGTTGTGTACTGCGATTGTTTGTCCTACGAAATCTGGAGTAATCATTGATGCTCTAGACCAAGTTTTAACAACTGCTTTGTTACCGTTTTCTGCGTTCTCTAAAACTTTTTTCTCAAGTTTAAAGTGAACATAAGGTCCTTTTTTTAATGAACGTGCCATACTTACTTAATTATTTCTTTCTACGTTCTACAATATGTTTGTTACTTGCTTTTACTTTAGAACGAGTTCTATAACCCTTCGCTGGTAAACCTTTTCTAGAACGTGGGTGACCTCCTGAAGAGCGTCCTTCACCACCTCCCATTGGGTGATCAACTGGGTTCATAGCTACCGGTCTAGTACGTGGTCTTCTACCTAACCAACGAGATCTACCTGCTTTACCTGAAACGATTAACTGGTGATCTGAGTTAGATACTGCACCAATTGTAGCCATACATGTTAATAAGATTAAACGAATCTCACCTGAAGGCATTTTAATTGTTGCGTATTTACCATCACGAGCAACTAATTGTGCAAAAGTTCCTGCAGAACGTGCGATAACAGCACCTTGACCTGGACGTAACTCGATACAAGAAATAATTGTACCAAGAGGAATGTTTGCTAAAGGCATTGCATTACCAACTTCTGGAGCTGCATCTGGTCCAGAAACTACTTTCTGACCTACTTGCAATCCTGCTGGTGCTACGATGTACGTTTTTGCTCCATCTGCATATGCTAATAATGAGATAAATGCTGAACGGTTTGGATCGTACTCGATTGTTTTAACTGTAGCTGGAACACCAACTTTAGTTCTTTTGAAATCAATGATACGATATTGTTGTTTATGACCACCACCAATATAACGCATGGTCATTTTTCCTTGACTATTTCTACCTCCAGAGTTTTTTTTCGGTGCTAATAATGAACGCTCCGGCTTATCAGTTGTAATAGCGTCAAAACTATTAACAACTCTAAAACGCTGACCTGGGGTAATAGGTTTTAATTTTCTAACTGACATTGTTATTAGATATTAGTGTAAAAATCGATTGAATCTCCTTCTTTCAATGTTACAATTGCTTTCTTGTATGAAGACGTTTTACCAGTAATCATTCCGCTTTTCGTAAACTTTGTAGTTCTATCAGCTCTGTAAATCATTGTGTTTACATCTAAAACAGAAACTCCATAAGCTTTTTCAACCGCTTTCTTAATTTCTACTTTGTTTGCTTTTTTAGCTACCACAAATCCAAAACGGTTAAATAATTCACCGTCTTTTGTGATTTTTTCGGTAATGATAGGTTTAATAATTATACTCATTTCCCTATTTATTTACTTAAATTTTCTACAATTCCTTCTAATGAACCTTCAGTTAATACTAACGATTTTGCATTCAAAATACCGTAAGTATTTAATTCTGAAGATGTTACAACAGAAGCTCTTTCTAAATTGCGTGACGACAAATATACGTTTTTATTTGATTCACCCAACACAAATAATGATTTTTTACCTTCTAACCCTAAAGCTTTCAATACGTTAATGAAATTTTTAGTACTTGGTGCTTCAAAAGTAAAATCTTCTACAACAAATAAATTAGCTTCTTGAGCTTTCATTGTAAAAGCAGATTTACGAGCCAAACGCTTTAAAGCTTTGTTCAATTTGAACGAGTAGCTTCTTGGGCGTGGTCCAAAAATAGTACCACCACCTTTAAAAACAGGTGATTTTGCAGAACCTGCACGTGCAGTACCTGTACCTTTTTGTTTTTTAATTTTACGTGTAGATCCTGCTACTTCAGCTCTTTCTTTAGCTTTGTGCGTACCTTGACGTTGATTTGCCAAATATTGTTTAACATCTAAATAGATAGCATGTCTGTTAGGCTCAATTGCGAAAACTGAATCAGCCAGTTGTACTGATCTGCCAGTTTCTTTTCCGTTGATATCTAAAACTTTTACTTCCATTACTTTTGAACGATTACGTAAGAGTTTTTATGACCTGGTACAGCACCTTTAACTACTAATAAGTTTTTGTCTGCAACCACTTTTAAAACTCTAAGGTTTTGAACTGTTACTTTTTCTCCTCCTGTTCTTCCAGCCATACGCATACCCTTGAATACTCTTGAAGGATAAGACGATGCACCAACAGAACCTGGAGCTCTTAAACGGTTGTGCTGACCATGCGTAGCCTGACCAACCCCACCAAATCCATGACGTTTTACAACCCCTTGGAATCCTTTACCTTTAGAAGTACCTTGTACATCAACAAAGTCTCCTTCAGCAAATAAATCTACAGTGATCACATCACCTAAACCATAAGCGCTTTCAAAATCTTGAATTTCAACGACTTTTTTCTTTACAGAAGTTCCTGCTTTTTTAAAGTGACCTGTAGCCGCTTTAGTTGCATTTTTTTCTCTAGCGTCATCGAAACCAAGTTGATAAGCTTCATACCCGTCAACCTCTTTGGTTCTGACTTGGGTAACGACACATGGACCTAATTCGATTACAGTACAAGGAATGTTTTTCCCGTTCTCATCGAAGATTGAAGTCATGCCGATTTTCTTTCCAATTAACCCAGACATAATTTTAAATTAATAATTATTAAATATAAAAATTTCAAGCATCGGCAAAATTAATACCAATGCTTGAAATATACAAGTATTTTGTAAAATATTTTATTATCAAACTTTTATCTCTACTTCTACCCCTGAAGGAAGCTCTAATTTCATTAAAGCGTCGATCGTTTTAGAAGATGAAGAATAGATGTCTAATAATCTTTTATACGAACTTAACTCGAATTGTTCTCTTGACTTTTTGTTAACGTGAGGAGAACGTAAAACAGTAAAGATTTTTTTATGAGTTGGTAATGGAATTGGTCCTGTTACCACTGCACCTGTACTTTTTACAGTTTTTACGATTTTTTCAGCTGACTTGTCAACCAAAGCATGATCGTAAGATTTTAATTTTATTCTGATTTTTTGACTCATTTTCTTAATTATTAAGCGTTACCTTTTGCTTTTTTAATTACTTCTTCTTGAATGTTAGAAGGTGTTTGCTCGTAGTGAGAGAACTCCATTGTTGAAGTTGCACGACCTGAAGATAATGTACGTAATGTTGTTACATATCCGAACATTTCTGATAACGGCACAGAAGCTTTAACAACTTTTGCTCCGTTACGATCGTCCATAGAGTTGATTTGACCACGACGACGGTTTAAGTCACCTACAATATCACCCATGTTTTCTTCTGGTGTTAACACTTCTAATTTCATGATTGGCTCAAGGATGATAGCACCTGCAGCTTTTGCAGATTCTTTATATCCCATTTTAGCTGCTAATTCGAAAGATAATGCATCCGAATCCACCGCGTGGTAAGAACCATCGACCAAAGTAACTTTTAATGAATCCATTTCGAATCCTGCTAAAGGACCTTGTTTCATAGACTCACGGAAACCTTTTTCTACAGCAGGAATGTATTCTTTTGGTACGTTACCACCTTTAACTTCGTTAACAAACTGTAATCCTACGAATGGTTTACCGTCAACATCGTCAGCCGGACCAATTTTGAATACGATATCACCAAATTTACCACGACCACCAGATTGCTTTTTGTAAGTTTCTCTGTGACTTGCTTCTTTTGTGAAAGCTTCTTTGTACTCTACCTGAGGTTCACCTTGGTTAACCTCTACTTTAAACTCACGACGCATACGGTCAACAATGATATCTAAGTGTAACTCACCCATACCAGAGATGATTGTTTGTCCAGAAGCTTGGTCTGTACGAACTGTAAATGTTGGATCTTCTTCTGCTAATTTAGCTAAAGCCATACCCATTTTATCTACGTCTGCTTTTGTTTTAGGTTCAATAGCAATACCAATTACCGGATCAGGGAAATCCATAGATTCTAACACGATTGGGTGTTTTTCATCACATAAAGTATCTCCTGTTTTAATATCCTTGAAACCAACAGCAGCACCGATATCTCCAGCTTCAATTCTTTCGATTGGGTTTTGCTTGTTAGCATGCATTTGGTAGATACGAGAGATACGCTCTTTGTTTCCTGAACGCGTATTCAACACATAAGAACCAGCATCTAATCCACCTGAATAAGCACGGAAGAAAGCCAAACGACCTACGAAAGGATCGGTAGCAATTTTAAATGCTAATGCAGCAAACGGATCGTTTACAGATGGTTTACGTGTAATTGGCTCTTCAGTATCTGGGTTAGTACCTTCGATCGCTTCTTTATCCATTGGAGATGGTAAGTAACGACAAACAGCATCTAACATGAACTGAACACCTTTATTTTTGAAAGATGAACCACATGTCATTGGAATGATGCTCATATCTAAAGTTGCAGCACGCAATGCTTTGTGTACTTCTTCTTCAGTGATAGAGTTTTCATCCTCCATATATTTCTCTAACAAGTTTTCGTCGTAAGCAGCAATTTCTTCGATTAATTGACCACGGTATTGTTTTACCTCGTCAACCATTTCAGCAGGAATTTCTACGATATCAAAAGTAGCACCTTGTGTATCATCATGCCATACAATAGCACGGTTTTTCACTAAATCTACCACTCCTTTAAAATCAGCTTCGTCACCAATTGGCAATACAATAGGCACCGCGTTAGACTTCAACATATCTTTAACTTGCTGACAAACTTTTAAGAAGTTAGATCCTTGACGGTCCATCTTGTTAACAAATCCCATACGTGGAACTTTGTAGTTATCAGCTAAACGCCAGTTAGTTTCAGATTGTGGCTCAACTCCGTCAACTGCAGAGAATAAGAATACCAATCCGTCTAATACACGTAATGAACGGTTTACCTCAACGGTAAAGTCAACGTGTCCTGGGGTATCGATAATATTAAAGTGATAATCTTGTGAATCTGCAATTTTTTTACCTTGATCTGTTGGGAAAGCCCAAGTACAAGTTGTAGCTGCAGATGTAATAGTGATACCACGTTCTGCTTCTTGCTCCATCCAGTCCATTGTAGAAGCACCATCGTGTACTTCACCAATTTTGTGGTTTTTACCTGTATAAAAAAGGATACGCTCTGTTGTTGTTGTTTTACCAGCATCAATGTGAGCAGCGATTCCTATGTTTCTAGTAAATCTTAAATCTCTAGCCATTTGTGTTGTTCTTTATGAAAAATTAAAATCTAAAGTGAGAGAATGCTTTATTAGCATCTGCCATTTTGTGAACATCCATTCTTTTCTTAACAGCAGCACCTTCTTCTTTTGCAGCAGCTAAGATTTCAGCAGCTAATTTAGAAGCCATAGATTTGTCGTTTCTTTTTCTTGCATAAAGAATCATCCATTTCATCGCCATAGAAATTTTTCTATCCGGACGAATTGGCATTGGAATTTGGAATGAAGCACCACCTACACGGCGAGAACGTACTTCAACGTGAGGCATAACGTTTGTTAATGCATCTTTCCATACTTCCAAAGAGGTTTTTTCTTCATCTTGCTTTTTAGTTTCAACGATTTCTAATGCATCGTAAAATACTTTAAAAGCAGTAGATTTTTTACCATCCCACATTAAGTTGTTCACGAAACGTGTTACTAACTGATCGTTAAATTTTGGATCTGGTAAAAGAGGTCTTTTCTTTGCCTGTCTTTTTCTCATTTCTTTGTTACTTTTAAAAGTTTCTAGTTTAAGGTTCCAAGTTTAAAGCTTTGCATCACCCATAATGGCAATGCACAAATCTTTACGACTTTTAACTTTTGACTATTCTACTTAAATTAAATTACTTTTTTGCGTCTTTAGGGCGTTTAGCACCATATTTAGATCTTCTTTGGGTACGACCGTTAACACCGGCTGTATCTAAAGCACCACGTACAATGTGGTATCTAACTCCTGGTAAATCTTTTACCCTTCCACCTCTAACTAATACTATCGAGTGCTCTTGTAAATTGTGTCCTTCTCCTGGGATGTAAGCGTTTACTTCATTACCGTTTGTCAAACGTACACGCGCTACTTTACGCATTGCAGAGTTTGGCTTTTTAGGCGTTGTAGTATAAACACGCGTACACACACCACGTCTTTGAGGACATGAATCCAAAGCAACCGATTTACTCTTCTTAGTTAATTGGGTTCTCCCTTTTCTTACTAATTGTTGAATTGTTGGCATAATGTTTATTAAAAATTTTCTACATTCAAATTTGTTTCCCGTGTATTTTCGGGGATGCAAATATATAAATTATTATAATCAAAACAAACGTATTTCGTTTATTTTCAAAATATTTCTACATTTATCAAAGTAACCCTTTCAAAGTTCGAACTCTGAAAGGGTTATAAATATTTAAGATTGCAAATGTATAAATTATTGCTTTACCATTTTCTTATTCATTATTCGTCCATCTTTTGCCTTAATATTGATATGATAGATACCACTTGAAAAATTAGTATAGATCTCTTGCATCGGATTAGGGTTTAAGACAGTTTTTATCAATCTACCTGTGTTATCAAAAATTTTAATTTCTTCAATAACCTCATCGTAATCCTCTACAAAAAAGTGGTCTTCAAATGGGTTTGGGTAAACTTTAATAAATTGCTCCAATTTATTCTCTTTAATATTTGCTAAAGGAACAGTACTATAATAAGCTTTATTTCCTGCGTTGTTTGTTATGATTAGCTCACTATAACTAGAAAAATCGTTAATAATATAGGTAAAGGTATTATTGCGATAATTCTCAAAAAAATCATAGTATTTACCAAAATACTGAATTTCTTCATTAGTCATCCAACTACAAGGCATATTCATTGTAAGGATTATTTTTCCATTATCAATAGTAAAATCTGTAGAAGTTATATTTACCGCAGCATCAAATTGAGAACAATAAGTACTTGATAATTGAATGGTTTCAGGGATAGGAGTATGAAAAATTGAAAAACGCCAATTCCCGCCTGTTGTTCCGTTTACAGAAATAGGAACAATATCAATTTGATTATTTTCTTCTATTTGGGTTAAATACCAATTGGTATTCAATATTGGTATTTGTGCTGTTAGTTGATTTACTCCTAAAACTGTAAGTATGATTAATATCATTTTCATAACTTTATAAGTATTTATTTGTTTACTACAAACCTAGTTCTTTTTTTCTAAAAAAAAACTTATTTCACTAATAATCAACAACAAAAACTCAAAAAGAGAACTACACATTTTATAATCTACTAAATAAATGAACTGTTTATCAAAAACTATAAAAACGACTTATTACCTTAAAAAGGTAGTTTAATTATTTTTAATCTTTAGCGTATATTTACGGGAAATTTATCTGAATGCTGTTTTCAAAAAAAATCTTTTACTTACTTTTTTTAATCCTTGCAACAAGTACTCGTTTGTATGCTCAACAGATTTACCTAAAAGTAAATGGTAAAAATACCAGCGAAACATCTTTTTTAAAACAAAATATTAAAGACAGTATTTTTAATAACGGACAAGAAGTTGAAACCAAATTGATTTTTTTACAAGATTTTCTAAGAACGAACGGGTATTTATACCACCAAATAACATCGGCAGAAAAAAAAGACAGTCTGTATCTTGTAAATTTTGATTTAGGCAAGAAAACCGATAGCTTAAAAATTAACTTCAACAAGCACCAAGCTCAGTTAAAATCAATCTTACAAATTAACGAACCTACCAAAACCATCGCCATACAAAACACCGAAAGCTTTCTTAAAAGCATTGTTGAAAAATTAGCCAAAAAAGGTTATTCTATAAGCACGGTTAAGTTAACAAATCATCAATTTTTAAATGATATGATTACTGCCGATTTAGACCTGCATTTAGATGAACAGCGCAGAATAGATCAGTTGGTTTTTACACCTTACAACAACTTCCCTACCGGAATTAAACAGCGATTGATTAAGAAATACGAAAAGCAACCGTTTACCGATGCCGTGACTAATGAATTGCAAAAAGAAATGAGCCAGTTTCCGTTTATAAAAACCACCAAACAACCTGAAGTTCTTTTTACCGAAAGCAACACTGCTTTGTATTTATATGTGGAACGACAAAATATTAGTCAGTTTGACGGATTGATTGGTTTTACAAATGATGATAACGGAAAAGTACAGTTTAACGGTTATGCCGATTTGCAGTTAATGAATATTTTAAACAAAGGCGAACAACTGAAATTGTATTGGAAGAATGACGGAAACCAGCAAACACAGTTTAATCTTTCGGGCGAAGTTCCTTATCTGTTCAATACGCCATTTGGGTTGAAAGCTTCGTTAGAATTGTTTAAGCAAGACAGCACTATGATGAACACCAAATTTAACGCGGCGGTTTTATATTACTTGAATTTTAACCACCGAGTTGGTGTTGGATATCAATCAACATCGTCAGTTGCAGGAACAGAGAATTTTTATCAGGCTACCGATTACAACAATCAGTTCATTACACTGAATTATTTATTGAACAAATATCAGGATCATCCCCTATTTCGACAAAAATACTACATAACAGGTTTGGCTGGTTTTGGATCGAAAACCGAAGAGAAAGACAACCGCAAAGGTTCGCAGCAATTTATAAATTTAACCGCCAGTTATCTGTGGCAGATAAACAACCGCTGGTACTTTAACCAGCAATTAGAAGGATCGCTTTTGCGGAGTGCCATACCTTTATTATATAATGAATATTACCGTTTTGGTGGGATACATTCTATTCGCGGATTTAGAGAAAATTCTTTGCTCGCCAAAAGTTTAGTTGGTTTGTATAACGAAGCCCGTTATTTACTCGCTCCAAACATGTACATACACTCAATCACCGATGTTGCTTATTACGAAGGCGAAAATACCAACGATTTATTATATTCATTTGGTTTGGGTTTTGGTATACAAACCGGCGGCGGCTTATTCAATATTATTTACGCAAACGGCATACAGCCAGATACCGATTTTAAATTATCAAATTCAATATTTCATTTAAGCTACAAAACGCAGTTTTAATTTTATTTGGGTTGATAAATCACTGAATCTAAAACAGCATTTCAGAAAAAAAAAATCAGTATATTTATAGAACAAAACATAATAAACACTCATTTACTTAATAGTAACTTTAAAATTTTTAGTTATGAGGATTTTATGTTTTCTACTTTTATTATTTACACTACAATCTTGTGCTACTAAAAAATACACGAAAGCGCACTTGCTTTCTGACGGAATAAAATCTGCAACCGAAGAAACGTACAACGTTACCAATAATCAGAAAAAGCTTTTTCAGAAAAAAGAAATTGTTTTCAAAAAAGGTCGAATCAAACATTCTAAAACGTTTGATTCATCGGGTAATCTTTTGCAGGAAACAAATAAGAAAATGTGGTTTACCGAAGAACTGTATCCCGACAAAGAAACTCTGTATCGTAAAACCCGCTGGAAACCCAACCGTCGCGAACGTATTAGTACGTACTTAAAAAAACAAGACAAGCAAAGCGAAAGCATTTATCATTACAATAAAAACGGATCAATCAATAAAATAGTCGATAATTTTTCGACTTTTCAAACGCAGCATTTTTATTATACCGATAACGAATTGTCTAAAATTGAGATCACTTCAAAAGATGGTAAAGTTGTTGACGAAGTTGCCATTGAATGCAAAGAAAAAGACAGCCGAGGAACGTGTTTAAAACAAATTAGAACATCAAAAAAAGGTGCAAAAGAAGAAATTATTATTAAACCTGTTTACAGTTGAATAAAAACTATTTATATAAATACAGAATTTAGATTTTTATAAATATAGTAATATCTTTGCGCTATGCAAAATGAACATCAAATATTTGGAATTCGTGCAGTTATCGAGGCGATAAACGCGGGAAAGGAAATAGATAAAGTATTTATACAAAAAGAAGCTCAAGGCGATTTAATGCAGGAGCTTATGAAAACGTTGAAGAAAAATAACGTAAATTTTTCGTACGTTCCGGTTGAAAAGCTGAACAAATTAAGCAAATTCAATAACCACCAAGGTGCAGTTGCATCTATCGCGCCAATTAAATTTGTTACGATGGAAGAATTGGTTGAAGGTGTGTTGGAGAAAAAAGAAAGTCCGTTGTTTTTAATTTTAGATCAGTTGAGTGATGCCCGAAATTTTGGTGCGATTATTCGTACGGCAGAATGTACAGGTGTTGACGGAATTATTATCCAAAAACAAGGTTCGGCTCCGGTAAATGGTGATACCGTAAAAACATCAGCTGGTGCGGTTTTTAATATTCCGATCTGTAAGGTGGATCATATTAAAGATGCTGTTTTTTATTTACAGGGTTCGGGAATTGCAACCGTTGCTGCAACCGAAAAAACCGAAAACAATATTTACGAGATTGATTTTAACAAAGGAATTGCCATTATTATGGGTTCTGAAGATAAAGGGGTGAATCCGTCGGTTTTAAAAATTGTTGACGAAAAAGCTAAGTTGCCAATGTTTGGAACGATTTCTTCGTTAAACGTATCGGTTGCTTGCGGTGCTTTTTTATATGAAGCTGTTAGACAACGTTTGTAATTAAATGAAAGTTAAACATTACACATTTCTAATTATTTCTTTAATTATCCTTGCTCTTATTTTTGGTTTCGGGATAATAAATACAATGGTTAGTTTAAAGTATGAAACAAATTTTGATAATGAATGTGTTTCAACAATATCTGGCGATAATTTGTGTAATTCTCTAAGAAATATAAAATACTTGTTTTATATAGATCTAATAGCAATTTTGATTCTGCTATTATTTCAAGAAAAAATCATAAAAAAAAACGGATTCTAATTAGAATCCGTTTTTTTTATCCATTTTTAAATTAAAATCGATCTGCGTTCATTACTTTATTCCAAGCTGCAACAAAATCGTTAATAAACTTTTCTTTAGCATCTGCACTTGCGTAAACCTCAGCGATAGCTCTTAATTCAGAATTCGATCCAAAAACCAAATCAGCACGAGTCCCTGTCCATCTAGGTTGTCCCGTTTTACGATCGGTTCCCAAATAAACTTCTTTACTATCATCAATTGCTTTCCACTGCGTATTCATATCTAATAAATTCACAAAGAAATCGTTGGTCAAATGCTGCGGATTGTTAGTAAACACACCGTTTTTAGATCCATCAAAATTTGTATCTAAAACACGCATTCCTCCTACCAAAACAGTAAGTTCTGGCGCGGTTAAAGTTAAAAGCTGTGCTTTATCAATTAATAATTCTTCGGTAGAGACATTTTTGTTGTAGGCTTTTCTGTAATTTCTAAAACCATCGGCAATTGGTTCTAAATACGCAACAGAATCTACATCGGTTTGTTCTTGCGAAGCATCTGCACGTCCCGGTTTAAACGAAACAGTTAAAGAATATCCTGCATTGTTAGCTGCTTTTTCAATAGCTGCAGCTCCACCCAAAACAATTAAATCTGCCAAAGAAATTGTTTTTCCGGTTGCATTAAAATTGACTTGAATTGCCGTTAATTCATGTAAAACTTTATGTAATTGCACCGGATTATTTACCTGCCAGTTTCGCATAGGTTCTAAACGAATGCGTGCTCCGTTTGCACCTCCACGCATATCGGATCCACGGAATGTTGACGCCGATGCCCATGCGGTTGACACTAATTCTGAAACAGTTAAATTTGACTGAAGAATGGTGCTTTTTAACTGCAGAATATCTTCTTCGTTAATTAAAGAATGATTTACCTGCGGAATTGGATCTTGCCATAAAAATTCTTCTGTAGGAACATCGGCACCTAAATAACGTTCGCGCGGTCCCATATCACGATGTGTTAACTTAAACCACGCTTTAGCGAAAGCATCGGCAAAAGCATCTGGACTTTCGTAAAAACGACGTGATATTTTTTCGTATTCCGGATCAAAACGCAACGATAAATCGGTGGTAAGCATTCTTGGTTTTTGCTTTTTAGACATATCGTCTGCCAACGGAACAGAATCATCTGCATCAACAGCTTCCCATTGGTGTGCACCAGCCGGACTTTTAGTTAATTTCCATTCGTATTTAAATAAATTTTCAAAGAAAAGATTTGTCCATTCCGTAGGTTTTTGTGTCCAAGTAACTTCTAAGCCCGACGTAATTGTATCGCCGCCTTTACCTGTCCCGTACTTACTTTCCCAACCCAAACCTTGTTGTTCTAAACCAGCCGCTTCGGGTTCTTTACCCACATTATCTGCCGATGCCGCACCATGCGTTTTACCAAATGTATGTCCGCCTGCAATTAAAGCCACGGTTTCCTCATCGTTCATTGCCATACGTGAAAACGTATCGCGAATATCTTTTGCAGAAGCAATTGGGTCAGGATTTCCATCAGGTCCTTCTGGGTTTACATAAATAAGTCCCATTTGTACAGCTGCCAACGGATTTTCTAAATCGCGTGTATGTATTTTTCCGTCGGCATCATCGTCTGATGAAACTACGCCGTGATTTTCTGCAACCCCTTCAGATCCTTGCGAATATCGGACATCGCCTCCCAGCCACGTTTTTTCACTTCCCCAATATACATCCATATCCGGTTCCCAAACATCGGCACGCCCACCGGCAAATCCCAAAGTTTTAAAACCCATAGATTCCAAAGCCATGTTTCCGGCAAGGATCATTAAATCTGCCCATGAAATTTGGCGTCCGTATTTTTGTTTGATCGGCCATAACAATCTTCGAGCCTTATCTAATGAAACATTATCGGGCCAAGAATTCAAAGGTGCAAAACGTTGTTGTCCTGCTCCTGCTCCACCACGACCGTCTTGTACACGATACGTTCCCGCACTATGCCAAGCCATACGTATAAATAAAGGACCATAATGACCAAAATCTGCCGGCCACCAATCTTGCGAATCGGTCATTAAATTTTTAAGGTCGCTTTTAACAGCTTCCAGATCGAGTTTCTTAAATTCTTCGGTATAATTAAAATCATCGCCCATAGGATCGGACTTTGATGAATGTTGACGTAAAATATCAACTCTTAATCGGTTAGGCCACCAATCGTTGTTTGTTGTTCCTTTGCCGGCAACCGGATTACTTGTAGTTCCGTTATGAAACGGGCATTTACTGATATCGTTTCCTGCGTTTTCCATTGCTTATAGTTGTTTTATAGTTCTTTCATAAAATTACTAATAAAACAGGCAGTTACAATTTGTATTGATATTAAAAATCTATTAAACAATAGATTTTCTAACTGCATGATTCTATTTTTGCAACGTATTTTCTTTTATAATGTAGGATTGATGGTTTGAATTGTTTTTACGGTGGAAGGTGTCGTTATAAAGATATCCTTCTGAATCTTTTCTTAATAAAGGTAAAGGATTGAAATTTCCTTTAGCATCAAACTGTCTGATAAAATCGTCTTTGCTTTCATCGTAATCAGGATGTTGCCAATCGTACTTATATTCGGGTTCAAACTGAGGTCTTTTCAAAATATACGAAAGAAGAAAACCAGAAATAAATCCAGCCAAATGTCCTTGCCATGAAATACCTTCTTCAATATCAGGCAACATATACCAAACCGACCCTCCGTACAAAATAATCATTAAAAACGAAATTGCCATTAAACGGTATTGCTTGCTGCGAATTCCCGTAAAAAACATGTAAGCTGTTAAAACGTAGATTAATCCACTTGCTCCAATGTGCGTTCCTGTTTTTGCGATAAGCCACGTACCTATTCCCGATAGTAAGATTCCTCCGAAAATTAGGGTTTGCCAGTTTTTATAGTAGTAATAACATATAAGTGGAAGCAAAACCAAAAGCGCTAGTGTGTTGTTCCATAAATGTTGAATGGATCCATGCAAAAATGGCGAAAACAGTATACCGCGCAACCCTTTAAATGTTCTTGGTACGATTCCGAAATTATTAAGTTCAAAGAAAAAACGCCAGTCTATATAATAAATCAACCAGATCACTAAAAGTGAAACAAACGGAACCCAAAAAACTTGCGGACGGTATTTTAATTGATCTATTTCCATGAGGGAATGAAATCAAAAATAAACCCAAATAAATAAGACTGCCGTTTTGACAGAAAACGTCATGCTTCACAACAACTTAAATAATACATATTTTTTTGTTGCGACATAATCTATTTTATAATTTTACGATATGAAAGCACCTTTAGCAGAACGTATTCGCCCGAAAACATTAAAAGATTATATAAGTCAGGAACATTTGGTTGGTGAATCAGGCATTTTAACGCAAAGCATTAAACGCGGCATTATACCGTCGATGATTTTTTGGGGACCGCCCGGAACGGGGAAAACAACTTTAGCCGAAATTATTGCAGAAGAAAGCAAGCGACCGTTTTATGCGTTGAGTGCGATAAATTCCGGTGTAAAAGATGTGCGCGAAGTTATTGAAAAAGCTAAAGGACAAAATGGCTTATTTACGCCAAAAAATCCTATTTTATTTATTGATGAAATTCACCGTTTTAGTAAATCGCAGCAAGATTCTTTGTTGGCAGCTGTTGAAAAAGGATGGATCACATTGATTGGTGCTACGACCGAAAATCCGAGTTTTGAAGTCATTCCCGCATTGCTTTCACGCTGTCAGGTTTACACGTTAAACGCTTTTACAAAAGCAGATTTAGAGGCTTTACTGAACCGTGCGTTAATTGTTGATGAAGAACTGAAAGAAAAAAATATTTCGATTATAGAAAACGAAGCTTTGTTCCGAGTTTCAGGTGGCGATGGCAGAAAATTGCTGAATACGTTTGAATTGATTGTAAATTCTATTGATGATGAAACCGTTGAAATTACGAATGACAAAGTACTGCAGATTGTCCAAAAAAACACGGTTTTGTATGATAAAACCGGCGAACAGCATTACGATATTATATCTGCTTTTATAAAATCGATTCGTGGAAGCGATCCAAACGGTGCTGTTTATTGGTTAGCCCGAATGATTGAAGGTGGCGAAGATTTAAAGTTTATCGCACGTAGGTTGGTTATCTCGGCATCAGAAGATATTGGTTTGGCAAATCCAACAGCAATAATTATGGCAAATAATATCTTTCAGGCAGTTTCGGTTATTGGATACCCTGAAAGCAGAATATTATTAAGCCAATGTGCTATTTACTTGGCAACATCTCCCAAAAGCAACGCCAGTTATATGGCAATTGGCAAAGCACAGGCTACTGTGAAACAAACCGGAGATTTATCTATTCCGATTCATTTACGAAACGCTCCGACCAAATTAATGAAGGAATTGGGTTACGGCGAAGATTATAAATATAGCCATGATTATCCGGGAAATTTTACCTATCAGGAATATTTACCAGACGATTTAATCAACACACCGTTTTACGAACCTGGAGAAAATGCGCGTGAAAAACAAACCAAAGATTTTTTACATCAACGTTGGCAGGGAAAGTATGGTTATTGATGGATGACGGATGATGTATGATGGATGTTAGGTGCAGGGTGTATGTGTTAGGGATTGAAGCGGATAGCCCGCAGGTGCTGGAGCTATAGCGGAATGCACCGAGGACTTGCAGCGAAAAGCCCGACCCGACTACTTACACGTATTTGGTGTTTATTAACTTCGTTCTATTTATTGTAATTTGACTTTGAAAAACCAATTTAGGGGAACGCCAAAAAAAAATCTCGCCAAAGTATTGACGAGATTCTGTTATTTTATTGTTTATTTTTATTAAGAACCGTATATTCTAAAGCATTTTTCAAAGCATCAACATGAGATTTGCTACGTTTTTTAATTCTGCTTTCGCCGTTTGCTGTAAAAATTTGTTCGTTTTTGCAGTTTATTAAGCTTACTGTTAATTTAGTAGCAGTCATTGATTTTCCGCGTTCTACATTACAAGTTAAAAGTTTACAAGGATCTGCTTTTACTTCTTGCGGTAATTCCTGATCATCGTAAAAAACGGTGTAACCAGCTTCTTCTAATTTATGTTTTAAAAAAGAATTTACGCGGTATTCGTTAAATTCTTCCTGAAAGTTATACACCTTTTTCATTTGAACATATTTTACGTTCAAACCTTGTGCCTGCATGCCTAAACCTAAACATGCGAAAAGCATTAATAATAAAAATTTCTTCATTTTATAAGATCTCTAAAAGTTGATTTAATTGTTGTACTTCTGCCACGCCAATGGTATTTTCTAATTTAAACTCGTTAAACCAAACAGCCTGCATACCTACGTTTAACGCACCGTGAACATCGGCATTTATGTTATCGCCAATCATTAAACTGTTTTCGGCTTTTGTTTTTGCGGTTAATAAAGCATGTTGAAAAATTCCCGGATGCGGTTTTTTAACTCCTGCTATTTCAGAATTGGTTATTGTTTGAAAATATGCTGTTAAATTGGCATTTTTCAATTTTTTCTCTTGAACCGAATCGGGTCCGTTGGTGATAATATGTAAGCGATAATTGTTTTTCAATACTTCAAGCGTTTCGTAAGCGCCGTCAAAAACATGATTATGGTTAGGCAATTTACCGATAAATTCATCTGCAATGTAATAGATGTGGTCATCATTAATCTTTACATCAATAGCATCAAAAGTATCTTTTAATCTGCCATAACGTAAAAAATCGCGCGAAATTTCTTCTCTCGAAAATCGTTCCCAATACGAATCATTAATCGGTTTAAAATGCATCATAAAATCATCGACACCGTTTAATTGCATTTCGGTAAAAATAGCTTGAAAAGTCAACGCGGAATTTTTATCAAAATCATAAATGGTATGATCCAAATCAAAAAACAAATCTGTAATTTGTTCCTTTTGTATCATTATTTCTGATGTGTAATAACAGCGTTTTCAATGTGGTAAATCCAATCGTCGATGTCGTCTGCATTGTATCTAAACGTACCTTCCATGGTAACATAGGTATCAGTTTTCAATCGCGGCGTATTGCCTTTAAACTTAATACCCATAATGGTTTCAGGCCCGGCATTTCCGCAGAAAAAACACTGTGCGAAAACATTTTTACTCAACGCGTACGATTTACTGTCGATAGGAACAATAAAACCCGAAGCCTTGATTTTTTTACCCTGCAAAGCCTTTAATGTCCCGTTTATCATAGGATACATTACTTCACCGTAATGCGGATTTTTCTTTTTAACGAAATCAATCTGTCCCAATAATTTCCAAGTGACTTCGGTTGGGTTTTGATAAAATTCCGATGGTTTTTCTGTTGTATTTTTTGCAGAAAAGCTCATTAAAAAAACGGCTAATCCGCAATAAGCTGCAACGAATATTTTTTTTAACATGTGATCTATTTTATTATTTTTTATTGGTAATTATTGCGTTTTGTATATTAAAAATTAAATCGTCTTTATTTTTATCGTTGTAAAAAAATGTTCCTTCTAACGTAATATAGGTATCGGTTTTTAAACGTGGGGTTTTGTTTTTAAACTGAATGCCCATAAGTGTTTCTATACCCGCATTTTTATTGCAGAAAAAACAATGCGAATACACATTTTTGCTTAAAACGTACGATTTACTATCTAAAGGAATTACAAAACCGCTTATCTTAATCTTTTTGCCTTGTAACGATTCTTTTATAACATCGCCATAATTCTGCATAACCTGTAAGCTGCCGCCCATTCTGCCCAACATTTGCCAGGTAACTTCGGTTGGCTGATCTTGAACATTAATTTCTGCAAAAGACTTAGCTTTTTTATTTGTAGAAAAGCTCATTAAAAAAACAGCTAATCCACAATACACTGCAATGATTATCTTTTTAAGCATTTGCCAATGTTTTTGATATATTTAACGAATACGCTTTAATTGCCGGAATTATTGCTGCAATGATTCCTACAGATAATGTGGCTAAAAACAACATTCCTTCTTCTTTCCATAAAAATTCAAAAGGATCAAACGCCATTTTAAATTCTTCTTGCGATGAAACGGATAAGAAATACAATCCGATTCTACCAAAAACAATACCAAGAATAAATCCGATAGTACATAAAAAGATACTTTCTAACAAAACCAACCATAATAGCTGCATTTTAGTAGCCCCGGTGATGCGAAGCAACGCAAATTCGTACTTGCGTTCTTTCAATGTATTGTACAATGCAACAAAAATACTGATGCCCGAAATAAACATAATGCCGTACGCTAAATAGGTTAATGCCGAAATTCCTACACCAAACAAAGCAAACAAACGGTTGACTTCTAAAGCTGGCGATGCTGCCTGCATTTCGGTATTTTGAGGAATGATTCTTGGCCACGTCATTTTAGCCATATTGTTGCGCAGTTTTAAAAGAACTGCCGTAATTTCTTTTCCTTCGTGCGGATTTACTTCTTCGTGATGATGCTCCTCGCCTTCTGCATGTTGATGATCGGAATGATCGTGTGCTGCTTCAGAATGACCTTCGTGTTCATGTTCATGATCGTGCATGTGCCAAACCGATGAGATGTTTGATAGAATTAAATTATCGGCAACTTTACCAGACGGCGCCAATATTCCCACCACTTTATAGGCATGATGATCGTGTACTTCGCCTTCTTCAGCATCGCCATGTGTTCCAAAAAAAGTATCGCCTATTTTTAAATCGATATTTGCTGCAATGTTCGATCCAACGACAACCTCAAAATCTTTTGAAAACAATTTTCCCTGCTGAATTTTCAAGTCGAAGTGTTTGGTATAATTTTCGTTGGTCCCAACAATTTTATATCCCAAATAATTATCGCCATAAGCCAGCGGAACGGCACTTTCTACCATTGGTTTGTTCATCCATGCTTCGGCTTCGGTGTACGAAATATTTCCCGGGGGAGCATCCATTTGATAAACCGATGAAAGAATCAATTGCAACGGACTTCCCTTTGCTCCCAACACCAAATCTATATTATCCATTGATGACGAAAACTTCTCTTCGAACTGTTTTTGAAGCAAGATCAATATCGATATAATAGAAACCGATGCTGTTAAAAGTATGATGCTTAAAAAAGTATTCAGCGGCTTAAACCACGTATTTTTCCATGCTATTTTGCTAATCATGACAAGGTAATTTGGTGGTTAAACAATGATTTTAAACGTTGATCGTGCGTAACAATGATTAGTGACGACTGATATTCTTTTGCTAAATCGCTTAATAATCGGGCTACAATTAAAGCATTTTCGTCATCTAAACTCGATGTAGGTTCATCTGCTAAAATTACTGACGGATTGTTTATTAACGCTCGGGCAATGTTTACACGCTGCTGCTGACCGATACTTAACTGGCTTGGCAATTTATACACGTGATCTTTCAACCCCAGATTATCCAAAATGCTTAGGGCTTTTTCTTTGGCTTTTGATTTTTTTGCGATCCACGATGCCAGCAAAACATTATCTAAAACCGAAAGTGCTTCGATAAAAAATGATTTCTGTAAAATCATACCGATCGATTGTCCGCGAAAAGCATCTAATTTAGCTGTGTTTAACTGTAAAATATCCTGATTGTTTATAGTGATGTTTCCTGCGGTTGGCTGCAACAAACCACCCAGCAAATGCAGTAAAGTGGTTTTACCTGTACCCGAATTTCCTGTAACCAACAAGGTTTGCCCGTTAGAACAATCGATATCAGGAAAATGGAATTTTTGCGTAGCCGAATAGGAAAAAGTAACGTTTTGTGTTTTAATCATTTTGTATATTCTTAAACGGTATGCAAGATAGTGAATATTCTGCGGATATTATAATAGGTTTGTTTCAGGTTATCGTTTGTTTAACGTTTAAAGTTTTAGCCTACAAAATATCCTCATCGGCAAAACTAAAATAACCGGTTTGGGTAATAATTAAATGATCAAGCAATTTAATATCCAAACTATTGCCTGCCAGCTTAATTTTCTGCGTGATATCTTTATCTGCACCACTTGCAACTAATTGTCCCGACGGATGGTTGTGCACCAGAATCAAAGCCGTTGCCAAATGTTCCAAAGCGGTTTTAAACAACATTCGGATATCAACAACAGTTTGGGTTAATCCGCCTTTGCTTAGTTGTAATTTGTAAATTACTTTGTTGCTATTGTTCAGCAATAAAACCCAAAATTCTTCATGCGGTAAATCCCCAATTATTGGTTGCATTAATTTAAATACATCTTCTGAAGATCCTATTTTTGTGAGTTCTTTGGTTTCCGATAACTGCAAACGCTTCGCCAGTTCTAACGCTGCTACAATGGTTATGGCTTTTGCTTCGCCAATGCCTTTAAACTGCATTAACTGCTGAATACTTTGCTTTTGCAACTGATGCAACTGATTGTTATTTTGCTGTAAAATACGCTTGCATAATTCAACCGCACTTTCATTTCGGCTGCCCGATCCTATTAAGATAGCAACCAATTCGGCATCACTTAACGCATTTTTGCCTTTGTACAATAATTTTTCGCGCGGCTGATCGTCTTCAGACCAATTTTTTATGGAGAAATGTTTACCTTCGTTACTCATGCCCAACTAATTAACGTTTTATAAATATATGAAAGTATTTTTGTTTTTGATGTTTTCTATTCTGATAAGTTCGTGTACTTTGAAAGGTCAGGAAGGTACTGATGTTGCTGTATTTTCATCTGACGAAAAAACTATCAAGAAAGACACGATTAACGATGATGTTTCAGATTTTAGAAAAAATCTTTCTGATAAAGCACTTTCTATTATTGATCCCTCGGTTCGATACACGCCCGATTACGTTAGTATTAGTTACCCAAATGGCGATGTACCTGCGAAAACCGGAGTTTGTACCGATGTTGTGATTAGATCGTACAGAAAGTTAGGAATTGATCTTCAAAAAGAAGTGCATCAAGATATGCGTGCGAATTTTGGTATCTATCCGAAAAATTGGGGTGCTACAAAACCCGATACCAACATTGACCACCGACGTGTGCCTAATTTAGAAACTTTCTTTACCAGAAAAGGTAAGAAATTACCCGTTACACAAACTCCCAACGATTATAAAACAGGAGCCATTGTTACCTGGATGATTAACGATAAATTACCGCATATTGGCATTGTTACCAACAAACTTTCTAAAGATGGTAAACGCAGGTTGATTGTTCACAATGTTGGCGGTGGACAGGTATTAGAAGATTGTTTGTTTAAATACACTATTGTGGGACATTTTGTTTATGAGGGTTAAGCGTTGTATTTTGGATTATGTTTTCTAAAATCGCTTTTACTTTCAAAAGTATGGTTACCAAGAATATCATGTAGGTTTAATTCCCGGATTAATCCTAACTTATAATAATGAACCAGTTCTTTTCTAAAAGAAAACATGTGAATTTCATTCAATAATTTAAACTGATATTTATTAACTGTCCCATCTTTAAAACGAATAGATAAAAAGTTATAAATACCTGCAGAGTTAACCGGATTGTACAAACTGCCGCCTCCAATATATTTATCTTCGTAAGTAACACAAGTAAACTCCATATTTTCAATTTCAAATAAATCAAAACGTCTGTCTAAAATCTCTACAAAATCCATATAAAAATATATCTTACCTAAAGTGCTATAAGTTATATTCTCACTTCTCAACAGATTGCCTATTCTTACATAGAAAAAATTAACCAAATAATAAACAATACTCAGAACAAAGATAAAAATCGTAACAAAATCAGGAAGATATCTATGAAAAAATAGAGCTATTGCTATCAAGGGAAGAATCACAACCCATTCTTTATCTATAATATCATAATACTTATATTTTGGCTCTGGCAAAACCTCAACAATACTTAAACCTTCTTCGGCATACGCTCTCATAAAAATGTTTTTACTAATATAAAAAAAAGCAACAAAAATGTTGCTTGGTTTAATCAATATTCAATGAACCGTTTGAGTATTTATCGAAAAAATCTTTTTTATACACATCGCCCAAAGGAATTTCGGCATCGTTAATATATAATGTGTGATTGGTAAACGAATCAATATAATCTAAATTAATCACATACGATTTACTTACACGTTGAAAATAATTTTCAGGCAGTTTCTGGTGGATGCTTTTTAAATTCATTGCCGTAATAAGCTTTTGATTTTGGGTATGAATAATCACGTAATCCTTTAACCCCTCTACAAACCAGATATCCTTAAAATAAATTTTATGGTAACGACGGTCGGCTTTTATAAACAAAAAATCGGTGGTGTTTGATTCTATCGTGTTCTTTTGTTCGGCAAGTAAATCTATATATAAAGTGGCTTTTTTAACGGCTTTGTCTAATCGGTTAACATCAATTGGTTTCAGCAAATAATCAATCGCATCAAATTCGTAACTTTTCAGTGCATATTGTGGGTAAGCCGTTGTAAAAACAATCAGCGTTTTTTCGGGTATCTGCATGGCATATTCCAAACCGTTCATTAAAGGCATTTCGATATCAAGAAAAATTAAATCAACATCATTTTCCTTAATAAAATCTAACGCTTTTATGGCTGTAGAAAATTTTGCTTTAATTTCTATGTTCGATACTTCGCCTAAAAGTGCCTGCAATTCTTCGCGTGCCAAAGGTTCATCGTCTATTATAATACAGTTCATAACGGAATGGCTAAATTAACAATATATTCTTTTGGGTTATTGGTAATACTTAACTGGTAATTATTGCGATACAGTAATTCTAAACGTCTTTTTATGTTCGCTAAACCCAAACCATTGCTTTTGTTTTTTGAAAGCTGGTTTTCTTCGGCTTTTGAATTGATACACACAAAATGCAGCTGTTTGTCTTTAATATCGATACTTATCTTCACAAATGTTTCATCGCCATTAGGATCTACGCTGTGTTTTATGGCATTTTCTATAAAAACGGTAAATAATCCGGGCGAAATAAAAGTGCTGTTTAGTGTGTTTTTATCGATATGATTTTCAATTTCAACCTTAAAATTATCCTTACGGATTTGTTCCAGATTTAAAAAGTTCGAAATAAATTCAATTTCTGATGCTAAAATGGTTCTTTCTCCACTGTTTTCGTACAACTGATATCTTAAAAATTCTGACAGACGAATAATTACTGTGTTTGCCATTTCGGGATTTGTACGGATCAATGCTTTTACGTTGTTCAACATATTAAACAAAAAATGCGGACTTACCTGATTCTTCAGTTCATTTAATTCCATCTCAAACGTAATGTTGTTTAGTTCGGTAATACGTTCGTTATCTTTAAGCCAGCGCTGCAATAATTTTATGGTGGTTGAAACCGAAATTAAAGATGCACAAATAACGATCACTCCGTAAAAATCAGATCTTCTATTAATTTCCTTATGCATCAATCGGTGTGCTTCAGCATAATCTTGATGTAAATGCAGATTGAAATAGTTCTCATGAAAATAACTTAAAATCTGCACACCAGAAACAGCCAGCAAAATTAAAAAAACAGCATATCCTAAATATTTAGATCTAAACAAAAAGCACGGAACCAGCACGTACATATTTACATAAAACATGGCAACAAAGATTACGTAAACCATTGCTGCAGCGTAATATCCGTACGGCGTTCCGTACGAATCTACAAAGCTACCGCCATAAAGCATCAAGAAAAACACCGTTAAAAACAACACATGGCGTTTAATTCGGTAACGTTTATCTATCAAAAAATCCAATACTTTTTTATCTCTGTAATCCTGACATTCTGCAATCATCAACACAAAAAAATTTATGCTGCAAAGTTAAGGCTTCTTTTACAACCACTTACCTATATTATACAAACCACCTAATTTATTATATCAAAAAAACAAATTATGGGTTTTGTATAAAAAAACCAAGGTTTCATCTAAAAAACAAAAAATGCGTGGTTTTAAGCAAGTTCTTTGCACTGTATTTAAACAAATGGTTTATGAATATTGATACTTTTCAAACATTTTTAGAACGAATAGATCCTGCTTTAACTAAAGAGGAAAAGAAAGATAAAATGGTGCAAATTGCCGATATTAGTTTGTTTACCCAATGTTACAACACCCAGATAACTTTTATGGGTTGTATTGAATACGATATTAATATTATTGAACAAAACGGCATTAAAACAGGCATTTTGTTTTGCGATTTAAACAAGTTAAAAAAAGATTCGTTTAATCCTTGGTTGTACACTCCGTTTTCGTCACCGTTTTTTAGATCGCAGACAAATGTAGATGATTTTTGGTTTGTTTTTGTTGAAGAGCACATAAACCCAAACGCTAAAAAATTCACCGATTTTATCGAACAAAACAATCTAACAGACTTTTACAGCAAGATATTTTTACTGAGTTATTTTGAATCAACCCTACACCAACTAAAATAATAATTGTTTAACGATTGAATAAATATGATACGGATTTTTAAAACAAACGTTACACACGCTACAGACGGAAACCATTTATTAGAAAATGTTCTGCAGCAGAAATACCCGCACTTTAAAATTAATTTTGATTTAGAAGATTGCGACAATATTTTACGAATTGAAGGTACCGATTATGAGTCGAACGAAATTATTGCCTTAATGGATACCAACGGTTTTTTATGCGAAGAATTACATTAACCTAAAAACACACGCATGTTTCAAGATTTCGCAGCCTGGTTTAAAAATAAAATCAACAATAACTTAGCTTACAATTTACGGCAGGTTTGCTACATTGTAGGCATTTGGGTTTTTGTTACGTTGTTTTTTATCTACCTAAAGTTTAACGACATTCCTGAAAGTTTTTTAGTAGAAATATACCAGTTAGATTACAGTATTTCAAAAAAACAAATGTATCAGGCGGCATTATTCATTGGATTATCTTTTGGTTCAGTATTGGGATTTTTGCATGTATTTGTATATCCTTATATCGAAAGAACCCAGAAACTTTTATTCAATATTGTGTTTAGAATCACTGTTTTCTGTCTGCTTTCGCACATTGTTTATTATACATTGCTCACTTATTACGGATATTCTATGAACACCAAATTCGTTATTTGGGGTTTTAACGATCCGGGAACCATAAACATTTTAATGTACGCTTTTGTAACCGAATTTTTGGTAGGATTGATTATACTTCTACGACGCAATTTGGGTAGAAAATACTTTATCAATACCATTAAAAACACCTACCGGCATCCGAAAGAAGAAAATCGAGTTTTTATGTTTTTAGATTTGGAAGATTCCACGGTTATTGCCAACAAAATGGGACATTTGAATTTTAGCAGATTTATCCAGGATTGTTTTTGGGATTTATCGGATATCACACTGAAATACGGTGCCGAAATTTATCAATTTGTTGGTGATGAAGCGGTAATAACCTGGAAAGTTTCAAAAAATTTCGATTACGAGAAATGTATTGCCCTTTATTTTGCCTACAAAGAATTGTTAGAAAGTAAAACCGATTTTTACATCAAGAAATACCAGACAATACCCAACTTTCGATGTGCCCTTCACAGCGGAAAAGTTTCTGCAGCTTTGGTTGGCGATTATAAAAAAGAAATTGCCTATCACGGAAATGTTCTAAATTTAGGATCGCGCTTGCAGAAAACCTGCAAAGAACACAATGCCGATATTTTAATTTCGGAAGATTTTTCAGAGAACCTAAAAGATCATTGGTACGGTTTAACTCCAATTACTTTGCATCATTTAAAAGGCATCAACGATATACAAACCGCTTATAAAGTTTGTGAAGAAAACAAGAAGTATTATTTTTATTTGTGATTGAATATAATAAACTTGTATCATCTTCCTTAATTTTTAATCAAAAAATCCTACAAGGTTTTAAAAACCTTGCAGGATAAATTATAATTTAAAAAACGCTTTAAGTTATTCTATAATACTTTGAACCTCATCAAAATTCAGTCCGCCGTAATTTCCGGAACTCATCAGCAATAAAACCGAATCGGTGAAATCCTGCACTAGTAAAAACGATTTGAACTCTTCAGGATTGGTGTAAACAATTATATTTTCGCGGTTAAACGCTTGTTCTATCTGTTCCTTTGTAACTTCTTGTAGCTTTTTAATAGCAACCGCATCTGGTGAATAAAACACAACAGCAACATCGGCAGCATCTAACGCACCTTGATATTCTGTTAAAAACTCGGCATTTAAACTGCTGTATGTATGCAATTCCAAACAAGCAATCAATTTTTTCTGCGGATATTGCTTTTTAACTGCCTGCGTTGTTGCAGACACTTTACTTGGCGAATGCGCAAAATCTTTATAAGCAACCGCCGTTTCTGTAACGGCAATTTTTTCTAATCGTTTACTTGCACCTTTGAACGATGCAATGGCTTCGTAAAACTCGGCTTCATCAATTCCCATGTTCTGACAAATCCATTTTGCACCTGCCAAATTACTTAAATTATGCGCACCAAAAACTTCAATAGGCATGGCTCCATCTAAGGTTTCCAAATACGTAATTCCGTTATCGATAGAATATTCTGGTAACGAATACGGCATTTTACGGATTGGTTTTTCTGCTTCCTCGGCAATTTGTTTTACAACAGCATCGTCTTCGTTATAAACCAGAATTCCGCCGTTTGTAATTTTATCTATAAATATTTTGAATTGATCTACATAGTTTTCAAACGTTGGAAACACGTTGATATGATCCCAAGCAATACCGCTTATCAAGGCAATATTTGGTTGGTACAGATGAAATTTCGGACGTAAATCGGTTGGTGATGACAAATATTCATCGCCTTCAATCACAATAAAATCGTTTTCTTTTGTTAAATGCACCATATTGGTAAAACCTTCTAATTGTGCGCCTACTAAGAAATCCACCGCTACGTTATGATAGTTCATTACGTGCAAAATCATGGAAGTAATGGTTGTTTTGCCGTGCGATCCGCCAATAACAACTCGAGTTTTGTTTTTTGAATGTTCAAAAATAAATTCAGGGTACGAATATATTTTCAATCCTAATTCTTGCGCTTTTAACAATTCCGGATTATCTGCTTTTGCGTGCATACCTAAAATTACCGCATCAATTTCGCTGGTAATTTTTTCTGCAAACCATCCTTCTTCCGCCGGAAACAGACCTTTTGCCTGCAAACGTGATCTCGATGGTTCAAAAATAGCATCGTCGCTACCTGTAACTACATCGCCTTTATCATGTAAAGCCAAAGCCAAATTGTGCATGGCGCTGCCGCCTATTGCTATAAAATGTACGCGCATTGTTTTTTATTTTAGTAACAAAACTACATTTTTTTAGGGGAATAGGAAATAGAATCAAGAAGAAAGAAGAAAGAAGAAAGAACAAAGAGAAAAGATTTTTAATTAATCCGATTTATTTAATTACTTTGCTTAAGGTTATAAGATACGTGCTTTATTAATGAAACATCTGATTTTAAATATTGCGTCAATTTTAATGTTCATATTTTACTATTGCATTAATAATAACGATTTCACGAAAGAACAACTTGTTTTTCATTTTGGTTCTCGATCAATATTATTTGTATTATCGATAGCCATTCTGATGCTTATTTTTATTGTAAACCTTTTTTACTTTTTAAAACTTAAGAAAAGTACTCAAAAATGGATAAGCTTAATTTTTATTGTAATTGCTGTTATAAGTTTATATGCATTTCTATTTCAATCTCCCTTATTGTATTAATTTTATTGATTGAGTTTCATAAATCATTAACAACCTATAAGAGATTCCTCCTTTGTCGGAATGACAAACTATGTGAAATTTTGAGAGTGAACAAGTATTGACAAACTGAAATAACAAAAAAGAGTAAAAACATATCGTCTTTACTCTATTTTCTATTTTCTATTTTCTAATTTACTGAAAAACTAAAGATTTTGCCAGCTTTCAGGATTTTGTGAAGTATGGAAAACAGAGTAAACAATTATTTCATTACCGTTTATTTGATAAATGATTAAATAAGGAAATTTACTTACTAATGCTTCTCTAAAAGGAGGTGTTTTCTCTGAAAATTGAAACGGATTTTTCAAAATTATATTAAACAATTTGTCAACACATGAAATAAAACGCTTACCTAATTTAGTTTGTTGCAGTTCATACCAATCCACAGCATCAGCCATTTCAGCCTTCGCTTTAGGTAAAATCACTAAACGATAATTCATTTATTTACTCGTTCTAACAATTCCTTTTTACAATCTTCCCATAACAAACCTTGAACTTTTCCGTTTTCATAATCGTTTTTTCTTTCTATAAGTTCATTGATAAAATCTTTTGGTATTAAAGACCCATTATCAGTTGGAATTTGAAAATCTTCTGTAACTGTTATAGACACAGGTTTTCCGTTATAGAAACTCTTTAGTTTTTCTATAAACTCTTCTGTAATTTCATTTGCAGATGAAAATCGAAATGTAGTATCCATAGCTCTAATGTATTTCTTTCAAAGATAATGATTTTTAAAGAATTGATAAAACCTTAGAGTTTAGAGATTTTAATTAATTTTACAGCTCATTTAAAAACACACATGAAAAAAAAAAAAAAAAATTAGAGGTGGAAAAAGAAGGTTAAAAGCCATTAAATTGTGGGTAGAAAACAATAAAATGTTAGACATAGATTATTTACGTTCTTATGAAAAAGATTATGTAAAATTTCGTATTGGTCCTTGGGGGCGATTTATTATAAACAATATTGAGTTTCCGCAGCCTAAAAAAATGTTTAAAAGAGAATTTATAAATGGCTTAATAGATATTTATACTTCATGGCAAGATCAATTAAACAAACTTAATGAACCTTATTATTTGAAAATTTGGCTATTTGAAAAAGATTTAAAAAAATCACAAGTAGTTTGTGCTATCAATTCTAAAATAGATTTTTATGTAAACACTTTCGAAAAAACTGATACTTCAAAACATTCAAACAAATTACTTTCTTTTAAAAACAGTAATCCAAAATTAAATGATTTTCAGTGGGAAATGGCTTTAGATAATTTATATGTTGAAGATGATATCATTCAAAATAAAAATGAATATTCCAACGAAAGAGATTATTTAGAAGCAAAAAAATGGTTTAACAAAGTTGTTTTAAAAGAATATAAACGAATTGAAATTTTTGAAGGTAATCGATCATTTTATGTTTTAGATAATGATGTGGTTTGGATTGGTGAAAGAAAATAAAAAAAGAGTAAAAACATCGCGTCTTTACTCTTTTTACTCTTTTCTCTATTTTCTAATTACTGCAACCCTAAATATTTACGGAAATAACCACATTCTGCAATTACATCTTGGTAATATTTGGTATCGCTGTAATTTGCTTTTAAATCTACAAAGCCTTGCCATTTCTGAATTACAGCCCCATCAGGATAACCCCAATAAGTGTTTGTTGAGAAATACTTATTGTAGTAAAAATCGTTACGTTGTGTTTTAGCCAGCATATATGCCATTTTAGCTTTTTGCTCGTTATCTGCAGCTGCTTTTTTAGCTATGTTGTAATACTTTTGTACGTTTTCCATGCCGTACAACATTTTGCTGTGTTCATTACTGATGCTGTTTCCGTACTCGTTTATAATGTTGTTGTAGTAAAAAGCGCGTGCATTTCCAAAATAGGAGGCGTTATAAAAAGCATTTCCTACCAAAAGCGCGTTGCTGTAAACATCTTCGCCTGCGGCAATTTTCGCCTTCATTTCTTTTATTTTTTGAAGGAAATTCAACTGCGAATATTTTACCGATTGTTTTGCTGCATGATCGCAATCGTTACAATCTTTAATTTTTCCATTGAACGGATTTCCTGGTAGCTCTTGTGTTTTGTAATCAACCATTTGGGTTTCGTATTGTTGTTTTTCCCAATTATAGGTTTTGCTTTCAAACGGAGTAATCTTTTCAAACTCTGCAATGGCTTCATCAATCTTATCCTGATAGAACAAATAAATTCCTCGACTTTCGTAAATATCTGCCAGTTTATAAGGATAAATCCCTACAAAAATATCCTGCCAAGCCGAACGCTGACTACTCAACAACAGTTTTTCCATGGCGTTGCTCTGCTTTTGATCTTTATAAAATCCTTTAATCGGATACGTTAATTCTGACATTAACCCATCGCCTTGTTTCCTGTAAAGTGAACTGATGTATTTTTTTGTAAACGATTGCAAATAATCGGTTCTTCCTTCGCTAACATAATCTTTTACCGGAAATGTTTCTTCGTAAAACAACCAGTTTACATCTTCAATCAGTTTTCCTTCGGCTTTTAAATCGATCTGATCAACACTTAAAAGATTGTTCAACAAACGCAAACTGCGAACCTGATTTTTTTGATTAGCATTTTGAGATAAAGTATGTGCTTCTTTCAGTAAATTATCGGCTTTAGAATAATCGCCCGCCAACGAATTAAAATATGCTGCAGTTGCTTTCCAAATGTACGGATTATGCACTTTTGAATCGTTTGCTACTTCGTTAATCCACTTTAATTCAACTGCATTTACCTTATCTTTCAGTTCTTTTTTAACCTTTTTAGCATCGATATCCAACTTATCGTATTCTGTATAAATATTGATACTTTGCTCATTGATATTTACCCAGCGCGATAGTACAAAATCGATATGCGGCGAGTTCGGATTCAGCTTATACAAATCTTGCATGGCACTGAATTCGTTGGTATAGTAGCCCTGCAAAGCGTACATAGCTTCTTTTGCAGACTGATTTGGCGCCTGACTTAAAGATGCTTTAAAAGCAGCGGCATCTAAAGGTTTATAATCAAAAAGTGCAGACGGCATCATTGGTTTACACTGATTAAAAACTTGCGCAAATGTGGCATTTGCTTTTTCGTAATTTTTCAGGTTTTTATACGCACCGCCCACATAACTTAACGCCTGATAATACAGGTTGTTTTTAGGTTGATCTTTCTGCGTGTCGTTAAAAAAGGTAATGACCGAACTGCGATCCGATGAATAAAATTTAGATCGAACTACCTGAAACCACATGCGGTTTTTAAAGAAATCGTCTTTATTTGAAGTTTGTTTTTTGTACAGATTTTCCACTTTTCCGGTAAAGTCCGTATCGGCATTTAACTGTGTGCGGTTGTTGTAATCCCAATAATTGTAGGATTGGTTAGAATAGGTTTCGATACCGCGCGCCAACATAATAAACAGTACAAATTTCTGCGTTTTTTCGTCTGATGTATCCAAAGTGAATTTAAAATTCTGCTTTTTAAACTCAGCTGCCGGATTTTTAGCCTGACTAATTGTTCTTAATGGAGCATCTAAATCTTTATTGTACAGATAATATTCTACCGTTTCAGGAGTGTATTTTTTCAGGTAGCTTGTCCAATCTGAAACGTTTTCGTCTTTAAACAAATCGCCGGGTGACTGAACGGTGTATCCATTATAAAATATGAAATAATCATCGTAAAAAAACGGTTGGTAATCTTTGTTGTTTACCGTAATTTCAGGTGAAAAAACCGATGTATAACCCGATCCCCACCAACCATCGGCACAACCATAAGCGTAGGTTCCGTAACCCAATATAGCAGTTAAACTACCAGCGGCTAACAGTTTTAAAATCTTCTTTTTCATAAGCTTTTAAATTATTTTCATTTAAATCGTAAAATATAATCTCGTTAGGTTTGTGTCTGCTGTTCTTTTTAATATCGTGCATCATTTCCTTTAACTGATCGGCACTTACAGCTTCAATTTTAATTTCATCGTCTTTCGCCAGATATCTGCCTTTAAAAACAATATCTTTTACAACCTTATATCTATTATCGCTGATCTTTGCAAATTGATCTCCCGTTAAATCGTTCACTCGCAAACCACCTATTAAATTTGTCACCTGATTGTTGCGAACATGAACACCCCAACTAAAAACGGGCAACGCAATATTTAATGGTAGGTTGTAATTTTGTAACGAATTTACATAGTTTTTTGCTGTTTTTTGACTGTAGATGGAATTGTCTTCACCGGAATTGATAACACCCATGTTATAATACATTAACACGCCGGTTTTTACTGAAGGAATTCCAGTTTTTTCGGGATATTTGATTTGATGCAGCCGAATGGTCGCCGATAAATTGGGATGTAGTTTTTTAAATTGATCTATAAACTGAAAGTAGTTTTGTTTTGATTTTAGACTCCAATCGCAATCAAACTGAATTTCGTTTACCGATACATCTGCCGATTTATTGATTTGTTGGATATAATTGTACACTTTTACCGCCAAACTATCAGCAGAACCGTTTTGCAAGAAAACTTCATTCTTAATATATACAACAGGAACAACATTATATCCCTCAGGTTTCTGATTAAAAACTATTGGTGCTACAGGAATAGCTTCATTGTTCTGTAAAGCCACATCGAAATACCGAATGTACAGTTTTTTGACATCCAGATCTTTTAAATACTGCTGTTCTGTTTCGGTTAAACTAAACGTTGTACGCCAGAAGTAAAATGCCGTGCTTATTTTTTCTGTTTTTGCCGAACAAGCTACCAACAAAGTAACCAGCAACATTAACAACCAAATCTTTTTCATAATGCAAAGAAAAAACTATTCCTGCAAAGTAGCGTTATCTTCGGTTAACAATTTAATTTCGTTCGTTTGCACCGCATCTTCGTATCGAACAAAAACAGGTGTTGCACCCAAGCCTTTACAGGTAAAAAACACGGTATAGCCTTTTTTATCGTCGCCCGACACATTTATGGCTTTTACCTTTAATTTTTTGTTCATTTCATCGGCACGCAGGTATGCATCGTTTTGAGTAATATACATGTAGCGTTCAAAATTACTTGGATTGCTAATTTGTAAACTATCGCCTACTTGAACTGTTGCTCCTGCTCTTGAAATATATTCGGTATAAGTACCTGCTTTGGTCAACGCATCATGCGAAACTGATTTAACTTTTTTGTTTTGAGCCAAAACCTGCTGACCAACAACAACTAAAAGAAGTAGTATTATTTTTTTTAAATGGATATTTTTCATAATTAATAGCATTTAATTTCAATTAAAAGTAATCAATTTTAATGTTAAATTTTTTATTTTAGATAAAATTTGTTTCCTATGATTTTTAAAATCTATTACCAAAATATAGTTTTTCTTTTAAGTATAATATTAATTAGTTCTTGCAGTTCAAATTTTGACAGTAAAGAATATCCTATTATTTATTCCTCAAAAAACACGCAATTTAACATGCTTATTTATAGTGGAAAATTTCCTATTGATGAGAAGCTTGTATTTAATGAAGACAAAAGCTATTTTTATGAAACATGTAGTTTAAACGAAAAAGGAACATGGAAAATAAAAGGTGATTCACTATTTTTATTTTGCCAAGAAAAAGGTTTTAAAAATGAAAATTTGTATAAAATTGATTCATTAAAGCAGGTTATAATCTGCAGAAAAACACCAACGATTTGGATAATAAAGAGCAACCGAATAAAACAAGTTGATAGAAATCTTCTATTATTTGAATAAAAACAAAACCCCGACGGAGTTTAAAACTCCGTCGGGGTTGGTAAATTATCTAATAAATAAGATTATTTAATAATCTTTAATTCGTTAATTAAGTTGGTTGCACCAGCGTATTTATCGATAATGAACAATACGTAACGGATATCAACATTAATGGTACGTTGCAATTTAGGATCAAAAATAACATCACCAGCCATAGCTTCAATATTACCGTCGAAAGCTAAACCAATCAACTCTCCTTTTCCGTTTAAAACCGGTGAACCAGAGTTACCACCAGTAATATCGTGATCTGTTAAAAAGTTTACGTGTAACGTTCCGTCTTTATCGGCATACTGTCCATAATCTTTTGCGTTATACAAATCAATTAAACGTTGTGGGTTTTCAAACTCTTCGTCGCCTGCTTTGTGTTTCGCAATAGTCCCTTTTAAAGTCGTGTACCAATTGTCAGTTGCATCGTTCGGACGATCTGCACGGCGAGGTAAATCAATTACTTTTCCATAAGTTAAACGCAATGTTGAGTTAGCATCCGGATAGTATTTTGTTTTTGGATTTGCCTTACGTAAACCATCAACCAATTTGCGGAAAGCTACATCGTATTTTTCTTTTAGCGGAGCAATTGTTGCTGGTTGCTCGCGGTATTTGGTTAATAAATCAGATGAAATCTTAAATAATTCATCATTCTCGATCATTGATTTATCAGGATTTTTTAAATACTTCATCAATAAATCTTTTGATGAAAACACACTACCTGCAAATGCTTTATCTACAATTTTAGAATAATCGAAATTATTTTTCTCGCCTAATTGTTTTACATACGGAGCCACATCATAACCAACAGATTTAGTTGCATACAGATTTAACTGACGCGCCAACATTTCAGCTTCTAACGGACCATAAAAACCTTTATAAGTATCGTTAATTGCCTCTTCTAATCTTGGGCGCATTTCTGCGCGCTTCGCTTCGTTTTCATTAGCATACTGAATTAACGCATTTCCGAAACTATAAGGAATTGCAGCTAAATCTGATGTACGTAAAATAGTCATTAAATAATTGTCGTGTCGTGCTTTTTCGTTGGTTGCAGCGTAATATGCATTGATATCGGCAACAACGTTTCCGTATTCTTCTTTATTATTTTTTTTGTTAGCCCATTTGTTAAATTTGGCTTCGTTTTTACGTTTTGTATCTGCTGTTTTTTGAGCTGTTAATGCATCGATCATACCCTGACGGTTTTTCCAGTAGTTTGCAACGCCTGCGTATTTACTTGCATAAGCCAAACGAACTTCGTCTTTCTGATCCATGTATTTTTTCATCACATCCATTCCTAAACGAGATCCTTCAACCCAAGCAGGATAAGCAAATTCAACATTTTGCTGAATTCCTTCTGCCGGCATCCAACGATTTGTTCTACCAGGATATCCCAAAATCATAGAGAAATCGCCTTCTTTTAAACCTTGAATGTTTACAGGTAAAAAGTGTTTTGGTTTTAACGGAACGTTGCTAGCAGCATATTCTGCCGGATTTCCATTCGCATCGCCATAAACGCGGAACAATGAAAAGTCACCTGTGTGACGTGGCCATTCCCAGTTGTCTGTATCGCCACCAAATTTACCGATTGATGCTGGTGGAGTTCCCACTAAACGAACATCGGTATAATCTTGATACACGAAATAGTAATATTCGTTCCCTTGGAAGAAAGATCGAACTGAAACAGTATATTTACCACCTTCGTTATTTTCTTTATCGATTTTTGCAATTTCCTGATTGATCGCCTTTTCGCGTTCTGCTTCGGTCATTCCTTTGTTAACAACACCTAAAATACGTTTTGTAACATCGTCCATACGAACAAAGAAACGCACCGAAATATCTTTAGGTTTGCGTTCATCGGCTTTTGTTTTTGCCCAGAAACCGTTTGTTAAAATATCGTCTTGCGGAGTAGAAAGTTCTGCAATTTTATCATATCCGCAGTGGTGGTTTGTTAAAACCAAACCTTGATCCGAAATAATTTCTGCAGTACAACCTCCGTCAAACTGCACAATGGCATCTTTTAAAGAATGGTTGTTTATGCTGTAAATTTCATCGGGCGTTAACTGTAACCCCATTTTTTGCATATCGCGGTGGTTTAAACGTTCAATGAACATTAAAAACCACATTCCTTCGTTTGCAAACATACCCAAAGGCATTGCCAGCATAAACAAAGAAAGAAATAAGCTTAATTTTTTCATTATTAATGTTGATTTTTTCTTTACATGCGAAGATAATAAATTGTTTTTAGTTGTAGGTTATTAGTTACTTAAGATACTTATTTGGTTTGATATTTTTAATTGAAAACAGACGGTCTGCGGAATTTCTCCACAAAAAACCACAATTCATCAATAGAACTTTCTGCTTTTAGATCCTTTTAAATTGACATCTTTCAAAATTATTAATCAATAAACAGCTGATTTTGTAAAGAATACTCTTAAATATCAATTAAAAAACTAAGCCCATTGTAATGTTATAAAAAAACGGTTCGGTTTTAGTAAATGGTTTTATTTAAAATTTTAAACCATGAAGAAAATATTCAAAAATTTTATTGGCTTATGTACTTTAGCCGTTGTAACAAGCGCTCTATTTGTAAATTGTAGCAGTAGCGATGACGGAAATGGCCCTGTTATTCCTGGAATTGAAGGTAAAAACATGAAATTTACCATTACCATTGATAATGTAACTATGGACGATTATATTTCATTTGTTGCCGTGAGTTCGTCTTTCAACACCAATACTATTTGGAAAGTGAATGGTACAGAACGTGCAAACGAAACAGGCATTTCTTTAGATAAACAAAGCTTTTCAGGATCGACTAAAACGTATGTTATTGAAAGTATTTCGCCATTACCTGCCGCAAGTTTAAGTATGCAGTTTATTCCTTTTAACAACAAAAGCATTACGTATTCTTACAAAGCAGAGATTAATGGAACGGTGGTAAAAGACGAACAAAACATCACGGTAACTAACCCAAACAGCCATACAGCACAATACAGTTACTAATAAAAAATGTCTCTAAAATTTTAGGGACATTTTATTTGGTACGATATTAAATTCAGTTGCTAAAATTTGATCACATTATATATTTTTTATTACATTTATTAAAATTTAAAAATTAATTACGTTATGGGATTATTTTCATTTATTAAAGAAAAGGGCGCTAAAATTTTTGGCAAAAAAGAACAGGAAGCTCCTGTTGAAGAGAAAAAAACATTGCAGGCACAAGCTTTGTTAGACTATGTAAAGCAGCTTGGTTTACCTTACAACAGAATTAAATTATCGGTTACCGATGATGATGTTAAGGTTGAAGGCGAGGTTGCTGCACAAGAAGATGCCGAAAAAATTGTTTTAGCAATTGGTAATGTTGAAGGTGTTGACCAAGTTGATAACTTAATGACTGTTGCAACACCGGCTCCACAAGCACAATTTTATACTGTTGTAAGTGGTGATACCTTATCGAAAATTTCTAAAGAATTTTATGGCGATGCCAACAAATACAATACTATTTTCGAAGCGAATAAACCCATGTTAACGCATCCTGATAAAATTTATCCGGGTCAGGTTTTAAGAATACCAAATTTATAAACTGAAAAATCCTCTTAAAATTTTAAGAGGATTTTTTTGATTATCTATTCCACAATCCGCGATTGTTTTCACGAGCTTGAACTTGCAGATTGTAAAAAAGATCGGCATATCTTACATTGGGCGATACCGTCATAATTAAGGCATAACCTTCTTTTATCATGATAGCGTTTACAAAAGTATCGTCTTCTAAATATACGTAGGATAAGGTTCTGCCGTATCGATCTAAAGAATCGATATCTGTTTCTAAACGCACTTTTTTATCTTTCAACATTTTGGTTAGATACGCTTTGGATTCTTTACCATAATGTCCTTCTTCTTTTTTCCATCGTTTTTGAGATTCGGGAGCATCGATACCTGTTAATCTAATTTTTATTCCTTTTGATGTTCCGTTATCTACCCAAAAGGTATCACCATCGACCACTTTTGTAACCGGATACCATTCCTGAGATTGTCCTGAGTTTTCAGAAAAATCGTTTTTGTTTGAACTGCAAAAGGTTAACGATACCAATAAAAAGAGTAAATAAAGTTGTTTCATAGGGTTTGTTTTAAATTGCAAAAATGAGGATTATTTACAAACTTACTCTTAACAAGAATCAATTTCTTACGACTTTCCACATTCAACAAAAAAAATCCGACTAAAAAGCCGGATTTCAACATTTTCTTAAAACAAACAACTTTAAGAAAACAACAACAAAGTGTTTCAATGTAATATTTTAAAAATGGATTTATATTAACCCTATATCTTTGGTTTGACTGATAAGATGTGTAATGTTTCGAGAATTAAAATGAATTTTCAGTTTATTTATGCGCTTTTCAACACTGCTCATGCTTGCAGATGTGTAATTTTTACTCCTAAAGTCTTTACTGATTTCTTCTTGAGAATATCCTTTGGCTAAAAGATTCAACAATTCAATATCTTGTTCTTCAATCTCAAAAACCGAAGCTTCTCGAAACATACTCTGAAGGTTTTCCGGAACATATTTTCCCTCGTTTGCATATACGTTTTCAATGGCTTTTTTTAGTTCTTGCGTGCTGTTTCGCCCTTTAGAAACATAGGCATTTATTAAATTGTTGTCGAACATATTTTTAATTTTTGCCATGCGGTCTTCTATCGAATATACAATGATGCGAATTTCGGGTTGAATTTCTTTTACCGCCTGTACCAATTCTTCGCCCGCATGCAAAATGGTCTTGGTGTGATCTGCCTTAAAAGAAAGATCAGAAATCAGCAAATCATAAGGATTGTTTTCCTGGATCGCTTTTTTTATTTTTAATAACGCATCGTCGCAATATTTGGCATGGTGAATTTCCATAGTTGAATATTCTGCCAAAGCGGTAACTATACCAAAACTAATGGTATCGATATCTTCTGCTATTAAAACTTTTTTAAACATTTTATTCTTTTTATAACGGGAAACGCAACACAGCTTTCACGCCCTTTTTTACTTTCGAGTCAAAAGTAATCGTTCCATTTATAGTTTTTATGCGGGTTTCCACATTTTGGAGTCCATTTTTTATTTTTTCTTTATTTTTATCGAATCCAACACCATTATCGGTATATTGAATTTCGGCGTATTTGTTAGATTTTGAGAATTTTATAACCACCAAATCTGCCCCGCTGTGCTTTTTCATATTCACTAATAATTCTTGAATAATTCTGTACAAAACCACTTTTTTGATCTTATTTAAATTATCCCACGAAAAATCATCGATACCTGCCGTAATAATTTTCACCTGCGAATTTTGAAATTCTAATAGCATATTTTTAAGATAACTTACATATTCCGTTCCTGTTGGAATAAAGCTGTTTTCTTTTGAAATATTTCGGGTACGGTTGTAAACATCTTCTAAATGATCCAATAATTTTACTTTGTTGTTTCCATCAGATAGATCAGTGTTTTCGGCATACGAAATGGTATGATACACATCGTTTGCCAATTCATCATGAATTCGTGTTGCAATGCGCTGTTCGGTTTTATAGTTTTCTTCGATTTTTTCTTTTGCATGTCTGTTGCGGAGATAATAATAGATAAAATAGAAAAATATGATTACAAAAGCAATGACGCTGCACAATACCAAATGAGTGTTTTTTTGCTTTTGAATGGTTAACTGATTTTCGATTTCTTTTGATTTAAGCGTTTGATTTTGTTCTAATTCTTTGGAATAATCAAAACGCATTTTAGCAAACTGGTTTTTTGCCTGGTTTCTAACGCTGGTAATGCTATCGTTTAATCGAATATATTCTTCGGAATAATTTAATGAAGCGTTATTCTTTGCTAATGGAATCAACTTTTTTAAAGCTAAAATTTTATTGTCGATACTTTTGTGTTTGGTTGCTAATGTTAATGCTTTTTTTAGATAATCTATAGCTGTTGATTTATTTTTTAACGCGTAAAAATCAGATAGTTCAATATAGTTTTCAATCGATAATGTTTCAAAATGTGCACTTTCTCTTATTTGTAAAGATTGTAAAATTTGTTGTAGCCCATTATCATTATCTTGTTTAAATAAAGCATTTCCTAAATTTAGTAGAACAGCCGATTGTAAATTTTCATCATTAGTTACTAAATCAGAATCTAACAAATTATAAAGTGTTTGTTTTGCTTTTTCGTATTGGTGTAAAGCTATATATAAAGAAGCTATATTATTTCTTAAATAACTTTCTTCTAAAGATCTTTTTTCTGTAAGTGTTAATGCTTTTTGGTAATACGTAATGGCTTCATCATATTTATCCGATTTCTTGTAAATGCTCCCTAAAATATTATATGTTTCAATTATATAAGAGTTGTTTTTTCCTTTTAGATATTCCAAAGCTTGCGTAACTAATTCTTCACTTGCATTGTAATCGTTATAAAAATAATGAATACGCGCCATCATAAGTTGGTTATATGCTAACGATAAGCTGTCATTAACATCATAATAAACCACATTGGCGTTTTTAAAATAATAATACGCACTATCGTATTGCGTATTGTTATAAAGAGAATTTCCTTTTAACGAATACGAATAACCAAGATATTTTTTATTTTTTTTCTTTTTAGAAGTTGTAATAAGTTGGTTGATGTAATAATTTGAACTATCTGGAAATACATCAAGATAATGATACGCTTTATTACCAATCCCTTTTAAATATAAGGAATCGATCTGATGCTTTTCCGCAAGAAGAATTCCTTTATTGGTAACTTTTATTCGATCATTCAAATTAAGATCATCAGAAAAAGACAGATCATAAAGTGAATCTATTGTTATATTAGGATAATTACTTACATCATTAGTACTGAAATTCTTTTTACAAGAAAAACATAATAACGCAAAAAGTAATAAAATAAGGTAGTTATATTTCATTAATCTTCTAAAGAAATTAAATACCCTAAATTATTACTTTTATTTAGTTAAACAATAATTTATTTAAGAATAACCGGTGGTTTTGGTGGTTTAATAGGTATTAATACCGTTCCGGTGTTGTTGTTACCGCCACCGCTTTGGTCTATTCCTTCTGTTACATTATTATTGATTGATACACTTTTTTCACTTTTAACTGTTTCATTACTTTTTGCAAAAGCAGTTACCGAAATACCAAGCAGGAACAAGCCTGCTAAAAAGCCTTTTTTTGTCATTTTAATTACTATTGAGATTAAACAATAGTGTGCTTTTCAACATTCGTCGATAGATTTTGCACACCTTTAAAAAAACAGAGCGCTCTGTACTGGGAAGTGTTAATACCTGACTTACAAAAAATTGCTACTCCCCAGAGAAAGATTTCGCAAGCCAAGCATTTATTTTGTAGAAATTAGTTTTGTATTTTTGCGACATTCGCAACAAGACATCTTCTGATTTCTGAAGCAAAGTAACGGTGCTTTTTACGCCTGAATATCAAGGAATTCCAATGATTCCGACAATTCCGAAAAATGCTTAAGAATTCCGAAAAATTCCGATATAAAATAGTTTACTTATGATTGAATCATATAAAAAAGCACTGAAAGATTATTATGAAATACAGAAAGAAGATGATCAAATTCGCTCTTTATTAAACCCAACTCCTGCAGGTTTAAGAGAAATTCTAATCTTAAAAATGAAAGAGGAATTAGATAGTTCCGACAAAAAAATTATCGAGGATTTCTTTGATGTACCTTTTGCAGAACTTACTTTGAACAAGCTTCGGAGTGAAACAGATAAGTTTAAAGCTTTAGCTAATTTTTTGAAAGAAAAAAGTGGTGGTTCCGATTTAAGAAGATTGGAAATGGTTGCTCTAATTTTAGATTTTAAGCAACGCCCATACCGTAAGTTTGAAAAACATTACAGCAAGATTTCTGAAGTTGAAGATATTGTTGACAATCAAAAAACAAATTTTGATTCAGAAGAACCAAATGTAGAAAGCAGTAATAACGAAGTTGAAAAACCAGAAATTGAAGAGGTTGTTGATAAAGAAATTGTGACTATAGAAGCCGAAGTAAATACTCCAAAAGTTATAGGATCTTCCGAAGAAGTTTCAATCCAAAAGCGAAAAAATGTTCCGTTGAAAAAAATCGGAATTATTGGAATTGTGTCTGTGATTATTGGATTTTCGCTCTTTTTGAATTTTAAAACCTGGACAACTAAAGATTGTATGGTTTGGAAAGGAGATAAATATGAAGCCGTAGATTGTACTGAAACAATTAATAGTTTTGCAGAAACAACTTTACCAAAAGATGATAAATTGATTAAAGAATTTAGAAAAATGAAGGTTGATAGCAAAACTTCTTTTTTTGATAAAAAGGGAAATCCGAAAATTTGGTATATTAAAAACCCTAATGGTATTTTAGAATTTTACAATCAACCTGGATTGCAACCCGAAACCGGAAAAACATTAAAACCCATTTCAAGATACATTATTCAAGAATATGTACTAAACGAAAAAAAGTAAATAAAAAAGGAGCTCATCTTTGCAGATAGCTCCTTTTTACTTTATCAATGAGATGCTTTTAATTCAGCATCTGCCACAATTTATCTTTTAGCTCGGTTAAGCCTTGTTGTGCAACAGATGAGATAAATAGATACGGAAGTCCGTCAAATTCTTTATCAAGCTGTTCTTTTAATTCGTCTTTTAGTTCATCATCTAACATATCGCATTTAGAAATGGCTATTAAACGATCTTTATCTAACATTTCCGGGTTGTATCTTCTTAACTCATCCAACAAAATATCGTATTCTTTTTTAATATCGTCTGCATCGGCAGGAATCAAAAATAATAAGGTAGAATTTCTTTCGATATGTCTTAAAAAGTAATGTCCTAATCCTTTACCTTCAGCAGCACCTTCGATAATTCCAGGAATATCAGCAATTACAAACGATTTGAAATCACGATATTCTACAATTCCCAAGTTCGGCTTTAAGGTTGTAAACGGATAATCGCCAATTTTTGGTTTTGCCGATGTTAAAACAGACAGTAACGTAGATTTTCCTGCATTTGGAAATCCAACCAAACCAACATCTGCCAAAACTTTTAATTCTAAAATAATATCAACTTCTTCTGCAGGCATACCCGGCTGTGCATAACGCGGCGTTTGATTGGTTGACGAGCGAAAATGCCAGTTACCCAAACCACCTTTACCACCTTTTGCCAAGATTTTTTCTTCGCCGTTTTCGGTAATTTCAAAAAGCAATTCACCTGTTTCTTTGTCTTTAACTACGGTTCCAAGCGGCACATCAATATAACGATCTTCACCATCGCTACCAGTACTACGCGAACTACCTCCATCGCCACCGTGACCTGCTTTTATATGTCGTTGAAAACGTAAATGATGCAATGTCCATAAACTTTCGTTACCACGAATAATTACGTGACCTCCACGACCACCATCTCCACCATCGGGACCGCCTTTTTCAATGAATTTCTCACGGTGTAAATGCGATGACCCTTTACCACCTTTACCAGATGCTACATATATTTTTACGTAATCTACAAAATTTCCTTCTGTCATTGTTTTAATCTTTTAATAGAGAAATCCCTATTTTATCAATTTTTACTCCGTTTGAAGCCAATACTTCAAACTCCATTTTATTCCAAATTAATTTTTCGCCGGTTTTTGGTATGTACGATAATTCTTTCATCACCAAACCACTTATGGTTGTTACATCATAATCGGGCATTAATTCATCTAACTCAAAATACGAAAGCAGATCGTGCAGCGGATAAAATCCATCAACAATCCATTCGCCTTCGGCTACTTCTTCTAACTTAAATTCTTCTTCGTAAAATTCAGACGCATCGCCCACCAACGATTCTAAAATATCGTTTAAGGTAATTACTCCTTGAATTACGCCATACTCATCAGACACCAATGCAAAGTGATTTTTTGACGTTTTGAACTGTTCTAAGGCTTTGTATGCCGATGTGTGTTCAATAAAAAACGTAGGTTCTTTTATGATTGATTTTAAATCTACATTGTCTTTTTCAAACAAAATAAACAGATCTTTTAACGATACAACTCCGATTACCTCATCCAATCCGCCTTCGCAAACTGGGTAAAACGAGTGTAAATCTTCTATTACTTTGGCTTTTAATTCCTGTAAGTTATCTTCGCAATCTAAATACATTACCGATTTTCGGTGCGTCATTAAAGCGTTTACCTTTAAATCGCCAATATTAAAAACACGCTCTACGATATCCTGTTCAATTTCCTGAACCTCGCCTACTTCGGTACTTTCTTTAATAATCGATCTAATTTCTTCTTCGGTAACTTTTCCGTCGGCAGTTGGTTTTATGTTGAAGATATTCAGCAGCAAATCAGACGATTTTGTAAGCAACCACACAAACGGCGCGGCAACTTTAGAAATAAACGTCATGGGAATGGCTACCATTTTTGCAATAGCTTCGGGATAATTCAACCCTAAACGTTTTGGAACCAGCTCACCTAAAATCAGCGTAAAAAAAGTTAATAAAACCAACACCACACCAACACTTAACGATGATGCGTACGGTTGTAACGATGGAATTTGAGCAATAAAAGTTTGTAAGTCGGTGGTTATTTTATCGCCCGAATAAATACCTGTTAAAATACCGATTAAGGTAATACCAATTTGTACGGTTGACAGGAAGTTGTTGGGCTCTTCAACCAGCTTTAAGGCGGCTTTAGCACTGCTGCTGCCTTTTTTTGCAGCCATTTCTAAACGGTTCTTCCTGGAAGATACTAATGCCATTTCAGACATTGAGAAAATGCCGTTTAGAATGATTAAAATAAAGATGATTAAAATTTCCACTATTGTTGTTCTATTAAATGCAAATAATCTTATCCTAAATTACAAAAAAGGATAAGATTATTTAAAATTATTTTTTTTAGGATTAAAAACGATCAATCACCGCACTTAATCTTTCGGTAATTTCCTGTATTGATCCAATACCGTTTACTGCGTGGTATTTGTTTTTGTTGGTATAATATTCAATTAACGGTGCCGTTTTTTCGTTATATTCTTCGTAACGTGTACGAATTTTTGTTTCGTCTTGATCATCTGCTCTGCCCGAAGTTTTCCCACGCTCTAAAATACGTGCAACCAAAACATCATCATCAGCTTCTAAACCAACAGTTGCTGTTACTTCTAAATTAATCGATTGTAAAAAAGCATCCAACGCTTCGGCTTGCGCAATTGTTCTTGGAAACCCATCAAACAAAAAACCTGCTTTATCCATGTTTTTAGACACTTCATTCTTTAACATATCAATGGTAATTTCATCGGGAACCAGTTCGCCTTTATTAATAAATTCTTGCGCTTTCTTGCCCAACTCTGTTTCGTTCTTAATATTAAATCGGAAAACATCGCCCGTAGAAATATGCGTTAAATTGTATTTTTCTTTTAAAAACTCTGCCTGTGTGCCTTTGCCTGCCCCCGGCTTTCCGAATAAAACTATTGCAATCATTTTTGTATGTTATTTTATTTGATAAACTTCGCCTAAATTTCTGCCTTGTTTGTTGTAATCTAATCCGTAACCTACAATAAACTTGTTTTCGATACTAAAACCTGTGTATTTAATATCAATAGTTTGTTTATAAGCTTCGGGTTTAAAAAACAAGGTTGCCGTATTTATGCTTTTTACCTTAAATCTGTTTACTAAATTGTACAGCGCCGCAATGGTGTTGCCGGTATCAACAATATCTTCTACAATAACAACGTGTTTGTTGGTAAGGTCAATATCTAACCCTAAAAGTTCGGTTACGTTGCCAGTAGTTTCTGTACCGTTGTACGATGCCATTTTTATAAATGAAATTTCTGCCGCACTGGTGTACTGTTTCATTAAATCGGCAGCAAAAATAAATGCGCCGTTTAAAACCACTAAAAAGACAGGAACTTCGTTTTTATAATCATTCAATAAATCTTTTGCCAAACGCTGTACTTCCGCATCAATTTCTAATGCCGAAAGGTAGGGTACAAAGGTTTTATCTAAGATTTGAATTTCCATATTATTTTTAACCGTGCAAATATACGAATACGTGTACTTTAATTAAAGTTTATTCGCAGTTTTGCCAAATATATTTTTATTTTTAGCATAAATTTTGTTTTTAATAATTTTATATGGATGTAATTACCTATTTCTCAACGCATCACCACAACTTAAGTACGCAAAGCCGAACGTTGGCTATAAATCATATACTGGATCAGGGCATTTTGGCTGATGCTTTTATCGAAGTGATTTATTTTGTTGATGAAAAGCAGAAAATTGTGCTGTATCACGCATTGGATATGTTGGTAGAACGCCATATTGATTATTTAAACGATTATTTGGATCTATATCTGGAAAAAGCACTGAACGAAACGCACGAATCTACCAAACGCTGTGTTTCCCGAACGATATTCCATCAATTAAAAAACAATAAAAATCTTTACAATAAAGAACAAAAACAGCAGATAGTTCACACGATGTTCGATTGGATTATTCTACCATCGGCAGTTGCAACACGTGTAAATGCTATTCATATTTTGTATTTTTTGGTCGATCAAGAAGATTGGATTAAAGAGCAGTTAATCGCACTTATCGAACAAAATTTACTTTTGCAGGAACCATCGTTTTTAAGTCGTGGAAGAAAAATATTGAAACTTTTGCATAAGCAAAAATCATAATTTTACATTTTTATAATGTGGTTTGAAACAGTATCTTTGCCCATTACAATTAAACAGATATACAACTCAACAATAAAACAACAATGAATTATTTTTCTTCTGATTTTAAATTAGGAATTTTAGGTGGCGGACAATTAGGTAAAATGATGCTGACCGAAACCCGAAAGTTCGATATTCAAACGTATGTAGTGGATCCAAGTGCCGAAGCACCTTGCCAGTTTGGCGCTACCAAGTTTTTTCAAGGTTCGTTAAACGATTACGATACCGTGATTAATTTAGGAAATCAGGTTGATGTTTTAACCATTGAAATTGAAAACGTAAATCTGGAAGCTTTAGAAACCTTGGAAAAAGAGGGTAAAAAAGTGTATCCGTCGCCAAAAACGTTGCGATTAATATCAAACAAAGGAAATCAAAAAGATTTTTACGCTTTAAATAACATTCCAACCGCACCTTACAAACGTTACAAAACCTTACCTGCATTAAAGATAGATGTTGAAAACGGTTTGGTTGAACTGCCTTTTGTGTGGAAAGCAACCGAAGGCGGTTACGACGGAAACGGTGTAAAAGTGGTTCGACAGGTAATTGATTTGGAAAATTTACCGGAAACAGAATGTATTGCCGAAACCATGATTCCGTTTAAAAACGAATTGGCGGTGATTGTAGCTCGTTCGACATCGGGCGAAATTAAAACCTATCCTGTGGTAGAAATGGAATTTCATCCGGAAGCAAATCAGGTTGAATATGTAATTTGTCCGGCTCGTATCAGCGAAACCGTTGCAAACAATGCACGCGAAATCGCGTTGAAAGTTTCCGAAAGTTTTAACCATGTTGGTTTGTTGGCTGTTGAAATGTTTCAGACTGCCGATGATCAAATTTTAGTGAACGAAGTAGCTCCGCGTCCGCATAATTCAGGTCATTATTCTATCGAAGCGAGTTATACGTCGCAATTTGAACAGCATATTCGCGCCATTTTAGATTTACCTTTAGGAAACACCGACAGTAAAGTTGCCGGAATTATGGTAAATTTAGTTGGCGAAGAAGGTTTTTCGGGTCAGGTTGTTTACGAAAATATCGAAAAAATCATGGCAATTGATGGTGTAACTCCACACATTTACGGAAAACGTGAAACTCGTCCGTTCCGCAAAATGGGACACGTTACCATTGTAAACGAAAACATGACCGAAGCACGTAAAGTTGCCCAACAGGTTAAAGAAACTATTAGAGTGATTTCGAAGTAGTATTAAGATAGTTGTATTAAGTATTAAGACTATGTTAGATTTTTTATTAACTTTAATGTAAATTACTACAAATGAGCACTTCAGAGTTACAACTAAAGCTTGATATAATCAGCAGAATTACCGAATTAAAAGAAGTTCGTGTAATAAAGGAAATTAAAAAACTTTTAGATTTTGAACTAGAAGAGAATTTGTATGAATTATCTACAGATCAAGAAAATCGAGTTGCAGAAGCTAGAAAGGAATACAAAAATGGTGATTATATTACTAATGAAGAAGCTGAAAATGAAATTGACCAATGGCTAAAAGAAGATTTACAAGTTTTTAATGTATAAACTTTGTATTTGCTGCAAGGTTTCAAAAACCTTGTAGCTATAGATTCCAAAATAAAGCGATACCTACAAGGTCTTAAAGACCTTGCAGGATAATCAAAAAAACAGACAAATAAACAAAAAATGAAAGTAGCAGTAGTAATGGGCAGCATTTCGGATATGCCGGTAATGCAACAAGCCATAGATATATTAAAAGAATTTGGAGTAGAAACACATGTTGATATTGTATCGGCACACAGAACTCCTGAAAAATTAGTCGATTTTTCTAACAACGCACACAAAAACGGCATCAATGTAATTATTGCAGGTGCAGGTGGAGCAGCGCATTTACCGGGAATGGTAGCAAGTATGAGTCCATTACCAGTAATAGGTGTTCCAGTAAAATCGAGCAATTCTATTGACGGTTGGGATTCTGTTTTATCAATTCTGCAAATGCCGGGTGGTGTTCCTGTGGCAACGGTTGCGTTAAACGGAGCTAAAAATGCAGGTTTATTGGCAGTACAAATTTTAGCAAGTCAAAATGCAGAGTTGTTACAAAAAATGATCGATTATAAATTAGGTTTAAAAGAAGCTGTTTTAAAAGCAGCCGAAGGTTTAAAATAATAAAAGAGCGACTGAAAAGTTGCTCTTTTTGCTGCTGCAAGGTTTTTAGAACCTTGTAGCTATGTTAACCTACAATGTCAGAAAGACCTTGCAGGAGTAAAAAAACCTTAGATTAATTTAAGTCTTTACCAAGTTGCATAATTACCATAATAAAATTGTTGCGCTTGAGTAAGGTAAAAAGCATCTGTTATTTGAGCATCAATTTCATTGATTAAAGCAAATAGTTCTTTCTTTAACTCTGGTTTCTCGGTTTCATGAATATCAAATGTATTTTCTAATCTATCAGTAACAATTTGTTGTAATGTTTGCTTAAACAAATCTTTCTGTTTAGTAATATCGTATTTTACTGTAAAATCTTTTCGCGTTAAAGCATATAAATAAATAGCATACTCTGCTTCGCCAAAAGTACGTCTGTATAAGTGCATATATCCCGGACCACCACCATCCAACAAACTAAACATTCTGTTTAATCGTGTGTAAATGATCATTATTTTTTTCCGTTGATCATTAAAATCATCATCAATCTTATACATTTCATTCGTATTCTTTAGAAAATACGCGTAATATAAATAATACATATCCTGTCCTACTTCACTTCCAAACTCAACAGAACTTGGTATTGAACTATAAGTAACATAAGGATCATTCGGAAACTCAACAAAAAACTCTGGATGATTTCTCACTACATCATTAAAATCATCTTTTAAAACATATACAATATCTTCTTCAAAAGAAGCCAACAAAACAGAATCTTTGGTTGTGTAATATTTTTCTGGATTGAATTGATTCGTGGTCTGATCTTTCATTTCTTCTTGGTGGATTGGATTAGTATTCTGATTTTCCGTTTTGTTCTGACCGCAACTAACCAAACAAAAGCAGTAAAACAAAATTACCTTTATATACTTCTTCATAAGCGAAATTTTAAAATCGAATATAACGAATTTTCATTTAGCTTTAATACTTCGTTAACGATATAATCCTTAATTTTAGGCTTTAACTTTTAAGCAAATTATGGAAAATATATTATTGTCGGCTTTTGATACGGCTCCGTTTTCACAGATAAAAACCACCGATTACGAACCGGCATTCGAAGAAGTAATTAAGCAGGCAAAAGCAGAAATTCAACAGATTATTACCAATACCGATACTCCTACTTTTGAAAACACGATTGAAGCCATGTCGTTCTCAGGTATGCAGTTAGATCGCATTTCAAACATCTTTTTTAATTTGAATTCCGCAGAAACCAACGAAGAATTACAGAAAATTGCTCAGATTGTTGCACCTAAACTATCAGCTTTTGGAAACGATATTTCGCTAAATCCAGATTTATTCAAACGCGTGAAACAGGTGTTCGATACTATTGATAAATCTACTTTAACTACCGAACAAATTACGTTGTTAGACAAAACTTATAAAGGATTTGTGCGGAACGGTGCATTGTTAAACGACAATCAAAAGGCAGAATTACGTGAGATTGATGCACAATTATCGGTACTTTCGTTACAATTCAATGAGAATGTTCTGGCTGAAACCAATGCGTATCAACTACACATTACCAATGAAGAAGATTTAGCCGGATTACCCGATGGTGTGATTGAAGCTGCAAAAAATCTTGCAGAACAACAAGAGAAACAAGGTTGGATTTTTACTTTAGATTATCCAAGCTATCTGCCATTTGTAACTTATGCTAAAAACCGAGAATTGCGTAAAGAAATTGCTATTGCAAACGGTAAAAAAGGCTTTCAGAAAAACGATTACAACAACGAAGAAATTGTTCTTAAAATTGTAAAACTGCGTAACCAGCGTGCGCAATTATTGGGTTATAAAAATCATGCAGCGTTTGTGTTAGAAGAACGTATGGCGCAAAACCCTGAAAAAGTATTGTCTTTTTTAAACGATTTATTGGTAAAAGCAAAACCTGCTGCCCAAAAAGAGTTTGAAGAACTGACTGCTTACGCTAAAAAATTGGACGGAATTGATCGATTAGAAAAATGGGACGGAAGTTATTACAGCGAAAAATTGAAGCAGGAACGTTTTAATTTAGACGATGAAGCTTTGAAACCTTATTTTAAATTGGATAATGTTTTGAATGGTGCGTTTACTGTTGCCGAAAAATTGTTTGGTTTGCATTTTACCGAAGTTTTTACGGTTGATAAATACCACGCCGATGTACAGACTTTTGATGTAACCAACGATAACGGAGAAAAAATCGCGTTGTTATATACCGACTTTTTCCCAAGAAAAGGTAAACGCAATGGTGCGTGGATGACATCGTTTAAATCACAATGGATTAAAAACGGAGTAAATGAACGTCCGCATATTTCCATTGTTTGCAACTTCACCCCTCCTACTCAATCAAAACCGTCGTTGCTAACTTTTAACGAAGTAACTACTTTGTTTCACGAATTCGGTCACGCATTACACGGAATGTTGGCAAACACAACATATCCGTCGTTATCGGGCACATCGGTTTATTGGGATTTTGTGGAACTTCCAAGTCAGATTATGGAAAACTGGGTATATCAGCCAGAAACATTAGCGTTGTTTGCAAAACATTACCAAACCGGCGAAACCATTCCGCAGCAATACATTGATAAAATTAAAGAAAGTGCCAACTTTTTAGAAGGAATGGCAACTTTGCGTCAGTTGAGTTTTGGTTTGTTGGATATGGCTTGGCATTCGGAAAATCCTTCAGAAATTAAAGATTTAAAATCGTTTGAGAACAAACAATTCGAAACTACGAAATTATATCCTGATGTTGCCGAAAATGTTATTAGTACTGCTTTTTCGCATATTTTTGCTGGTGGATATGCCGCAGGATATTACTCGTACAAATGGGCTGAAGTTTTGGATGCCGATGCGTTTGATTATTTTGAACAAAACGGAATCTTCAACAAAGAAATAGCTACCAAGTTTAAAGATTATATTTTATCGCAAGGTGGAACCGATCATCCAATGACGCTTTATAAAAAATTCCGCGGACAAGAACCATCGCCAAATGCACTTTTAAAACGTGCCGGCTTAATATAACAAAACTCATGCGCAAGAGTTAACCAACTCTTAAGCATAAAAAAACAGCAACCTGAATAAGGTTGCTGTTTTTTTGTATATTGCTAACTCGTTTTAAGTTAATCAAAATGAAAAAATTACTTTTGATAATTATTATTTCGATTCATTATTCATCATATAGTCAAACTTATAGTTCTATAATAAATGATAAGGAAATTTCTAATTTCTTAAATTGGATAACTATTCATGATAAAAAATACACTGAAGAAAGTTATTTTGAGAGGAAGAAAATATCGAATAAAATTTTAAAATGGCATTTCGAAAATTTTATAAATAATTATGAAGATCCTTATGAAAATGAAATGTTTCTTTATCATGAAAAAAATGATTTAGATTTAATATTCAATAAAGACGATCAAGAATTTATTTATAAACAATTTGTAAGCATCAAAGATTCTATTTGGTATACAAAATTCTCAAAATCAAAGCTACTTTCTAAAAAGAATAAATCAAATAATTATTATGCTTATTCGGTTCCTCTATTTTCTATTGATAAGAAAAAAGTTATATTTTATCGTGTTTTTCACTGTGGAAATGAATGTTCTTATGGAGGATATTACATATATTCCAAGATAAATGAAAACGATTGGATACTGATAAAAAGTATTAATTCTTGGCAAAGTTAAAAACAGCAACCTTATCGGTTGCTGTTTTTAGTTTACGCTGCTTCATTAATATCGGCAGATTCATCATCTTTTAAAACTTTTTTGGCAACTTTACCAACGGTTAATCCTTGTACAACAATAGAGAACAGAACCACGATATAAGTAACTTCTAACAAAACATCTTTAATATCGCCCACCGAATTAGGTATGCTCATAACCAACGCAATGGAAACTCCGCCGCGAATTCCGCCCCAAACCATGGTTGTTAACGATCCTTTTGAATACGTGTTTTTTCGTAAAATGGTGCTTGCCGGTATAAATATCGCCAAGGTTCGTGCCAATAAACAAATGAAGATCGCAATAACGCCTAACAGTAATTGCTCTTGTAAATCGGGTAACATTAGTAATTCAAAACCTATAAAAAGGAAAAGAATGGCGTTTAAAATTTCATCGATCAATTCCCAGAATTTGCTTAAATAATCGCGTGTGGTTTCGCTCATTGCAGCTGTTTTTCCGAAGTTTCCAATAATCAATCCGGCAATAACCATGGCAAGCGGCGATGAAAAATGCAATTCCTTCGCTATTAAAAATCCACCCATTACAATTGATAACGTTATAAGAACCGATACTTTGTAATCATCGATCTTTTTCATAACGTTGCTTGCGGTAAATCCTAAAAGAGCTCCTAATAAAACACCGCCACCGGCTTCTAACAAAAATAATTTTGAAACAGATGCAAACGAAGCATCAAAATCGGTATCGGTCGCCATTTTCAACACAACGGCAAACATTACAACGGCAACACCATCGTTAAAAAGCGATTCGCCCGTAATTTTTGTTTCGATCATTTTTGGAACTTTCGCTTCCTTTAAAATTCCTAAAACAACGATAGGATCGGTAGGCGAAATCAATGTTCCAAACAACAAACAATATATAAACGGAATTTCCATGCCCAACATTGGGGCTACAGTATAGAATAATCCTGCAATAATCAAGGCAGACAGCACCACACTTACCGACGCGTAAGTCAATATAGGCCATTTGTGATCGCGCAAGTCGGAAACGTTAATATGCAGTGCGCCGGCGAAAAGTAAAAAGTTCAGCATGGCACCCATTAGAATTTCGGTAAAATCGAATTCCTGTATTAGAAGAAAAAATTCTTTTGTAGTTTCGGGGAAATATTGATCGCCCACTAAACGGATTCCTACCGAAACCAGCATAGCAATAATCATGATACCAATGGTACCGGGCAATTTTAAAAAACGAACATTTAAATAAGCAAAAAACGAGGCAAGTACAATTAAAACTGAAAACGTGTAGTATAATTCCATAAAAAGTGATTTTTACAAATTTACTATTTTATTATTTTTTGTGCCCAATTTACAAGAACTTAAACAGTTTTTTTAACAACGCTAACTTATCTTTAGTATAAGGCGGATATTTTAATTTATTGTCGAACCATGTTTTTCTGTACACAACTGCTTTAGCTTGCGAAAATGCTTTAAAACTGTATTTTCCGTGATAATTTCCAAAACCACTGGCTCCGATTCCGCCAAAAGGCAACTTGCTGTTCACAATGTGCGACAAGCAGTCATTTACGCAGGCACCACCGTATTTACACTGATTTAACAAGGTTTCAATTTCGGTTTTATCATTACCAAAAACATAAAATGCCAAGGGTTTATCGTTTTCATGATTGTACACAATAATCTCGCTTATGTGGTTGTAATTTACAATTGGCAAAACGGGTCCGAATATTTCGTGCTGCATTACCTCATCGTTCAAATCGTCTATCTTTATAAGCGTTGGCGCAATGTATCGTTTTTTAGAATTGGTTTGTCCGCCAATCAACACATTGCCCTTCAACACATATTGTTTAATGCGATGGTAATGTTGTTCATTGATAATCCGAGCAAAATAGGGCGATGCTTCGGGTTCGTCTCCGTAAAAAGTTTCCAGCACTTTTTGCATTTCGGCAATAAACTGCTTTTCTACTTTTGGATGGATGAAAATAAAATCGGGTGCAATACAGGTTTGTCCGGCATTTACAAATTTACCAAAGGCAATACGCTTTGCAGCCAACGGAATATTGGTACTTGGTGTAACAATACAAGGCGATTTTCCTCCCAGTTCCAAAACAACGGGTGTTAGATTTTTAGCTGCAGCCTGATGCACGATTTTTCCTACCGAAGTACTTCCCGTAAAAAAGATCTTATCAAATTTATGATTTAAAAGCTCGGTTGTTTCTTCCGCACCACCTTCAATAACCCGAATATATTCATGACTAAAATATTTTCCGATTAAATTTCCAAGCAAGGCAGAAGTATTTGGAGCTAATTCAGACGGTTTTAAAACAACACAATTACCTGCTGCCAATGCCGCCATTACAGGCTGTAATGCCAACAATAACGGATAATTCCAAGGCGAAATAACCAAAACTACTCCGTAAGGTTGATACTCCAACGTTTCCTTCGAAGGAAAATTCAATATGCTTGGAAAAACCCGTTTAGGGTGCATCCACGTTTTTAGATTATTTTTAAAATACGTGAGTTCTTTTTGCAGCATGCTTATTTCGGTAACCAATGTTTCAACAGCAGGTTTATTAAAATCGGCTTGTAAAGCAGCAATCATTTCGTTTTTATGGTTGTTTAACAACTTTTGAAACTGCTGTAAACAATCCATTCTGTGTTTAAAACTTAATGTTTTGCCCGAATAAAAATAAGTATGTAGGTTTTGTAGATTTTCCAAATCAATTCTTTTTACTGAAATTACAAAAACCAAAATTGTTTCATCTAAAATTTATGTGAAACTATTATTAATAAATTATTTTATTTTGAAATATCTGTTTTCGAAAATAATTATTTCTAAAATGCTTTCTACTTTTGATAGGATTAAAATCTTAAAAAAATAAAGCAATCAAACTTGCCATAAGACAAGTTCATTTGTTTAGTGGTATATTAAATTTGAAAACTAAACTCTAAAAAAATAAAACTATGGCAAAAATTCATGCGTACTTAAATTTTAACGGAAACTGCGAAGAAGCGTTTTTGTTCTATGAAAAAGTGTTTAAATCTCCAAATATTGGAATACACCGTTTTGGCGATATGCCCGAAAACCCTGAGTTTCCAATGAACGATGAGGATAAACAAAAAATTATGCACACGGCAATTATGATTAACGAAAGCACGATGGTTATGGGATCGGACTGTTTGGAAAACTTTGGCCATAAATTAACATTAGGCAACAGCACTTATGTAATGTTAGATACCGATACGGCTGAAGAAGCTAAAGAACTTTATGCTGCTTTATCTGAAAATGCCATGAAGATTGAAATGGAATTAGGCGAGCAGTTTTGGGCAGAATTATATGCATCGTTCCAAGACCAGTTCGGTATCTGGTGGATGGTTCATTTTGAAGGAAACAAAAGAATGGGGTAATCAATCCTTATTTTAAACTCAACAGAAATTATCAGGAAACTTGTCGTTAATCGGCAAGTTTCATTTATAAACTAAAATATTATTACTATGAAATTTTTAAAATACGCACTTTTCACCGTTTTGGGTTTGATCGTATTAGCACTTGTTGTTGCAGCCTTTGTACCTAAAACATTTCATGCAGAAGGTTCGGCAGTTATCAACAAACCTAATGCCGATGTTTTCAACTATGTAAAACACATTAAAAACCAGGAAAATTTTGGCGTTTGGTTTGAGCAAGATCCGAACATCATAAAAACTTCAGAAGGAACCGACGGAACTGTTGGCTTTAAATACAGCTGGAAAAGTGAAGAAGTTGGTAATGGATCGCAGGTAATTACAAATATTGAAGAAAACAAACGTGTTGATATTGATTTGTTTTTAATGGACAGCACTGAACCTGCAAAATCGTTTTTTACAACAGAAGCTGTTAGTGAAAACCAAACTAAAGTTCGTTGGGTGGTTGATGGCGAAATGCCTTATCCGTTTAACTTAATGAGCCTTTGTTACGACATGAACAAAGACTTTGTTCATGGAACCGCAAATTTAAAAGCAGTTTTAGAAAAGCAGTAAGTAATACTATCATAATAAAAAAAACCTGTAATAATTTACAGGTTTTTTAATTTACTTCTTTATCAACTTTTTAACGGCTAAACCTTCGTTAGTTTGTATATGCAACATATAAGTGCCGCTTGCCAAGTTCTCTACATTTAATTGTATTTGGGTTTCGTTGTTAAAACTTTGGGTGTTTAACTGTTTACCGCTGATATCATAAACAGTAACTTGTTGTACAACCATATTTTCGCTGTTGGTTATGTTTACTAAACTTGTCACCGGGTTTGGGTAAAGATTAAACTTAGTAGCTAATTGTTCGTTTACGCTTAAATTTATAACCTCTGGTGGTACCGCCGCTAATGCCGTTATTTTAATATTATCGTACCGGTTACGTGTAACCGTTTGTGGATTTTGAGTGCTGGTAGTAAAACCTGCAATCAATGAAATAATCGAAGGTTTATAGTCTTCTATAAGGTTGGTTGAAGGATCGTTCTTTAAAAAATCGCTTACAAAAACTTTATTCAAAGAAGGTATTTCAAAATAAACTTTTCTATTGGGATAATCTAAATAGGCAGTAAGCTTTACCCAGGTATTAAAAGGTAAAAATGTATTTTGTTGAACAGGAGTGGTACTTGAAACAAACTCGGTGGAACTCGCAATGCTTCCATCTTGTTTATTATAGTCAAAACGACATAAAAAAGGAGGATTAATCAAGCCTCCTTCAACCTCTCCAACCGGTATTAAGTTTATCCATGAACTACTACTGGCATTCGCCTGTATAGATCCTGTAAAATAATCTATTTCAAATTTAATCACATCGTTACCCGGGGTACGGTTGTCTATCACTTGATCAATACCGGGTTTAAATGCAAGCAAGCTTTCGCTATGTGATAGGGCAGTAATATCTAACACCTTACCCCGATTGGCTTCGTTCACTATGGTAAAAAAAATGTTGGTTTGTGTAATTTTAGATTTGGTGACCCACCCCCATTGCCCGGGTATGGTGCCGGTAAAATCGGTCCCTAAGGTACCTACACTGTGATTGTCAAAATTTTCGGTGTATACTACTTGACTATTTGCGGTAAGGGTTACTGAAAAATATACTAAAAAAAACAGGTGCTTTTTCATACAAGGTTATTTTAAAAAGTGAAAAGGCTGTTGTTCCACAGCCTTTAAAATAATTTATCTACCGGTTACATTTAAATACAATGCCGAATTTACCCAGCCAGTTTGTCCTGTTGCGGAAAACCCTAACCTTAATTTATAAGTACCATCAATATCTACTTCATGGGGTACCATAGGTACATCAAAAACCACCTCACGGGAATTACAAAAATTTTCATCAGAAAGACGCGTTATATCCCAATCTGTTTTACCAGGTAATGGCATCGTATCATCATAAAAATAATACAATGGTACAGTGAAACCTAAAGTTGGCACGTCTGCATACACGTGATTACCTGCCAAATAATCAACAGGTTTCCAGCCAGCATCTATATCGTCAGGAATACCTGAAGGTAGAGTTTTTATTTCAGGATGCATTAAGGTTGAAAGCACTAATGCATTTGTAACTTTATCTGTCACATACACTTCATAAAAAAATATTTTACCATAGTGTGCTAGTAACTCTCTTTCTTGGGGTAATAATGTACCCGCCTGATCAAAGTTAGTATGAGGCGGTGGGTATTTTGGCCCAGCTGGAGTTACTCCTGATAGTGGTAAATGTAACAACTTATCTTCGATACGGAATGAATAATGAGGATCTGGATAAGCAGGTACATCAATAGGTACTGGTATTCTTACCAGATTACCAACTTCATGACCGTTTGCGTACAGATTTGGGTAATTTCCAGAAGTTAAATCATGAATAGGCGGAGCTCCAACTTGTGCTACGTCATGAAATTGTCCATCATCTGTTCCGTCAAAATAAGCTATACCTGCATAGGCAAAAACGCGTATATTGTAGGGCGTAACATCTTCAACGTTTCCGTTTGAAAAGAAATAAGAGGGTTGAAGGTCATTTATTCCATTAACTGTAGCGCCCCTAAACCAAATATCCCAAGGTGAAATATAATTTTTACCCCACCATCCTATACCTCCTGGTCCATACCCAGCATATTGACCACTATCACCGTTGTTAAAACTGTTTGTTTGGTATTGGGAACCTGCTTCTTCGTTTTGCATTTCAGCTTCCTGATAAACGTCTTCGCTACACGCTGTAAGGGTTAGGCACATTACCCCCCCCCCCACAAAATTTTGGTAAATTTTGTCATAAATAATATTTTTTAATTAATTGTATTGTAAATATAATAAAAATTTTAACACAGTGTTAAATAAATTTTAAGAAAGAAAAGTATCTGCTTAAATTAACAGCAGAATATTTTAAAAATTAGCCAGGTACTCATTTATCTTTTTATTTTTGTGCATTATTATATTTGTATGAAACTGAAAGTAAATAAATACCTGGCTTTTATAGCACTAACCTCTTTATCTTTAATATCGTGTGCGGTACAGCAGCAGCAAAAACCTACAAAAGTTACGGTTGTAAAAAGTTCTGAAATAGAACCTGTAACCAAAACACCACAACCTGTTGCACAACCAGCAACAACTAATGATTTAAAGATTAATTTACCCGAAGTTAAACGCGAATTTCGCGCTGCGTGGATTGCCACGGTTGCCAACATCAACTGGCCAAGCAGAAAAAATCTATCTACCGAAGAACAGAAAAACGAAGCCATTAAATTGCTCGATTTATTACAAGATGCTAATTTTAATGCAGTAATTTTTCAGGTTCGTCCGGCTGCCGATGCCTTATACAAAAGTAATTACGAACCTTGGTCGTGTTATTTAACCGGCGAAACCGGTAAAGCACCTTCACCTTATTACGATCCGTTAGAATTTTGGATAGAAGAGGCGCACAAACGCGGCATGGAACTGCATGTTTGGCTGAATCCTTATCGTGCGCACCATTTAAGCGGTGGATCGGTTAGCAGTGAATCAATGGTTAAAAAATCGCCAAGCAATATTGTACGCCTAAAGAATGGTATGTATTGGTTCGATCCGGCAAGCGTAAAAACCCAAGATCACGTTTCTAATGTGGTAAAAGATATTGTGTCGCGTTACGATATTGATGCGGTTCATTTCGACGATTATTTTTATCCGTATGCATCGTACAACGGTGGTGCCGATTTTCCTGACACTGCTTCGTGGAATACTTACAAAAATGCTGATGGAACACTTTCAAAAGCCGATTGGCGCAGAGATCACGTTAATAAATTCATTGAACGTATCAACAAAGAAATCAAGCAAGAAAAACCGTATGTTAAGTTTGGTATCAGTCCGTTTGGAATCTGGAAATCGGGTTATCCTTCGGGGGTTGTTGGATCTTCTCAATACGATGAATTATATGCCGATGCCAAATTATGGTTGAACAAAGGCTGGGTTGATTATTTTTCGCCTCAATTATATTGGCCGATCAATTCACAACGTCAGAATTTTCAGGATTTATTGGAATGGTGGCAGGATGAAAACACTATGAACCGACATTTATGGCCGGGTTTAAATACGGTTGAAGTGAAAGCAGCTAACAGATCGACCGAAATTGTAAATCAGGTAAAAATTACTGCTGACGTTTTAAGTAAAAACAGCGTGGGCGCGATACATTACAGTATTGCAGGCTTAACAGACAACAGCGAAATGATTCCGGCATTAAAAAATGGTCCGTATAAAGAAAAAGCGTTAATTCCATTGAGTCCATGGATAAAGATCAATAAAATTGCAACTCCATCTTTAAATATTAGCAACGATAATTCTTCTATAAATGTAAATTGGTCAAGCAGTAAATTGAATGATGCTTTTCAGTGGGTTTTGTACACGCGTTACGATAACGAATGGCAGGTTGAGATCCTTCCTAAAAATCAACTAAGTAAATCTATTGTTCGATCTAAAAACGGAAAAAACTGTAACACTGTAGCCTTAAAAGCGATTGATCGTTTAGGTAACGAAAGTGATTACGCTGCCAAAAAAATATAAGCACATGAAAACGTATATTGTACTTTTACGCGGTGTGAATGTTTCAGGCAAAAACATTATTAAAATGGCAATTTTGAAAGATGTTTTAATTGATAACAACTTTAAAAATGTGGCTACTTACATACAAAGCGGAAACATTATTTTAAGTTCTGATTTAGAGAAGCATGAAGTTGAAACGAAAATTCAACAGCTTATTTACGATCATTTTCAGTTACAGATTGCTGTTTTTTGTTTGGATCTTCAGGAAATGGAAACCGCTTTACAGAACAATCCGTTTATAGAGAACATCGAACCAAATAAATTGTTTTTTACTTTTTTGAACGAAGAACCTGCTGCCGATTTACTAGCTGATTTAGAAAAAATCGATTTTGCAAACGATCAGTTTAAGCTCATTGATAAAGTGCTGTATTTTTATCTATCAAAAGGTATGGCAAATTCTAAACTGAACAATAATTTCTTCGAAAAAAAACTAAAGGTAACAGCAACGGGCAGAAATTTAAACACCATTCACAAACTGATCGATCTGGCTAAAAACAGCAACAATTAATCGTGATGTGTGTATATCATACTCAAAATGTATAAAGCTATTTAATTATTAATTGCTTAAAAGTCTGTATTTAGGCAGGTTTTGGCTTTGGCATTTTTATTGAATGATGTATTATACAATTATAAATTTATATGTTATGAAAAAAAGTATCTTCACATTTTTTGTTTTAGGATTAACCATAATTTCTTGTAATAAGAAAGAAACTGAAACAACTACAGAAACAACAATAAGTGCAGACAGCACGGAGATTATTGCAAACGATACACTTACAAATGTACACAATGGTCACAATGCACAAAACTCGTTAGATTGGAATGGAACCTACGAAGCAACATTGCCTTGTGCAGATTGTTCGGGTATTAAAACGACAATTACGTTAGATAAAAGCGGAACTTTTAAATATGCTGCCGAATATTTAGACAAAAATTTAAAGGTAAACGATGCCGGCGATATTATGTGGCATGATAACGGATCGGTTGCCCATTTAAAAGGAAAAGATATCGATATTAAACTAAAAGTTGTTGAAAACGGATTGGTTGGTTTGGATACCGAAGGTAAAGAAATTGATGGTCCGTTAAAAGAACATTACAATTACAAAAAATTAAATTAATCAGAAAAACCGGAAGTTCAGCTTCCGGTTTTTTGTTAATCGTCGTCATCCAATTCAAAGAGACTGTCTAAAGGCATATTGAAAATCTTGGCTATTTTTAATGCCAGAACCGCAGACGGTATATATTTTTTTGTTTCGATAGAATTAATTGTCTGTCGTGAAACTCCGACCTTTTCCGCCAAATCTCCTTGCGTTAGATTGTGTCGGGCACGTTCTATTTTAATGTAATTCTTCATTCTTCTTTTTGTTTAGATAATGAATATATTTGCTGTCCAAAATTGGATAATATCATCAATAAAATAAAAAACATTAATCCAAATCCATTATAATGACTATAATCCAAATCTAACCAATCAATCAAACTAAAAAGTGAGCTAATTAATAATGTAGTAATACCTGTAATTACTCCAAGAAGAACAGCAGACAAACGCATTTGTAAATACATTTCATCTCCATCATCTTTTGTCCATTGGGTCATAAAAAGTAAGAACATACCTACCAATGATATACTGGCAACAATTTTTGATAGTTTACCGAAATCTAACGATTCAGAAAAACCTGCCAGTTTTAGAAGTAATAATATTAGTACAGGCAATAAAATGATTGCTAAACTGATCCACATTCTCTTTTTTGGAATTAATCTACTTTTGTTATTCATAATTAATCGTTTTTAGTTAGTTCTTTTCTTAATTTATAAACCTGACTACCAAAAACAAATAATTGCCACCACAAGATCATAAACATTAAAAAGAAACTATTATGTATTCCAAAATCTGTAAAAGACAAGGTTACTAAATCCCAAATAGAATTTACCAAAAGGAAGCCAACTCCAAAGAAAACACTACTCAAACTGGAAATCAATCTAAACTGTAAATACATTTCGTCTCCATCGTCTTTTGTCCATTGAGTAATAAAAAGTAATAACATTCCTAATAAAATTGTAGATGCTATCAAATTTGTAACAATTTTACCATACGTTTCAAAATCAAGAAAATTAAATATTCTTAATAGAACTAAAAATATGATAGGAATAATAATAAGAGACAGACTAATCCATAGATTACGCTTTGGAATTAAAATTTTTCTAGTTTTCATATTAGTTAAGTTTATTTGCTACAAATATAAATAAACTTTTCAATTCGTAAAACAAACTTTACTTTATGATATAAAAAAAATCGATATGCCATTATAACATACCGATTTTAAAAATACAGTTAGTTTAATTGTATTTATGCTGTTGCAGGTAAATCGCGGGTTAACCAACCACTGCGCCCTGCGGTTATTATTGCGTAAGGCGTAATCCAGAATAAAGTAAATAGGTAGAATACGCTGTAGGTATATGCTAAAAATGCTTCGGCAATGTTGTATTTTTTTGCGTAGAAAAACATTTGAATACTAGAGAATACAAAAATCCCTGCTAAACTGGTACATACAAATAGTACCGGATGCGTAACTACAAAAAACAATAACAAAAGTAATAAAGGATAAGCCATAATTACTTTAATCCACTGCATAGTCAGTAAAATTCGTGAACCTGCTGTTGATTCTTCTCTGAACTTTGTAAAAGCAAACTTACTCATCATGATGTTTTCACGCACATTGCTTCGTTCCCAACGGACAAACATTTTGTACAGACTTTTATATTTTTCGGGAATGTTGGTATATACATACGCGTTCTTCTGAAACAACACGTGCAATCCTTGCTTTAAAATCATGTTGGTTATCGCTCGGTCTTCGCCAATATCGCTCGGTTGCCCCATAAAAGTCTGGTTCATCCAATCTTCTAAACAGTTCATTACCGCATCTTTTCTGTAAGCTGCCAACGCACCCGGTGTACATAAAACCGAACCAATAGCACTTTGTGCCGATCGAACAAATTCAAAACTAAAAACAAAACTTACGTTCAACATTTTTGGTATTAAACCTTTTTCTTTGTTTAAAACTCGAACGTTTCCTGCTACGGCGCCACATTTTTCGTTCACAGCAAACGGACTTACCAAGTTGCGTAACGTATCTTCTTTTACAATAGAATCGCTATCTACCGTTACAAAAACATCGCCCGTTCCTTCTTTAAAACCGCGGTAAAGCGCATGGCGTTTACCCATATTTTTAGGTTGCTGATATATCGCCAATCGGTCGCCCAATTTGGCTTTTGCTTTCATCATCCATTGCCAGGTATCGTCTTTACTTCCATCGTCAATTGATAAAATCTGTAATTTCTCAGCCGGAAAATCACTGTCAGCTAAACTCAATAAGGTTTCATAAACCAGTTTTCCTTCGTTATAAGCCGGCACAATTACCGTACACGTAGGCAGTTGCTCGTTACTTACCGCTTTTACAGGCTTGTATTTTATGTACAGCACAATTAAATAGGTTAAAAAACTTAACTGCAAAACCAACAAGGTTAACGCAATGTAGTTTATAGATGCGCCCCACCAAGTATTCATACGTTCAAAGTGCAGTTTTTCTATATCGGGCTGAAAATTTATAAAGGTAATTACAGATACAACCATTAAAAATAAGGTGGCAGCTACCACGAAATAATCTTTATTTTTTAGGGAGTTTAATGAAAGTTGATCTAAAAACTTTGATCGATCTGCTTTTTGTTTTGAAGTATCGTCTCGAACTATAGTAAGATGACTGTTGTTTTGTTGATTGGGTGTGTCTAAAAATGGTTTGGTTTTTAAACACTGGTTGCCGGTTGTTAGCATAATACTTTTACTTTAAGAAATATGTTTGATGCTTATTGGTTAGATTAATGATCAAACACCTTTGGTTTTGTCTTAATAAGTTTTCAAGTACTGTGCCACGGGAATTTTTAACAAGAAAGCGTTAAATTTTATGATAAATTGAGGTTTTATTGTAGAAGCCAATCCCCAAATTGGGTACAAAAATTGTACCATACCCCAATTGTTAAACTGTTGATTTCAATTATTATTTGACTAATTCCATGGATCAAAATCAGTATTAAATATAAAATCCGTTACCAAACGATAACGGATTTTGAATTTACTTTTTATAATTTACAAAGAATTCATGCAGTGTACGGATTCCGGTTCCTGTTCCACCAAAACCTTTATAATTTTCAGGAGCTTCGGTAAAAGCAGGCCCGGCGATATCGATATGCACAAACGGAGCCTTCGCAAAATGTTCTAAAAACTTCCCGGCAGTAATGGTTCCGGCCATGCGTCCGCCAATATTTTTTAAATCGGCACAAGTAGATTTTAACTGCTCTTTATAATCATCCCACAAAGGTAGTTGTACCATGCGTTCGTAAACCTTTTCACCAGCATTTAAAATATCATTGGTAACATTACTTGATGCATTACTCATTAAACAAGCTGCACGCGTACCAACCGCAACCAAGGCTGCACCAGTTAATGTTGCCGAGTTAATGATTAATTCTGGATTGTATTTTGTTGCATAACTAATAGCATCTGCCAAAATCATACGTCCTTCTGCATCGGTATTTGACACCTCAACCGTAGTTCCGTCCATCATGGTAATAATATCGCCCGGAGCATACGCATCACCACCCGGACGGTTATCTGTAGCAGGGATCAACCCTATAATATGAACATTTAATTTATTTAATGCCGCTGCGTAAACCGTTCCTGCCATCATTGCAGCACCACCCATATCAGATTTCATTAAATCCATTGAGTTTGGTGTTGGTTTTAACGATAATCCGCCGGTATCATAAACCACACCTTTACCAACCAGAACAATTGGTTTGTCGTTAATCGGGTTTGCAGGTTTGTATTCCATCACCGTAAAAGTTGGCGGTTGAATTGATCCTTTGTTTACAGCCAATAATCCGCCCATCTTTAAGGCTTCGATTTCCGGTTTACGGAAAACTTCTACATGAAAATGAGCTTCGTCGCCAATTTCCTGAATTTCTTTAGCCAGTTGATTTGCCGTTAAGAACGAATTTGGTTCGTTCACCATATCACGTGCCCAGAAAACCGCTTTTATTACATTGTTGATTCGGTTTAATTCTTCATTAGAAATATCGCCCAACATAAAAACATTCTCTAAAGTATATTCGCGTTCATCGGCATCTTTAAAGTATTTTAAAAACTGATAGTTCGACAATGCCAAACCTTCTGCCAACGCCAAAGTAGTTTCGCCTGAACCTATAATGGTAATATCATTTGTTTTTTTATCTAATTTTTGTCGGATATTAAAACCGGCAACACGCATTTTTTCCAAATCGCTGTTTTCTTTTACAAAAAAGTAAAACTGGTTGCCAACTTTTATAAAATCTTCTTTAGTTTCTGCTGATTGAAAGGTTTTAAAAGCCTCGGTAACATAATCAGGGGTTTGATTATTTAAAGTAGTTTGCCCGTTTACAACGTAAACAAAAGCGTTTCCTTTAATTTCTTGGGTTAATTGTAACATTGTTTGTTTTATTTTGATTTCAAAAGTACGAAAACGAACAGACAATAAAAAAATGAGTTTAACATATTTGCTAAACTCATTTTATTCTTAATTGGTAGTTGCCGGTAAATAAAAATGTGATTTTTGGTAAACTCCATTCTCATAAAACAAAAGTCCACCTTCGTATTCACCTTTTACTTTTCTATCTCTTCCTTTTAATTCATTTTTAAAATCATTTACATACGCTCTAAAAAGTTTGTTTCCATAATATTTACTATCTATTACAAACAAGGGCGTGTTTCTGGGTTCTAATAAAGCAATATCTAAATCCATATAACTTGTTAAAACGAAAAAAACTTTGTAACCATTTTTTTTAGCATATTCTTCATAAACAGTTAAAGGCTTACACGCATCGCCTGTACAACCAACAGTATAAACATATACAAACGCTTTAGGATACTCTTTTAAAGCATCCAACAGCGTAGTGGCATTGGTTTTATAAACCCTGCTCATTTTTAATGAATTTTCTTTTTTAAATGGTTCTATTAAAGTTTTTTCATAAGGTGTAAGGTATTTATAATCATCACCAATACCTCTCATTTGTACACAAGAAGAAACAAAAAAACAAAAGGCTAAAAGAATTAAATAATAGTTTTTCATAATTTTTGATTTAAAGTAAATATAACTTTTATCTTTGATTAAATCTAAAATTTTCGTGATGAAAAAATCTGTATTAAAATTACTTTTATTGTTTTTTATCTTTAATTGCCCTTTAGCTGTTGATGCATTACACGCTCAGAAAAAATCAACAATAGTAACCGATAATAAGATAACCGAAAAAGTTTTACAGGATATTTTAGATCAAAACAAACATTTTGCAACACAAGGAAAAGTTGCCGATTATATTCCCGAATTAGGAAAAATGAGTGCCAACTCTATTGCTTTTTCTGTAGTTGATACAAACGGAAAAGTTATTAGCGTGGGCGATACTGACAAGAAATTTACTATGCAGAGTATTTCTAAAATTATTGCATTGATGGTAGCTGTCCAGGAAAATGGAGAAGAAGCTGTTTTTAAAAACATGGGGTATTTTGGATCAGACAAACCGTTTAATCATTTTGGAAATTTAGAAATTACAGGCAAACCGCTAAACCCTATGATGAATGCCGGAGCCATTTTAACGGTATCAATGATTCAGGGCGAAGGCGAAACTGCTTTTCAAAAGGTGTTGAAAATGGTTCGATATATTACTAAAAACGAAAGCATTAATTACAACACAGCCGTTTATTTGTCTGAAAAAGAAACCGGTCACCGCAACCGAGGAATGTTCTATATTATGAAAAATAGCGGATTGATTACGGGCGAAGAAAATCAGTTAGATAATTATTTTAAACAATGTTCTATTGAAGTTACTGCCGAAGATCTGGCTAAAATTGGATATTTTTTTGCCAATGAATGTGTACGCTTTGATGGTGATGCTACTCATAAAAATGCCGATTTATCAAAACTGATTCAATCGCAAATGATGGTTGCAGGTATGTACGAATTTAGCGGCGAATATGCCCGCAGAATTGGTTTACCAAGCAAATCGGGTGTTGGTGGAGGTATTACCGTAAGTGTTCCAGGTAAAATGGGGATTGGTGTTTTTAGCGCACCTTTAGACAGTCACGGAAATTCGGTTGCTGGTTATCAAATGATATGGGATTTTTCGAAAAGATTTCAGTTGAATATTTTTACTCCATAATAGATTTACTACAGATGTACGGATTTTTTTTTACCACATAAGGTACATAGTTTTAACAAAACTCACCATATAATGAATAATAGATACTTTAAAAAGATTTGGAATGAATCAAGTGGAGATGATGTAACAGATTCTTGGGGCAATTCAATCTTTTATTTTGAAACAGATACTAATCTTAATGTTCTAAAACAAATTCAAGTTTTTGAAAATGGTAAGATCTTAAAATATGATGAACAAAATTATGAAGACGAATATGGATTTCTTGCAGATCAGCCTTTAGAAATTGAAGATTTTGAAGAGGAGGAAATATCAAAAATTAACTTTTATGAAATCTGGATAAATTAATTTAAATCAAACATACAGCATCAAACACCAGACACCCCACATCAAGCATCCAGCACCCAATATCAATCATTTCATCTGCCTAAAAGTCAAACTGATTCTTGGTTCGGTTACTTTTTTAGTCGGAGCAATTCTGTGCAGCCAATGTTTTTGAGTTTCACCTTTCATTTCAATCAATGAACCATTTGGCAAATCAAACAGTTTTTTCTCTGCCGATTGCTTATGTTTAAAATCGAAACGGCGTTGTGCACCCAAACTTAAACAGGCAATTGAACCGTTATCAACCAAATCTTTTTCGCCATCGCTGTGCCAAGCCATACCTTCTTCGCCGCTGTGATACAAATTCAGCAAACAAGAATTGTACATACTGTCGGTATATAGCTCAATCAGCTGTTTTAATGCCAACAATTCTTCGATCCAAGGTGTTGCAATTCGAGTGTAACCGGAATACGTGTACGAAAAATCTTTAGATCCGTACCAGGCAACTTTTCGCTTGGTAGTGATTTCCTTACCATAAATAACCGATTTATCATGATACCATTCAATCTTCTGCATTAACACATTAAAAAAATGATCGGCTTCCTTGGTATCCAATAAAATTCCATGGTAAATAACTTCGCCATCATAAGGCAATAAATTATCAGTCGCAGCGTTGTTCGTAAATAAATCCATGTTATTAAATCTGTTAGGCAAAGATACTTATTTCCTTTTTTGTATCTTCCTAAAAAAATTATCACTAACCTATCAATTAAATTTAAACTTATGAAAAAACTGCTTTTATTATTTGCATTTATTAGTTTGATATCATGCACTAGTGAAGAGAATTTTAAGCGTGCCGATATTTCGGGCGAATGGAAAATGACGGCTTATCTTGGTTTTGTACCCGAATTACCGCAGATTGAAAAAGGTTCGGTTGTTTGGAACATTGGTGCTACAAACATTTCTATGACCAATAACAGCGAACATGCTTATGTTAGCCAAGAAGGAACTTTTAGTTATCTTTGGTTAAATGCTGAAACCATTTTGATTAATTATCCCGACTTTCCCGGATATTACAAAGTTAATTTATTAGACGGCAAATTACGATTAACACGTACTGTTCAGCCAGGTACACCAGAGGTTTCAGATCAACCTGTTCTGGAATTTGAAAAATAGAAAAAGCAACTCGGTTGGAGTTGCTTTTGTGTTTTAAAATACTTCCATTTGATAATGTTCTGATATAAACGGAATGGAAATTAACTCGCTGTCGAAAATCTGCACCAGACATTCTTCATCCAAGTTCACAAAAAAATCAATTAATTGTTCGTTTGGCAAATTGTCCTGAAAAAGTTTTCCTTCCGGGTTTTCATCGCAATCACAAGTATCAACCACCATATCTAAATTGGTAAAAGTGGTTACAAACGTAAATTTGTTTAAATACTCTTCTTTTGTAAAAACCGTTTTAAGATACACGCTGTTGTGTGCTTTTACAATAAACAGTGCCTTTACGTTTTCGTTTAAAAAAGTTGCGTTTACAGCTTTAAAATAATTGATAAAATTTTGACTTTCGTCTGTTGATTGAAAATAGTTTTCGGTCATAATAGTACATTTTGTTTAGTTAATTGTTTAAATATACAGCTTACACTTTACGTACTGTTATTAAAAATGTTAATTTATAAAATTTAACACACCATAGCTACTTAACGACAAACAACGTCATTCGAAATCATGAAATTTGAACAAAACAAGAAAACATGATAACCTATTACAGACATCAATACGAATTATTGCAGTTGAATTTAAAAATTGTGAACTGCAATTTAGAAAAACTTACGTGGTTGGAAATTAACGATGAAACGACCATTAAAATATATCAGGACAAATTGAATAGTTTGGAATTCGAAAAGGAAAATTATCTGAACAACTTACTACAAAGTCTATCGAAAACTGAAATCACACAGCAAAATATTGATGAAGTGAAACTTTGTTACGAACTGATTGAGCAACACAGCAAAAAACATTACAGCCAACTTTTTAAAACACATTTAAACCGAACGATAGAAAATCATCAGAAAAAACACGGCGACTTTTTATTGAGAAATCAATTGAAAAAGGCGACTGAAATTGAACAGATTATTACGCATTTAGAACGTGCCGCTTAAACTTTTTTATTCTTTTGCATCCAGTTCTGCATGCTTTCGAAATTGTTTGCAACGTTTTCATTGGTTACTTTTTCAAATGTTTTACGTTCGGTACTGTAAACATACAAGCCGTTTTTATCTTTAAAAAAGTGATAGTAATGAACAACAACCGGAATTTGTCCACGACCGCCATCGCAAGGTGACTGTACATCAACTAAACTGCCTGCAAATTCTATGGAATTAAAATCAGTTGGGGTTGTAATTAGTTCGTTATCTATAAAAAGTTGATTATTAAAAGTATATCCAACGGAAAGATCTTTGATTTCATTGTTAACGTCGGCTAGTTTTTTTATAGTGTTTTCGCCATTAAAAACATACAGTCCTTTTTGCATTATAAAAAAAGGAGCTGTTCCGTGCTGATAACTTTTAATGCCGTTATAAAATGCAATATTTCCTTTGAGATAATCAATAAGAACAAATGTGTTACCGTCATAATTAAATCGGTAATAAGCAGATCCATCGTAATAGATATCATTCGGAAACAATTCCAGTTTATCAAGAAAAAAAGTGTTAGCTGTACTTATCTCACCAGTTTCGTAAACAGCATTCCAGCTGTGGTTGTAATATTTGCCGTTAACAACTACAAACATTTTATTACTTGTAAGTTTTGCATTTTCAATAGGATAAAAATGAGTATCCGGACTGCCTTCCAGCGAAATTCCTGCTTCAACATAACTCCAAAAAGTATTTTCTTTCACATCATAAAAACCGCTTAAAAATCCTTTATTGATATGTTCTAAAGTGGTGAAATCACCCGAGAAACCTAACATTTTGAATTCATTCGTAACATCACTATTCAAATCCAAACTAGTACTTGTTAAATAAAATGTATCATTATCGAACAAAAAATAATTGTCTAAATAATATTCGGGTGCTATCAAGCGCACCGTTGAAGCGTTTATGTTTGGCACTTTTACAACCTCAACATCATTATTGCTAAAAACACAGGTGTAAACAGATTCCTTATTTTTTAACAAATAACTGTTGGTCGGTGTTTTTGCAAAAAAATCCGCATCAGACGGAAGATTTGTGATCTTTTTCCGGGTCACTTTTTTTTCAAAATCGTCATAACTAACATAAATCCATTCATTATTTTTCAGAAACATATTTCCATTAAAAGTTGATGTAATCTCGCTTTTATCGAAAATCTTTATAGGTTGATTCTTCTCAAAATCATAACTGCTGTGATTTAATATAAAATATGCATTTTTGTTAGAAAGTAAAATAAAATCACCGTCTTTATTCTCTACACCCCAATCTTCTTGCGGTATTACAGACAATTTTACTTTTTTTGATTCTGAAATACTTACACCGTTAGGATCAATAGTATTACAAACCAAAAAAACGCCATTTATATTGGTTTCGATTTTATACTGAACCGATGTATGATAATGATAACATTCACTTGCAAATGTCGAAAAATTCAACAAAAGCAACAGACAGAAAGCTATTTTTTTAAACATAATTTTAAAGTTGAAGTTTTACTTAAAATTGACATTGCTAAAAGTGTTCCATTTTAAATTATTGAAAGATCCGGCGGTTTCTTTTATTTTATTTAAATGATACGTTTTGCCGTTATCCTTTACTGTAATTTCTTTTGATGAAACTTCGTAGATGGTGCTTTTGTTGCTAAAAGTTAATGTTTGCGTGGTTTTATTAAATGTAAAATCGGCATCAATGAAGAGTTCTACCACGTTATCTGCATTAGTAAAAATATATCCCAACTGATCACCACCATATATTTTTGTCAAATACATTTTTTTGCCATTTTCAAAAACCATGGTAAACTCATAATCGCTATTCTCTAAAGGAAATTCTTGATAATGACTAGTAACCATTTTACCATTCACACGTTTTTGAACCGAATAATCTGCGAAAATACCTGAATAGGATTCTTCAACAATTTCGATGGGAACCACCTGATTATTTTCTACCACATAGGTTGCAAACTGATGCCAGCAGCAACCGCTCTTTGTCATGGTTTGCAACTGTTTTTTTTCATCGTCAACCGTAAACATTCCGCAATAATTAGATCCTAATTCGGTAAAACTTTCATTGAAGGTAAAACCTTTTTTATCAGCCAGATATATTTCAAACGACGGACCACCGTAACAACCATAATTCCCGGTTCGCAAGGCAATATCTTCTTTTCCGTCGAAATTAAAATCCTCAAAAATTAAGATACTTTGCTCGCCATACGGAATTTCTTGAATGTTCGATTTCACTTTAGAATCTTCAAGATCATATCCCGAATAAAAAGCAGGTTTAGAGAAAACGAGTTTACCATTCTTCTTTTGATAGAGATTTAAGGTACAGTTTGTTTCCAGATCGGAATTTTCCTGATTGTCATCAACAATAATTTTTCCAGAAAATTCATCAGAAAAATCAATTAAATCATACGATTGTTGTGCAGATGCAAAAAAGGGCATCAATAATAAAACAAACAACATCTTTTTCATAATTCTTTATTGAAAATTAAATAAAACAACCAACAAATACCACAAAACCGGTACACTTTCTACCCAAAAAAGCGTGTAATATTTCGATCGGTTTGGGTTGGCATAATAGGTAAATAATGAAATGACAGCTACCAAAATAAGATTGATGATCCATTGATTTCCATAATAATTTACTTTTAAAAATTCCAGAAAATAAAACGGAATCAGCAACAAACCAATCAAATATTTTGTTTTTAAAACACCAATGGTCTGCGGAACGGTTTTAAGTCGGATATCATCGTACTTTAAATCGTTAATTTCGAAAACCAAAATAAGAATCAGTGTAAGAATAAATCGTTGTAAAAACTTAAAAACAATATCACTTTCTATGGCTTGTTCGGCATTTACAATCGGCAGTAATGTAGTAACTCCCGCCCAACACAGCGATACAATGTAGATTTTTATTCCGGCATAATTCCGTAAATTGGTCTTTGATTTGGCAAGCGGAATTACATACAAAACACACAGCAATCCAAAAAAAACAGTGAGTAGCTGTGCTTTTAAATTCAAAAAGAAAAAACTTAGTACCGCAATTAAAAAACTTACAACGCTTAACGCTAAAATACTTTTTAAAAACAGCGATAGTTCTTTTTTCTTGGCAATAACCTGGGCGTATTTAATAAAGTTGTAGCTAAAAACGGTTCCAAAAAAAACCAAATTGGTAACAGCCGCATTAAAAGGCAAATAGCAAAAATAAAAAGTCATTTGCACCAATGCCGTTGTAGCCAGCGCCACATGCAAACTTGCGTGCAAATACCAATCAAAAAAACGCATTATATTTTTAGTACTCTGTTGCTGCATAACTTGTTGCTGTTCACATCACTTTATTTTTTCTATCCGTAAAATTAATCAAATATTAGTTGTATTTTTGCTTTCTTTAAACACAACTATAATTTTATTAATAGCAGATGAAGACAAATGCTTTTGCTTTAAGACACATTGGACCTAGAGCAACCGACTTACAACACATGTTTGACACGGTAGGTGTGAAAGATATGGATCAATTGTTATACGAAACTTTTCCAGACAAAATCCGTTTAGAGAGAGATATCGTTTTAGACGAAGCACTTACAGAATACGAATATTTGGCACACGCTACGGCATTAGGCGCACAAAACAAGGTATTTAAATCAATGATTGGTTTAGGATATAACGAAGCGATCGTTCCGGCTGTTATCCAACGTAATATTTTCGAAAATCCGGGTTGGTACACTGCGTACACACCTTATCAGGCAGAAATTGCTCAAGGACGTTTAGAGGCTTTATTGAATTTCCAGACTACCGTAATTGAATTATCGGGAATGGAAATTGCAAATGCATCGTTATTAGACGAATCTACTGCAGTTGCCGAAGCTATGGCATTGTTGTTTGATGTTCGTACTAGAGATCAAAAGAAAAACAACGCAAACAAGTTATTTGTTTCAGAAGAAATTTTACCTCAAACGTTATCGGTTTTACAAACGCGTTCTACTCCAATTGAAATTGAAGTTGTTGTTGGAAATCACGAAACATTTGAGTTTACAGAAGATTTCTTCGCTGCAATTTTACAATATCCTGGTAAATATGGTCAGGTTCACGATTATGAAGATTTCATAAACAAAGCACATTCAAAAGATATTAAAGTGGCGGTTGCTGCTGATATTTTATCATTAGCACGTTTAAAATCTCCGGGCGAAATGGGTGCCGATGCAGTTGTTGGTACCACTCAGCGTTTTGGTATTCCGTTAGGTTTTGGTGGACCACACGCTGGTTTCTTTACAACTAAAGAAGAATACAAACGTTCTATGCCAGGTAGAATCATTGGTGTTTCTCAAGACACTAACGGAAACCGTGCATTGCGTATGGCATTACAAACACGTGAGCAGCACATTAAACGTGAAAAAGCAACATCTAACATTTGTACTGCACAGGTTTTATTGGCAGTTATGGCGGGTATGTATGCGGTTTATCACGGACCAAAAGGTTTACGCCGCATTGCAAACGAAGCACACGCAAAAGCAGTTACTATTGAAACCGAATTAACTAAATTAGGTTTTGAGCAATTAAACGATGCGTATTTCGATACTATTTTGGTAAAAGCCGATGCTGCTAAAGTAAAAGCTGTTGCCGAAGCGAAAGAATTCAATTTCTATTATGCTGATGCAAATACGGTTTCAATTTCAGTTAACGAAACTATTTCTATAAACGATATTAATACGGTGATTGGTATTTTTGCAGAAGTTGCCGGAAAATCATTCACTGCAGTTACCGAACTTTCTCAAGAAGCTTTGGTTCCTGTAAAATTAGAAAGAACATCTACGTTCTTAGAGCATGAGGTGTTCAACACGTATCATTCAGAATCTCAATTGATGCGTTATATTAAAAAGTTAGAGCGTAAAGATTTGGCATTAAACCATTCTATGATTTCTTTGGGATCTTGTACAATGAAGTTGAATGCAGCAGCAGAAATGTTGCCTTTAAGCAATCCTAACTGGAACAATATCCACCCATTTGCTCCGGCAGATCAAACCAAAGGATATTTAACCATGTTGCATAAATTAGAGCAGCAGTTAAACGTAATTACCGGTTTTGCCGGTACTACATTACAACCAAATTCTGGTGCACAAGGTGAATACGCTGGTTTAATGGTCATTCGTGCATATCACGAATCTCGTGGTGAAGGTCACAGAAACATCGCGTTAATTCCTGCATCGGCTCACGGAACAAACCCTGCATCGGCTGCAATGGCTGGTATGAAAGTGGTTGTTACCAAAACGACTGAAGAAGGAAATATCGATGTAGAAGATTTAAGAGCGAAAGCTGAATTACACAAAGACAATTTATCTTGTGTAATGATTACTTACCCTTCTACACACGGAGTTTACGAATCATCGATCATTGAAATTACTGACTTGATCCACGCTAACGGCGGACAGGTTTATATGGATGGTGCAAATATGAATGCACAAGTTGGGTTGACAAACCCTGCGCGTATTGGTGCCGATGTTTGTCACTTAAACTTACACAAAACCTTTGCAATTCCTCACGGTGGTGGTGGTCCTGGTGTTGGTCCAATCTGTGTGGCACAACACTTAGTAGAATTTTTACCAACAAACCCGGTTATTAAAGTAGGTGGCGATAACGCAATCACTGCAATTTCGGCAGCTCCGTACGGTTCGGCTTTAGTTTGTTTAATTTCTTACGGATATATTTCGATGCTAGGTGCCGATGGTTTGAAACAATCTACCATGACAGCGATCTTGAATGCAAACTATATGAAAGCGCGTTTAAGCGAAGGATACGAAGTATTGTATTCGGGAGAACGCGGACGTGCAGCTCACGAAATGATTATTGACTGCCGTATGTTTAAAGCAAAAGGTATTGAAGTGACTGATATTGCAAAACGTTTAATGGATTACGGTTTCCACGCACCAACGGTTTCTTTCCCTGTGGCTGGAACGTTGATGATTGAACCAACCGAATCTGAAGATTTAGCGGAATTAGATCGTTTTTGTGATGCGATGCTATCAATTCGTAAAGAAATTGAAGCAGCAACAGCTGAAGACACCAACAACGTTTTGAAAAACGCTCCGCATACTTTAGCTATGTTAACTGCCGAAACTTGGGAACAACCTTATTCTCGTGAAAAAGCAGCTTATCCGTTAGAATATGTAGCAGAAAACAAATTCTGGCCAAGTGTACGCCGTGTGGACGATGCTTATGGCGACAGAAACCTTGTTTGCTCTTGTGCTCCTATTGAAGCTTACATGGAAGCGTAATTGCTTTTTGATTATAATAAAAAACTCCCGAGAATTTCTTCGGGAGTTTTTTTATCAAATATATCTGATATTTTAATACCAATCTGCGTGTTGGTTTCTACTTCCTAAATAGAACACAAATCCTGCATTTGCGTTTAAGAAGAAACCACTTTGCGCTTTATAATCAGCATTAAGGAGTTCGCCTCCATAAGAATAGTGCTGCATTAAATTTAACACAGGTGTTACATCCATATAAAAAGCAACCTGATTACTGATTTTCACCATAGGAGTAATACCTAATTGGAGATTTCCTATTTTTTCAAAATCGTAACTTTCTTTCGGTTTTAGAAACGAAATCCCGGCACCACCATGTAACAACAATGTAAACCTTTCTTGAAAAGCGTAATTAAAATTCAGTGCATTACCCAAATTATAAACTGCTTCAAGAGTTACTTTGTGCATTGCTGATTTATTTAAATGATTTTCTTTATCTTGAAAATAAAAATAGGCATACTGCCCTTTCAGTCCAATTTTTTCATTAAACATATAACGTCCCGAAACTTGAAACTGTTTCATAGAGATATAATTAGAAAGACTTGTTTGGTCTTTTGAGTCTTTTGGGTTGAAAGGAAAATGAGCTCCCCCTCCTACTTCTAATGAAAAATTATTAAACTGTTGTGCCTGTGCAGCATTGAATGATAAGAAAAATAGAGATAAAATGATGATAAAACGCATATAATTATTCTTTATAAATATTGTAAGTTTTAAAAGAATTACAAGAACCAGCCCAAACATATTAACAAACTGCATAATAATGATTATAAAGAGTTATTAAAACTCACTACCTTACATTATACAAAAGGTAAGCGATTATCACTCAAACTTTTTTAAAAGAAATATTTACTTTTTACAGCAATGCACTTACTATGTTACTTTGTAGAAAAATTACTCAAAGGCAACAATTTTAACTTATTAAATAAAAGCTCCCGAATTTCTTCGGGAGGTTTTATTTATAATCTATCTGTATCTTTTCGAAAACTATCAATAAATTCTGTGTTTTTCACAAAAGATAAAAAGCTTTTATTTATTTCTTCATTTAAAGTTATGACTTGGATTTCTCCTGAATAATGGATAGAAAAAAGAATATTTTGACGCTCATCTGAAAAATAATGATCCCAGAAATATCCTTCAAACCTTGTTAATGTAAAAAAGTGAGTTAAAAACTCTTTAAAGTCTTTCTGTTCAACTTTTACAGCTCCGTTAAACTTTGTCCAAATACCATTGTTTTTAAAAAACCGTATAGCTTTATTGTAAATAACAGAACTAAAACGTTTAGACATTGGTTTTGAAATCCAAGGTTTATCAATCTGACCTAGAAATAGTAACTCTTTATATTCTAAAAAACTCAATAGTTTCAATAACTCGTCTATTAAAACTGTATTGTTTTCTTCTGTTAATTTTATCCAATAAGAACCGATATAATCCGAACAATAAAAAATATCCTCATCTAAAGTTTTATCGTATGCCAATAAAGGAAAGTTTCTATATTTTACTAAAGCTAAGTCTCTACTTATTAATTTTACCACTGGAAATATTACTTCTTACTCTCGTTTAACAAGCGTTTCATAATTGCCCATTGTTTTAGGGTATCGCGTGCTTCTAACGCCGGGTAGCCCAACATGGTTTTACCGGCTGCTACATCGCCTGTTACGCCAGAACCTGCACCAATTACAGCGCGGTCGCCAATGGTTGTATGGTCTTTAATAGAGGCACTGCCGCCAATAATTACGCCGTTGCCTAATTTAACCGAACCTGCCAAACCGCTGTTACCCGCCATAATACAGAACATGCCCAATTCGCTGTTATGCCCTATTTGTACCAAATTATCTATTTTACAGCCATCGCCAATAATGGTTGAGCTGAATTTACCGCGATCTACACAGGCATTTGCACCTATTTCGACCTGATTACCAATAACTACATCGCCGATTTGTGGGATTTTTACCAAACCACGTTCGGCACACGGACGAAAGCCAAAACCGTCGGCACCAATCGTCGCGTTTGGATGAATAATGCACTGATGACCAATTTTACTGCGCTCGCGCACTACGGTTCCAGACCAAATGGTGGTTTGCTTGCCAATAATACAATCGTCTAAAAGGGTTACGTTTGGGTACAGAATGGTTCCGTCGCCAATTTCGGTACGCGGACCAACATAACAGCATGCTCCTATTTTTACTCCGTTACCAATTTTAGCCGAATCATCGATTACCGCCGTAGGATGAATATCAACAGCAAACTCGGGCATTGGCGAAGCAAATAATTCTAAAACCTGACTCATAGCCAAATCGGCATTATCTACTTGGATAAATGCTCGGTTCTTGCCCGGTTCAATTGAAATATCTTTATTTACAACGGCTACACTTGCGGCTGATGTTTCCCACAGCTTCTCGTATTTCTTGTTTCCTATAAAAGAAATGTGTGACTGTTTTGCTCGGGTAAGTTCTTCGGTTGCTGTGATATTTTGAGAAGTTGTTCCAATAATGGTTCCCTTCAAAATGTCGTTAATTTCAAAAATAGAATACGATTTCATTATATTGTTATTGTTTTTTAGCTGTTTAAGCATCAAATAAACTATAATAACTTTAAATTTCCTATTTTATTTTAAATTGGTTTCTATTTTTTATATTTTAGTTCTCGACTTCGCTCGAACTGACGGCAGTCCGACAGCACTTCGACGTGGCTCAGTGACCAGCTCAGTGACCGGCCCCAACGCTCGTGAAAAGTTTATGAAATTTTAAGGTACGAGCAAGATGCTCGCACCAGCCTTTAGATTTGTTCTTTGAAAAATTCATAAATTTATTAACAACCAAAACTGGCAAAGTACACCATTCGCTCTGCAAAGCTTTTAGACTTAT
>NZ_FOVI01000028.1 GCF_900115115.1 Paenimyroides ummariense
AAAATCGAACTTAAATAAACTGAGTCCGATACAATATCGAACTCAGTTTTATAATAATTAATTTTTAATCTGTCCAAACTTTTGGGTGCAGTCCATTTTAGACACCTTCTTTTTGTTTTATTTATTGATTCTAATTTCGAACATTTTATCCCAGTTTTTACCGGTTACAAAGAATGTTCCCGTTTTTTTATTGTAGGCAATTCCGTTTAAAACATCTAAATCTGGATGTTGGGTAACTTTACTTTTTAAATCACTCAAATCAATTACTGCGTTTACGGTTCCATCAATCGGACTAAAAATACCTATAGCATCTTGAGTATAAAAGTTTGCATAAATTTCTCCATTTACCCACTCTAGCTCATTCACTGATGGTACAGTACCTCGATTTGTTGAAACCACAAAATAATCAATCAGGCTAAAATCTGTAGGATTTACTTTATATACTCGGTCACTTCCATCGGTCATATACAAGTTAGTTCCATCGTTTGTTAGCCCCCAACCTTCGGTATTTTTAAAATAAGGCAATGTTTTTTCTTTTTGCAACGATTCTAAATTATAAACGTAGGCTTCGTTATTTTTGTATGTTAACTGATAAATTTTATTATTTAGAACTGTTGCCCCTTCAGCAAAAATGGCATCGTCTAATTCATTTATTTTTATAACTTCGCCAGTCTTAGCGTTTACTTTACGAATACTTGATTTTCCTTTGGTTCCTGTACTTCTTCCTTCTCCATTTCCCGTACTTTCAATCAATATATCACCGTAAAATTCTAATCCTTGTGTATATGCTTTTATATCGTGCGGATAGGTGTTTACAATTGTATATGAATATACAGCAGGTTGAACATGCGATAATACATCGATTTTAGTTGTAGTTTCGTTCGCTTTTCCTTGGCTGTAAGCAATTGCCTTAATGTTTTGCAGACCGTGTTTTTCGTTAGCCAAATTGTAAGTTAACAAAGCATTTGCTTTAACTGAACCTATTTTTTTATCGTTTATGAAATACTGAACAGAATCGATTTCGTTACCAGCATCGCTTTTTAACTGTAAAGTGACATCTTCTTTTAAGGCATAAGTTTGTTTTAAAGAAGAAAATTCAAATTTTTCGATTTTTTTATTATCGTTACAAGCAATAAATAGTAATGATAAAGTAAAGAAAGTTAAGTGTTTATACTTTTTCATGGATTTTATAATTAGATATACAATTATACAACCCTTTTTTTATTTGGCAAAAGACTTGCTAAAATATAATTTGTTTGTATATTTGCAACGGCAAGTCCTACACGACCAGCTCCTGCAGACTCCTCCAGGGTGGGAACACAGCAAAGGTATGTGGTTGTAGCGGTGCGATGTAGGTCGCTTGCCTTTTTTTAATCAACCTACTTTGGTTGATTTATTTTTTTACGATATTACGTTATTACTGAAATAAAATACTTTTAAACTATACAAATATTATACAATTTAAAAAAAATAAAAACGCATTAATCTAAAAATCAATGCGTTGTGTTTCATTTCTGTGGAGCCGCAGGGAATCGAACCCTGGTCCAAACAAGCAATCAAAGAGCTTTCTACACGTTTAGTTTTTGTTTAAATTTTCGTTGTAAAGCTTTGCCAAAAACAGCCACTTTACCCTTAACCTCTTAAAATTTCGGGTAACTTCCGAGGTGCTATCTACCCTAGATTTATTTTTACGGTTCCTTATTACAAAACGCCATAAATCAAGGCTTTTTTAAGGAATTCAGCTTTCCTATCTAATAGGACAAAGGCTTGATCTTACTATAATTCAGAATTAAGCAGCTAAAGCGTAGTTTTCTTCGCCGTGTAAAAAAAGTTCATTCATGATATTAACGAGCTGTGTATGAGCGCTCGACGTGCTTACTTTTCAATTCCACCTGCTGTCAAAACCGATCGGCCCCAAAAAAGTTGGTACAAAATTAATAAAAAAAATCCTGCCAACCAAGCAGGATTTATCATTTGAATCTTTAAGTAATCAACAAAACAACATATACGTTCTAAACCTAATCTAACCTTATTAAAACGTGACAACTTAATATTCCCTAATTATTTTTGCCCAATAATTTATTAAATATTTTGCGATTCAAATGTTGTACAAATGTATAGGCAAACTATTAATAAATGGTATTGAGATTGAAAACTTAACAAAATGTGAGCAAAATACTCACTTTAAAATTACATTAAGAAAGATAACCATGCTGAATTGCTGCTTTTACCAATCCTTTATCGTCTTGTACATTTAAAACTTGCTTCATTTTTGCAATGCGTTTTTGTATGGCGCTGTATGATATTGGTATTATCTTATCTAATTCTATAATTTTATATCCTTTTGAAAGTAAATATAAAATCTGTCTGTTATAATCGTCAATTAACGATTTATCGTCTAACGATTCATTAAAGGTTTCTTGAACAAAATCGCTGTAAAACTTATCGTGATTCAGGACATTTTCAATCAGTTTTTTTAAATTTTCTGGTGTTAGTTCGCCTTTTGTAAAAAAACCTTCGGGCTTTACATTTTTGATAATATCCAAAATAAAAATCTTTTCGGTATGCGCCGTTAAAATAATAATTTTGCAATACGGAATAACCTTTCGTACTAATTTTGCAACATCAATTCCGTTTTTAATGTTTTTTTCATCGTAAGGCGGAATATTAAAATCAATTAAAGCAATATCGTTTAATTTTGCGTTTGGGTCTGTATTAAAATAATCATAAACCTCTTTGCAAGTTGTTAATTTAATAATTTTACTTTGTGGATAAATTTGTTTAATAATGTTGCCATAACCTTCTAAAATAAAAGGATGATCGTCTACAAGTACAAAATTCATAAGCTTATAGTTTTAATAAGTGTTTAATTTGATTTTTATTCTAAATTAAAGCCTATTTGTCCGTCTTCTTCAATAGTCAAGTTTTTTTCATCGACCGTATCAATAAAATCCTGAGTTGCTTCATTTTCAGTAATTTCTTCTTCGTAAGGCAACGATTCCAGCAAATTAATCAATTTAATTTTATCGCTTGTAAGCTGATTTCCTTGCGCTTTAATTCCTTTTACCGAAATAAATTCTTCAAAATTAACCGTTAGCGGATCTTTTTCAACACCTTTAACTTTAGCAAAAAGGATTTCGGCAACCGGACGATAATCTGTTGAAACGATTTCTAAACGCGAATACGGATGTTCTGAAATAAAAACCTCTTCTTTAGTGATGGATTCTATAAGGAAACGTTTTACAAAATACTTGTCTTTTTCCGGATCGAAATAAATACACGAAATAGGTTTTGTAGGAATCCACTTTTCAAGAACAATTACATCATCGTCGAAATGCGTGGTTAACTCGGGAACAATTGTTTTGGCTTTTCCGCTTTGTGTAATAATCAACAAGCGGTCCTCAGGCTTGAATTCTCCTAATAATTCACCTCTACCATCAACATTTAAACGGTGAACGGTATCATCAAACCATACTTTTCGCGGACGAAGGGTTGATATTCCTTTTTCTTTTAGTTCGATTTTTTTAATAGGATATTTTGTAACAGTATTACCTTTTGATACCCGACCTTTTATCAGTAAATCGGCAAAATCTAAATCGAATTTCAGCTTTTTAACATTGGTTAATTGTCGTAATAAAATAGTAACCACTTCAGCTTCGCCATTTGGGTTGCTTGAAAAATAAAGCACTTGAGAGCCCGGTTTTTCTTGTGTTAAATCGTACACTTTGTCACGCGTAACCCCCGATACGTTAAATCGTTTTACGTATGAAGCGCCTGCTTTACCATCGCGATAAATCATATTGTAAATGGTACGTTTATCGTTTTTGTTGAAAACTGCCGCATGAATAATGTCTTTACCAACAAATTTTTTCTCTTCTATTTTTGATACAATCATGCTTCCATCACGCAAAAACACAATTACATCGTCAATATCAGAACAATCGCCAATATATTCATCTTTACGCAAAGCCGTACCAATAAAGCCTTCTTCTTTATTTACATACAGTTTTTGGTTACGTAAAACCACTTTTGTGGCTTCGATATTATCAAAATTGCGCAATTCGGTTTTACGTTCGCGACCTTTGCCGTATTTTTCTTTTAAAGTTGTGAAGAATGAAATGGTGAAATCGATAATATGTTCGATGTTGTACTTAACTTTTTCGATATCGCCTTCTAAAGCATCTAGTTTTTCTTGGGCTTTATCTAAATCGAAACGGGAAATACGCTTAATTCTGATTTCGGTTAATCGAACAATATCATCTGTTGTAACGGCACGTTTTAAATGTTTGGTATGCGGTTTTAATCCTTTATCAATAGCCTGAATCACCCCTTCCCAAGTTTCTTCTTGTTCAATATCGTGATAAATTCTATTTTCAATAAAAATACGCTCTAACGATGAAAAATGCCATTGCTCTTCTAGTTCGCCTAATTCAATAATCAGTTCTTGTTTTAACAAATCAACGGTTCTTTCTGTTGATTGTCTCAACATATCGGAAACTCCGGTAAATAAAGGTTTATTGTTCTGTATCACGCAACCTAAAGGCGCAATTGAAACTTCGCAGCTTGTAAAAGCATATAGCGCATCTATGGTTTTATCGGGTGACACCCCTGCCGGCAAATGAATTAAAATCTCAACTTCAGACGATGTATTATCCTCTACCTTTTTAACCTTAATTTTTCCTTTTTCGTTTGCTTTTAAAATACTATCAATTAAAGTAGTTGTTGTGGTAGAAAAAGGTATTTCTTTGATTACTAACGTGGTTTTATCTAATTGAGAAATACGTGCGCGAACACGAACGCGTCCGCCCCGAGCACCATCGTTATAATTAGAGACATCGGCAATACCAGCTGTTGCAAAATCGGGATAAATTATAAACGGCTTTCCTTTTAAGATTTTGATCGATGCATCAATCAGCTCGATAAAATTGTGAGAAAGTATTTTTGTTGATAAACCAACGGCAATTCCTTCGCCACCTTGTGCCAGTAATATCGGGAATTTTGCCGGAAGATTTATTGGTTCATTTCTACGACCATCGTACGAAAGCTGCCAAGGAGTAATTTTTGGGGAATACAAAACATCTAACGCAAATTTGCTTAAACGCGCTTCGATATAACGCGATGCCGCAGCTTCGTCACCCGTTAAAATATTTCCCCAGTTTCCTTGTGTATCAATCAGTAAATCTTTCTGGCCAACCTGCACCATAGCATCGCCAATACTGGCGTCACCGTGCGGATGGTACTGCATAGTGTGCCCAACGATGTTTGCTACTTTGTTGTATCGTCCATCGTCTAACTCTTTCATTGAGTGCATAATTCTGCGTTGAACTGGTTTAAAACCGTCTTCAATTGCAGGTACAGCACGTTCTAAAATTACGTACGAAGCATATTCCAAAAACCAATCTTCGTACATACCTGTAACCTTCTTTATGGTTTCTGCTTCTGCGCTTTCTAAACTGTTATGATCCAATTCGGGTTCGTAACTGTTTAATTCAGAATCTTCGTTATATTCTTCGTTATTCATTTGAATAATTATGTTTTATCAATCTTCTTTTTGGTAACCTTCGTAATAATAAGACTGCTCTATTCCTTTGAAAATAATTTCGCGGTTATGTATATCATTGGTTAAATTTTCGGCGAGCAAAGTTCTTAACTCCAAATCGTTAACCGGACTTCGTTCCATTGCCTGCAAATAAAGCGTTTTATCTACAAACTGCCAATTAACTACTTTTTTTAAACGATTTTTTAAAATTAAATCAAGCCAAATACGCATGGTTCTTCCGTTGCCTTCCATAAAAGGATGCGCAATGTTCATTTCTACATATTTTGCAATGATTTCTTCAAAAGAATTTTCGGGCATTGTTTCTATTTTTGTCAGAATTTCGTTCAGATACAACGCCGTAGCAAATCGAAATCCACCTTTTGAAATATTTAGCGTACGGATTTTTCCCGCAAAATCGAAAAGATTATCAAAAAGATATTTGTGAATTTGCTGTAAACCTTTGGTAGTACCAATTTCTATTTCATTAATAAATCCGCTATCAAATAAACGATACGCATTTTCTAAACTTTTTTTATCAATGTTTTTCATTTCTAAATAATTGGCTTTATTTTACTCCACCTTGTCTAATTCAACTTTTAAATTATCAATGATAAACTCTTGTCTATCAGGTGTGTTTTTGCCCATATAAAACTCCAATAATTTTTCTATAGATGATGCTTTGTCCAACATTACAGGCTCTAAACGAATATCTTCCCCAATGAAATTCTTAAACTCATCGGGCGAAATTTCTCCCAAACCTTTAAATCGGGTAATTTCGGGTTTTGGTTTTAGTTCTTCAATGGCATCAATTCGCTCCTGTTCGGAATAACAATAAATGGTCTTTTTCTTGTTACGCACACGGAATAATGGCGTTTGCAAAATATACAAATGTCCTTCTTTTATCAATTCGGGAAAAAACTGCAAGAAAAAAGTAATCATTAACAAACGAATGTGCATACCATCCACATCGGCATCGGTAGCCAAAACAATGTTATTGTAACGCAAATCTTCGTAATCTTCTTCGATATTTAATGCTGCTTGCAATAAATTAAACTCTTCATTTTCGTACACAATTTTCTTTGTCATACCGTAAGTATTCAAAGGTTTTCCACGTAAACTAAAGACAGCTTGCGTGTTTACATCGCGCGATTTTGTGATAGATCCCGAAGCCGAATTTCCCTCGGTAATAAACAACGTACTTTCTAAACTGCGCGGATTCTTGGCATCGGTTAAATGCACACGACAATCGCGTAGCTTTTTGTTATGAAGCGATGCTTTTTTAGCTCGATCTTTTGCTAGTTTACGAATACCAGAAAGTTCTTTACGCTCACGTTCTGCCTGAAGAATTTTTCGCAACAAAGCATCGGCTACTTCTGGATTTTTATGCAGGAAATTATCAAGATTTGTTTTGATAAAATCGTTTACAAACGTACGAACAGTTGGCAAATCGGGTCCCATGTCGGTTGAACCCAACTTTGTTTTAGTCTGCGATTCAAAAACAGGTTCTTCAACCTTTACAGAAATAGCAGAAACAATGGATTTACGAATATCAGACGCTTCGAAGTTTTTATTGTAAAATTCCTTTATTGTTCGAACAATAGCTTCTTTAAAAGCCGTTAAGTGCGTTCCACCTTGTGTAGTATTTTGTCCGTTTACAAACGAATAATATTCTTCGGAATACTGCGTTTTACTATGTGTTAAGGCAATTTCAATATCATTTCCGGTTAAATGAATAATCGGATAGATCATATCTTCCTCCGTAATTGTTTCCTGCAATAAATCTTGCAATCCGTTTTCGGAAACAAATTTTTCGCCGTTATAAATTATCGTTAACCCTTTGTTTAGGTAACAGTAATTTTTAAGCATGCGAACGATATAATCGTTACGGAATTTATAGTTTTTAAAGATGGTATCATCGGCTGTAAACGTAACCTTTGTTCCTTTACGTTTAGTGGTTTCTACCTGATCTTCTTCTAAAGTTAAATTACCAGCACTAAATTCGGCAGCTTTTTGCTGGTTATCGCGAACTGATTCTACACGAAAATACGACGATAATGCATTAACCGCTTTAGTACCAACTCCGTTTAATCCTACCGATTTTTTGAAGGCTTTAGAATCGTACTTACCCCCAGTGTTCATTCGGGAAACCACTTCAACAACTTTTCCTAACGGAATTCCACGACCATAATCGCGTACCGAAACCGTACGGTCTTTAATGGTAACTTCAATGGTTTTGCCGGCGCCCATTACAAATTCATCGATACAGTTGTCCAACACCTCTTTTATCAATATATAGATACCGTCATCGGGCGATGAACCGTCGCCTAATTTACCAATATACATTCCCGGGCGTGTACGAATATGTTCTTTCCAATCGAGCGATCGGATGTTATCTTCAGTATACTGAGATTCTTGTAGCATAAAATGTAGTGAATTTCTGTAAAAATACAGAAATTATTACAGATTTAAAAGCATTTATTTTTGATTTGAAGCTAATTTATCATTAATCTCATCATCGGTTTTTGCAAACTTAACTTCTTCTTCCTTATAAATAACTCTAACCGTGTAATTGTTTGGCTGAATGGGTTTTCCGTACATTTCGGAATAGTTTTTTGTGAACACTGCACCAAAATATAATATGATTGCCGAGTAATAAACCCACACTAAAATCACTAAGACCGATCCGGCAGCACCATATAAATCTAACTGAGCCGAATTACCCAAATACAGACCAATTGCCCATTTACCAATCATAAACAAAACGGCTGTAAAGCCCGATCCAACGGCAGTTTCTTTCCATCCCAACTTTCCGTCGGGTAATGTTTTAAAGATAAATCCGAAAATTATGGTGATGATGACTGCTACCACTCCGGTATTGATCCATGAGGCAATAAGAACGGTATCGTCATGAAAAAGTCGGCTTAATTGATCGTACAAATAATCGATTACCGAATTGATCATTAAACTTACCAACAAGATAAATCCTAAAGCACCAATCATTGAAAACGAAAGTAACCTATTCATTACCAAACGAATAATTCCTTTTTTAGGTTTTGGTTTTAGTTCCCAAATGTAGTTGATGGAACTTTGAATTTCGGCAAAAATTCCCGATGCTGAAAACAAAAGTGTTATAGCACCCACAATTGCTGCAATACTTAAATTGTTTGATAATTTTATGTTTTTAATGGCTTCTTGTATTTGAAACGCTGCTTTTTGTCCGACTAAATTTTCAATTTGTAGAAAAAACTCGCCACGAACAGCTTCTTCGCCAAAGAAATATCCGGCAGAAGTAATAATTAAAATCGCCAAAGGCGGTATGGAAAATATAGTATAATAAGATAACGACGCACTGAATTTCATGCAGTTATCACTTAAAAATTCGTTTACAGAAACTTTGAATAAATTGAATATCCCTTTAAATTTTTCTTTAATCATAGCGGTGATTGTTGATGTATTTTACTTTAAAAGTATCAATTTTAAATTGAATTACTAAATTACAGACATAAGATTTTATTGAATGATCTGTAAATATTCAACATAATGAAATTGTGATCTACAAAAGATGCAATTACATTAATTACAATTAAATAAACGGAACTACTTTGTAAGGATTAAAAGCGTTTATGCCGTCGATTATTTTTCCGCGATCATAACAATCGTACCATTTTTTGGTATTAGAATCAAAAAACGACAAAACGTTTGAATAGATGTTGTTTAGTTTCCAATTAACTAAATACAATCCCGACTCTTCTGGCAGGCATTGCGGATACTGTTTCCATTGAACTAATCTCATAATACATCGTTTTATAATTAAAAATAATAGCTAAATATTACCTTATTGTTAGGTATTTAATAATTATAAGTGATTTTTATTATGCTTTAAAGGAATATACAATATAGCAACTTTTTAATTAACATCAAAAAATTATGTTACAAAAAAAAACACTCGGTTGAGTGCTTTTTAAATTATAATGAAAATTATTTATACTGTTATTTTCTGTAATGATAAAAAATACCTTTATCCCAAAGAGTGAATAAACTGGCTTTTAAATTGGCAGATTTTAGCACGTTGTTTGCCCAAGTATTGCAGGTGTAAAACAAATTATATTTGCCTTTTGCTTCGTAAAAAACATCGTTTAAACCATAATTTTGATCAGTTTCAACAAGAACCAACTTATTATTTTCCATATCAAACCTGTTCAAAATGTATTTGCAAAGTCGCTGGTATTGTTCTTTGTTCAGTTTAATTTCGATGCAATCATCGCCAGTAGCCAATTTATCGTAGTATGTAACATGCATGGCAGATTCGCTTAAACCAAAAGCCGCATTGAATGCAACCGATGCTTTTAGATCTTTCCATTCGGGTGTTTGCAGATAAAAACCTTTATCGCCCCAACCAAAAGAAACCCATTGAGCCGAAGTTTGCTTTCCGGGAGTTAAAGAAGGATCTAAATACGTGCGCCAATCGTAAGCTTCGTTAAAATAAGGCACCACAATATCGGTATGTACACCATTGGTTAAAATGTAGATGGATAAATTCTGATCTTTATATTCAGACTGGTCTTTATTCACAGGAATGTATGCTGCGCCGGTGGCTAAAAGTAAATAAATAACCAAAAAACCGACAGCTAATAACAAATATCCCACAATTTTCTTTAGTGTTTTCAAATACAATTACGTTTTATGCCACAATTTACAAATAATTTATTTACAACAATGTAATTATTTTTGTGCGATATATTCCTGCTTAATTTTTATAAAAGTTTTATTGGTAGATACTAATTGATCGATGAAATACTCTTGAACTTCATCATAATCATCATAGTTTAGGTGCTTAGCCCAAGAATCATTCTCTTGTATTTCATGGATTTTTTTCAGGATTTTAGCGGTGTCGGCAGCAGATCGATACACGACATTTTGTTGCTCACCATTTTTTTTATGATTGTAGGAATAATTGTTTTCGCCTACTTTTTCTATAAAATACAATGGCAATCCTTCTTCGTTATTGTAAAAATGCTGCCAACTGCAAAATCCCCAATAATTGGTTTGCTGTTTATGGTCGATATTCTCCAACCGCCAACGACAATTTCCTACTCTGCCCCAATGGTTAGAATATCTGTAAACACCATGATTCGTAAAAAAATAGCTACTGCCATGTTTGCTTACATAATTTGCTTTTACAAAATCATTGGGTTGATTTGTTTTAGTAAATACCGCAAACGTGTTTTTAAAGAAGTTAAAACGATTGTACATGTTAGAATTTTAATCTATAATCAATACTTATTACATGTTCGTAATCAAAACCATTACCTGTTGTTCTAAAACTATAAACAGACGGATTGTATCTTATACCAACAAACATTACAGAAGTTAACTGATAATTAATCAATGACGACAAACCTATTGTTGAATACGAAGCGGATGAATAATTTCGTTCGTCATCGTCCCAAAACTGTTGCATTGAAGACCAAGGAAGTGCATATTCATAATCGGTATATATACAAGAAATACCGTAACTGTATTCTAAACGATTTATTTTATGAGCTTTTCTAAAAGAAACATCTAATTTTCGGGCAAGTACATCATGACCAGACCACCAAAAATCATCAAACTGATTAACTCTGTTTGATAATTCTAACGTTAAAAATCTGTTTTCTTTGTAAAAATAATCGCCACCAAAACCAAATCCTACTCCACCAACAAAATTATTAAATTGCTCAATATTCGGATTTTTTTTAGAAAAACCAATTAAAGACAAAGTGGGTGGTGCAATAAAAAATCTAAATTTACCAACAGCTGGATTATATCGTTTAAATTCTTTTTCTTGATTTCGTTTTAGCTTTTCTTGATTCATTAAATCTACCCAATATCCTACACCAAAAAAAGGCGATGTTACCAAATTGCCCAAATAAAAAAGCGGACCAGATTTTCCCAGTACAATCGTATCAAATTGCTTATTATCTGATTGATAAGACAATGTTACCGGCTTTTTACTACGCAATAATTTAACTTTAGCCGGAAGCGAATAAACAGAATCGTTTACGGTAACCGTAGCTTTTTGTGCATTTGAAAACACATTTATTGTTTGTGTTTTTGTTCTGAAAATAGTACTGCACGATGTTAAACAAACCGCTAACAGTATTGTGGATATTTTAAGTAGTGTTTTCAATTATTATGCTTTTAATATTTTAAAATGTAAAATGTTTATAATTAAAATTTCAATCGGTAATCAATGCTTATAACATGTTCATAATCAAAACCACTACCGCTACTTCTAAAACTATAGATTGAAGGGTTGTAACGAAGACCAATAAACATTATTGATGATATTTGATAATTAGCAAGCGAAGAAAAACCAAGTGTTACATAATTCTTCTTTATTCCTATACGGTCATCATCTTCAAAAGTCATTAAAGGTTTTATTATATTTTTTTCGCGTGGAAGCTTATATTCAAAATCGGTATAAGTAAACGAAAAACCATAACTATATTCAAAACGATTCTTTTTAAATGCTTTTCTAACAGAAAGATCTAATTTATGAGCATAAACATCGTAATCAGACCAATAAAAAGGATCAAATTGATTGGCTCTGTTTGATATTTCAACAGAAATAAATTTATTTTCTTTATAAAAATAATCGGCACCAAAGCCAAAACCAATTCCACCAACAAAATTATTAAATTGCTCTATATTGGGATTTTTTGACGAAAAACCGATTAAAGATAAAGTTGGTGGTGCAATAAACATTCTAAACTTACCAACTTTGGGATTGAAACGCTGAAACTCTTTTTCTTCCCTTTTTGCTAGTTTTCTTTGATCGCTAAAATAATTCCTTTTAAAAACAGAACGAATTTCCTCTATCTTATCATTGTCTGTTATATTTTTTCTTATAATGTATTCTTCGGCTCTGTTTTCATATACTTTAGCATTGGGGTTATCGTTAAAAAAGATATTACTTGGATAGCTAAAACGTTTTTTGTTAGTTAGATCTACCAAATATCCAACTCCGAAAAAATAAGTAGTGGTAAGGTTCATTGATTTAAAAACAGGAGATAATTTGCCGTTTACAATAGTATCTAATTGTTTATTTGCCGATTGATAACTTATGGTAACAGGCGTTTTGTCTCGTAAAAGTTTTATTTTGGCAGGCAATTGGTAAATCGAATCGTTTACAGTTACTGTAGCATTTTCTGCATTTGAAAAAACATTTACTTTTTGTTGTTTTCTATGTAAAATAGTACTGCAAGAAGTAAGCGTTAAAACTGAAAAAAGTAATAACAGTTTATAATAGTGTTTCATGGTGTTTTCATTTGCACCAAATGTAGAAAAAAAGTTAATAAAAAAGCCGAATTTAACATTCGGCTCTTAAAAACGGTTTAAACATTAAAGCGGAAATGCATTACATCGCCATCTTTAACTATATATTCTTTACCTTCGACACGCAGTTTTCCTGCTTCTTTTACTTTAGCTTCAGATCCGTAAGTTACATAATCGTTATAAGCAATAACTTCGGCACGGATAAATCCTTTTTCAAAATCGGTATGTATAACTCCGGCAGCTTTAGGAGCAGAATCTCCAATATTAATTGTCCAAGCACGTACTTCTTTAACACCTGCCGTAAAATAAGTTTGTAAGTTCAGTAACTTGTAAGCGGCACGAATTAAAACCGATGATCCTGGCTCTGTTAAGCCCATGTCTTCTAAGAAAACCTGACGCTCTTCGTAACTTTCCAACTCGGTAATATCGGCTTCGGCTCCAACAGATAAAATAATTACTTCGGCATTTTCATCTTTCACCAACTCTTTTACCTGTTCAACATATTTGTTACCATTTACTGCCGATGCTTCATCTACATTACAAACATACAATACTGGTTTAGATGTAATTAATTGAAAAGATTCAAACAAAACTTCTTCATCATTATTTTGTGGAACTACTGTTCTTGCTGATTTTGCTTGCAGTAAAGCTTCGCGAATACGCTCTAACAAAGCTGTTTCAACTTGTGCTTCTTTGTTACCTGTTTTAGCTGCTTTTTTTGTTTTTTCTAAACGTTTTTCAACGGTTTCTAAATCTTTTAACTGCAATTCAATATCAATGGTTTCTTTATCACGAATAGGATCTACGCTACCATCAACATGCACAATATTATCATTGTCAAAACAACGCAAAACGTGAATAATAGCGTTACATTCGCGAATATTTCCTAAAAACTGATTTCCTAAACCTTCGCCTTTACTAGCACCTTTAACCAAACCTGCAATATCAACAATATCAACAGTAGCCATTTGCACGCGCTCTGGTTTTACCAATTCTTCTAATTTATTAATTCTAGGATCTGGTACGTTTACAACCCCAATATTTGGTTCGATTGTACAAAAAGGAAAGTTGGCACTTTGTGCTTTTGCGTTAGACAAACAGTTGAACAAAGTTGATTTTCCTACGTTTGGTAATCCTACAATACCTGCTTTCATATAGTTGTGCTATTTTATATCGATTTTTAAAACGATGCAAATATATCGTTTTTAATTGGATTTTTTAGATATATTAGCTTTCTGTATCTATAAGAAAAATTATGCGCTATCAATACAAATTATCAGAACAAGATTTTTTAATTCACACGTTATATTCTGTTTCAAAAAACCCATTACAAAAAAAGCAGGTAAGAAAAACTATCATTTATTTAGTGATTGCATTTTCTGTTCTTTTAATTAACGTTTACAATCAAAATTCAACTAAAGTATTTATCGTATTCGTACTTATTTATGCTTTTATTATTTGTTTTTATGTTTTCTTTCTGAATAAATTTTTTATTAAAAAGCATTATAAAAGATCGAATAAGCAAAATTTAGGCTTAAGATTTAACAAAGAAGCCATATTAGATTTTAAAGATGACTTTATTGAAACCAGTGGAATGGATATTAAATTAGAAATTAAATATGATGCTATTGAAGAATTTAATGAAATAACTGATTACTATTATTTTAAACTAAAAACCAACGAGCGCTTAATTATTCCAAAAAGAGAAATACATAACAAAGAGTCTTTTCTTGAAATGGTAGAAAATCTTCAAAAAAAATATAATTTTAAAATAACCAAAGAGTTAGATTGGAAATGGTAATAAAAAAGTGAACTCAAATTCGAGTTCACTTTTGCTATAACGTATTATTGTTTTTACTTTTTGTATGTTTCAGCAACCAGTCGTATAATTCTTGATGTCTATAAAGATCTTCAACACTTCCGTGATTTCCACCTTTAACAACCTGCAATTCTATTGGCGCTTCTTTATTACATTTTTTAACCGCATTTACAATTTTCTGCGATTCAGATAATGGTACAATAAAATCTTTATCGCCATGAATTACTTTAATTGGAACTTGAGCCAGATTACACGCATCGTTTACATCGCCACCGCCGCAAATAGATATCGCTGCTGCTACCCTATCTGGGTATTTACCTACATATTTCATTGTTCCGTACGACCCTAAACTCATCCCAGTAACATAAATTCGGTCTTCATCAATATTGTAGGTTTTAATCATATAGTCAACAATTTCATCTACTTTCACAGCACTCCATGGTCCAGATGGTAATTGTGGCGCAACCAAATAAGCCGGAATATCCAACCCTTTTTCTACACCTTTTAAAGCTCCATAACGTTTTACGCGGTCAATATTTGTACCCGACAAACTTTTACCGTGTAAAAACACAATTAACGGCATTTTATCTGTAGGTTGGCTTGGTTCGTTCAACCAGAAATTATAAGTAGTCTTGTTTAAAACCGCTTTGGGTTGGGCAAATATATTGATGCTTAAAAACAGAAATAAGACTTTAAAAATGGTTTTCATTGACAATTTTTAAAGCAAATATAATATTATTTATCCTAAACGGAATGATGTCATTGATAACGATCCGCCAACATATTCATCGTTAAAAATAGAAACATCGTCTTTATCATTCATTAAAGCCAACGCATATAACACAGGATAATAATGATCGGGTGTTGGAATTGCAAGTCTTGCAGGTTCACCCAATCGATCGTATTCAATTAAATCTTTATGGTCTTTTGAAAGGATTTTCTTCTTAAAAGTTTCATTCAAACTCTTTGCCCAATCAAATCCAAAACCGGGTTCTGCCATATTGTTCCAATCAATCATTCGCAAATTGTGAATCATATTTCCGCTACCAATTACCAGAACGCCTCGCTTTCGCAAATCATACAATTCTTTAGCTAAATTGTAATGATAAGTCGCTGGTTTGTTATAATCGATACTCAATTGCAAAACAGGTACATTAGCATCGGGAAACATGTGTCTGACCACAGTCCAAGTTCCATGATCTAATCCCCAATCATGATCCAAACCAACATTGGTTGATGTGATCAATTTCGCAGTTTCTTCTGCCAAAAACGGACTTCCAGGTGCGGGATATTGTACATTGAACAATTCTTGAGGAAACCCACCAAAATCGTGAATTGTTTTGGGTTCGCTCATTGCTGTAACCAGCGTTCCTTTGGTAAGCCAATGTGCAGAAACCACCAAAACGGCACACGGTAAATCAATAGTTTTACCAATTTCCTGCCATTTTTTAGAGAATATATTTTGTTCAATCCCGTTCATTGGCGATCCGTGACCTATGAAAAAAACAGGCTGTAATTTTTCGCGTACTTTGAACTGATCGGTATAATTTTTAAAATTGTTCATAAATAACATTTATCTTATACAAATTTCGACACTTCTTTCAATTATATTCTTAATTTAGATTAATATGTTACCAATAAAAATCAGATTTAATCTAATGAAGAAATTTTTCACAATCATCATACTTTTTGTTTCAAATTTAATTACAGCACAGAATTTTGCAAACGAAATTACTATTGTACAAAATGATATAAACAAAATCATTACAAAGGAAAATGAGCGGATTATTTTAAAAAAGCGACCGTTTACTATTCAGTTTCAGAGTAAATTTCACAATTCTAAAAGAAAAATTTTAACGGATTAAAGGTAACTATTGTAAAAAACGAATCTGATTTACCAGTTATTGAAGAAGGAAATCCCATAAATTTGATTCCATTTTTTGAAGAAGTTTCTGCGGTATTGCCAGATAGCGACGGTTTTTATTCATCGGCGTTTATTAGCGATTATGTACATCACTATTTATTTTATGAAAACGATACAAACAAAAGTATTCAACTAATTTCTAAGAAGAATGAAATTGGCTTGTTTGAATGGACTGTTAATCGATTTTATTTGGAAGGAAAAGAATTTCCAATTGAAAGTCTGAAAGAAAACAAACTGACTTTTATTCTTCTGAACGATTTCAATTCAAACAAAATAATTGATGCTGACGAATTACGAATTGTAAGAATTCAATTTGATTAATTTTAGAATTTACGGAGCCAAACGCTCTATCTTCCAATCGCCTGATTCAAGCAAAGTATAACGAATACGGTCGTGTAAACGATTTGCACGTCCCTGCCAAAATTCAATTGATATTGGTTTTACTAAAATGCCACCCCAATTTTCAGGTTTTGGCACTTCGGTATTTTGATATTCAGTTTCTAAACTCTTTAATTTTTCATCTAGAAATTCTCTATTAGGAATAACTGTACTTTGTGGGGAAACAACTGTTCCAATCTGACTTCCTTTTGGTCGAGAATGAAAATATCCTTTGGAATAAGCTTCGGTTTGTTTTTCTGCAATTCCTTTGATGATTACTTGACGTTCTACCGATGGCCAGAAAAAAGACAAGCAAACCTGTGGGTTTTGTAACAATGCTTTCCCCTTTTCCGAATCGTAATTAGTAACAAATGTAAATCCGTATTCATCGTACTTTTTAAGCAAAACAATGCGCGATTTTGGAAATCCGTCCAATCCAATCGTTGAAACAGTCATAGCATTCACCTCTTCTACTCCACCAAATTCTTCGGTTTCGTAAAACCATTTCTGAAACTGCATCATTGGGTTTTCATCAATCATTGATTCCAATAATTCACTTTTTTCGTAAGATTTTCTATAATTACTTAAATCACTCATCATTTCTAAAATTTAAAAACCAAACCATCGTCCGCTAAAAATGTAGATTCAAACACCGTATCAGCTTCTTTTTTGAACAAATCAATATCGGAATATCTTGTGGAATAATGTCCTAAAATTAAATTTTTAACATTGGCCTTCTTTGCAATAGTTGCTGCCTGAATGGCAGTTGAATGACCAGTTGGAATACATTTTTCAATATCCTGCTCCAAAAAAGTACTTTCGTGATACAGAACATCAACGTTTTCAATCAGCGGAATAATTTCTTCATTATAAACCGTATCCGAACAAAAAGCGTACGATTGTGTTGGTAGCGGATCAAAAGTTACGGTTTCGTTTTCAATAACAGTTCCGTCTTCTTGTTTTAAATCGCTGCCTTGTTTTAGTTTGTTAAAATAACAAACATCGATATTTTTTTCTGTTGCAGCATCAATATTTATTCGACGTAAACCCGGCTTTTCTTTAAACAAAAAACCGTTAGTGTACACGCGATGTTTTAACGGAATAGTATAAACCGCAATTTTATCGTCTTCAAAAATCAGTTCCGATTCATTCGATTCCAATTCATGAAAAAACAGATTGTATTTTGTATACGATTTACTCAATTTAATTTGCAGCAGAATGATATCTTTTATACCTTTTGGTCCGTAAATATGCAGATCATTTGGGCGGTTTAAAAGAGAAAATGTAGATATTAACCCGATCAATCCAAAGAAATGATCGCCATGCAAATGAGAAATAAAAATTTGATTAATGCGTGAAAATTTAATTTTATGCTTTCGCAATTGTACCTGCGTTCCTTCTCCACAATCGATCAAATACATTTGATTGTTGATTTCTAAAACCTGCGATGTTGGATTTGTTATGGTGCGCGGAGTTGCCGAATAGCAACCTAAAATACTTACTTTCATTTACTTTTAATGCTAAAAAAGATTTAGAATCCTAAATCTCTTTCAATTTCTTCCATTTCGATGATATCGAAACCTTCTTGAAGTGTTGGAACAACAATTATTTCTTCTGAAACTTCGTCAAAATCAATATCTGCAACAATTACAAACGATTTTTTCTGTTTTTTCTGAAGAACTGCCAATGATTCAAAAGGAATAATTTCAGATGGACGTAATGCTACCTCTTCTAAATCTATAATGATGTTTTTATCTTTAAATACGTTTGGTTGATCGATTATTTTTTCAGCAAAATCTGTAAGATCTTCGCTACTTTTTTTAAATACAACAACGTTATTTTTCTCTTTCACTTTCATATTTTTCTTTTAAAAATACAATTATTTTATTTTAGATGCAAGCAAATAAATAACTGCCATACGTATTGCCACACCGTTTTCTACCTGATCTAAAATTACAGATTGTTGCGAATCGGCAACATCAGACGTAATTTCAACTCCACGGTTAATTGGCCCAGGGTGCATAATTACAATTTCTTTACTTAAAGAATCTAACAATGCTTTGTCAACACCGTATTGTTGGGCATATTCGCGGGTTGATGGAAAATAATTCACATCCAACCGTTCGTTTTGTACACGTAACATGTTTGCAACATCGCACCATTCTAAAGCTTTACGCAAATTTGGTTCATACTTTACACCTAAATCGGTAATATAACGCGGAATCAAGGTTTTTGGTCCGCAAACCATCACTTCAGCTCCTTGCATCTGCAAAGCAAAAATGTTCGATAATGCTACACGCGAATGCAAAACATCGCCCACAATAACAACCTTTTTACCTGCAACTTCACCTAAACGTTCGCGAATTGAAAAACTGTCCAATAAAGCTTGTGTTGGATGTTCGTGTGCGCCATCACCAGCATTTACAATACTTGCCTTTACGTTGCGCGACAAAAAATGAGCCGCACCCGGATTGCTGTGACGCATTACCACCATATCAACTTTCATTGAAAGGATGTTGTTAACGGTATCAATCAGCGTTTCGCCTTTTTTAACAGAAGACTGTGCTGCCGAAAAACTGATCACGTCTGCAGACAAACGTTTTTGCGCTAGTTCAAAAGACAATTTGGTTCGGGTACTGTTTTCGAAAAAAATGTTGGCAATTGTTATATCTCTTAACGACGGAACCTTTTTTATAGGACGATTAATTACTTCTTTGAAATGATCTGCTGTTTCAAAAATTAAATTAATATCATTTTTGTTGATGTATTTAATACCTAATAAATGGTTAACGCTTAATTCTTTCATTTTGAATTTGCTGTTGTGTTGTTTTAAATTATGAAGGATTAGATATCAGATAAACTTCGTCTGCAGGTGCATCTTCGTTTTTCCACTGAACTTTTACTTTTTCGTTGTTGAAGGCATCAACCTGGCGACCACGATAATCGGGCTGAATTGGTAAATGTCTGCTGAATCTACGATCTATCAATACCAATAATTCTATTTCATTTGGTCTGCCAAACGATTGAATTGCTGTTAATGCAGCACGAATACTGCGACCTGTATGCAAAACATCATCTATAAAAACCACGTTTTTATCCTCAACCAAAAAATCAATCTGTGTTTTGTTTGCCTCTAAAGGTTTATCGTTTCTACGGAAATCGTCTCTGAAAAAAGTGATGTCTAAAAAACCTAAATCAACTGATGAAATTCCGTATTCGTTTTTCAAAATAGTTGAAATACGCTCTGCCAAAAACTTGCCGCGTGGCTGAATACCTATTAATACCGTGTTAGAAAAATCGTTATGTTTTTCTATTAACTGGCACGCTAAACGATGTAAGATGATATCAACTTCTTTGGAAGTTAATAGTATTTTTGAACTCATTGCGAAGTGTTGTTTGGCTGTAAAATTACTATTTTATAATTATTTTAGCTATTATTTGATTGGATTTTTCAGGATTGATTCCATAAAAAAATCTAACTTTTAAAAAGTTAGATTTTTTATTATTTGTCGTCATCGTCATCTTCCTCGTCGTCATCAAAATCTTCATCATCCTCATCATCGAAGTCGTCATCATCAAAATCATCATCGTCGTCGTCACTTTCATCGTCTGAATCCTCATCTTCGTCGTCATCAGCTTTCTTTTTCTTTTCAGACTTCTTTTTTGATGCTTTTTTAGATTTTTGATCGTCTTCGTCTTCGTCTATATCCAAATCCTTTACATTGATAGAATCAACCGAAGAAATATCTTCTTCATCAAAATTTTCAATTCTGTCCTGTAACTTGGTACTTACTTTTACTAAATAAATAGTATCGTCGGTTCTTACTTCAACAGCTTCAATAAGTTCACCTTTAGCATTGGTAAATTGGATGACGTCGGCATCATCATATCCGTCGGGAAATCTTTCGACTAACAAGCTTAAAATTTCGTTTGTTAATTTTGCGTAATCAACAATTATTCTCTTCATTATTGTGGTAGTTATTGTGTTTCAAAAATACAATAGCTGTGTTGTATTATGCAAATTATTTGAAACTTTTTTTGTTAATTTTTTATTGTCCTAAAATATAGGCAAATACCAATGGCGCAACAATAGTAGCATCAGATTCGATCATAAATTTAGGTGTATCGATATCTAATTTACCCCACGTAATTTTCTCGTTTGGAACTGCACCAGAGTAAGATCCGTAAGATGTCGTTGAATCAGAAATTTGACAGAAATATGACCAGAAAGGTACATCTTCCCATTCTAAATCCTGATACATCATAGGTACCACACAAATTGGGAAATCACCAGAAATACCACCGGCAACTTGGAAAAACCCTACACCTTTACCTGATGAATTTGCACGATACCACTCTGTCAAGTAAATCATGTATTCGATACCCGATTTTACAGTCGAAGCCTGTAAATTTCCTTTAATTACGTTTGCTGCAAAAATATTTCCTGTTGTAGAATCTTCCCACCCTGGGCAAACAATTGGTAAATTTTTCTGTGCAGCGGCAACAATCCAAGAATCTTTAGGATCGATCTCATAATATTGTTCCAACACGCCAGAATTAACCACTTGATATAAAAATTCGTGTGGTAAATAACGCTCTCCTTTCGCTTCGGCAGCATGCCAAACATCTTCTAAATGTTGCTGTAAACGGCGGAATGCTTCTTCTTCCGGAATACATGTATCTGTTACACGGTTAAAGTGCGTGTCTAATAACTCGCGTTCTTGTTCCGGCGTTAAATCTCTCCAGTTTGGAATTCTTTTATAGTGCGAATGTGCCACCAAGTTCATCACATCTTCTTCTAAATTTGCACCTGTACAAGAAATAATATGTACTTTATCCTGACGGATCATTTCTGCCAACGAAACACCTAATTCTGCAGTTGACATTGCGCCACCTAACGAAATAAGCATTTTACCGCCTTCTAATAAATGTTGTTCGTAACCTTTTGCTGCATCAACTAAAGCTGCTGCGTTGAAATGACGGTAATTATGTTCGATAAATTGCGAAATTGGTCCTTTCATAATTCTATTATTTTTCTTTATTATTTGTTTGTTTATTATTTGAATATCCTAATATTTTTAAAACATCGTCTGCGGTTTGCTGTTCCGAGAAGACTTCGGTTGCCAGAATTCCGTTTTCGTCACGATCTATTAAAATATGTTTTGGTTGCGGAATTAAACAGTGATGAATACCACCTTGTCCGCCAATTGTTTCCTGATAAGCACCTGTATTAAAGAAACCTATATACAACGGCTTTTCTTTGTTGAATTTAGGAAGATAAATAGCGTTCCAGTTTTGTTCTGAATTGTAGTAATCATCAGAATCACAAGTTAATCCACCCAAGAGAACACGCTCGTAAGATTCATTCCAACGGTTTACAGCCAACATAATGAATCGCTTATTAATTGCCCAAGTATCAGGCAACGTGGTAATGAAAGATGAATCGATCATATTCCATTTTTCACGATCATTTTGTTGTTTTTGATACAGTACTTTATAGATTGCTCCACCCGATTCACCTACCGTAAACGATCCAAATTCGGTAAAAATATTTGGCATATCTACATCAGCTTCCTCACACGCCATTTTGATCTGATTGACAATTTCATCAACCATATACGCATAATCGTAATCAAAATTCAACGAGTTTTTAATTGGGAAACCACCACCTATATTTAAGCCTGTTAATGTTGGGCATTCTTTTTTAAGACTCGTGTAAACTTTTAAACATTTACCCAATTCGTTCCAATAATACGCCGTATCACGAATACCGGTATTGATAAAGAAATGCAGCATTTTAAGCTCAACATTGGTGTTTTCGGCAACAGTTTTCCTGTAAAAAGGCAGAATGTTTTTGTAGCCGATACCCAAACGCGAAGTGTAAAATTCGAATTTTGGTTCTTCTTCTGATGCAATACGGATTCCGATTTGAAATTTTCCTTTAATGCGTTCTTGCAACAAATCCAATTCCTCGTAATTATCAATAATTGGAATGGTATTTTTATGTCCGCCGTTTATCAAACGTGCAATATTTTCAACATATTGATCACGTTTAAAACCGTTGCAGATTACAATTGTTTTTTTATTTATTTTACCGTTCGCCAGTAAATTCTCTACAATATTAATATCAAAAGCCGAAGACGTTTCCACATGGATATCGTTCTTAAAAGCTTCGTTCATAACATATTCAAAATGAGAACTTTTAGTACAATAGCAATAGTAATAATTGCCTTCGTACTTATGTTTTTCCATTGCCTGTCTAAACCAGCCTTTTGCCTTGTTTATATTGTTAGAAATTTGTGGAAGATAGGTAAATTTCAAAGGTGTTCCATATTGTTCAACCAATTTCATTAAATCGATATTATGGAACATTAAATTGTCTTTATTTAATGTAAACTCTTCTTGCGGAAAGTAAAATGTTTGGTTTATTAAGTCGAAATATTTTGTATTCATAAAAAATCTGCTTTAAAAAATTATTAATTAGTTAAGTGTATTTGATATAAATACGTTTTTCAAACCCTTAGATTGGCAAAAGCAATCGATAATTTTTGATTGTAGATTTTACTTACAATTACAGCCTTTAAAGGTTTATTTAAAGTAACCAATAAACCCAACTGTTTTACAACCCGACTGATTTTTTTAACCAACGGATTTAAAACATTATTTACAGGAAGGTTATAACTTTTGTTCACTTACAAAATTTAGTAACGTTAATAGTAAATTAATTGTACAAATAATCGTTAAAAGCGTCAGTAATCAACTCACTTTCAACAACTTCATTAATAACACCCTTACCAATACCGTTTAATAAGGTAAACTGCACAATACCGTTTACATTCTTTTTATCGTGTATTAGTAAATGGGTACAAATTTCAATATCATTTTCGGTAAAAACAATACTTTCAAACATCAAATTTAAAGTTTCTTTTATTTCTAAATATGAATTTTTTGTTAACAAGTCTTTTTTGTACGAAATAAAAGCCTCTAAAATCATGCCTATGGCAATTGCTTCGCCATGTAACAAAGGTTGAATACCCTTACCTGAATGACTATAAGTTTCAATTACATGACCTAGTGTGTGTCCGAAATTTAATAATTTTCGAACATTCTCTTCGAACGGATCCTGTAAAACAATTTCATTTTTAATAGAAACCGAATGATAAATCAGCAACAACAAATCTTCGGTTGTTAATTCGCCTAAATTTTTAAGCTGATTCCAATACGATGCATCGGCAATTAATCCGTGTTTAAACATTTCTGCCAAACCAGAACGCATTTGATTTCCGGGTAATGTTTCCAAAAAAGCAGTATCAATTAAAACCATTTGCGGTTGCGAAAAACTACCCACCATGTTTTTTAATCCGCCTAAATTCACTCCGGTTTTTGTTCCAACCGAAGCATCAACCATTGCCAGCAAACTTGTGGGTATGTTTACAAAATCTATTCCTCTTTTATAGGTTGCAGCAACAAATCCACCTAAATCGCAAATCATTCCGCCACCTACATTAATAAGGAGTGCTTTTCTGTCAACATTCATCTCCACCAGAGTTTTCCAAACAGCCGTACACGTTTCAACGGTTTTGTTTTCTTCACCTTGTTCAATTTCAATAATTTCAAAAGGAACATCAACAGCCAGCCACTGCATCACATAATTTAAGCAATGTTGTGCTGTATTTTCATCGACCATCAATATAACCTTGCTGTATTTTTTATCGTTAATCAACTGTGAAAGAGCCGAATAATAGTCAACTCCGAAACCAATAATGTAATCTGCTGCCTGTATTTGCATGCTTAAAAAAAATTTGATGTAAAAATAAAGCAATTTTTATAACTATTGTATCTTTGCAGCACAACTTTAAACCTAATGGAGAAGATATTTGACAATACCGAGGTTGCTTTTGCTTTAAAAAACAACACCGAACTAAACAAAGCATACTACTTGTTTAAATTAATAAGCAGTAATGCATTAGTTAAAATAGGTACATCGTTAACCAATTTTGCCATATCAACAAATTTGCCTGTAAAAGGATTGATAAAATCTACCGTATTTGATCATTTTTGCGGCGGAGTTACCGAAGAAGATTGCTTAAAAGTGGTTGATAAAATGTACACAAAAGGCGTTTCGTCGGTTTTAGATTATTCAGTTGAAGGAAAAGAAACCCAGGAGCAGTTTGATCACGCATTGCAAATGACCTTAAGAACGATTGATTTTGCAAAAGAAAAAGAAGCTATTCCGTTTGCGGTTTTTAAACCTACAGGTGTTGGCAGATTTTTCTTATTTGAAAAGAAGGGAGAAAATTTACCTTTTACAGATGCCGAACAACAGGAATGGAACCGAATTGTAGAGCGTTTTGATATTATTTGCAGAACGGCTTACGAAAAAGACGTTTTATTATTGATTGATGCCGAAGAAAGCTGGATGCAGGATGCTGCCGATGATTTGGTTTTGGATATGATGCGCAAGTACAACAAAGAGAAATGCATTGTTTTTAACACGGCTCAAACATATCGTTGGGATCGATTTGATTTTGTAAAAAACACGCATGCCATTGGTTTACGCGAAGGTTTTCACGTCGGTTTTAAAGTGGTTCGCGGTGCTTATATGGAAAAAGAGCGTGCACGTGCCGAAGAAAAAGGGTATCCCTCGCCCATTTGCGCTACTAAGGCTCAAACCGATGCTACTTTTAACAAAACGGTTACCTATATGGTAGAAAATCTGGATAATAAAATTGCATTGTTTGCAGGAACACATAACGAAGACAGCAGTTATATGTTAATGGAATTAATGACTAAAAACAATATTCCGCATACAGACAAACGCATTTGGTTCGGTCAATTATACGGTATGAGCGATAATATTAGCTACAACCTTTCTCACCACAATTACAACGTTGCGAAATATTTGCCATTTGGACCTGTTTATGATGTTGTTCCTTATTTGATACGTCGTGCAAATGAAAATACATCGGTAGCCGGACAAACAAACCGCGAATTAGATTTGTTGGATAAAGAATTAAAACGAAGAAGATCGAAATAAGTTTTCGATCCTTTAAAATACAAAACCCTGTAAGATTAAAATTTTACAGGGTTCTTTTATTATTTTAAATTCAACTTACTATTAAATCGCGAATAACTAAAGTAAATCAATAGACCTATAATTAACCATATACTGAAATACAACCAGTTCCAAATGGTTAATTCTGCCATCATATAAATACAACAAATTAATCCTAACATTGGTATTAAAGATAAATTCTTTTTAAAACTCCATATACACAAGAAAATCATCGCTATTAAAAACAGCCACATTGGTATTTTATGTTTGAATAAATCAAAACCTGTTTCGAATTTTAATTTTTGATCTACCGGAGCTTTTTCAATCATTACCACATACTGATCTTCTGATTTCTCTTTTACCGATGAAAGCATTGCTTCTAAATCATTATTAAAATCAATTGGTTTTACTTGATAATCAGTTTCTACATACGAAATCATTTTTGTAGCATCTTCTTTAGAAAGCTGTGTTACAAAATTAGTAGGTTCGTAAACTTGCGGCGTATTGTAAACAAAAGATTCTAATCCGTTTTTATTCCAAATGAAAATAGAAATCAATCCAAAAATAAAACCGACAGGTAAAATATATTTTCCGTTTAAATATGGAATACGGAATTTTCCGCGAGGAATATCCTTATCCTGTAAAACCAAAACTCCGGCACAAACCAATGAAAAGGCAAACAACGTTCCAATACTGCATAAATCTGTCACCATGGTTAAATTCATAAACAAAGCGGGCACTGCCACAACAAAACCAGTTACAATGGTAGCAAACGATGGTGTTCTGTATTTTGGATGTACTTTTGAAAATTTTTTTGGTAATAATCCGTCACGGCTCATGCTCATCCAGATTCTCGGTTGTCCCATTTGGAAAACTAAAAGTACACTCGCCATAGCAACCACAGCACTTACAGCCACGATTCCGGCAAACCATTTTAAGTTCACCTGATCAAAAACATACGCCAACGGATCGCCCACATTCAACTGCTTATAATTAACCATTCCCGTTAAAACCAACGCTATGGCTATATATAATAAGGTACAAATTATGATTGACCAAATCATGCTTCGAGGCAAATCGCGCTGCGGATTTTTACATTCTTCTGCTGTTGTGGAGATGGCATCAAAACCGATATAGGCAAAGAAAACTGCCGACACACCTTTTAAAACTCCAGATAATCCATTGGGTGCAAAAGGATCGAAATTATCAGTATCAACATAAAAAATTCCGACAATTAATACCAATGCAATCACCGCTAACTTTACGTAAACCATGATGTTACTTGCATTACGCGATTCTTTCATTCCGCGATAAACCAACCACGTAATCAATACAATAATTGCCAAAGCAGGAATATCAGCCACAAAATGAAAGCTGCCAATTTGCGGAGCGGTTGTCCAGGCAATATGTGCCAATTGTAGATTATTCGGTAAGTTTTCAAACGATTTTCCGTTAGCCATTAAAGCCACCGCATCGTTAAAACCTTTGTTTGCCGATAGATAATCCATCTGAATCCACTGCGGTAGATGAATGTCCATGTTGCTTAACAATCCCGTGAAATAATCACTCCACGAAATTGCCAGCGTAATGTTTCCTACGGCATATTCCATAATCAGCGACCATCCAATAATCCAGGCAATTACTTCGCCAAAAGCCACATAACTATAGGTATAAGCACTACCCGAAACCGGAACCATCGACGCAAATTCGGCATACGCCATAGCAGCAAATCCGCAAGCTAAAGCAGTAAACATAAACAGAAAAATCACTGCCGGACCACCATCAAAACTCGCTTGTCCGATCGTGCTAAACACACCAGCACCAACAATAGCGGCAATTCCAAAAAAGATTAAATCTTTCTGACTTAAAAATTTTCCTAAACTTTCTTTTTTACCCTCATTCGCCTGCAATTCGGCTAAAATATCGGTCACATTTTTTTTACGAAATATATTCATCTACTATAAAAAAGTATGATAATTGTTATTTTTTGTTTTGGTAAATCTAACTAAATTTACAGAAATATTACTACATCATTTTAAATTCATTCACTATAATCAAAATTTATTGTTTGATAAATATTAACGATAAATTATTTATGGTAACTGGTAAAAATGAACGTACCTTTGTGTAAGAAAATTAAGAATTATAAATAAATTAAAATAAAAATTATGGCTTTAGTAGGAAAACAATTCCCAAACATTACCGTTGACGCAATCTCTGAAATGGGTGACGATTTAAGAATTAACGTTTTAGAAGAAGCAACAAAAAACAATAAAAAAGTATTGTTATTCTGGTATCCAAAAGATTTTACTTTTGTTTGTCCAACAGAATTACACGCTTTCCAAGCAGCTTTACCGGAATTCGAAAAAAGAAACACAGTTGTAATTGGTGCATCTTGCGATACAAACGAAGTTCACTTTGCTTGGTTAAACACTGCAAAAGATAATGGTGGAATTGAAGGTGTAACGTACCCTTTATTGGCTGACACTACAAGAAACTTATCAAGCGTTTTAGGAATTTTAGATGTAACTTCTGAAACTTATAACGAAGAATTAGATTCAGTTCAAATCGAAGGATCAAATGTAACTTACCGCGCTACTTATTTAATTGACGAAACCGGAAAAATTTTCCACGAAGCAGTTAACGACATGCCTTTAGGACGTAACGTACAAGAGTTCATTCGTTTAATTGATGCTTACGCACACGTACAAACTCACGGCGAAGTTTGTCCTGCAAACTGGGAAGAAGGTAAAGAAGCTATGAATGCAAACCGCCTTTCTACTGCAGAATATTTAGCAAAACTTTAATTTGTTCAAAGTTTAAGGTTTAAAGTTCAAAGTTTTGAGCGAAACCTTAAACTTTAAACCTTAAACAAAAAATTATGTTATTAGAATTAGAACAAGATAATTTACAGGAGCTGGTTGCAAACAACCCAAAAGTAGCTGTACAATTTTCGGCTTCATGGTGCGGTAATTGTCGTATTATGAAACCAAAATTCAAAAAAATGGCTACCGAAAAAGAAGATGTAACTTTTGTAATTGTTGATGCAGAGAAATTTCCTGAATCACGTAAATTAGCTAACGTTTCAAATTTACCAACATTCGCTATTTTTAATGGTGGTGCTTTGGTTGATGAAACACAGACTAACAAAGCCGATGTTTTGGCAGAATTGGTTAACAAATTAGCTTAATTATGAAACTACCTGTAATTAAACATTTAACTGAATTTATTCAGGAAAACGATCAAGATTATATCAATGAAACCATTGAAGTTTTAGAAGCCTTAACAGAAGTTCCATCATTAAAAGATGAAGAATTAGATGTAATTGGTGAATTAATTTCGAACATGTACGGCGCTATTGAAGTTGATAAGCTTATAAAAGCGGGAACGCCCAAAAAAGAAGCATTAAACACTTTTATGCAACGCGTATTGGGTTCAATTGATAAATAAAAATCTTAAACACAAATATAAACCACGAGCAACAACTCGTGGTTTTTTTATTTCTACAATGATAAATAATTCAGTAATTTTGCCGAAATTGCTTTTGAATGAAACACCAACAAACATCCTTTATTTCGGGCAGAATTAAGAGTGTAACCTACGCCGTTAAAGGATTTTACTTATTAATTACTACCGAACACAGTATTATGGTTCAGTTAACCATTAGTGCCTTAATGTGTATTCTTGGTTTTTATTTAAAAATCAGTGCTGTAGAATGGATGTTTCAAATTCTGGCAATTGGGTTGGTTTTAACTGCCGAAAGTTTAAATACTGCCATTGAGGCAATCTGTGATTACATTCAACCAAATTTCGACAAAAAAATAGGTTTTATTAAAGATATTGCAGCGGGTGCTGTAACATTTGCCGCATTAACGGCAGTTGTTATAGGCGCGATTATTTATTTACCAAAATTAATTTAGAAAAATGACTGCTAAAAAACAAAATACAAAACAGACAAACAATAAGCAAATGCCACCTAAACCAAAACAAACGGCTACTAACGGAGCGCGCATAAGCTTTATTTTTGGAACTTTATTTTTAATGTTTACGGTAATTTTATTGTGCAGTTTTGTTTCGTACTTTACAACGGGAAGTTATGATCAAAGTGTAGTTGCCGAATTAAACAACCGCGAAATTGAACCCGAAAACTGGGTAGGCAAGTTAGGTGCATGGTTGGCGCATAAATTCATTTTCGAAGGATTTGGTATTGCTTCTTTCTTGTTTATAAAAGTATTTGGTGAAATCGCTTTATGGTTTGGTATTCAGTTTAATGCAGCCAAATTACGACGCATGATTTTTTGGGATTTGTTTGCCATCATCGTATTATCAATTGCTTTGGGACATTTTGGAACAAACTATCCGTTTTTAGGTGGAACAGTCGGTTTTGAAATGAATGATTATTTGCAGGATTATATCGGACAAATTGGTGCGATGCTTGTGGTTCTTTTCCTGATTATTTTCTATTTGATTTTCAGAATAAAAATGACTCCGAAAGCATTCACAAACGTGGTTTCAAATACACATGCAAAAATCAAAGATAATATCGAAAAAGCCGAAGATATTATTAAAACACAACCTGCACAACCTATAAACATCAATCAGCCAATAAAAGAAGATGCTAAAGTTGCTGTTCCTGTTGCACCCGTTAAAGAAGTGATTGCCGAACCGGTTGTTAAAAACGAAATCGATTTCAATCTAAACAAAAAAGAAGAAAACAACGATTATTTAACTGATTTTTCGATTACAGATACATCAGCAAACGCAGATCATCACGAAGAATTTATTATTGAAACTATTGAAGAAGAAAAACCGCTTGCCGATGATGATTTAGCAAAAAAAATTGTCGAAGATTTTGGTTTATTCGATCCAACTTTGGAATTATCAAAATATCAGTTTCCAACAAGCGAGTTATTGTTTGAACATACAACCGGCGGAATTACTATTAATCAGGCAGAATTAGAAGAAAACAAAAACCGTATTGTTGATACGCTGAACAATTATAAAATCGGGATTGCGCAGATTAAGGCAACCGTCGGTCCAACGGTAACCCTTTACGAAATTGTACCAGATGCCGGAATCCGTATTTCAAAAATTAAGAGTTTAGAAGACGATATCGCATTGTCTTTATCAGCTTTGGGAATTCGTATTATTGCGCCAATTCCGGGGAAAGGAACTATTGGTATTGAAGTTCCAAATACCAAACCAACAACGGTTTCAATGAAATCGTTGATTTTATCGCCGAAATTTCAAAATGCCGAAATGGAACTTCCAATCGCAATTGGTAAAACTATTTCAAACGAAACTTTTGTGTTCGATTTAGCTAAAATGCCCCATTTACTAATGGCAGGTGCAACGGGACAAGGAAAATCGGTCGGTTTAAATGCTGTTTTGACATCTTTATTGTACAAGAAACATCCAGCCGAAGTAAAATTTGTTTTGGTAGATCCTAAAAAAGTAGAATTAACCTTGTTCAATAAAATCGAACGTCACTTTTTAGCAAAATTACCCGATACCGAAGACGCAATTATAACCGATAACACAAAGGTTATCAATACCTTAAATTCATTATGTATTGAAATGGACAACCGTTATTCTTTGTTGAAAGATGCCATGGTTAGAAACATTAAAGAATACAACGAAAAATTCAAACAACGAAAATTAAATCCGGAATTAGGTCACCGCTTTTTACCTTATATCGTTTTAGTTGTCGATGAGTTTGCCGATTTAATTATGACTGCCGGTAAAGAAGTAGAAACACCTATTGCCCGTTTGGCTCAACTGGCACGTGCCATTGGTATCCACTTGATTATTGCCACGCAACGTCCGTCGGTTAACGTAATTACAGGTATTATTAAAGCCAATTTCCCTGCAAGAATTGCTTTCCGAGTGAGTTCTAAAATCGATTCGAGAACTATTTTAGATGGTCCGGGTGCCGATCAGTTAATTGGTCGTGGAGATTTGCTTTTTACCCAAGGAAACGATACCGTTCGTGTACAATGTGGTTTTGTTGATACGCCCGAAGTTGAAAAAATAACGGAATTTATCGGAGCCCAAAAAGGATATGGCGATGCTTATTTGTTACCAGAATATGTTGGTGAAGAAAGTGGCACAAGTCTTGATATTGACATTGCAGACCGCGATGTTATGTTCCGTGAAGCTGCAGAAATTATTGTGACAGCCCAACAAGGATCGGCATCGTTGTTACAAAGAAAACTAAAATTAGGTTACAACCGTGCAGGTAGATTGATAGATCAGTTGGAAGCTGCCGGAATTGTGGGTCCTTTTGAAGGAAGCAAGGCGCGATCTGTAAACATTACCGATTTGGTTTCTTTAGACGAATTTTTAAACAACGAAAAAGAAAGAATGTAATGAAAAAAATAGCGACTATTATTTCTGTTTTATTTATTGGTTTATCAAGTTATGCACAAAATGCTGCTGCTGCCAAAAAATTGTTAGACGAAGTTTCTGCAAAGACAAAGACCTACAACAATATGGTGATTGATTTTAGTTTTAACAACGGAAAGCAAGAATCTAAAGGAAAAGCAACCATTCAGGGCGAAAAATATGTGGTAGATTTTATGGGGCTAACACAAATTTTTGACGGAGCTAAAATGTACATCATCAACCCGAACGATGAAGAAGTAACGGTTGCCAGCGCAAAATCTGCCGATTCACAAGCAGTTAGCATTGCAAGTTTACTATCGTTCTACAAAAAAGGGTACACTTATACGTGGGATAAAAAACAAACCATTAACGGTAAATCTATCCAATTTATCAAACTTACACCTACCAACAGCAAAGATGTAAAAGAGGTTTATCTGGGTATCGATACAAAAACCAAAAATATTTACAATAGAACCGATGTTTATAAAGGCGGCAGTAAATCAATTATTACCATAAAATCTTTTAAAACAAATCAAACATTGTCAAAAAACCTTTTTACCTTTACAAAATCTAAATATCCAAATTATTACATCAACAATTTAGATTAAAGTAACGCGTGAAAATACTTGATCGATATATATTAATAAGTTTTGTAAAAACGTTTTTTTCGGTATTTGCAATCTTGTTTTTCATTTTTGTATTACAGGGAATTTGGGTCTTTATTGGTGATATCGCCGGTAAAGACCTTGATTTTATAACCATATTTAAGTTTTTATTTTTCTATTCGCCAAAAATGATTCCAATGGTGCTGCCTTTGTCGGTACTTTTGGCATCGATCATGACCTTTGGCGATTTCTCTGAAAATTATGAATTCGCAGCCATGAAATCGTCTGGAATTTCACTGCAAAGAGCTATGCGTTCGTTAATTGTTTTCATTTTAATTCTATCGGCCGTTTCGTTTTGGTTTGTGAACAATGTGGCACCAAAATCAGAATTTAAGTTCGTAAACATGCGTCGTGACATTATTCACACCAAACCGGCAATGGCAATTTCAGCGGGTCAGTTTAACGATTTAGGAGCGATGAACATTAAGGTTGATGAAAAATACGGAGAGAAAGATGAAAAACTGCGCAACGTAACCATTCACGTGATCAATCAGCAAAGCAGTTTGAACAAAACTGTGATCAAGGCGAAAACCGGAAAGATCGAAACCAATGAAAACAGTCCGATTTTAAAGTTGCATTTGTACGATGGAAATTATTATGAAGATGTAACATCGCGCCGCAGTTCTGATACCAAACCTTTTGTGAAATCGGAATTTGAACATTATATCATGAGTATCGATGTTTCAGAATTTGATAAATCTGACCAAGAAATGCAGGAAATATCAAACACGGCAACCATGATGAATATTTCGCAACTTACCTACACCATTGATTCGCTAAACGTGAATTACACAAACGAAATTAAAACGCAGGTTGATGCCGATAACAGCAATAATCGTTTGTTTTTATCGAATGCACAAAAAGACAACGATATTGTTTACAAAACCATTAGTTTAGATTCGTTACTTTCTATTAAAAAACGAACACAAAAAATAAGTTTGTACGCCAATGCATCGGCTGTTGCAGAAAACATCCGATTCAACATTACCAACAATAAAAGTGCACTCTTAGAAAAAAACAAACACATTAACCGCCATTGGATTGCTTTTTACGAGAAATTCGTTATTGCCTTTTCATGCCTTTTAATGTTCTTTATTGGTGCTCCGCTTGGTGCAATTATTCGAAAAGGAGGTTTAGGCTTGCCAATGGTCTTTGCGGTTTTGATATTTATTTCGTACCATTTTATAAACACATTCGGCAAAAAACTCGCTCAAGAAAATGGAATTCCGCCCTTTTTCGGCGCTTGGTTATCTACGCTGATATTATTGCCAATGGCGATTACATTTACTTATAAGGCTACAAAAGACAGGGGAATTAATAGTATAGATAACCTTTTATATCCTGTTACGAATTATTTAAAGAAAAAATTTAAAAAGAAACAACAAAACAACTCATAAAAATGTCTGATATAAAATTAAACACCATAGAAGAAGCTATCGAAGATATTCGTCAAGGGAAAATAATTATTGTAGTAGATGACGAAGATCGTGAAAACGAAGGCGATTTTATAGCTGCAGCAGAAAAAGTAACGCCAGAAATGATCAATTTTATGGCAACGCATGGTCGCGGTTTAATTTGTGCACCTTTAACGCAAAAACGTTGTAAAGAATTAGATTTACATCCAATGGTTATCAACAATACGGTTTTGCACCAAACTGCTTTTACGGTTTCGGTTGATTTAATCGGACACGGATGTACTACGGGAATTTCGGCACATGATCGATCTAAAACCATTGAATTTTTAGTAAAAGACGATACAAAACCAGAAGATTTAGGTCGCCCGGGGCACATCTTTCCATTAATCGCTAAAGAAGGCGGTGTTTTAAGAAGAACCGGACATACCGAAGCAGCAGTAGATTTAGCTCGATTGGCAGGTTTTAAACCAGCCGGAATTTTGGTCGAAATTTTAAATGAAGACGGATCTATGGCTCGTTTGCCTCAATTGGTTGATGTTGCTAAGAAATTTGATATGAAACTGATCTCTATTGAAGATTTGGTTGCTTACAGAATGAAACACGACAGCCTTATTCAGAAAAAAGAAGATTTCGACTTACAAACAAAATACGGAACCTACCGTTTGCGTGCCTATTTACAGGTAACCAACAAACAAGTTCATATTGCCCTGACAAAAGGGGTTTGGAACAATGGTGACGCGGTTTTAACTAGAATTAACTCATCACAGGTTAATAATGATATTTTAGGAAATCTTACTAATAATCAAGACGAAAAGCTGGATTTAATGTTCCAAGCAATTGACAAAGAAGGAAAAGGTGCCATTTTGTTTATTAACCAAGAATACAACACCCTTGATTTATTAAAACGTTTAGCCGAATTAAAAGAATTACAGGCTGAAACCGATGATATTGTAAAAGCTCCAAAAATTCAAATGGACAATAAAGATTTCGGAATTGGTGCACAAATTTTACACGACATCAATATTTCAAAAATAAAATTAATGAGTAATTCCGAGCACAGCAAACGCGTTGGTATGGTTGGTTACGGTTTAGAAATTGTAGATCATATTAATTTTTAGATTTTTTTCATCTCACTATTTGCAGATTAATAAAAACATATTATATTTGCACCACAATTAACGAAGGAAACAACGTTAAGGAGAAATGGCAGAGTGGTCGAATGCGGCAGTCTTGAAAACTGTTGACTGTAACAGGTCCGGGGGTTCGAATCCCTCTTTCTCCGCGAATTATTAAGCACATTATCCTATATTTTTGCTTAAAGGCTTATAAAACCTGCGATCTGATAGATTTGCAGGTTTTTTTTATTGGTATCATAACCACTAAATTTTTTAAAAACGCTCATAATTCTGTGGAAAAATCGTGGCAATTTTGATGTCAAAAAAAAATTTCCACGAATTGATGGTTAAAGCACTGACAATCAACATGTAAAATACTTTAACGACTTGAAATTAAGCTATTGTAATACGATATTTATAAGTATTAAAAATTACATTATGTTAGAAGCAAGCTACGGGTTAAATTTTTTTCTAAAAACTCATCACAAAGGACTCGATTTAAGATCTGTCTATTTACGCATTACTGTAGATGGTATTCAGAGAGAAACATCCACAAAAAGAAAATGGGAAGGTTCACGCTGGAATCAAAA
>NZ_FOVI01000045.1 GCF_900115115.1 Paenimyroides ummariense
TCAAGTTAACAAAATTTGAGGACAATAAAAAAAATCCCCGACAAAAAACATGTCGGGGATTATACCAAAGACCTTTTTAGACAGCCTCTTTTTATATCATATCCTTCAAAACATAATAATTCTTCGTCAGGCTTTTTAAAAATCTACTATATAATAGTTTGTAAAGTAACCATAATATAAGTAAAATCACTATAGTACAAACCACACAAGCTAAAATTATTGCAGTATAGAAAGACCAACTTTCGTCTAATGTTACATCATTGGTGCCCGATACAATAGTTTGATATATCGTAATATAAATTATAATCAAGTAGGCAGTTAAAATTAAAAATAGATATAGTTTTAGTACCTTTCTTGCGTTTTTTATGTTCAACAATAAGGCTTCAACAGTATTGTTTTTTCTTATTTTAAAAATTATGTAGGCACAAATCATTGTAAAAGCAACGGGTAAAATTACAAGAGCATAATCAGCAAATGTTAAAACAGATGAAGATAAAATTTCTGTTTTTGTATCCTCAGTTATTTTAAATAATAAACTAGAGCTTATAAAAAATGCTAATATTAAAATATTTACAATAACGATTCCTTTTAAAGTTTTTAGCGATTTTCTTTTAATTTTTTGATACAATTCTTCACGTGTAAGTATATCTTCTGCACGTTCTCCATTGCTATTTGGTGTTAGAAAATTTAATCGAGCCATACTAATTGTTAATTATTACGCAAAATAACAATATATTTTACAATTATCAGTTAAGCACTCAAAAACAAAATAATACTGCATTTATTGCTATTTACTTTGTAATTTTGTAGTAATTCAAATAGTTTTAAATATGATGAATATTCCAGATTCTAGCAATCCTAGAGTCGTTATCATAGGTGGTGGTTTTGCAGGCGTTGCATTATCTCAAAAGTTAAAAAACAAAGAATTTCAGGTTGTTTTGCTTGATAAACACAATTATCACAACTTTCAACCATTAATGTATCAGGTGGCAACCGGCGGATTAGAATCGGGGTCTATTGCGTACCCAATGCGTAAAATCATCAAAGAGCATAAAGAAGCTTTTTTTAGAATGACTTTGGTTGAACAAATCGATACAGAAAATAAAAAAGTAATTACCGATATCGGAACGATCTATTACGATTATTTGGTAATTGCAACCGGTTCTACCAATAATTATTTCGGTAATAAAGAAATCGAAAAAAACAGTATGGTAATGAAAACCATACCCGAAGCTTTAAACTTACGCAGTCTTATACTCGAAAATTTCGAACTGGCTTTGCAAACGAATGATATGAACGAACGTAAAGCGTTGATGAATTTCGTAATTGTAGGAGCAGGACCAACCGGTGTGGAATTAGCCGGAGCTTTAGCCGAAATGAAAAATGCCGTTTTTCCTAAAGATTATCCCGATTTGGATATTTCTATGATGGAAATTAATCTGGTTCAGGGATCTGATAATATTTTGGATGCCATGTCTAAAAAATCATCAAAAGCAGCCGAAAAGTTTTTAAAAGATTTAGGAGTAAAAATCCATTTAAAAACAATTGTTACTAATTATGATGGTAAAAAGATCGAAACCAATGGCGGATTATCTTTTGATACACACGCGGTAATTTGGTCGGCAGGAGTAAAGGGTGCTCCGATTGAAGGAATGCCGCAAGCTATAGATCGCGCATCGCGTATTCGTGTGAACGAATTTAATCAGGTGGAAGGTTTTACCGATGTTTTTGCTTTGGGCGATGTTGCTGCAATGTACGGTGAAAAATATCAATACGGACATCCAATGATGGCACAACCAGCCATTCAACAAGGAAATTTATTGGCAGAAAATTTAGAACGATTAACCAAAAAGCAATCGCTTAAAAAGTTTGTTTACAACGATAAAGGTTCTATGGCAACCATTGGTAGAAACAAAGCGGTTGTAGATTTGCCTAAACTTCATTTTAATGGTGTTTTCGCTTGGTTTGTATGGATGTTTGTCCACTTGTTTTCGCTAATCGGTTTTAAAAACAAAACGTTGGTTTTCTGGAGCTGGGTTTATAATTACTTTGTTTTCGATCGTGAATCGCGTGTAATTATTCGTCCGTACCGTAAAAACAGAGATATTAAACCGCAGGATAATTAAATTTCAAGATATTTTTTATTGTAATTAATCAATAAATCAACAAATTTATTATAAGATTGAATACCATCTTTTTGGTTGTTAATTTTTAAAAAGCGCCCATAAAGATTCTTAAAAAAATACGAAGAAACATTTCGTTTACTTAGCCAAAATTGTTCGCTTTCTAAAATATTTTGCTGAACGCCAACATTTAAACGTTTAAAAAGTAACTGATATGTTTCTTCGTTTTCATATCTGTACTGTTTTAAACAATATTTTAAAGCGTATAAATTCGCTGCATATTTAAACTTTAAATCGGTGCTTTGCAACATTACTTTATAGCCGTAAAAATTAGCTTCGGTTTCGCTTGCAATTCCCAATTGATGTGCCATTTCATGTGCCACTGTAACAGGCATTCCTATTGTCGGAATTTCGATATTTAATTGATTTTCATGTGTAAACGGATTAAAATATCCGCTAAATCCGGTGTAAGCCTGTAAGTACGAATAAAACGATGGTTTTACATCATTGATTTTATTATCAGTCAAAATTTCCTTTAAATGATCAGGCAGTTTTGTATAGTTCAATTTGGCAGTTTTGTTGAATAATTCTAAATCTTTATCAATCGATACTTCTTTTAATGAATCTTTCGTTATTAAAAACTGTTGGCTGTTTACAATTTCTGTCAATTTTTTGGTGATCGAATCTAATTCGGCTTGCGTATAACTTCTTTCTAATTTTAATTGATGTGCAACCGAAAACTTGTAATTGTTCCATCCCCAAAAAACCTGAAAAATTCCGAAGAACAATAAAACCGATGTCAATATAAATACACCAAAATCTTTATACAATTTTCTTTTTATCAATACAAAACACTTGTAAATAAAGTAAATTACAACAACGGCGTAAAGCACATCGCCCAAAGAAAACGGAAATATGTTCGATATTAAATGTAAGAAACTATCTAAATAGCTGTAAAATTTTTGATTGTATATATGAGTAAAAAATTCAGGAAATAAAGGACCTATCAAATAACTACAAATTACAAAGAGCAGTAATACAGTTAAAAAGAAATATTTTTTTTTCATTTAAATATTTTATTTAGAATAAATAAAAATAATTATTTATATTTGTACTCGTTAAAGATAAGGATAATGAGTAAATGTAAATCTTTTAATGAGGTAATTTATTTTTGCGATGGAAAAAAGTGTTGCAGATACAATGAAGAAGCAAAATCTTGCTTAAAAGAATTACTAAAAGAAACAGGTTTAAACCAAAGTGTTTCGTTAGAAAAAATGAAATGCCAGGGAATGTGTAAAAGCGCACCAGTATTTTACATTGATTCTGAAAAAAAATATAAAAAAGAAGTAACAAAAAAGAAAGCACAGAAGTTATTTGACAAATATATTGTTGCGTAACCTTAAAAATAATTATTGTTTTTATTTTGTATGACAGCCATTTTAAACCCAGTTTAAAGTGGCTTTTTTGTTTTATAATAAGTAACTTTGGTTAAAATTTAAAAGATATGAGTCAAGATATTCGCAATTTAGAGCCACTTCCGTTGTGGAATCATTTTGCAGATTTAAACGCAGTTCCGCGTCCGTCAAAAAAAGAAGAACGTGTAATTGCCTTCATGAAACAGTTCGGTGAAAATTTAGGTTTGGAAACCATTGTAGACGAAGTTGGTAACGTAATTGTTAAAAAGCCTGCAACTGCCGGTATGGAGAACCGTAAAACAATTGTTTTACAGTCGCATTTAGATATGGTTCACCAAAAAAACAACGATACCGTTTTCGATTTTGATACACAGGGAATTGATATGTATATCGATGAAGACTGGGTTCGTGCGAAAGGAACTACCTTGGGTGCCGATAACGGAATTGGTGTAGCAACAATTATGGCGGTTTTGGCTTCAAAAGAAATAGAACATCCTGCAATTGAAGCTTTGTTTACCATTGATGAAGAAACCGGAATGACGGGCGCAATGGGCTTAAAAGGCGGATTGTTAACAGGCGATATCTTATTGAATTTAGATACCGAAGAAGACGATGAAATTGATATTGGTTGTGCCGGTGGAGTAGATGTAACTGCTGTTGCAGAATACGATGATGAAGATACTCCCGATGGATCTGTAGCTTACACGATCACTGTTAAAGGCTTAAAAGGCGGACATTCTGGTATGGATATCCACAAAGGTTTGGGTAACGCCAATAAAATTATGAACCGTTTACTTTTTAATGGTTTTGATAATTTCGGATTACAGATTTCTACCATTAACGGCGGAAGTTTGCGTAATGCCATTCCGCGTGAAAGTGTTGCAAATGTGATTATTGCAAAAATGTACGATGAATCTTTTGTGTTTGATATGTTGCCGGTTGTAAATGATATTAAAGCAGAATTTGCAACGACCGAACCTAATTTAGAAATCATTTTTGAAAAACATGAAACGTTACCAGAAAAAGTAATGCCAGCAATGGCTCAATATTATTTGGTTCGCGCATTATACACGGCTCATAACGGAGTTTACAGAATGAGTGCCGATTTCAATGATTTGGTTGAAACATCAAACAATATTGCAAAAGTAACCGTAGGTAACGGTAAATTACAGATACAGTGTTTAACAAGATCTTCGGTTGAAACATCAAAGTTCGATTTAGCGAACAGTTTACGTTCAGCATTCGAATTAATGGGATGCGAAGTTGATTTTTCGGGGTCTTATCCAGGTTGGACACCAAATCCAAATTCATCAATCTTAAAAGTTTTAGATGAATTGTACGAAAAACAAAACGGACAGAAAGCGAATGTTGTAGCTTGCCACGCCGGATTAGAATGTGGTATTTTAGGAACTAATTATCCTGATATGGAAATGATTTCGTTTGGACCAACAATTCGCGGTGCACATTCACCAGAAGAACGTGTTTCTATTTCATCAGTTCAAAAATACTGGAAATTTTTTATAGAAATTTTAAAGAATATTCCTGTTAAATAGCAAAAAGCAACTCAATTGAGTTGCTTTTTTGTCTTTACTCCTTAATAACCTTCGTTGGTTTTTTATCTTTATCTAAAGCAACAAAAGTAAATTCACCGTTTATTGCTAAATATCGTACATCGGTGTACATTTCTTCGATATAAATTTCAACCGAAACCTTTAAACTTTTGTTACCAACATGCGTAACTTTTCCAATAAGTTCAACAATAGTTCCTGCTGGAATTGGTTTGGTAAAATCAATTTTATCAGATGAAACCGTTACCATCATCTGTCTTGAAAAACGAGTTGCCGTAATAAAAGCAACTTCGTCCATCATGTGCATGGCAGTTCCACCAAACAGCGTGTCGTAGTGATTTGTTGTATTTGGGAAAACAGCTTTAAAAATTCGTGTTTCGCTGCTTTTAATTCTTTCTTCTAATGTCATTTTTAAAAATATTTGTTAAGCTTCGCAGCTTGTACAGGTAACTAAATTATTTACAAATTCTTTTGATACACTTTGGCTGCGTTGGTAATAAAGCGTTTTTACACCTAATTTCCAAGCTTCGATCAACAAGCGGTTTACTTCTTTTACCGATAGATTAGACGGAATATTGATGTTTAAACTTTGAGCCTGATCGATGTATTTCTGACGGATTGACGCCTGCAGAATAATTTCGTACTGACTTATTTCTTTAAACGTTTTAAAAACATCCTTTTCCTCTTGATTCAATTCTGGTAAATGCTGCACACTTCCGTGGTTTAACATGATGCTTCTCCAAGTTTCTTCGGTATCAATACCTTTATCTTCTAAAAGCGTTTTAAGGTATTTGTTTTTACGCATAAAGTTTCCTTTTGCCAAACCTGCTTTGTAATAATTACTGCTGAAAGGTTCAATTCCAGGAGATGTTTGTCCTAAAATTGCCGATGAAGATGTTGTAGGCGCAATTGCCAGCAAAGTAGTGTTTCTTCTTCCGTATCCTTTTAAAACCGATGGTTCGCCGTAAATACGAGCCAAGTCTTGAGAAGCTTTCATTGCTTTATCTTCAATTTCTTTGAAAATCTGGTTTGTAAGCATTTTAGCTTCCAAGCTTTCAAATGAAATCATATTTTTCTGAAGATATGAATGCCATCCCATAACACCTAAACCTAATGCACGGTGGTTTTTAGCGAAATTATGAGCCGATGTTAAATAGTAATTTCCTTCGGTTTTCGAAATAAATTCACTCATAACCGCATCTAAAAAGTACGTTGCCAGTTTAACCGCTTCGGTATCTTTCCATTCATCATACAACTCTAAATTCATTGATGACAAACAACATACAAACGATTCGTCTTTAGACGATGGTAACGCAATTTCCGAACAAAGGTTACTTGCATAAATCTGCATTTCTTTGTCTTTGTAAACTTCTGGCTTATTACGGTTTATATTGTCTGTAAAGAAGATATAAGGCAACCCTTTTTGTTGACGGCTTTCTAAAACTTTAGCCCAAACTTCGCGTTTGTCTTTATCTCCATCAATCATATCCTGCATCCAATAATCAGGTACGCAAACGCCCGTAAATAAATTCTGAATTGGATTTCCGATGTTTTTAATATCTAAAAATTCTTTAATATCGTCGTGATCAATATCTAAATAAGCAGCAAAAGCACCACGGCGAACACCACCTTGCGAAATGGTATCCATGGCAGTATCGAACAATTTCATAAAACTTACCGCACCACTACTTTTTCCGTTATCGGTTACGGCACTCCCGCGTTCGCGCAATTCGCCAAAGTAACCACTTGTACCGCCACCAATTTTGGTTTGCATAATAACTTCGCCCAACTTGTGCGTAATTCCTTCGATATGATCCGGAACATACACGTTAAAACACGAAATTGGTAATCCGCGCTCTGTTCCCATATTAGCCCAGATTGGCGATGATAAACTCATCCAGCCTTTTTCGATCATTTCAATAAAAGCTTCGGCTAATTCGGGTTTGTATAATCGTTGTGCTGCTGCAGTTGCAACGCGTTCAATTGCTTTTTGTGGGGTTTCGCCTTTTAAAAGGTATCCGCGGTTTAATATTTGTTCGCTTTCTTCGTTAAGCCACCATAATCTTTCCATAGATGATTTTATTTTTGTTGGTTAGATCGATCGAAGTAGAAAAATCTCACTTTGTTCGATGTAACAATAGATGTTTAAACTTAATTCTGATGTTACTTTTAGAATAAATCTTCGGCAGTAATACTTTTGTCGTGTTTGGTATAATCAACCGGACGTTTTGCAAAGAAATCGTCTAAACTGTTTGCAAAAATTTCTTCTTCAAACCAGATCATTGGCTGATAGTCTGCTTCTGATATATTGAATATTTTTTGTAATCCGATCTGACGCATACTGTCGTCTAATCTGAATTTCATGAAGTTTAAAAGATTCTTTTTAGAAATGGTTTCCAATTCGCCGTATTCAAAAATCCAATCTAAAATTTCACTTTCAATCTCGATAGATTCTTTAACTATTTGATTGATTTCTTCAACCGTAGCTGTATCAAAATAATCAGGAAATTCTTCTTTAATTTTATTGATGATGTAAATACCGGCATTTGCATGAATTTGTTCGTCTACCGATGTCCAGGCAATAATATTGCTTACATTTTTCATAGCACCTTTAAAGCGCGTGAACGATAAAATAATGGCAAACTGACTGAACAACGAAACGTTTTCTATAAGTATGGTAAATAAAATCAGCGATTTTAAATAGTCTTTTTTGTCTTCGGCTTTTGAGTGTTTTAAGGCATCAGACAAATAATCGATACGTTTTTTAATTACCGGAATCTGTATAACGTTTTCAAAAGCGTTGTTGTAACCCAAAACTTCCAACAAACGTGAATAAGCCTCTGAATGACGGAATTCGCACTCTGCAAACGTACTTCCCAAACCGTTAAATTCCGGTTTTGGCAAATGTGTATATAAATTGCCCCAGAACGTTTTTACATTCACTTCGATCTGTGCAATTGCCAATAAACTGCGCTTAACAATTTCTTGTTCAATTGGTGATAAATGCGAATGAAAATCTTGAATGTCTGCAGTAAAATCTACTTCAGAATGTACCCAGAACGATTTATTAATAGCGTTTGTGAAGTCTAAAATCTCCGGATATTCAAATGGTTTGTAATTAACACGTTTGGTAAAAATGCTCATAACTAAATTTTTTTATATGTAACAATAGAAGTAAATTTTGAAAGAATACGTTCATATAAAAAAGAAAGTTTCCTAGCAATTTACTTTTAAGTGCGAAAGCAACGCTGTTTTTACAAGAGGTCTGACTCATAAGTTTCTCACTCATTTACAGTTGCGCAACAGTTCAAGGCTTACACTTGATTCTCTTAATCGTTGTAAAAATCTATGTCAAAATTATCGTATTTTATTTGATTTTCAACTTCAATTTGTTCTTTTTTTAGTGATAAGTTATGAACAATTTTTGTTGATAATTAATTTTTTAAATTTTACCTAAATTTAAATCATTTCGTTTGGTTGTTTTAAAAATATTTTTATTTTTTGTAAACTTTTTGAATTTTATAAAATGTTATAGTGTTGATATTTAGTGTTTTAATTAAAATTATTTGTAAACTTTTTGATTTTAATTGATTTTTTTTGTTGTTGATAACTTTTAATTTATTTTAATATAAGTTGTGTTTTGTTAATTAAAAATATGTAATTTTAGCAAAAGAATTTATCAACAGAAAAAGCAAATTACTTAACTGTTTTTGAATTGATTACAACAGAGAAAAATTAAAAAAATATAGTATGGAAATAGAGCCACAGGTTTTAGAAATGAAAAAAACATATACCAATGAAGAAGCGGTAAAAGCATCAACAGAATATTTTAAAGGCGATGTTTTGGCAGCAACGGTTTTTGTTAATAAGTATGCCTTGAAAGATTCTGAAGGGAATATTTATGAAAAAACGCCAGACGATATGCACCGCCGTATTGCATCAGAAATTGCTCGTGTAGAAGCAAAATATGCAAACCCAATGAGCGAAGAACAGCTTTTTGATCTGATTAAAAACTTTACTTATATTATTCCGCAAGGAAGCCCGATGACAGGAATTGGAAATCCGTTTCAAATCGCGTCGTTATCAAACTGTTTTGTAATTGGTAATAATGGCGATAGTGATTCTTATGGTGGTATTATGAAGATCGATCAGGAACAGGTTCAGTTAATGAAACGTCGCGGTGGAGTAGGGCATGACCTATCGCACATTCGCCCTAAAGGTTCTCCGGTTAAAAATTCGGCTTTAACATCAACAGGATTGGTTCCTTTTATGGAGCGTTTTTCTAATTCAACCCGCGAAGTAGCTCAAGACGGTCGTCGTGGTGCTTTAATGTTGTCGGTTTCAATCAATCATCCCGATGCGGAAAGTTTTATCGATGCTAAATTAGAACAAGGAAAAGTTACCGGAGCAAACGTTTCGGTTCGTATCGATGATTCTTTCATGAATGCTGTACGAAATAATGAATTGTATACACAGAAATATCCTATTTTTTCTCAAAATCCAAAGTTTTCAAAAGAATTGAATGCTGCCGATTTATGGAAAAAAATTGTACATAACGCTTGGAAATCTGCCGAACCGGGAATTTTATTCTGGGATACCATTATTAAAGAATCGTTGCCAGATTGTTATGCCGATTTAGGTTACAAAACCTTATCTACAAACCCTTGCGGCGAAATTCCTTTATGTGCGTACGATTCTTGTCGTTTATTGGCGATCAATCTGTTTTCGTATGTGGTAAATCCGTTTACTGCCGATGCTTATTTCGATTTTGATTTATTCAAAAAGCACGTAGCTGTTGCGCAACGTATGATGGATGATATTATTGATTTGGAGTTGGAAAAAATTGATACTATTATCGAAAAGATCGATCAAGATCCTGAAGAAGCAGAAGTAAAACGTATCGAGCGTAACTTATGGATCGAAATCCGTAAAAAAGCCGATGAAGGTCGTAGAACCGGAGTTGGTATCACTGCAGAAGGTGATATGTTGGCAGCGTTGAACATTCGTTATGGATCAATAGAAGGAAATACTTTTTCTGAAAAAATCCATAAAACGTTGGCATTGGCTGCTTATCGCTCATCTGTAGAAATGGCGAAAGAGCGTGGAGCCTTTGCAATTTACGATGCTAAACGCGAATTAAACAATCCGTTTGCGTTGCGTATTAAAGACGCAGATCCGGAATTGTATAACGATATGCAGGAATACGGACGTAGAAATATTGCCTTGTTAACCATTGCGCCAACAGGTTCAACATCAATCTTATCTCAAACAACATCGGGAATCGAACCTGTTTTTATGCCGGTGTATAAACGTAGAAGAAAAGTAAATCCAAACGATAAAGATGTTCGTGTAGATTTTATTGACGAAGTAGGTGATTCTTGGGAAGAATACGTTGTTTTTCACCATAAATTTAAAATGTGGATGGAAGTAAACGGAATTGATTCTGCCAAAAACTATTCGCAAGACGAAATTAATGTGTTGATTGAAAAATCGCCTTATTACAAAGCTACTTCAAATGATGTTGATTATATCAGCAAAGTAGAAATGCAGGGCGCCATTCAAAAATGGGTAGATCATTCTATTTCTGTAACCATTAATGTTCCTAACGATGTTACCGAAGAATTGGTTGGTCAGTTGTACATGAAAGCTTGGGAAGTTGGCTGTAAAGGTGTAACGGTTTATCGCGACGGATCTCGTTCAGGAGTTTTAATTTCTAACGATAAAAAAGAAGAAAAGAAAACTGAAACGGTTGCAGAAACAGAAGTTTCGTTTCCAACCAAACGTCCGCAAATTTTAGAAGCAGATGTAGTTCGTTTTCAAAATAACAAAGAAAAATGGATTGCTTTTATCGGAAAAATCGATAACCAGCCGTACGAAATTTTTACCGGTTTGGCTGATGATGAAGACGGAATTTTAATTCCACGTTGGGTAAACGAAGGTTTTATCATTAAAAACCGCGATGAGAAAGGTAACACACGTTACGATTTCCAGTATGTAAACCAACGTGGTTATAAAACCACAATTGAAGGATTATCGTACCGTTTTGATCCGGTTTTCTGGAATTACGCAAAATTAATTTCGGGAACTTTACGTCACGGAATGAAAATTGAAAACGTGGTTGATTTAATTAATTCGTTACAGTTAGATAATGAATCCATCAACACATGGAAAAACGGTGTGGCGCGCGCATTGAAACGCTTTGTACCAGACGGAACCGAAGCCAACGGACAAAAATGTATGAACTGCAGTTCAACAAATTTAATGTATCAAGAAGGCTGTTTAACCTGTAAAGATTGTGGATCGTCTAAATGTGGATAATTCTTAGTTTTTTAACAAAATTCTATAAATGAAATTAAAGAGGAATTATATAAACATTCCTCTTTTTTTCGTAAATTTGCAGACTGAAAATGTTCAAATTATGATGTTAGATCGTTTACAATATGTAAAACAACGTTATGATGAGGTTTCTGACTTGATTATTCAGCCAGATGTTATCGCCGATCAAAAGCGTTATGTACAATTAAATAAAGAATACAAAGACTTAAAAGCCTTGGTTGAAAAACGCGAGGAATATATAAATGTTGTAGGAAATATAAGCGAAGCCAAAGAAATCATTGCAGACGGTAGCGATGCCGAAATGGTTGAAATGGCTAAAATGCAGTTAGACGAAGCACAAACACGCTTACCTGAATTGGAAGACGAAATTAAGTTTATGCTGATCCCGAAAGATCCGGAAGATGCTAAAAACGTAATGGTCGAAATTCGTGCAGGTACAGGTGGCGACGAAGCATCAATTTTTGCAGGGGATTTATTCCGTATGTACACAAAATTCTGTGAAACCAAAGGCTGGAGAACTTCGGTTGTTGATTTAAACGAAGGAACATCGGGCGGATTCAAAGAAGTTATTTTTGAAGTTACCGGCGAGGATGTTTACGGAACTTTAAAGTTTGAGGCTGGTGTTCACCGTGTACAGCGTGTTCCACAGACTGAAACACAAGGTCGTGTGCACACATCGGCAGCTACGGTTATGGTTTTACCTGAAGCCGAAGAGTTTGATGTACAAATTGATATGAACGATGTACGTATCGATTTCTTCTGTTCGTCTGGTCCGGGTGGTCAGTCGGTAAACACCACAAAATCGGCTGTTCGTATGACGCACATTCCAACAGGTTTGGTAGCACAATGCCAAGACGAGAAATCGCAGCATAAAAACAAAGACAAAGCGTTAACCGTTTTACGTTCGCGTTTGTACGAAATGGAATTGGCTAAAAAGCAAGAAGAAGATGCTAAAAAGCGTAATTCGCAAGTTTCGTCAGGTGACCGTTCGGCTAAAATTCGTACCTATAACTATCCGCAAGGTCGTGTAACAGACCATAGAATTGGTATGGATATTTTTGATATGGACGGAGTTATGAGTGGTAAAATTCAGAAATTTATCGATGAATTACAGCTTGTATCAAACACCGAAAAGTTAAAAGAATCAGAAGTATTTTAATTTATTATATTTGCAAAGCCTCTTTTTTAAGGGGCTTTTTTTTCTATTTTAAAGCATTAACATTAGGCATTTTTTTAACATCGTCCCGCTTTCGTTCATAGCTTTGCTCCGCAAAGGCTAATCCACTCAATCGGGGCTAAACATAAACATTGTGCCTGTTTTTAAAGTTTCACAAAAATGACAACAAAACAACTATACAATCAAATTCAGCAAAAAAAATCATTCCTTTGCGTAGGTTTAGATGTTGATTTAACCAAAATTCCACAGCATTTACTGGCAACCGAAGATCCAATTTTCGAATTCAACAAAGCAATTATCGATGCTACACATGATTTATGCGTATCATACAAACCAAATACCGCTTTTTACGAAGCTTACGGTTTAAAAGGTTGGCAGTCTTTAGAAAAAACAATCAATTACATCAACGAAAAGTATCCTGATATTTTCACCATTGCCGACGCAAAACGTGGCGACATTGGCAACACATCAACCATGTATGCCAAAGCTTTTTTAGAAGATTTAAACTTTGATTCGGTTACCGTGGCACCTTATATGGGTAAAGATTCGGTTGAACCTTTTTTAGCTTTTGAAAACAAGCACACCATTTTATTGGGGTTAACATCAAACGAAGGTGCTTTTGATTTTCAAACGCAGGAAATTGACGGTAAACCAATGTATCAAACCGTATTAGAAACATCGAAAACTTGGAAAAACAGCGAAAATTTAATGTATGTTGTTGGCGCAACCAAAGCAGAATATTTTAAAGAAATTCGCAACATAGTTCCAGATTCGTTTTTATTAGTTCCAGGAGTAGGAGCACAAGGCGGAAGCTTGGAAGATGTTTGCAAATTTGGTATGAACAAACAAGTTGGCTTGTTAATCAATTCATCACGCGGAATCATCTATGCATCAAACCAAACCGATTTTGCCGAAGCTGCCAGAACCGAAGCGTTGAAACTTCAAAAAGCAATGGCAATAATTTTAGAACAAAACTAAAATGCTTACAATTACAGACGATTTAGGAACGCAACACCATTTTAGCGAAACACCAAAACGCATCATCAGTTTAGTGCCATCGTTAACCGAAACTTTGTACGAATTGGGTTTGGAAAACGAAATCATGGGAATTACAAAGTTCTGTGTGCATCCGTATCATTTAAAATCGTTAAAAATTATAGTTGGCGGTACTAAAAAGGTTCATATCGAAAAAATTAAAGCGCTTAATCCTGATGTCATCATTGCCAATAAAGAAGAAAATACATTAGAAATTGTTGATAGTTTAAGAGATATTTGCCCCGTTTTTGTGACCGATATTGTTACGGTTGAAGACACGTTGAAAACAATTACCGATTTTGGACAGCTTTTTAAACGTACTACCGATGCCAAAAAATGGACAGAAAAAATACAGTTTGCCCATACAGATTTTGAACGTTTTATGGAAACAAAGCAATGGCAAAAAGCTGCGTATTTAATTTGGCGGGAACCTTATATGGTGGCGGGAAGCGATACGTTTATCAACGAAATGCTGAAGCTTAACAAGTTTGAAAATATTTACGAAAAATTTGAAGGACGTTACCCAGAAGTAGAAATTAGAAAAATGCGTATTCAAGGCGATCCTGATTTGGTTTTGTTATCGTCTGAACCTTATCCTTTTAAAGAAGAACATGCTTTTGAAATTGGTCGGGTTACGCATCATGCCAAAACCATTTTTGTAGATGGCGAAATGTTTTCATGGTACGGCACAAGATTATTTAAGGCTTTTCAGTATTTTAAAGCCTTACAAAATAGAATAGAAGAATAAAAGAGGCTGTCTAAAAAGGTCTTTGGTATAATCCCCGACATGTTTTTTGTCGGGGATTTTTTTTATTGTCCTCAAATTTTGTTAACTTGAGGT
>NZ_FOVI01000016.1 GCF_900115115.1 Paenimyroides ummariense
ATATCTCCCACAGGAGTAGAAGTTGCGTGTAAGTTCAAATAATCAAGTTCATCTGGATTTAGTTTTGCTTCTTCCAAGGCAAGCTGCATTGCTTTGGCAGTGCCCAATCCTTCTGGATGCGGAGAAGTCATATGGTAAGCATCTGCTGTCATTGATGCGCCTACCAGTTCGGCATAAATCTTTGCACCTCTTTTTTTAGCATGTTCATATTCTTCCAGTATAAGTGCACCTGCACCTTCTCCCATTACAAAACCGTCACGGTCTTTATCAAAAGGACGACTTGCCCTAAGAGGATATCAGCATTTCTTACGGACATGGCTTTCATGGCAGAAAAACCTCCTATCGAAGCCGGAGTTATGGGAGCTTCGGAACCGCCTGTAACAAATACTTTTGCTTTGCCCAAACGAATGTAATTAAATGCATCCATCATTGCTGTGTTGGCAGTAGCACAAGCCGATACGGTAGTGTAATTTATTCCCTGTAATCCGAATTTCATAGATATCATTCCCGAAGCCATATTAACAATAAGCTTAGGTACAAAAAACGGACTGAATCTGGGTACATAATTACCTGTTACATAGTTTTCAACTTCACTCTCAAAGGTTTCCATACCACCCTGACCAACGCCCCATATTACCCCTATGTCAAAAGGATCCATTTGTTTTACATCCAGACCTGAATCTTCTAATGCCTGTGAAGCACTGTAAAGTGCATATTGCGTAAAGAGGTCGCCTCGCTTTATTTCGTTGCGGTCCAGATATGTTTCTGGTTTAAAGTTTTTAACTTCACATGCTATCTGTGTACGAAATTTGGATGTTCAATTATGAACTGGCATGTTTGCTCTGCTTTTGACATTTTAAGCGATTTTATTAATTCAAAAACAATAAAATATACCATACGGTATATTTTATTTTGAAATATTTAACAAAAGTTGTTGCTTTGACCTTACATGTTCATAACTGTAAGTTTTATCTTATATAAGTAACAAAATGATCCTTTTCAAGGCGTACTTTTTTAAACCCTGCAAATATATCTTTTTCTGTATCCCTGTATCCTAGCGCAAGTATTACGACTGTTTTAAGTCCTCTTTCCTTTAAGCCCAGTAAGTTGTCAAATTTGTCAGCATCAAAGCCTTCCATAGGTGTGGCGTCTATTTTTAGTTCTGCAGCAGCAATCAAGGCAGTACCCAAGGCAAGATAAGCCTGTTTTGATGCCCAAACATGATTTTCATGGCTGCTTCTGGGAAGGATGTTATCTACCAAAGCAGATTTAAATTCCGACAGGTTTTCAGTTTCGATCCCTCTCACATCTGCAATATGTTGAATATATTCTTCAATGTGGTTTAATGTAATTTCATCAAATGCCGCAAAGACCAGCAGGTGTGATGACTCTGCAATTTGAGAATTGAATGAACCTTCGCCAAGTTTTTTCTTAAGTTCTTCATTCTCTATTGAAATAAGGCGGAAAGGCTGCAATCCTGCCGACGAAGCAGATAAGTTCGTTGCTTCAATTATCTGATCTAGTAATTCTTCACTGATTTTTTTATTACTGAATTTTTTGGTGGAATACCTCCACTCAAGGTTGTTTATTAATTGCATATCTTTTATTTTTTGTCAAAGTTGCAAAATATTTGTATACTTTTGTCACTAACAAACAAAAAGTAATAGTAACATGCAGGTAACTACTAAACCAGAAACGCCACATTCTTCAGAAGAGTGCAAACATTCAATCAGGGCTGTACATGACGCTATGTATGTATTGGGCGGAAAATGGAAAATTTCAATAATAGCGTGTCTGCTGTTTGGTGCAAAAAGATACTCGGACATTCTAAGGGAAGTTGAAGGCATATCAGGTAAGATGCTCAGTCGGGAATTAAAGGAAATGGAAGTTAATTTTTTGGTTAAACGAACAGTAGGTAAATCGCAACCGGTAATGGTTAGTTATGAACTTACCGAATACGGTGAATCTGTAAAACCGGTAATTTCTACGCTTGCAAATTGGGGGCATATACACCGCAAATGTGTTACAAAAAATAGTTAATATTTGTTTATACATAATTCAACATATTTGTAAATAATGCATTTTACACTCAATATGCGTTTATGTATAAATATTACTTGATAAAAAAAGAGGCTGCAATAAATACCCGCAACCTCTTAATAACCAAAAAAACACTTATGAGGTACAAAGATAATAATTTTGTATGCACGCATATATTTTTTTCCTTTTTTTTTTTTTTACTGCTAATTCTTTGCATCTGCGGTAATTCGATACTGTACTATGGGTCAATAATGTTTTTTCTTTAACCATAAGCTTGCACGTACTAAAAGGATCAAGACAGGAACTTCTACCAGAGGACCTATTACACCTACAAAAGCCTGTGGCGAATGAATACCGAAAACAGATATTGCTACTGCTATTGCTAATTCAAAGTTGTTTCCTGTAGCTGTAAATGCAATGGACGCATTTTTCCCGTAAGGAACTTTAAGCCATTTATTAACAAAGAAGCTCACAAAAAACATCAGTACAAAATAGATGATTAACGGAATAGCTACCTTTATCACATCCATTGGCAATTCTACAATTTTATCGCCTTTTAAGCTAAACATCAATACGATTGTAAACAGTAAAGCATATAAGGTAATCGGCGATATTTTGGGTATGAATGTCCTGTTATACCAGTCTATCCCTTTTGATTTTAACAATGCATAGCGGCTTATAAATCCTGCCAAAAATGGAATACCCAAATATATCAATACGCTTTTTGTTACGTCTTGAATGGATACGGTTACATTGAAGTTGGCTAACCCTAATTTTGCAGGCAGTACATTTATAAACAGCCAAACTAAGAAGCTGTAAGAAAGTACCTGGAATATACTGTTTAATGCCACTAACATTGCGGTGTATTCTCTGTTTGCTTTAGCCAAATCACTCCATACAATCACCATTGCAATACATCTTGCCAATCCTATCAATATTAAGCCTGTCATATAATCAGGCTCATTTCGCAGAAACAAAACAGCTAATCCGAACATCAATAAAGTACCGATAATCCAATTAAGCAATAATGAGATCCCTATTACTTTTTTATCCTTGAAAGCTTGGGGCAATAATGAGTAATCTACTTTTGCTAATGGCGGGTACATCATCAGTATCAAACCTATTGCCAAAGGAATGTTTGTAGTGCCCACAGAAACGGTATCCGTAATTTTTGCGATGCCCGGAAAGAAGTGTCCTAATCCTATACCTACCGCCATTGCAAGGAATATCCATAAGGTAAGATAACGGTCGAGAAATTTTAGTTTTGGTTGCATCGGTTATTTTTTAATCATTGAAAAAACATAGAACATCTCCGTTGCTATCTGCAAACTCCTTTCGGTATATATCTTTGATTGTTCCGGTGTATTATCTGAAATTTTCGGGTCTTCAAACGTTATGGGTATTCTCTTTTCCGCTCCTGCAATAAAAGGACAGCCACCATCTGCCTGCGAACAGGTCATAATAGCTGCAAATGCAGATAAAGGATTGAAAGGACTATCATATTTTTTTGAAAAACCGATTACAGGTAAAGCATTTTCACTGTATTTTATAGCATATACAGGATTATTATTGTCTGCAATTTTGAAAACACTAAAACCCTGATTGATCAATGTTTCTGTAACTTTCGGGAATAATGCTGTTTCTTCTGTTCCACCTGAGTAACAATGTACATTGGGAATGTTAAAATATGTTGCAGCAACCTGTGCCCAAACCTGCGATAAATGGCTTCTGCGTGAATTGTGTGTACAAATGAAGTTGATATTTATTTCTTGTTTGTCATTTACCTTTTGCTGTACAAAATCTATTAACGGTTGTAAAATACTTTTACGTTCTTCACTGATATTTTCAGTTGAATGTAACTGATTTATAGTGTCTTCTAATTTTCTATACATGATAATTTGCTTTAAGTTTAGCAACATCCCGAATTTGGTGTACAGCAAGTATTAGTCAAATCGGATAACTTTATTCTCTGTTTCTCTGAAGGAATACCACAAGCATCCTGAGCCAAACATGCAGTCGTTTTATTTTTTAGTACAAATGTTTTTCCGTTAAATTCCAAATCGTACTTGCCAATCGTTTCTCTTTGGTATTCTACTTCTATTTCTGCATCTTTAATATCCAACTTTTCTTCAGATAATTTGATGATGTCTAATAGTTTAGTCGGCTTTAATCTATGCTCGTAATCATCTGCATTCCATAATTGGAAATTGATCACTTTTTCATTTCTAATTGTTCCGCCACAATCAATAAAATTCTTTGTAATTACACCTACTTCTGTAATGTGGAAGTGTTCCGGCACAAATGTTCCGTCCTCTAATTGAAATTCAACATTATCTAATATCGGTAAAATTTCTTTGATTTTTGATAGTTTCATATTCCTAAACTTTTTTAATTAATAGAAAATTCAGTTTGCTTATTTATAAAAACGATATATTGCAATATAACGATGTAATAAAGTGTAAAAATGCTTTTAGCAGCATTGATTAGTCTGTACCTCTTGGTTAAAGAAATCGTTGAATGTATTTTGAACATTATTCCATTTTTTTTCATCAATACAGTAACATACCGATTTCCCTTCAATAGAACCTTTGATGATACCTATACTTTTCAACTCTTTTAAATGCTGGGAGATGGTAGCCTGAGCCAATCCTAATTCATCTACCAGATCATTACATATACAGGCTTTTTTGTTAATAATGTATTGCAAAATAGCCACTCGTGCAGGATGCCCCAATACTTTAAAAAGCAATGCTAAGTTGTTCTGTTCTTCAGTAAATATGTCTGATTTAGTAAGTCCCATATTATATATTTATATATTGCAATATTACGATATTAATTTAAATGCTCAAGTTTTTTTTGGATTTTTTTTAATTGAGCATTAGTCATTACCAAAAAACGGTCATATCGTACTTGTAGAGATATGTTAGTAATATAAAGACAAAAAGTCTTCCCATGCAAATCTACATCATTCGGATCTGAAGTTGTGAGCTAGAAAGCCATTAAGGTTGTACAAATATCAAATATTAATCCTCCTTTCTATTTTACCTTCTATAATATAAAAAGTCCAACAAAGCAACATACCAAAATCAAAAGCAGTATTAGTGAGAAAACCAATAGCCTGTGCCTATTGAAATTGGGATTGAACCAAAGAATATAGCGTAGAATGACGGTGATAGTCGGTGAACTACGGTTGTTGTAGCTTGCCGAAGTACCTAACCGAGATGAGTTAGCGAACAGAGAAAAGTTCAACCGTTTTTGAACTGAGGTAAGAATTGAAAATTCATGATTTAAAATGGCAAATAGATCATATTAAAAGAGATTTTCACTTCTTGTATATCTATTTCATTAAAAAGAACTGTTATTCAGACAGTTCTTTTTAATTAGTGCGGAAGTTTATCTCTTAAAAACCCGTAGAACCAGGTGCCAGCAACAGCACTTAATAATGTAATAGAAATAACGGTCGCTCCTGTACCAATTTGTGCAAACAGCGGACCGGGACAGGCGCCTGTTAATGCCCAGCCTAAACCGAAAATCAATCCTCCGTATATTTGACCTTTATTGAATTTCTTTGAATTGAAAACTATTTTTTCGCCATGAATAGTTTTTATATTGAATTTTTTAATGATAAAAACAGAAATCATTCCTACCAAAACGGCACTTCCAATTACTCCATACATATGGAACGATTGTAAACGGAACATTTCCTGTATACGGAACCAGCTGATTACTTCGGCTTTTACAAACACGATTCCAAATAATATGCCTACAACCAGATATTTTAAATTGTTATAAGGTTTGTATTGAAAACTTCTTTCATGTATGCATTGTTCAGTTGAATTTTTTCTCTGTGGCTTTATATCTATATTTTTAAGCATAACAATATTATTAAAGTGAAAGAATAAACGGTAAAATTAAGTTTGCCATTATGAATCCGCCAACCATAAAACTGATAGTTGCCACCAATGAAGGCCATTGCAGGTTAGACAGTCCCATGATGGCGTGTCCGCTGGTACAGCCGCCTGCGTAACGTGTTCCAAAACCTACAAAAAAACCGCCGATTACCATCAGAATAAAACCTTTCAAAGTAAATAATGTTTCCCAGTTCATAATATCTATCGGGACTAGATTAGTGTAATTGTTAATTCCGTAGCCACCCAGTTCTTCAGCTAAATCTGGATTGATTACGATTGGATCAGTATTCGGAACCAAATGAACAGCGACAACTCCTCCTACGAAAATACCTGTAACAAAAAATAAATTCCATACTTCTTTTTTCCAATCGTATTTAAAGAAAGGTATATTTGCAGGCATACAGGCAGCACAGATATGGCGTAGCGAAGAACTTATCCCGAAAGATTTGTTGCCAAGAATAAGCAGTAGGGGAACGGTTAATCCTATTAATGGTCCCGCGACATACCAAGGCCACGGCTGTTTTATGAATTCAATCATGTTTATTATTTTAATTTGTTAGATACTTGTTTTACTTGGGCACACAAAATTAGTTCTGGGAACACTGGTTTTTAAAATTGCATTAAAACCGCCCGAAATTTCTGTAAAGTTATCAAATCCTCGGGCTTTTAAAATACTTGCTGCAACAATGCTTCGGTATCCGCCGGTGCAATGCAGGTAAAAATGTTCTTTTGGGTTTATTGTACCAATCCAATCGTTTATGTATGCTAACGGCTTACTGTATGCTTCTGCAATATGCTCGGCTGCAAACTCACTTTCTTTACGGACATCTATAACAGCAGTTTTGCCAATTTTAAATTCACAGGAGAATTGCTCTGCAGTAATACGCTGTATCATATCTGATTGTTCGCCCGAACGTTCCCATGCTTCAAAACCACCAGACAAATATCCCAACACATGATCAAAACCTACGCGACTGAGACGTGTGACGGTTTCTTCCTGCTTATCCATATCGGTAACCAATAAAATAGGTTGTTGCACATCTGCTATCAGAGCACCCACCCATGGAGCAAAATCTCCATTTAAGCCAATGTTGATTGCTTTTGGGATAAATCCTTTTACAAAATCGGTATTGTTGCGTGTATCCAAGATTAATGCTCCTGTTTGCTTAAGCACCTCTTTAAATTCATTTATGTTTAAAGGTTTTAAACCTGTTTTAAAAATTTCATCAAAACTGTTATATCCTTTTTTGTTCATTGATACGTTCATTCCAAAGTAGGGTGGTGGGGGTAATAATCCTTTGGTAACTTCTTTAATAAAAGCTTCTTTGTTTGGTTGGTTTAGGGCGTAGTTGGTCTTTTTTTGATTGCCAAGCGTACCAACTGTTTCCTTCATCATGTTTTTCCCACATGCCGAACCGGCTCCATGGGCAGGGTACACAATAATGTCGTCGGATAACTTTATTATTTTGTTGTAAAGGCTTTCATAAAGCATACCGGCTAATTCTTCCTGAGTTCTGTTGGCTGCTTTTTGTGCAAGATCGGGTCTGCCTACATCTCCTAAAAACAAGGTGTCACCACTAAAAAGAGCAACTTCCTTACCATTTTCGTCAATAAGTAAAAAGCAAGAACTTTCCATTGTGTGACCGGGAGTATGCAAAACTTTTATTTTAACGTTCCCTATTTCAAAAATCTGATCATCTTTCGCTATTATGGCTTCAAATCCAGTATCTGCAGTAGGTCCGTAAACAATAGCCGCATTTGTTTTCTTACTCAGATCCAAATGTCCGCTTACAAAGTCTGCATGGAAATGTGTTTCGAAAATATATTTAAGTTTTACACCGTCTTTTTCCAAGCGGTCGGTATATGGTTTAGTGTCACGCAGCGGGTCAATGATCGCTGCTTCGCCGTTCGAAGCTATGTAATAGGCACCTTGTGCCAGACAGCCTGTATAAATTTGTTCTATCTTCATTATTTGAATATTTTTAAACAAATTTATATTACCGTTTCCAGCTGTACAGTTACTTTTGTTACATAACGTGAATTATTCGTTTAGGTACTCTAATTTATAATCCCCTATATGCTTCCTGCTTTTTGAAATACTTTTTTTCTGTTTGAAGTAATTGTAAATTCCTGTAATTAGCAGGATTGTTGCAACAGTTATAAATACAGTTTCTATTACAACCCCGTATTTTATCGTTGTAAGGTTATTAATGCTGATGCCTGCTACCAGAAAATACATCGAAGTACGCAAAAATGCCAGAAAGGTTGACTGGTTTGCTAGTATGGTACGTTCTAATGCTAATTTTTCGCGTAAAATTAAATCTTTATTCATATTTTAAGTTGTTTTGCCAAAAATAGATCAATAAATAAATGTACTGTGCTACTTTGGTTACATAAGGGTTATTTTGTTACGCCCTAATTTTACTCTTTTTTCTTCTTCCAACTGTTTTAGTAAGCGTGAAACTACTACCCGGGCAGTGCCCAATTCGTTGGCTAACTGTTCATGGGTAATCAAAATGGTTTCCGATTTTAAAAGTTCCGATTTCTTATTTAAAAGGTTCAACAGCCTCTCATCCACTTTTTTAAATGCGATGGCATTCACAATTTCCAGCAGTTCCTCAAAACGTTTATGATACAGGCGGAAGATATAGTCTAACCATTGGGGATATTCTTTAATGAAGACAGATACTTTATCAATGGGTAAAAACAATATTTCTGCGTCTTCTTCAACCTCTGCTTTTACCTTACTTGTTTCGTTATGTAAGCCTCCAAGAAACGACATAATGCAGCTTTCACCGGTTTTAATGTAATAGAGAAGAATTTCCCTGCCGTCTTCTTCGGTACGCAGTACTTTCATGGATCCTTTAACCACTATAGGGATAGATCCTATGTGTGCACTTTCGTTTAGTATAGTAGTACCTGCTTTAAAATGCTTCCGAATACTGTGTTCTTGTAATTTTTCTACAAGTTCAGGTGAAGTTTTAAACTCTGCAATTTGTTTTAGTTCCATTGGTTAAAAGATATTTTAGATTCTTTTGGTTAGAATAATCAAATTTACAACTATAATTTACAGTAAGTAAGTTTTGTATAGGATGCTTATACCATAGCTCTAAGGTTCTTATACTTAAGGTTTATAAAGCCTGTACTTGGTCTGTATTTCAATTTGGGGTTCCTTTGCATTTACTTTTTAATCTCTATAAGCACGTCATAAGTAATAAAAATGATCTTATATAATAGACATTTTTATAGATAGTTTGTAGAAAAAGTTACAACGAAAATTTGTATTTTTAAATTACAACAATAAAAATAATAAGCTATGAAAAGACTAAAATCGTATCGAGGAGATCCTACGTTTATTACTGTATTTCAAAACGGTTACCACTTAATTAATAATGGTTATTACATTGTTAGGGCAGATAAAGGTACTGCTTTAGATTCTTCGAAAAAGAACAATGAAAATGTACTGATAAAAATTAATTCCGATTATTATCTGTTTGAAATGAATGATGAGGTTAAAAAAAATAACACATTCTTTGATAATTTAAAGCGGTACAACCAAATCAGCTTACGGAATATATCAAAAGAAGAATACGATAACTATCGTAATTAACAACAAAACCGATCCAGATGATCGGTTTTTATCTTACTATAATAATTATTCTTTAATTACTGTTTTTATCGATTAACTCTTCAATCGCATCCCATAATCTAATCCTTTTTTCTAAAGATGTAACTGCTGTTTGTGCGGCTTCGTTCCATTTTACAGCATCAGTTCCACATAAGTAGGCAATCATCTCAAATGCCATAGGCCCGTGCTCGTCTGCGTCCAGTTCAATATGGCGTTCAAAATAATAAACAAGATCGGTAAGATCGGTATCTTTAAAGCGCAGTTTAAATTCTTTAAGCATTTCGGTAAACATATTCGGAATCAGATCTTCACGCCCAAAAGTAAATGCAGATGCTATTTCATGGGGTTTTCCAGCATCGATTACCTCAAAAGTGAAGGTTAGAAATTCTTTGATATAAGGGTGAAGCATGCTCAATTTTATAGCGTTGAATATATCTGTTTGCTGTACATTTTTTAAAAACGTTTCAATGTATTTCGTATCCGTATTGCTTTTTCGCATAGCTTCCAGATACATTTCAAAATGGCTCAGCCTTTTTCCATCCAATGTTACATCGGATTCTTCTGCAAGTACAATTTCGTTGATCAGATACCTGACTTCGGGGTTGGGAGAAGCAAACCATGGGCTTGTTGTACATGTAAGCTTTGACTGTAAAGCCTTTAACAACGACATAAAATCCCAGACCGCATACACATGAACCTGTAAAAATTGCTGCAGGTCGGGAATGGTAACTATCTTTTTGTATAAGGAATGGTTGATCAGTTTATCCTTCTGGGGCTGTATGTAGCTGTTTATTTCGTTTATTGAGGTCATATTTTTTTTGCAAATATATTATTAATATAGGGATAATGTCAGTATAGTTTAGCTTTTTAAAACATAATAGCGAAAATGTAATCCTTCATAAAGTGCTGTAAACTGTAATTTCAGATTCTTATCATTTGCGAAATCATCTAATATCCAAACCACAAGAGATGAAACGTTAGTTGATCCGGGAGCAAGACACTGTTTCGGCGGGGTAGCTTCAAAAGCTAAACTGGAACACGTAGCTTAAGGGTAATAAAAATGAAAGTCGTCAAATATAAGTGAATCCCTAATGTACTATGTATTATTAAATTTGGTAACTTTAATTAACTTATTTAAATTCTTTTGATATGATAAAAATACTGTTCCCTACAGACTATTCTGCAACGGCAGACAATGCTTTTATCTACGCAATGCAGATTTGTAAAAATTACAACGGTGAACTGTTCGTTTTACATTCTTATACATCAAAAAGTAGTTATAAAAATGTAGGTCAGGGAAATCCACTGGCTGCATCGGATTTGTTTAAAGACCAAATAAATAAAATGCACCGGCTTGCTGCAGAAAATAATTTAGGACAGGTACCTTTAAATTTTTTTATGGAAGAAGGAGAACTGGTACAAAGTATTCTTGATATTGTTTCAAAACAAGATATCAGCTTAATTGTAATGGGTACAACAGGCAATTCCGGCGTCGAAAATAAAATATTGGGTTCTACCACAGTCGGCGTTATAAACAATGTAGATATCCCAGTACTCAGTATTCCGCACTTATGTAAATTTCAGGAAATTGATGCCGTTGGGTTCACAACGGTTTATGATGAAGAAGATGCTTTGGTTTTGCGAAAGATGATTCCTTATGTCAAATTGGCTAATGCTGATATTTACTGTATTCACGTGAATAAGGGTAAGGAAGCTAAAACGCAAGAAGAAGTTGTACGATGGAAACTGCAGTTTAAGCAAGATCCTGTTTATTTCGTCGAAAAAAATCAGGATGATATCATAAAGGCAGTTTTTAATTTTATCGACCAGTATTCTATTGATATGTTAAGTTGTATTACCAGAAACAAATCACTTTTTCAGCGTGTTTTTGAAGGCAGTATTGCCGAAAAATTATCTTATCATAAACGAATTCCTTTATTAACCTTTCATGAAAATATGTTTAAGTAACGAATCATTTTAAAATATAGTGAAAAGTAATTATTAGCTATCGTGGTTTATATTTTTATGTGTTGCCGGTTCGTTTTTAGATAACAGTACAAAGTGCCATTTGAATTTTTCAGAATACTTTTTCTCAAAATATAAGTTCCTTCAGGTATGCACGAAAAACGCCTTTTGTTGTCCTGCCAAGGCAGCTCAATGGTGTAGGCTATGTGCTTTCCTTTTAGGGTAAGTTTGCCGTGCACGGTCGTTGCCAGATAAATAGTATAAGCACCAGCATATTACTGCTTGTTAAGGTTAACCACTGCCAGTACGTTAAACGAACCGTTGTTCAGCATATAGAACACCCCGAAACTGAATAGAGTAGTAACATGAATTTGAAAAACGACATTATAAAAAGCCGTAAAGCGATGAATGTTTTTACACGTAAAGAACAAAACGCCTTTTTGAGCGAAGCGAGCATTGTTTTGTTTACTGGGAAAGTTTGAAGAGTAGGTTTTTTTATGAAGTCTTGATTTTTTTGATTCGTTTTTGTGTCAAGACAAAAATGAACAAATAGGGTTTTAAACTATAAATTGTATTTTTTTGTATTATAGTTGTTATTTATCTTAACCACAAACCTTAAGTTTCACGGTTTCCAAACTGTAAAATAATGAATGTCGCAAAAGATGAAGAATGAAAAGTCCAATTTTAATTGTAAAAACTGAGATATTATATTTTTGATTGATAATGGAATAGTTTAATTACGAAAATTTAAAAAGGACATTCCTTGGTAAATTAAAATACTAACAAAAATCCTCATTTAATTCCTAGTTATAATAAATTTTTTGTCTCCCAAGGTGGTAAACCATCAATCTGTTTGCGACTTATTTAGCAGAATAAATAAGGAAATATCGACATCAATCAAACCTTTGAACTCAAAAATGGCAGCAGGCAGTACAACTATTTCAAATGCATACAGTATATAAAGCAGCAGGGTAAAATTCTCTATGGCAGCAGCTACCGTATCCATCTGTCACAAAAACAGCAGCTGTACCAATTGTTATTTTATGCTACTGCAAACAAAGCGGAGTGTATGTTGTACGGAATCGATCTGAAAAAGGACTATTGGTTACCGAACCCGAAAACAGTTATGTATCGGTTGCCGAATTCTGTATCTACAGCGGACTCCCGTATCAGGAAGTTACGGCCTTCTTAGATTGAATTGAATAACCACAACCATAGAATTAAAATCATAATCATAATTTTTATTCTATGCCTTTACCTCTGTTTCTAAATTCTCTATCTTCATATTTGGTATACCTGCCCCGGGTAATGCGTAGAGCGTCTGCCGTCTTCTGCTGTGAGATATCTGTCTGGCTTCTAAGGTAGCATATGTTTTCTTATAAAAATAGCGATTCCTATAATTTTTAGCGGCAAACATAGGTAATATTGGATATTAAATGTACTTTTTATACTATAGATATCCGTTTTCTAAACTACGTTTTATAAGTTCTATGCTGTTTTTTGATTTTGTTTTCTTTAAAATATTTTTGTGGTGTGTGCGTACCGTGTGGTATGAAATGTTTAAGACACTTGCAATTTCTTTATCGCTGTAACTTCTTGTAAGTAAAAGTAAAATTTCCAGCTCACGTTTTGTAAGCCGTTCTTCCAGCTTATCTTCAATTTTTTCCACTTTAAAACATTTCTGGTAAAAATCATTTCGGTAGCCTACACCGCTAACTGTTACAATATAGTTGTTTGTGGTGGTAATGTGCTGTATGTTGGTGTGTATGTTAATGGTTTGTATCAGCCTGCCCATTTCATCTTTCGCTGTGTGTATGGCTTGGTGGTGAAAAAGTTCGTATTTATTCTCGGAAACCTTCATACGAAAACAATATCCCGATTTTAAATTTAGGATATGTTCTGACCCCATAGAATTAATTTTTTTAAAAGACCAGGTTTCAGCTTCTACCACAAAAGGTAAGTCATCAGGATGAATCAAATCGATAATGTCTTTTAAATGTGCTGGATAATCTGGTAACGGGTGAAGTGTAAGAATATCCGGATGAAAGTTGTTAATGTTACTGGTGGCGATCTCTAATACATAATAGTAATATTTACCCATAACAAAAATATCTGCCAAAATACGTTCTAATTTAGGCGGATCTATAACAGATGCACTGTTCTGGGCAAGTGCATCGGGGTATCTTTCCCAAACTTCGTTCAATACATGCTTAACAGATTTCATAAGCCATTACTTTTGTTATAAAAATAGTTAAAATACTCTTAAAAATACCGCAATTGAGGTATTTTTTAACAATTAAAAAAAATTGAAATTTATATCTGCAAATTTATTGGTATGCGAGTAGTTATGTATTTTATAATAGTTGCTTTTTATTCAGCAGGTTATAGTCAAAAACCTAAAATTACTGAAGCACTTAACAGTGCGTTATATACAGAAAATAAAATGCAACGTTCAAACCCAGCGAATAGTTACAAAATAAGCTGGCACCAGGGCTACAAAGTAAAAGACAGTTTGCTGTATATACACTTTACAAAAACCGATACCCTTAGTAAATGCAGCTATACAGTTTACAGAACAGTAAACATATATAATATAAACGCTGTTGCAAAAGATATTAACGTAGTGTTTTTAACCCGTCCAAATGCAGTAAAAGAGGTTATAACATACAATAAATGCGCTGCCAATACAGCTACACCAAGAACAGAAACCTATTACAGCGATTTGTTTTTTACCGAAATAAGAAGTGCTAAAAACAATGAAGATTTAGCAGTACGTTTACAACAGGCATTCGCAGAAAGCTGTTTACAGATTAATATACCTTATTGGTATGATTGAAAAGAAAGATAAAGAGTAGGTATTGAGAAATTATAATAGTTAATGATGATTAACCCTTAAAAGTAGAACAATTAAATAATAGAAACTATGAAAACAACAATTAAAACAATATGCCTATTGGCTTTTTTAAATTTTGCAGGACAAAGCCAAGCCCAGACAAAAGAGGAAACAATTTCATGGATAAAGGAAAAGATAGAAAAATATCCTATTTATGATAAAAATATTGTAAAATCAATAGATCCATGTAAAATTACTGTGGAGGAATATATCGTTGAAAATGGGAAAGAGTACTTGTACTTAACATCTAACATTCCAACTACCCCAATTGCATTCCAAGGTAAAATGATGTTTTTTAATAAAGAAGTTGTCGAAAAGATCTATCAAAATCTAAATTCGATAGAATATAGTAGTAATGCAGCTGTATTTGATCCAGAAAAAGAACCTGAACTAGACAAAAGAATGCTTAAAGCCTTAATTCATCTAAATACCTTTTGCTCAAACAAAAAAGAAACATTTTAACTTTAAATATAAAAATTATGAAAACAAAAATACTAATGTTGGTACTGCTGCTATATAGTACTAGTCAATTAAAAGCACAAATAAATTGTCAAGAAAAAAGTATGTGGTGTTGGGCGGCATGCGTGCAAAGTGCATTAGGGCAAGCGGGTGTGCAACAAACACAATCGCAAATTGTTTCACGTCTTACAGGATGGCCAGAAGACAGACCGGCACGTAGTGAGGAAGTAATTGCATTGTTAACCTCATATAACTTTAGGGCGTGGAATGTTGCTTACCCTGCTAATCCGGAACAATTATACAATACCTTGGCAAGCGGTTGGAAATTAATTGCCTTTGTAAATCCCTCTAACAATCCTAATATTGGGCATTTTATTATGTTGCAAGGTATTTCGCCTTACACGGGTAATATTATGGTTAGCGACCCATCGTCATGTTTAACATATGAACAAGATATACAACATTTATATTATGCGTGGAAATGGAGTAGTTCTATTGTTGTAGGAACACCTTTAACTTAAAACAATTTTACAAATGAAAAAACTAATTACACTTTTTGTACTATTTCTTGGATTAGGAATAGCGAATGCACAAGAAAAGAAACCTATTTTCGGATATTTAGAATATCATTACCACTTTAATGATATATATTATAGTGACATTTTTCAACTAACACAGAACGAATGCGGTGATAAAACCTTTATTACATCTGCAAAAGAAACTTTTGAAAAATACTTGATATCTCAATACGGATTTAAAGCTGATCAGTACGGTGATATAGGATTTTCGTATTTGCCGTATGGCGATAATGAAAATGAAGAAGATTTTCGGACTAAAGAACAAGCTGAAGAGGGTAGAAAAAGAGCAATAGCACGAATAAAATCTGATATTACAGATGTTAAAATAACCGTTACGACTTTTAATTTTATATGTAAGAAATAATAGTTTGATGATAAACCAACGCTTCAATGACCAAAGCAAAACCACCTAAGATTTTTACCAGGAAGTCTGGGTGGTTTGTTCTTCTTGTAATATAAAAGTTATTGCAAAAGCAGATTATAAAGGTCAAAAGTCCGGTTGTTTTGTGCAAATTGCAGTTATAACAAAACAATCTCAACAGAGGCGGAGGTTTTGGGTATATAATATTTTAAATTAAAAACTTAAATTTCACCAACATGCAAAATCTATTTTTAATTCTCGCATTCCTCCTTGCAGGAATAGGATATGCCCAAACAGAAAATAATTCAGAACCGAATCTTGACGGACTGTGTGCGAAAGTATACACAGCCCAAGAAGAAGATGAAGGCAGTCCAAATATATACACATATCAAACAAAAATTCTTTCAGCAGCGCGCGTAAGTTCCTCCGATACCGAAGATGAAGTCAAAAAAAAAGTTCAAAAATTCTGGAAGAAAAATGAAGAAAAACTTATTTGTGATAATTTGGGCTTCAATGTTCCAAAAGGTTCAATTGTTAAACTTGCAGTAGCCCGTAGATTTGAAGATTTTATAGATGATGTTACTGAGACTTGGAACGTAGATTTAAATAAAGTTGACAAATCTGATAATAAAACTGTTTTGGACTATGTTCATTATGAAATGGAAATAAGAAAAGGCACTCCTCATGAACCTGTCCTCCAAAGATACTATAAGAAACTAAGAGCCGCCGGCGCAAAATATAAATCGGAATTGTAGCCCGTAAAAAAAAGCCTGAAATTATGAACATAAAAAATTTCACAAACATGAAAAATCTATTTTTAATTCTCGCATTCCTCATTTCAGGAATAGGATATGCCCAAACAAAAAATAATTCAGAATCTAATTTGGATGGCTTATGCGCAGTTGTTTCAAGTCTTAGAGAAGAATCTGCTGAAAGTGAACATGAATATGTTTATCAAACTAAAATTCTCTCCGCTGCGGGTGTTAGTAATGAAGACAGTGAAGAAACAATCAGAAAGAAGGTTCAAACTTTTTGGAAACAAAATGAAGCAAAGTTAATTTGTGATTCTCCCGATTTTAACGTCCCCAATGGTTCTATTGTCAAATTCGCTGTTGCAAGAAGATTCGAGGCTTTTATTGATGATGTTACTGAAAGTTGGGGAGTTGATTTGAACAAAATTGATTCAAGCGACAACCGGACCGTTCTTGATTATGTAAAATCAGAGATTGAAAAACATAAAGAAACGCCAATCGAATCAATATTAAAAAGATACTATAGGAAACTACGAGCCGCCGGCGCAAAACATAAGTCGGAATTGTAGCCCGTAAAAAAAGCCTGAAATTATGAACATAAAAATTCCAAAAATAACGGCATGTATTCTTTTATCGGTATTGCCCTGCACCGTTTTTTGTCAGGATAAAATCGACTTTTCAAAATGCAAACCGACAATGCCCAATCCGGGAAAGTTTGGCAGCGATGTTTATACTAAAAAAACCTATAAAGGGGCAGACGGGAATTTCGATTATACATATCAGCAAGTGATGTTCGAATCAGCTTGTGTCGACGTGGAGAATATGACAGAAAAAGAAATCGGACAAAAACTTCGAGATTGGTGGGATTTGTACAAAGGGAAACTTTTAATTGATAGTTGGAATTTTAATGTCACATATGGAAGCATATTTAAATATGCCATTTATGGCGGTGTAACAGCTTTCATAGACGATGTCATCTATTACAAATTCGATCTAAATTTTGTGGATGAATCGGACGGAAGAACAGTTCTTGATTACACAAGAGATGAAATGAAAAAACACGAAGAAAATTCCGCGATAAGAAAATGGCTTAAAGACACTTACGAAAAGCTAAGAAAAGCCGGCGCAAAACATAAATCGGAATTGTAACATGTAAACAAAAACCTCAAATTATGAACATAAAAATTTCCAAAATAACGGCAAGTATTCTTTTATCGGTATTGTTCAACACTGCTTTTTGTCAGGATAAAATTGACTTTTCAAAATGCAAACCCACAATGCCCAATCCGAGACATTTTTGTGGAGAAGTTGGCGCCAAAGGTAGTTATAAAGGAGCAGATGGCAGCTTTGATTACTCATACCAGAAAATAATGTATGACTCCGCCTGTGCTGATTTAGACAACATGCCTGAAAAAGAAGTAAATCAAAAGCTCCGTGATTGGTGGGATCTCTATAAGGATAAACTCACTTGTGACAATGTACAGTTTAATGTTCCTAATGGCAGTGTATTTAAATTTGCAATAAGAGCAAACCTAACTGCTTTTATTGATGATGCAATCTATGCAAAATTCGATTTAAATTATGTTGATAAAGCAGATGGAAGGACTGTTCTTGATTATACAAAAGATGAGCTTAATAAACAAACTACATCGTCTCCAATAAGAAAAGTTCTTCAGGAGTATTATGATAGATTGAGAGCCGCCGGCGCAAAACATAAATCGGAATTGTAACAAAATAAAAATTGAGTAAAATGCCTAACCGCTTTCAAGACGAAAACAAAATTCTATCCGACTTTTATGGTGAAGTTTGGGTAAAATGCCCGCAATGCAACAAAAAAGCCATTGCAACAGCAGACTATGATAAAAAAGAAGCACGCTTGTATTGTGAAAGCTGTGGCTATAACAAACAAACATCTACCGAAACATCGGTTTTTGGTATAAAAGGAAATTGGGAAATGGCAGCACATGGTTATTTTAATGCCAAACTATGGCTGCAATATTCGTTTAAGAACGATGTATTTTATGCTTACAATAATGAACATCTCCATTACTTGGAACAATACATTGCCGCCGGGTTACGTGAACATAAAAACAGAAAGGGTTTTACACTTTTAGAAAAGTTACCCAAGTTTTACCACGAAGCTAAAAATCGTGGCGCACTGCTTAGGATTATCCAAAAGTTAAAGGTGAAATAAGTAATCTATTGGAATATTAACTAGAATTAATCTTTTGTCAATTTTAAATAAGACAACTTTATTTTTTTTGAATTATCTTCTCAGATACCGAATGTTTCTGCTAAAGTAAACATTAAGATAATAGGTGTAAATAAATACGTTTGATTTTGATATGTCTTATACTAATTTTGTTCCTGTAATAGCATGCCAACAATATCAGTGATACAATTATGATAGGGCTGCTTATTAAAACATATTTATTGTTTTAATTAGTAATTATCTTCAATATATTTTTTTGCTTCGTTTTGTGACATTGCAGCAAAATTCCTGTAACGGTAATGTACGTCTATTATTTCTTCCAATGCTGCAGCAACCAACTCTTTGTTTTTCCACCTTTTTAAATGTGCAACGACTATTTGAATACAGCCTTTTTTATATGCTATCTGTCCGATAACGTGTACCAAAGTATTTCTAACCCTTGAAGTTTTGTCGTGTTGCAGTTCCTCTAACAATGGTAAAATATCTTTAGGATATTTTCTACCCCGAAGTTCTATCCCATGGCAGATTTCCCGCCTGATTTCTTTGTCTTTATGATGAAGATACTTCCTTGCCCACTTTAAAACAGGTTCAGGGTTTACCTCTCCCATTTTCTTTATAGAACCAATAACGGCATTTCGTGGCGAATGATGTAAGTCAAACAATCCTTCATCAAAAAAATGCTGTACTTCTTCAAACTGTATTTTGCCAATTTCCCCTGCGGAATTGATAACGGTTTGCCGAATTTTAAAATTGTGGTTGTGTAATAAACTTTCTAAACAAGCAATGATTTTGAGTTGTAACTCTTTGTTTTCAAAATAAATTCTCCAAATGGATAAATAAGCCGCTTTTCGGATATATGTATCTTCATCAGAAAAGTAGCGGGTGATTTTTTTTGTTTCGGAATTAAGCAGATCATTGTTGATGTCATCTTTGATTTGTTCAACCAATGTTGCACGTTCTTGTTTGGAAAGGTTGTAAAAGGCCATTATTATTTTGCAATTTTTTTTAATACATCAACATATTTTTTCTTTACTCCATTATCATTTTCCTTTTTGCTAAGTATTTCAATTTTGGGTAATAACATTTCCACTATTATCGGTCTTCAGTTTAAGTATTTCGGCTAATGCGTAAGCGGCTGCCCAGCGAACAACTGTTCCATTTGTTTCAGCATTTGGAAGTAGATTCCTAATTGTCTCATCAAGCTGAGTTGGAAAAAGTTTCTTCGATAATCCTACTCGCCTTTTTGATCCTGAATTTATTTTGGACGTTAGCGATTTGAATTTTCATTTTTGAAATTGTATTACTTTTCTGTGAGTTCAGTTAACGCTGTTGTTTGGCTTTTTAAAAGTCTACGGGTTTTCCATTTTAATGCAACAAAACTTAAGGTTCCACATACTAAAGCAATAATAAGCATATTTATAATGTAAGGATACGTTAAATCTACCGTTCCGTTTTCGATAATCAGAATTCTAAAAGCGGGTAAAAAATGCGTTAACGGGATTCCGCTTGCAATAACTTGAATCCATTGCGGCATTTGACTTAAAGGCCAGGTAAACCCTGAAATCATAAAACTTGGCGTTGCCACAACCATTAAAATTTCGGTTGCTTTTAATTGGTTCGGAATTAAAATACTAATCAAAATTCCGATGAAGCAAACTGCTACTATAAAAACACCGGCAATTAAAGTAAGTGCACCTAAATTATTGTAAAACGGAATGTTAAACCACCAGGTAAATGCCCAATACATAAGCCAAACCGCAAAACTCATAATTAAATACGGAATTATTTTAACCGCAATTAACGAGAAGGTATTTTTAGTTTGTTTTACTAAATTGATAAATGTTCCGTTTTCGAATTCTGAAGCAAAAGAAAGCGCTAAACCAAGTAATAAAACCTGTTGTAAAACGGTAGCCAAAACTCCTGGCCACAAGAAATACATATAGTTTGTACTTCGATTGTTCTTTTTAATAAAAGTTGTTTTAAATGGTTCGTATTGGCTCATAATCAAACTTTCGGGTGTTCCTTGTTTGCGCAAAGTTTCGATTTGAGTTCCAACTTTTAAAGTTCCTAAAACAACCTGCAGAGCGCCCGAAGCGTAATTTGCCGTTAAAACATTCGATGTATTTACAATCGTTGTAATTTCGGGATACTGTTTTGTTAAAACATCTTTTTCGAACCCTTTTGGAATTAAAACCACACAAGCCGCATCTTTTTCAATCATCAATCTGTCTAACTTTTGTGTATCGAATTGCAACGCCGAAATCGTTAAAATTTCGTTATCCTGCATCATTTCTATTGCTTTGGAACTCATAGAAGATTGATCTTCGTCTACAACAACAATTGGCAAATCTGTTACTTTTCCTTTGCTGTAAACATATCCAATCAAAATTCCATATAACAACGGAGCTCCAAAAAAAAGCATTTTAAGTACATCGTTGCCCCAAAACAATTTAAATTCTCTTTTTAATAAATTTAAAAACGTTTTCATGTTATTTCTTTAGGGTTACCGTAGATTTAGCTAACAGATCTTTCGCATCTTGCAATTGCGTTGGGCGAACTGTTACTTCGTATAAAGGATCCTGAATATCATAATCAGGATAAGCCGTGGCAATATTCGCGTACGCGCCAATTTGTTTTACGTTTTGAATCGTTCCTGCAATATCAACTTTTTTATACGCAACATGAACCGAAACCGTTTTTCCTTTTTCGTAAGCCGAAATACTGCTTTCAGGAACCGTAAATCTAAAATAAGTTGTCTCGGGCAATGAACCTTTAAACAACGTATAACCAGGCAAAGCCAGTTCGCCCAATTTAAGCGTTACTACTTCTATTTTCATATCCTGAGGCGCAACAATGTAACGTTCTTTTTCTGCAACAGCAACTTCTTGTAAAGCTCCTAAAGCACGATCTTGTTGCCCTAAAGCCATAGTTTGCTGTTCTAATCTAACGCCGTTTTTAACATCAGCAATTTCAGCATCTACCGCAATTAATTGTGCTTGCGCTCCTTGATATTTCGCAAAAACTTCGTCGTACTGCTGTTGCGGAACTAAAGAATCTTTTACCATTGCTTCTAATCGGCTTAATGATTTTTTTGCAAATTGATATTGCTCGGTCAACGCAGCTTTTTTAGCATTCAATTGTTTTAATTGATTCGAAGTGGCTCCGTGAACACTCATTTCGTATTGGGCTTCAGCCGATTTCACAGCTCCTTGTGCTTGTGCTTTTTTAGCGGCAACTTCCGGAATATCTAAAATTGCCAAAGTATCTCCCTTTTTTACAAAATCACCTTCCTTAACCAATATTTTATCAATTCTGCCGGCTAATTTTCCAACAACAGCAATTTCGTCCCGTTCTATTTTTCCTTGGATTGATTTTGCAACTTCTGATTTGTTTGAACATGAAGCTATTGTGCAAATACCTATAACTACTAATAACTTTTTCATAACTAATTATTTTTTATATACTGAAGCAAACTACCCGAAGCCTGATAAACATCAATTGCTGCTTGCCTTTGTTTTATAGTGGTTTCTATTTTATTTAAAGATTCCTTGTAAATATCGTTTTCGGCTGATAATCGGTCTGTAACGCTGATTAAACCGGCTCTGTATTGTTTAGAAGCAACTTCGTTATTATTTTTTGCAATAGCTTCGCGTTGTTTTGCAATATCTAATTGTTTTAAAGAAGTTGCATAATCTTTTTTCGTTTTTTCTAATTGAAGTACGATTTTCTCTTCTGTGTCAATTCGTTTTGCTTCAATTTGTTTTTTGTTTAATTGTGCTGTTTCTAACTTGTGTTTTCGTTCAAAACCAGAAAAAAGTTCCCATTTCATTGCTACACCCACCATCCACGTAGGATTCATAGTTAATGCATTCATTTTTAGATTTGCGGTTCTGTTTATATTGGATAACGGAATATCGATTTCGCTATTGAAAATAGAGGTGTATGAATACCCTCCGAAAGCTCCTATAGAGGGTAAAAAGGTTCCTTTTTCTTTTTTAATGGCATATTCCGCGGCTTCATCGAACGATTGTAGGGCTAATAATTCATTTCGATTATTTGAATTTAAATCTTCAAAAATCAAAATAGGATCTACATTGTGTTGAATTTTTAAAACTTTTTCAGTAGACCAACCCGTTGCTTGCTGAATTTTTAAAGCCAATAAGTCCTTTTTATTTAAAACGTCTTGCTTCCTGGTTTCCAGTTCTAGCGTTGCCAGTTTAATTTTATCACGATCGTACGGAATCGCTAAACCTTGTGATATGGCTTTTTCAACACGTTCGTTTTCTTTTTCCAGCCTTTTTTCACTGTCTTGAATAAGGGCTTCTGCCACATTCAACATTTGTAACTGATCTAAATCCAATAGCAACTCACGAACTACCTGATCTTTCCGCAACTCCATCATATAACTAGTTCCATCAGCTTTACTTTGTAGTGCTTTGGTACCATTATAGATCTGTCCGCCACTAAATAAAATCGCCTTTGCCGTAACCCCCGCATGAAAAGCTTGCCCTTTTGTTGAAAAATCAGCCGATCCTGCAAAAAGCTGGGCTCCTGTAATAGGCAGTTGAATTGTTGGAATATCCAAAGATCCTTCACTGTTTAAATACCCATAAAGTGCATTTGCTTCGACTTTTGGAATGTACTTGGCTTTCACCGAACGAACCTCGTTTTGAAGTTTTTCTTTTTCTAAATTATTCGTAAAAATTTCAACATCTTTATTTAATGCAGCTTCAATTAAAGTGTTTACCTCCTTTTCGACAAGAATTTGACTAAAACCTAGCTGAGCAGACAATACTCCAAAAAATAAATAAATTCGTTTCATAGCTTTATTTTATATTATCATATACAATTTGAAAAGCATCGCGGATTATTACAATTTGTTCTTCTGTTAATCCTTTTGTAGCTTTTTCAATAGTTTTACTTACTACATTTAAAATGGGGTCTTGCATTTCTTTTCCGCTATCAGTCAGAAATATCAAATTTAATCGTCGGTCAGTTTTATGATTTCTACGCTCCACAAAACCTAATTTTTCCAAGTTATCCACTAAACGAGTAACACTTGGCTTATCTCGGCTAGTGGCTTCAGCCAGAAACTGTTGTGAAACCCCGTCTGTATGATACAAAATAGCCAAGATAGACCATTGTTCGCGGCTTAAGTTTATTCCTTCATTTTTAAACTGCTGGCCTAAATATCTATTCAATAGTAAAGGCACTCGGCCTGCCAGTAAGTTATATTTATTCTCATTTGTTAACAAATTTGTCACATTCATAATTATAGTTGTTTAAACAACTACAAAGTTACATAATAAATAGTTGTTTGTGCAACTGTTTTTTTAAATAATTATTTCATTTCAACTTTTTGTAGGTTTTAAAAAATAGTTTATCAACAGTAATACAGCAAAAGTAGCTATATTAAAAATACTAAATTTTAACATGTATTAATTATAAATGTAAATGTTTTTAGTTATATTTTTCGTTTTAATAATAAGGAATTAATAGTTTGATGCATTTGATAATATATGCAAATCCAATATTTCCCATATCAGCAACATGGAAAAACAAGCTGTTTAAAGACCCCTACTTTGTTTTATTAGACAAGCTTTGGGTAATACCCCTTTGAGTAATGAGCCTCACTAATTAAAGTTTAAGATCTATCTGAAGATGCAAAAATTAGCAAATGTATCTCTTACCCTAGACAAGGATGTGATAAAAGTAAAATGGATTCAAAACTGTAAGTTCTCTTCAGTATAGTAGATTATTTAATTGTTGAATATTCTGCTAAAGAAGATAATGAGGGAGTCAAAACTATATCGCAAGATACAGTTCTTTGGGTGAGCACTCTCGGAAGATTAACAATGATAAAATCTAATACAAAAAAGACAGCTTTTAGGACTGTCTTTTTTACATATGAATTCCACGAACTAGCAAATTTTATGCACTGGATGAAATTTTCGCACTGTTCTTTTTCAATGTTTATGTTAGAAATTATTTCTAGTTTGCTACCATCTTAAATTTAGCAAGAGCCGTTCCATTTCCTTGTGTAAAGATCAACTTGTTATTTTCAACACGGTAATGATCTGCTTTCTCAAACATATTTTGTAATCCATATTCAGCACTCATATCTTTACATGCCATCATAGTAGACATACCGCGGGAAAATTTAATACCCTCATTTTTCTTCCATTCATACGTACCACCGATACCATTGCACCCGCCATTTGCCGAATAATTTCCGTCGGTTCCTAATTCCAAATAAGGCATCTTGCCATTTACTTTTTCCGAAATTACTTTACCTCCTACTTCAATCAGTTGCCATTTCTTACCCGTAATTTGAGTAGAAGTTGTTTCTACCTGTTTTTTCATCACACAACTACTAACTAATACTACAACAATTGCCGCTGCTAAGTAACCCAATTTAATTTTTTTCATAATCATATTATATTAATGTTTAATTAAATTATATGCGCGCATATAATTTGACGGCTCAATAATTTTCAATAAGCGTGCCAAATAAAATTATTATTCATATGAAAGAGTGTCATTATTCAACTCACTTTTCAAAGTCATATCAGGTACGACAAGGCAGCCAAAAAGTAAAACGACATTTACTGTCTAACATAGTTTTTTTTAAATCGTAAATTTGAAACAGATACATTAAGATAAATTACACGGATCATAGTAGATGAAGAAGAAGGAATATGCGGTGGTAGATATAGAAACCACCGGCGGAAATGCAGGAGGAAGCAGGATTACGGAAATAGCCGTTCTCATACACAACGGCACTGAAGTAACAGATCGCTGGGAAACACTTGTAAACCCGCAGCAACACATACCGCTATACATTACTGCTCTTACGGGTATTAGTAATGAAATGGTGTACGAAGCACCATTGTTCCAAGACATCTCTAAAGAACTGTTAGACCTGCTGTCTAACCGTATTTTTGTGGCGCATAACGTTAATTTCGATTATTCGTTTGTTCGTCACCAGTTTGAAGAGGCAGGATATAAATGGACTGCACCTAAATTGTGTACGGTGCGTGCCGCACGTAAAATAATCCCCGGACTTCCATCATACAGTTTGGGTAACCTTTGTCGATCTCTGGATATATCATTGGAAAACCGACACCGTGCCGGCGGTGACGCAGATGCTACGGCTGTACTTTTGTCAATGCTTATACAGAAAGATTCCAACGGGGAAATTCAGAAAATGATTAAAAAAACAGCACCGGATCAGCGGCTGCCACCAAACCTGCCTCCTGCAGATTTTGAATGCCTGCCAGAGAAACCGGGGGTATACTATTTTTATAATGCCCAGAAAAAGGTAGTCTACGTAGGCAAGGCGGTAAATCTTAAAAAAAGGGTAGCTTCTCATTTTACAGGGCATAAGATCACGCCGCAAAGACAACATTTTTTGCGGGACATCCATGGTATTTCATTTGAAGAATGTGCTACCGAACTCATGGCATTGCTTTTGGAATGCACAGAAATCAAAAAGCTGTGGCCTGTTTATAACACCGCACTTAAAAGGTTCGAACCAAAATACGGCCTTTATGAATATACCGCCCGTAACGGTTACAGATACCTTGCAGTTGGTAAGGTAAGCAAACTGACGCCATGTATAGAGGTTTTTGGTACTGTAAACGAAGGTATCAGCCTTCTGCGTAGTCTGCAGGAAAAATTTGCTTTAGACTACCGTTTTTGTAAATACGCTGTAAGCATTGAAAGTGAAGGTGTGGTTATTAATACCCTGTCTGATTTACCATCGGTAGAACAGCACAACCAGCTGGTACAGCAGGCAGTAGATTTTGTAACGGAAATTAAACCGAGTTATTATATTTTGGATAAGGGCAGGACTACAGACGAGCGCAGCTGCATATGGGTTCAGGACGGCCATTTTTACGGCATGGGCTATATTTCAGATGAAGCAGTTGTCACAGATGTACAACAGTTGAAAGATTTCCTTATACGCTATAAAAGCAACACCTATAGTATGCAGCTCATTTCTGCGTATGCGGTTAAGTATCCTGATAAAGTTACATGGCTGTAATTGTAGCTCAGTTCTAAAAATAAAATTGTCAACAGTTCAATTTTAACAGGACAATTTAGATGCAATCCAATACAAACCCTGCTCTCTTTTCAATAGAGGTTTTTGGAACTTCAATAATTTCATATCCAAACTCCACGTAGGTTTCCTTCATTTTTTCAGAGGTATAAACAGCTTCTTCCCAGGTTTGTTTTCGTTCGTTGTCTGTTTCATATATTTCTTCCCAAGGTGACAGTATAAAAACTTTCGTTTGATAAGTATGCAAGCTTATTGTTATAAGCAATTCTTTCGATATAGGTATATTTTCCATCTGCATGTAACAGATCGTGTCCAATATCCCCCGATCAAAAAATACAATATTTGAAGAAGCTTCATTAATTACACGCTTGTATGTCTTAATTGAAGCTTCAAGCATTAACTGCGAATATAATGCCTTATTTTTCCAAGGCAGTCCCTCACCGTTTATCCTCATCTGTTCCCTAATAATTTGTCGGGCATCTTCAGGAACCGTTTCGTAACCTTTTCTACTCAACTCATTTAATAGTAGTGTTTTACCAACACCCGGTCCGCCGGTAATTATATATAGTTTTTGGTTTTTCATCGTAGCCTTAACTTTTTCCTGATTTTTCTTCCATGTTGCGTATCAAAACCAATATAACCTTACCGATATTGCTTTTACAATGAAAAAAAGTCAAACTCGTTTTTATCCCTATTAAGGTTTAGAAGTGTGTCTCAATTGCAATTAAACATTTACCTGTTAAAATAGCATCTAATTTGTTTTTGATATTTTAAACAGTAGTACCAAAGAATAAATCTGTAAAACGGTTTGTATAATATTTATTATCCCAACTATAGGGTTGTTTACAATGTTAAGCAGCATAACCGGTATTGCCAGTAATCCCACAAGCATTAATACCAATAATACATATTTAATCCATTCATTTCCTTTGCTTACCAGGTATCCTATTCCAATTAAAATTCCTAGTGTGAAAATTGCGACAATTATTCCAAAAGCAGTTGTAGCTTGTGGACTTAAAATTACATTTATTAATCCTAAACCAGCTGATACATAAATTAGATTGGCAGCTTTTTTATAGTTAGTGTGAACCGCAATTTCTTCAAATTTAGTTTTTTGTGGAATTAGAAGCATAATTCTTTGTGTTTCGGCTTCCGAGAATTCAATGCCTCTATCCTTTAAAATTTCAAAGGCATACAATCGGGCTTCCGGAATAAATCTATTTCCTTCTTTTAAGTATTCCTCTAATTCTTTGTTTGTTTTTGTTTCTAAAATACTCTTTTTTACACTCATGGTTTTCTTAATTATCTTCTATTATTATTACTTTATCGCTGCAACAACGAGGGTATTAACTATGTGTAAATAATGGGTAAGCGGCAGTGTTTTAAGAATAGTTAACCTAATGTTTATTTATTGCTTTTAACTTAAATGATTTTTGTCCTCTGTCAGGCAAAATAGAATGGATTTTGTCGGAGAAGAATTCCTTAATAAGATTCAAATCACTTCCATTCATTTTGTCTAGATTATCAACAATTTTCAGGTTACGCAGCAACAGTGAAGCAATGACGGCTTTTCTCTTTGTATGTACTTGTGCAAAGTAATGCTTTATACTTTTCATCGTTCGCTTTAAATGTCAATAAGTCTGCTTGGTTTATGTTGCTGTTTTTTTTCATATTGTATGCCCGGTACTACTGATAACTTAATCATTCACGAATATAATAACTTTTCCCATTCCTTTGGTCAGTGAGTCTGTCTAACTGTCCCATTTATAATTTAAACGAGTAGTAGGGCGTTTGTCAGTTGCACGGGGTTGATTTTAACTGGTCAAATATAGATAAAGTTTGATAATACACATTATATAGTGTATTGATAAGCAAGGTTGATTGACTATTGATTGATTAGTAGAGGAGGAATAAAAACCGCTACTATTCTGGCCCTCTAGACAAAAAGAAAATTGTGCTAATAACCTGTTATTTAATTTTTATACTGTATTTATCAATAATATTGTAGTTTTCGTCTTTCATCACTATTGTATAGCGTCCCTTAATCAGATATAGCTCTCCAGGTGTATTGTTATCAGTTATTTCAATAATGTCTGCAGGTATTCCGCTCTGCTCAAATTCGTTGTTCCTATAGGCTAAAACAAGTAAAGGTTGATGGTTTTTCGTTTTTGAATTTGGTACCGTATATCTTACTTTCCCTTTCGAAAACCAGTCCGGTCGGTTATTAATATACGATGTCTGGGGATGGATAATTACGATGTCTGTCTGAATCAGTTCATTTTTTCCATTAAAAACTTTTCCATTTTTATCAATCAAGACAATCGGGCCATCTGTTTTATTCATTCTCATAAATAAATGGTTGTTTTCTATTTCGGACCTTTCTAAAAACATAGTCTGGTCTATGGTTAGGGGGTCTATCTTCATATTTTCCTTTAACCTGCCTGCCATTGCTTTACCCCATGCCGGATAGTCATTTTCGTACGCATGAGCGTAACCAACATGAATAACCACTTTTCCATTTGGATTATTTTCTATGTATTTCTGAATATTTTCAGCTTGTTCTATTTCTCTCTCTTTACCGTTTTTACCTTCTGATGCCTCATATTTGAAAAGCGTAAAGCCAATCTTTAAGGCTTCTGAAATTAAATTGCCGAATTCAGGTTCTTGGGTATAGTAACCTGTATCCAATACCGGAAATTTTCTTTCATTAACAGCAGTCTCAAACAATGCTTCAAGTCCAAGATAACGATACCCGTTTTCATACAATCCTTTTAAAACAGATCTGGTAAAAGTGCGGTGTTTAGCAATGTGGTGCGCTTCGTTAATAATAAGGATCTGTGCGTTCTTAGATTGTTTTATTATATAGTCTTTCGCATTGACTTTGTTGCTGGTTGTAAAAAATAAGCTGTCCTCTTCTGTTATTTTTGGCTTCCTCACACCATTCTTATCCCAAACTTTAAGAACATCCTCATAGTATCCGCTAAATGATAATTCTGTTGCACCAGTTTGATATTTCCACGAAACGGTGTCTTTGTTTATTTGAGATATAATATCTTTAGAGAACCTGTAACTATCTGGAGTTAATTGCCCGAATGCAACTGATATATTTAAAAATAAGATTGTACAAAAAAGTTTGTTTATTAAAATTGGTTTTATAGCTGCCATTGCGTGTAGGTTTTCCATGTTTGTTCACATCTAAATTAGGATTTTTTTAAACTTCAAACTCTTTACTATTTTTATGGAATAGGGCAGAGCCTAACGAATGCTATTTTACTTGAAGTAATGCCAAATATAATAACTGTACCCTTAAAAGCAATACTCAACCTTTATGTGTCAAATTAATCTACACATGCAAAAAACTTTTTTCAATGGTGTTTCTGCCTTGCAAATTATTCTAACGGTATCGGCATATTTTTTAAATATTTAAACACATCAAAGGCATTCTTTATATTAACTACGGTCTTTATTATTTGTGCCCTTTTTTGTTTTAAGCAAACTCGTTAAACAGCCATTAAACAAAGCAACAATTTATCATCTTACATTACCAGACTAAATTTATAGTTTGGCAAATTGTATTGCATTCGCATTTTCTCTTCTTGTTCGGTAACAACTTTAGTCGTATTATTCCATTTGACTTTTTTCAGCTCATTCACGATCAAAAAATCAATTTTCTTGTCAATTGGGAACACTCCTGCAGTAACGGCATCGTTTAATAGTTCCAAATAGTATTCGCGCCGTTTTGTATCATTATCATGAAGTAAAAATACAAGTTGTATATAATGGAGTTCACCTACTTCAGCTTCTGAAAAAAGTTTTCCTTCCTTTCTATAGAACTCGAATACCACTTTGCATATCTGTTCGGCTTTTTTTTCAAATTGACGCTTGCTTTTATATTTTTTAAACTTATGCAGCCTGTCTTTATTCTCATCTGTATAATCATGAAACAACCTGTTCTTTTGATCAGCAATAAAAAAATCAAACAGTTGCAGCCCTTTTTTCTTTTCAGTATAGCTCTGTGTAACAGAGGCTTTCATCGCTATTTCCTTAACCTTTTTCTCAATATATTTCCAGTTTTTATCTATACTCAAGAAATATAAGTAGCCGGTTTGGTTTTCAGAAAGAAGGTTTGAAGCAGCAATTCCCGATGTATATTTGGAGAACTCTTTTTCTACAAGACTTTTACTCAGATCAATATTTCCTTCAAAGAAATGAGCAGCTATTAAATTGTATCTCACTAAACTGCCAAGATGTGCTTCGGATTGTCTGTTGCTACATTCCTGGATGATTTTTTTGTATTCTTTCCTTAAAAATAACGAATCTAAATGCTGTCTCAGTACTTCCTTCTCTTTGTCTTGTTGCCTTAAAGCAACCCTCATCTCTTTCATATCAGTAGAATTCATATCTAATGTTGGTACTCGCTGAGCCTGGCAAATAGGGACAAAGGAAATTAAGACAATAGTCTGTGTCATTAAAAAATTAATCGTTTTTTTCATAATAGAAACTATCTACAGGTTGTTGAAAAATAATCGAGCAGGTCAAGAATTTAACAGGTGTAACACCAAATATAATAAATGTGGCAGAAACTTTGTAATCATTATTGTTCTCTAATCTTTCTAAATAAGGTTTAAGCGTTTTTATATACCTGAAAGTATTGCTCTTCGTTGTTGTAAGCAAACTATTATAATAAGTTCGTAAAAACAACAGCTAATTGTCGCCTTTTATAGTATTTGCAATGAGGTCAGAGGTGTGTGGACTGAACTTGCGGCTGCTGAGTTCATCGAAGTATTGAAGTAAGGTTGATTATCCCGCGGTTGCTAAGTTTATCGAAGCATCGAAGTCGCTATATTCCTAGCGCTCTAAAGAGTAATATTTCAGCAGCAAATGTTTTCTTTTTGGTAAACAAACGCTATAAGACATATACATGGTACTTGGGTGAAGGTATTTATTAAAGTGCAGAGAAAAATGACTATCATTTAAAAAATTATAAATTGTGGGAATAAGCAATAAATTGTTTATTCCCGTTGGCAAACTTTCTTTTAAAAAAAATCGTTTAAATCATCTAAAATTTACAGTGAATGGTTTAAGACATATCGTCCTTTGGCTTTTCCTTCTAATAGTGTTTTCAAGACATCGGGAAGTTGTTCCATAGAGATTTCTTTTACTATATCTTTTAAATGTGTAGGCTTCCATTCCTTAGCAAGCAAATTCCAGATTTTACTTTTATATTCAACAGGCTGTTCAACAGAATCTATTCCAATAAGCTTTATCCCCCTTAAAATGAAGGGGAAAATACTCGTTAAAATTTCAGCAGAAGCTACATTGCCACAAGTGGTAACAGCTCCGCTGTATTTCAGTGATTTTATAATTCCCGATAAAATACTTCCGCCCACGGTGTCTATTCCCCCTGAATAATCTGCTTTTGAAATTGCTTTTTGATCATAAGTATCAATAAACTTCTCTCTTGAAATAATTGATTCAGCTCCTAATGTATGAACTATAAAATCTTCTTCTTTTTTTTCTGATATAGCTACTACTTCATATCCCAATTTAGAAAGAATTGCTGTAGAAATGCTTCCAACACCACCTGTAGCGCCACTTACAACTATTTTTCCGTTTTCTTTTTCAAGACCGGAATGTATAAGGTTGTAAACAGATAAACCTGCTGTAAGTCCTGCAGTTCCAAAACACATAGCTTCAAAAAGGGAAAGACCTTCAGGCAATTTAATTACCCAGCTGGCAGGAACGCTCACATACTCACCAAATCCTCCCCAGGTATTCATACCCAGATCATATCCTGTAACTATTACATTGTCTCCTGCAGAAATGCCCTCAGAAGTCGAAGAAATAACCTCACCTGCAGCATCTATTCCCGGTATATGAGGAAACGTTCTTGTCACACCTTTATTTCCGGAGGCCGATAAAGCATCTTTGTAGTTAACAGACGAGTATGCAACTTTTATCACAACCTCATCTTTAAGTATATCTCCCATCAAAACTTGTTCTACTTTAGCATTAAAAATACCATTTTTTTCTCTTACCATTAAGGCTTTAAACTGCTGTGCCATAATCATTAATTTTTGTAAATTTGAGAAATAAAAGCTTATTATACAATAACTTACATTTTGTTTTCCTACTGAAATAAAGTGCAGTTTTGCTGATATTCAAATATATATAATTATGCAGGAAGTAGAAAAAATTGAAACGTTATGCCCTTCAGATGTTTTCTTACAGGTAATAAAGGGTAAATGCAAAACAACTATTATAGTGCTAATAAAAAAAGGCCGCAATCGTTTTTCTGAAATGAATAAAACGTTGCCAACTATCAGTGAGCGGATGCTTGCAAAACAATTGGATGAACTGCAAAAGGATGGAATAATTATGCGAAAGGTATTTGCCGAAGTTCCTTTAAGGGTAGAATATTACTTGACAGAGTATGGAGAAAGTCTATATCCTATAATCAATGAAATGAGAAAATGGGGATATAAGCACCTTGAGATCCAAAAAACGGAAAGTGGCGATACAGAGTGAAGTATTAATTGGTAAAGCCAAATTATTTCACTAAATTTTCTGTATAAATTTAAGACAATTTCAAATGAGGAATGCAGTTACCAAAGGTAAATAAAGCGATGTGGATTCTGTCTGGGAAAACTGTAGATTTAAACTTTTAAAATCATACTAAAGGAAATGTATTTTCTTTAAGTAAACTAAATATTTTTAATATACGCATTTATAATTTTTCGCTTTTTGCAGTTCGGTGGTTCTCATAGCAAAAAGAAAATTTTAATTATTTAATTATTTAATAACACAAAGGTCTAAGTTTGTAATTAACCCGCTATTTTAGCAACGTAATGCTAAAATGTACTTTTGTTTTAATATGCCTTTCCTAAAGTTGATAGAAGTTCCCATCAGTCTGCTTTTCCCTCTTTCTTTCTAAGTCTTACAATGATCAGATTTTTTTCGTAATTTAGTCACAGTCCAAAGCGCACAATTTGTAAAAAGGAATATTGACATTGCAAATGCAATCAATAAAAAATGACATTTTAAAAAAAATGAACACAATAGACAAAGTAGTTTTTTCTAAGTATCCCATTGATCATTACGGGGAAATATGGGAGAAGCTAACTATTATAAATTTTGATAAGAAAACGGTTTTACCTAAAGATGTGTTATGCTTTCTTCAAAAAGGTACAATAAGAAAATCCTTTACAGAATGTATAGAAGATGATGGAATTTCCATTGATTTCTATTTTGAAGGAGATATTTTTACGACAAAATATGAAGCAGACAATCCGTTTAATTATGAACCTATAAGTACTGGAATTTTGGGCTACGTTGAAATGACAGTTGTAAAACAACTTTTTTTAGAATCCAAACTTTGTAGCACCACTCAAAGAGTTTTTTTGGAAGAAAGATTACGTGAAAAGACCATCCGTGAGATGCAGCTTTTGCGATCTACACCAAAAGAAATGTACTTACATCTTCTAAAGAGCAAACCTCACTTCATACAAAATGTTCCTCTAAAATATCTGGCCTCATACATTGGAATTACACCGCAAGCATTAAGCAGGATCAGGAAACACATTAATTAACCTTGGTTAATTGCTTTGTTTTTCAAGATTAAGGTTCTTTGTGTAAAAACTAAGACAAATGCAAAAACAAGAATTAATTAAATGTTTCATCGGCAATCATCAAAAAGTAGTTCAATATATCAATGGTTTAACTGATGCCGAATTTACTTATGCCAAAGAAGGAAAATGGACGGCAGGACAACAACTGGAACATATCTTGCTTACTGTAAGTGCATTTCCAAATATTTTAAGCTCCAAAGAACTCATTATTAAAAAATTTGGAATCATCGATCGTCCAATGTGGAACTATAAAACGGTATTAGATAAATATTTTAAAACAACTTTGAAAGCTCCAGAATCTTTTTTACCGCAAAGAGAGGTTACAGCTGATCTAAAAGTAGAAATCATTAATGAGATTAGTAATAATCTCAAAGAGATAAAAGAAGCCTTTTTAAAGTATTCTGAAAAGGAATTAGACAGCCTTAGCTTACCTCATCCATTACTCGGTAAGCTCACTATCAGAGAAATGTTTTACCTAATGTCCTATCATCCTTTGCATCACCAAAATCAAATCATGAAAGCACTTAGTTATTAATAAAAATTAAAAGTCTTTTTTGAACTTGGTACATCTTGTAGAGTGTGTTAATATATTGAACAAAAATAAACAGTTTAATAAATCAATTTTTGTTAAACTGTTTAATTTACTTTGAACACATAGAGTTTTCTTTCGTCCGTCTTATTTTTACTGCTGAAATTTTAACAAGTTTAAGCCTTAAGTCAGAGTGTATTTCAAATTCGCTGTCTAATTGACTTTGAAAAACATAAATAAATCAGTGCCTGGCAACACAAAACAGAAAGATTAATACTAAGCTGGTATTATTAATATCAGCAGATTTTTTGTGTTCAAGAATTATAATTCCGTTATTAATGTTAATTTTTATTTATCAATAATTTTTGAAATTATTAAAAAGATTGATGATATGCTGAAAGTCTTTTTGTAACGTAAAAACACAGATCGTTGCATCAGATTCTGGAGAATAAATAATATCTGTTCCCCACCATCCACCATGATAATAAACATGGAATCCCATATCTAAATGATTTTACCGTGATTTTTATTCAAATCGTAGCCGCCACTTCCCAATAAAATTTGTGTTTGTTTGGTTAACAGACTTTTAATTGGCTGTTCAATAGAAATTTCGCCTTCTTCTACAGCCTTAATATTGCAGTAGAAACGTAGTGTTTGGTATTGCTTGCAATTAAAACCGGCTGCTGGTAATTTAGCGGTTCAGTTGTTTTGATATTTGAAATTCCTTTGCGTAACTCCAAGAAATATTTGGCTTGAGTGCCTCAACATGAATAATTAGTCCTATAGTATCTCTGTTACTATCATAGATCGAGTCAATTTTATTCTTAAAGACCGTGTTTATTCTGGCAAATCCCATAATTGGGATGCACACCACATGCGATAATAGTGTTTTTTCATACAGTTATGAAGAATAAGAGAATAAAACATTTTAATACCTGTCTTTCGTGTCAATGCTAATTGAATCTTTCTTTGTCTGCATCAAGTTCCCATCTGGTTATATAATATAGTTTTAAAATACAGTAAACTGTAATGAACTTTACATTATAGATTTGCTATGTAACGCTCACTGTCTTTAAAAATTATTTTTTAGTCATCTTAAAAACCATACCTCCCTGTTTAAAAATCATTTGGTTGCTTTCCGGTAGAAATTCAAGCTTTACACCAGCCTGCTCAAATTGGTATTTGTGGGTATCGTAAGCTTCTAAAGGCAGTGCAGGCTGATCGGTTCCCTGCGCGTACAATACTCCTTTATCGTGAAATACCGAAATATCTATAGGCAGTTCTGGCGAGTTGTAGGTACCTGTGTACCTATCCAGGTCGGCTGTATTTACTTCTACTTCCTTAAAGACAGGAACTTCGAAATCTTCTTCATACATCATACTTAAAACTCCCAATAAAAACTGGTTCCTGCTGTAGCGCTCTCCGTTTAAAACAAGGGCTATCGATACTTTGTCTTTTTCATTGTATCCCAATGCAGAATGTGTGCCTTGTGTATCGCCCCCGTGTCCGTAAAACATCTGGGTACGCATAGGCATCTGCATAAGTCCCCTTCCAAAATACTCTTTATTTTCAATTATGGGTTTCATTTTTTCAACCGTTTCCTTTTTCAATATTTTGTAAGTAAACAGGCTGTTAATAAATGTTAGCATATCAGCTGTTGTTGCAGCAATGTCACCGGCACCTGTAGTATTTGGAAAATAAAAATCTTCTACTTCTGTCCATTTTTGATCAATTCCGTAGGTGTACGATTCATAAATGTTAATGTATTCTTTAGACATGCATATCGTATTCTTTAAGCCCAAGGGGCGGCATATTTTTTCAGCAATAAGTGCGGTATAATCTTTATTACTTACCTGTTCAGCAATTTTTGCAAGCAGGTAATACGCGGAATTGGAATACTCTTGTTTTTCTCCCGGTTTAAAAGAAAGTCCCTGCTTTTTAATCTCTTCATAAATTTCTTTTTCAGCAACCTTCTGGTTCAGCCATTCAGGGTTTTCTTCTTTCCATACATAGTCTCCCAATCCGCTGCTGTGATGAAGCATCTGATCGATGGTAATTTCTTTTGCTCCCGGCATATCAGGAAAAAATCTTTGCAATTTGTCTTCTAATGAAAGTGACCCTTTCTCAATCAGTTCAAAGATTAATACGGCCGTATAGGTCTTGGTAATAGAACCGATCTTGTATTTTGTCTGTTTGTCAAATTTCTGCTCCGGTATATGGGCTTGTCCGAAGTTTCTGTCGTAAAGTTGCTTTCCGTCTTTATAAATTGTTAGGGAGCCTATACCTCTGTTATTGTTTTCAATCAGGGTTACAAAAGCATCCACTTTATCCAGATGAAAATCTTGGGCAGTACAGTTAAAAATAGCAGCAATAAAAAGCACAATGTAAATAAGTGTTGATCTCATAAATAAATAGTGTTAGGTTATACATATAGGAATGCTTCGGGTAATTAAGCATACTGCAAAGAAAACTACTAGCGTGTGTAGTGCTTTATGTTTTTTGACGTACGATCGTTTACAGGGGATATATATTTTTTTATTATGTATGGTTTACGTTTGTCCAAGATATTGACCCATTAGTGTAAAAAAATAACAGACAGGTTTAAGAATTTTTAATTTTGCTTCATGTAAGTATTATATACATGAAAGTTATAAGAAGGAATAATATGGTCAGGCTGGTACTCAACCTCATCTTTACAGGTTTAATTCTCTGGGCAGCATTAGCTAACAACAGCGGTAAAGAAATTGCTGTGGTTCATATCCTGGCTTACAACCTGCTTATTTTTATTCCCGGATGGATCAATATTTTCTATCTGCTTCCAAAACTTTTAAGAAATAAAAAACCTGTTCCTTACTTCTTTTACCTGCTTGTATCTTTTCTCGCTTTATGTGTGGTATTGGGACAATATCTCCAATGGCTCTTTACAAAATATCACACGAATGAATTAGATACATTTACACCTCTGGCAATAAGCTCTTCAGCTCCCAATTTCTTAAATAATGTACAATATTACTTTGACGCTTTTCCGGCTGTCGCTATTGTAATTACGGCGTTGATGATAGGTTACGTAGTACGGGAATTTCTTTTAAAATTGAAAACTGAAAAAGAAATAAAAAGCCGGCAGACAGTCGCAGAACTAAGTCTGCTTAAATCTCAGATAAGCCCCCACTTTCTGTTTAACATGCTTAACAGCCTGTATGCTTTATCGTTGCGCAAGTCCGATGATACTCCGGGCGTAATATTGCAGCTGTCTGATATCTTGCGGTATTCCCTCTACGAAACCCGTGAACGCGAAGTGGATGTCTTGGATGAAATTGCAATCATTGAAACCTATCTGGCCATACAAAAAATAAGGATTTCCGAAACGGCACATATTTTTTTTACACATAAGGGTATCAGTGCTGCCGACAGGATTGCACCGATGTTATTGTTGCCTTTGATAGAAAATGCTTTTAAACACGGGGTTGATTCTACTGCTGGCGATTCCTATATAGATGCAGCTGTATTTAAGCACGAGGACCGATTGGTTTTTACTTGTGAAAATAATTACAAAGAATCTAAAGAATCTATAGTAGGGGGTATCGGTATTGAGAATATCCAAAAACGTTTGCAGTTAATTTATCCGTCCCGCTATAAGCTGGATATCAAGAGGTCAGCAGGAGTTTTTAGAATCACATTATCAATTTTAATTTAGAAAAGATGATTGGAAAAATAAGATGTCTGGTGGTAGACGATGAAAAGCTGGCTCAGGAAGTCATGATCCATCATATTTCAAAGTTCGAGGTGTTGGAACTGGCAGGTGTCTGCAACAATGTATTTGAACTTATAAGTTTTTTAAATAGGGATAAAGAGATAGAGCTTATTTTTCTCGACATCAAAATGCCCGAAATAAGCGGAACCGAATTTGTAAACCTGTTTCGCAATCCTCCGGCAATTATTTATACAACAGCTTTCAGCCAGTATGCACTTGATGCTTTCGATCACAATGCGCTTGATTATCTTTTAAAACCCATATCGTTAGAACGTTTTACAAAGGCAGTACAGAAAGCACAGCTTTTTCTTACTCCTTTAAAAAATCCTGTTCCTGTTTTGAACGAAACCGCAAACGAAAGTTTTTATGTGAAAAGCGACAGGAAGCTGGTAAAGATAGATCCCGATGAAATACTCTACTTAGAAGGTATGCGCAACTATGTGTGTCTGTACTTGGAAACACAGAAAGTTATTGTTCATGGAACACTTACAGCAATAGAGGAACAGTTAAAATGTTATAAGCAGATCATCAGGGTACATAAGTCTTTCTTTGTAAACATAAATAAATTAAAATTTGTAGAGCAGCATGTAATAACGCTTACCAACTCAAAAAACATTCCCATAGGTTTGCAGTACCGCCCGCAGGTATACGAAAAACTAAAGGTGATCTAAAAAATAAATACATTAAATTAATTCGTACTTCAACCTTTTATGAATATGAATTCGAGTACCTTGATTATCTTGCCCTATGATGTATTCAATATAACAATGTCTCGCTTTAACAAATTTTATTTAGAGTCTTCTTCACAGTAACAATAAAAGTAGAATTAAATATGTATGTCACTTATTTCATATCATTGGTCAAAAAAATAAATAAAGTGCTTTATTCTGCACTTTATTTGCGTTACATAATTAGTTAAAAATGAAAAACATCTTCCTTATTTTTGCGCTAAGCATTTTTGGTTTAATGTCTGCGCAAAATACATACTATGTAAAATCTATAGACAGCCTTATGGGGTCATTTAAGCATAATAATGCTTTTTCAGGAAGTGTCCTGATTCAAAAAGATGGTAAAACAGTATATAAAGGCGAGTTTAATAGATTTGGAGATTATTCTGATAAATACAGAGTAGGTTCCATTACAAAGATTTTTACAGCCATTATTACTTTTCAGCTTATAGAAGAAGGTAAATTAACGTTAGATACAACGCTTGATAAGTATTACCCTGATATTAAAAATGCGGATGAAATTACAATAGGTCATTTGTTGAATCATACCAGCGGCATCTACAATTATTTGGAATGGGATGTTTATTACATTTCTAAGCAGAAAAGATTTTCAAAAAAAGAGATGCTAGATCTAATTTTTCAAGGCAAGCCCGATTTTAAACCCGGAAAAGATTGCATATACAGTAATTCAAATTACCTGCTGCTTGGTTACATTATTGAAGATATTACCGCAAAATCATACAAAGATAATTTAAATGAAAGGGTTGTAGATAAAATTGGCTTGCAGAATACCTACTGTGAAACCAAAGAAGAAGAATACCCGAAAAGGAATATCTCTTACTTGTTTAATGGGGAAAAATGGATTAAAGAAACCGAAACACATCCAAGCTTTACATTTTCTGCAGGTGCGGTAGTTTCCACTACTGAAGATTTATCGAAATTAATGGATAATCTTTTTAAAGGGAAATTGGTTTCAGAAGCTTCATTAGCACAAATGGGAAAAACCAATAATAAGGCAATTGGTTACGGTTTGTTCATGACGCCGTTTTATGATAAGATTGGTTATGGACATTCGGGAAATATCGATGAATTTCATTCATTTACAGGTTATTTTCCAAATGAAAGGGTATCTGTTTCACTACTGTCAAACGGAGGTAATATACATCTCAATGACATTGCCGTGGGTATAGCTAGCAAGTATTTTAACAGGGTTTATAAGAATAAAGATTTTACAGTTTACAAAAGCGAAACTGCACCGCCTACAAAAATTTATAGCGGTGTATACAAAGCAAAATTGTTAGGACTTATTAATATTGAAACATTTCAGATAAGCCAAGCTGCAAACAATTATCTTTTTTTAAGTATGTATGAAGATGGAAAGGATGCTCAAAAAGTTTTGTTGGAACGAAAAGGAGAAAATAAATTCTATGCACGGAAAAATAATGCACAGTTTGATTTTATAGTGGACAAAAAAGGTAATGTTACCGGTATGAAGCTTACACAAAATAAGCAATCTATAAGTTGTAAAAAGGTAATGTAACCTACGTAATAAAAATTATTCATTTTATTATATTTTGCTGTAGCATTAAAATTGTATTTTTAGCTGGTAAAATATATAAAACACTATTATGCAACCTTCTATGAATATAAGCTTTTATCATCTTAAACCAAATCTGCCGATATATTTTTTTACAATCTTTTTAATAGCAATTACCAACTGTTCCTATGCTCAAAATAGTTTAGTACGAGATACAATGTCGTTGACAATTAACGAGCAGAATACCGTATATGTAAAAGCAATCTTCAATGAAAAAGATTCGTTAAATCTAAATTTTGATACAGGTACAACAGAATTGGTACTGACTAATGATATACTCAAAAATAAACTGAATTCAGAAACAAAACTGTACAATACTATTTACAATCTAAAAATTGGAAACAACGTTTATAAAACAAGGGTATATGATGCAGAACTATCAGGCCATGGTACAGACGGGAGGTTTGGTTGGGATTTGTTCAAAGGTAAAGTTGTAGAAATAAACTACAATGAAAATATATTTGTTGTGCATTCCCAAATTCCAGACTATGTATTAAGTGATAACCATTACACAAAATTATATATTAATTATTTCAGCAGTATTTTCTCTGTAGAAAGCACTATTTCTCAAAATGGCGAACAAATAACCGATTGCTTCCTCTTTGATACGGGATATCAGAGAACCGCCATGCTAGACAATGATCTTTTAAAGCAAGGAAATTTTCCGGTTGAAAAAATGGAAGAAATTAAAAAAGTAATGATGAAAGGCGCTCAGGGAAATGAAGTTCCGGTTATTACATCAAATCTGGAAATGTTAAAGATAGGGCGTTATGAACTAAAAGATGTTCCTGTTCAGCAAATAACCACCAATAAACCTATGCGAGGGCACGATATCCATATCTTAGGAAATGAAATTTTAAAAAGATTCAATATTTTTCTTGATTTCCAAAATAATGTTGTTTACCTAAAACCAAATAAACTTTACAATATAGAATACATTGAAAGCAAGAGAGACAAAGCTTAATGGTAAGTTTTTAACAGCTTAGCAGATTTTTACAATAAAGTAAGCGGTTTTATACGTAAATTTATATTAATCGGACCCTGCTGTATTGTTAAAGCTTTAATTCATTTAAAGCTTACGTTGTAACGAGAGATAATGCTTAAGAACATTTAATACAGCCACAAAACTTATATTTATTTTCTGTAGTGTTTTTTAGTATCGATCTTTATCAGAAAATTTAAAATCCTGTATTTTAGGTAGGGGTCTAATTAAAACTGCTTTTATTCGCTTTTCATTCTTAAATGTTTTTTCTGAATTTGTACTGTCAGTTTCAATTCTCACCCCTGTAATTAAATTAAATTTAGTTTCGGTAAATACGGTGTTTTCGTCAATATACCCTTTTGTAGCATTATTAGTTAACTTCTCTATATTAATTAATTCAAAATTTCCCTTCTCATATTTAAATTCGTATGTAATATTTCCTCCTTTAATTTCACTCCACATCAGTAAAGATCCATTTTCAATTCTAAAATCCGGAATTTGGTATCCATTGTATTCTCCATGCTTGTCGGTAGGATATTGGGGTTCAATTATCTGTGTTGAGGAAACTGCTAAAGCCCATTTCCCGTTCGGTTGCGACAGAAATATTTGCAGTCTTAAAGGATATGTGTTATCAATAGTGTCCATATGTACTGTAATCCTGTCCATTTTACCGTCCCTATTTAAGTCGCCTTTTTCCTCTTTAACAAGGTAATTAAATTGACCTTTGGAAAGAATGTTTTGAGCAAACACATTTGTTTGGGCTGACATAAATAAAAATGCTAAAAGTAAAAAAATGTTGTTCATAGTACGTAAGGTAATCTGTTTGCATTCATTCTGCATTCCTAAATTTTTTGATTGAAAATAGTAGAAGGGCGGTTGCTGTATTTGTGTGGTGACTTTAACTGGTCAAATATAAATAAAGTTAGATAATACTTACTGTATAGATGGTTCATATACCTTTACACCCATTGTAGCCGAAAAGCTAAAAAAATATGCTATAATCGTTAAAAATGTACACCTGTTTATCTGTACAGCCAGTTTTTAATTAGCTTTGTATAACTTGGCATCAGCAGGTAAACCATTATTGCAACAACTACGCCTGAAATAAAAAATGAATTGACAAATCTGTTATCTGGAAAATTCAAGATTTTTAAAAAAGGTAGTATAATTAATGGGATGAGGATAGAAAGCGGATAAATTGCAGACCAGGTAACTACATATTGTTTCCAACGAACAGGATTACTTTTTCTGTCACTGTGGTCAGTGAAAAGAAAATCCAATCCCGATTTAACTTGGTATTGATCATCTTTAGAAAATAAGGGACGTGCTTTTTCAATTAGGTATTCTCTGTCTTTTGATTTCATCCATATCGAAAGGTTTTCAATCGTGTCGAATCTTATAATTACCGTATAAACGTATGTTAAATTAGGAATAGGACGAATTATTTGCCAGTCTATATTGCCAGCATAAGTTCTACAAATTGATCCAATTTCAATTAGCCACTCTTCGTACTGATTTTGTTTTCCGTCTTTAATTTGGTGATTAATTACTACAGTTGCACCTTGATCTTTCATAGATATAATTATTGTATATAGTTACCTTGTTTTAAACCCATAACACCTAATAATAGAAGTGTTTTTTTATTACGTGTTCACAATATTAATTCTTTAAAAACTTTATCTAAAAGCATATTGAATTCGTCTGGTTTCTCGAGCATTGGATAATGTCCTGTTTCTGATATAGTTGTATAACTATAGTTTTTAAAGTACTTTCTGTTATTTTCTAAGTTTGTAGTAGCTGCATCAGAATTAATTGCCCTTACAGGTATATTGGTTTGTTTTGCAAATTTTTTAATATCCATTTCATATAATGGACTAAGGGTGTTTATTGCTAAGTCTGGTTTATTTTGTAGAAATTCATGCTGAAGTTGTTTTTTTATGATTTCTGGTGTTTTCTTTACAAAAAGATAATCAGTTAGTAAATTTTCAACTGCATCTTTAAAATCTTTACGATAATGCTTAAACATAAACTTTTCTGCTTGTTCAGGGCTGAATTCCTGATCTAGATCCCTTAGGGTATCAACTACAATTAAAGCTTTAACCTGTGGTAGGTTAATACTTGCTTCAACAACGTATGCTCCAGACATTGAATGTCCTACTAATATGATATCACATGAAGTATATTGGTTTAAAACTGTTTGGATGTCATCTGCATATTGTTCGCTTGTCCAGTTTGTTCGCGATTTATCAGATTTGCCATGACCGCCAAGGTCTATCTGTATGACCTTAAATTTCTCACTAAAGTACCTTTCCTGACTTTGCCACCAGTTTGTATTTCCCAGCCATCCATGTACAAAAGCAATTATAATGTTACCGTTTCCAGTTTCTGTATAGTGGATATTTATGTTGTCTGTTGATCTTATATACTTTTCCATAATCAATTTATTTTTGTAATATTTTATCCTGAATTCATCTGTAATCAAATTTAGAAGAAGGCCTGCTTAAAGTAGTATAAAAATCTAAATTATAAGTTTTTTCTCTTCTTAAAACATCTCTTTATTTTTAAATAACAGAGAAATCAGGTGTAATTTTTAAACAGCTAACTTTTCATATTCAGTCTTTCTTCCTGAAGGTCAAGCAATCGAAGGTGTTTTCTGATAATTTCTTCATCTAGCAAAAGTTCCTCGCGATTTTTGTTTATAAGCCATATTCTTTGCGTCTCAATAATATCAATATAAATATTTCGGTATTCTGTATAGTTAATTATAATTTCCGAACTGTTCAATTGGTTTTCATATTTCTGTAACTGGTCTTTCAGTGCCGGAAAACTATCTATTTTATGTGAATAATCGGTACGAATTTTATCAACCGCTATCTGGGCTAGATTGTTCTGTATTTCATAATCTATTTCTTTTACACTTCTCACAAAATCACGATCTATCGGCGGGAATTTCTTTAAAAGAAAAGGCAGCGTAAGCCCTTGGAAAAGCAACGTTAAAAGTATCACCAGAAATGTAATGAAAAGGATCAAGTTTCTCTGCGGAAACGCAGTTCCGTCATCTAAGGTCATAGGAATGGAAAGTGCAGCAGCTAAAGAAACTACGCCTCTCATTCCTGTCCAGCCAATAATCATAGGTGTTTTCCAACCTGGCGACTGTGCATCTGCAACCGTGATGAAATTCCGCATAATTAAAGTCGTAATCACTGCGGCGTAACCTGCTAAAATTCTTACAATAATTAAAACTGCTGTAACTGCTGCTCCATAACCTATTGCGGTATAAATATCGGTGTCACCTAAACCGGAAATAATTTCGGGCAAATCTAACCCTATCAGCATAAAAACGATTCCATTAAGTAAAAAAACAAAAACTTTCCCAAACAGTTACAGCACGTATTCTGGAAGCACTGCTTAGAAAATCATGACTGCGGTAGGAGAGGAACAGCCCGCCACTTACCACTGCCAGAATTCCCGAAGCATGAAGTTCTTCTGCTGCCAGATACATCGAAAATGGTGCAATGAATGTAAGCAATATATCAATATTGGGATCAGTAGGTAAAATTTTGTGCATTTTAAAAAAAAGGTAGGCAACGCTAAGCCCGATCCCGACTCCCCCAACACACATCCATATAAAGCTTCCGGCTGCCTCCAGCCACACAAACTGTCCGGTTGCAGCAGCAATCATAGCAAACCTAAAAATTATTAAAGACGAAGCATCATTAAGCAAACTTTCACCCTCTAGAATGGAAGCCAGTCTTTTTGGTACTTTTACAAATTTTAAAATAGCCCCTGCACTTACTGCATCAGGTGGAGATACTATTCCGCCCAATAAAAAACCTAATGCTAAAGAAAATCCGGGAATAAAATAATTAGCGAAAACCGCAACAGATAATGCGGTGAAAAATACAACTACAAAAGCAAAGCTGAAAATAATTCTACGCCATCTCCAAAGTTCTTTCCATGAAGTAGACCAGGCGGCTTCATACAGTAATGGCGGTAAAAAGATAATGAATATTAGTTCGGGTTCTATTTTTATCCTCGGAACGCCCGGAATAAAACTAATTAAAAGCCCTGCCAACACAAGCAAAATGGGGTAGGCAACCTGAATTTTTTTAGCCAACATGATCAGCATGGTTATTATCAGAGCCAAAAAAAGATAAAATTCAAAATTCTCCAGCATAAATAAGTTTTGTTAAAAAAAATATTAAATCTTTAAAATATTTATAGCACCAAATTTAAAAAGATCCAAACATTGTCATGCAATTATAAAAATTGTAATTCGTTTATAATCACAGCTAATAATTCGGTACTTTGCGGTCGGACAGGAATTTATAAGCCAAAAACTTTCAAATAAAATAGCAAATTCTAACTAATAGCAAAAATGAATTGCATACTTTCATCCGCTGCTGTTAGTCAATCATACAAACAATATACCTGAAGAAGTGTGGGTTCTTATTGGTCAATTATTTGTCTCAACGTTGCGCCGCTAGGCACTCGGGTGGCTTTCATAGAACAAAGCTTCATTTTATTAATATACTTTGTTACACGCACAAAGGTCCAAGTTTGTAATTAACCCGCTATTTTAGCAACGTAATGCTTAAATGTAATTTTGTTTTAATATGCCTTTCCTAATGTCGATAAAAGTTCCCACCAGTCTGCTTTTCCCTCTTTCTTTCCAAGTCTTATAATTATCAAATTTTTTTCAGGGTTTACATAAATGTATTGTCCTAAAATTCCCTGAGCCATAAAATCACCTGTTTGTGTTGGCAGCCACCATTGATATTGGTAATACCAGACACTTCCTTTTGTTGTGTCAACTTTGGTCGATTGTTTTACCCAATCCTCAGATACAATCTGTTTCCCGTTCCAGTTTCCTTTGTTTAGATAAAGTCGTCCAATTTTCGCATAATCTCTCGCTCTGGCATTAATGCAGCAAAAAGTCTTTTCCAGCCCGTCTTTTTTTCTGTCTAAACTCCAACTTGCGTCAAATTCCATCTCTAAAGGCTTCCAAATTTTTTCTTCAAGATAAGAGGTAATTATCTTGTCTTTTAAGGCTCTTTCCAAAACTAATCCCAAAAGTTGTGTATTGCCGCTTACATATTCAAACTTTTTTCCAGGTTCTGCTTTCAACTTCATTTTGTCTATTGCTTTTCGCAAATTGGTTCCATAGTAAAAAGTTGCAGCATCTCCGAACGGATTCCAATAACTTTCTTTAAAGTCAATACCAGAAGTCATTTGTAGCAAATGCTCAATAGTTACCTTTTCAAAAACATTTTCTTTTAGCTCCGGAATATAATTTGTTATTGGTTCGTTTACCGATTTAATTAGTTTGTCGTCTATAGCACAGCCTATCAGTATTGAAGTAATAGATTTTGCCATTGAGAATGACGGAACTATTGAGGTAGAATCATGATCATCCCAATATTTTTCATATTGAATGGTGTCGTTTTTAATAACTAAAAATGCAACTGTTTTATTGTCTTCTAAATATTGTTCAAAAGGATAGGTTTTGTCCTTCAAATGTAGTTCTTTTGGAAACTTGCCTTTTTCAGCAGTAGGAAAAATAAATTTTGTTGTGCCGTTTTCAATGTTTCTTGCAGGAAATTTTTTATGGTCGTTAATGTCTGCAAAATTGTACACTGCAAATCTTGCAACTTTACATGAACTTAAAGTTGTTAGAATAAGTATAGTTATTACTATAAAATTAAGTTGGTTAAATTTTTTCATTTTTCAGTTGCTCTGTTTTAAAATGGCAAATAACTTCTTTATTGAAGTGGTAAGTATAGCTTTTACTAAAATCAAATATAAAATTTTTAACTTAAAATCAATACACGTTTTTTTATTTGGTTAGTGCTTATTATACTTTGAATATTCAATGTAGCCAGATACCTAGGATCTACTTACTGAACTTGCAACTATTTCTGAGACAAAACTTATATACTCTTTATGCTACATTTTTAGATTGATTAGACATTAAATTTTGATACTCTTTTATGGTTAAATTTCCTAGAGCCGAATGGCTTCTGTGAGTGTTGTAAAATGTTCTATATATTCAAAGATAGAGTTTTTAGCATGATCTCTAGTTTCATATTTATTTTGATAGACAAGTTCGGTTTTCAGAGTTTTGAAAAAACTCTCAGCTACAGCATTATTATAACAATTTCCTTTTACTCATTAATTTTTATTTTATTTAGGTATTCGTGATATGCTTTGCATTTCCGCTAATACTTTGGGAAATGTTTTTTTTTCGACCATTAACGTAAATTCTGTATATGTATACTGTATTCCCCTGTCTGAATGGAAAATTAGATTTTAATGATCTTGTAAAGGGCGGTGGAGTCTTGCCATTTTCAAGGGAGCAATACTTGTATCCTGAGCTTTCATCATCTCACTGAAATTGTTATCTAATTTATTAAAAATTGAGGATTGTAAATTGAGGACAAAGTTTATTAAAACTTTATCCTCTTCAAGGGAGCAATACTTGTATCCTGGGCTTTCATCATCTCACTGAAATTGTTATCTAATTTATTAAAAATTGAGGATTGTAAATTGAGGACAAAGTTTGAAAACCTTGTCCTGTTTTATATTGTTTCAAAATCAATTATGCGGAAATACCGCCATCAATTTTAAAGCTGCTGCCTGTGATGTATCCTGCTTCATCACCCACTAGGAAATTAACCAAAGATGCTACTTCCTCTGGAAGAGCAAAGCGCTTTAATGGAATGGATTCCATAAGATACTGGCGTATATTTTCATCAGCATTAATCAGCATATCTGTTTCCGTAGCTCCGGGCTCTACACTGTTCACTGTAATTTTTCTGGGCGCAAGATCCCAGGCAAGACCTCGGGTATAAGCAGAAACAGCGGCTTTTGTGGCTATGTAATCAGACATACCCGGACTGCCAATCCTGATTCCACCAACCGAGGCAATGTTGATGATTCTTCCTCCGTCAGGCATATATTTCTGTGCTGTTCTAACGGCTTCGGCAACAGAACGAATATTTACATCGATCTGGTTATTGTATGCTTCTGCTCTTTCGCTTGCAGTTTCAATTGGACCGTTTACGGCTACTGCAGCATTATTGACCAATATATCGATTTTGCCAAATGCTGCTGCTGCATTTTCGACAGCATTTTTGACAGCTCCTTGAATTGCTCCATTAGCTTTTATGGCTACTGCTTTTCCTCCGGCCTCAACAATATCAGATACGATTTGCTGAGCGTTGCTTTCTGAGTTTAAATAAGTGAAGGCAACCATTGCGCCTTCTTTTGCAAGGCGTTCTACAATTGCTTTTCCCATTCCGCGAGTTCCTCCGGTAACGAAGGCTGCTTTTCCTTTTAATTTTGACATTTTATTTAAATTTTATTTTAAGTTCGTTAATATCAGTTTATAGATAATCTAATGCTTGTAATATTGATCATGTACAATTTCTAAGTCTTTCATTAAAGCTTTATTGTTACGGATTGACGATAATTTTACCTGCAGTGTGATTTTTTTCGAGTTCTGTATGGGCATGTGCTATTTCTTCGAGTTTAAACTTCTTGGAAATATGTGGTTTTATTACCCCTTCTTTCAGTAATCCTGCAATGGCAGTCATATCTTTCCCGTTTGAAACAACAGCATTATAGTACGCATTCACATCTAATTCTTTAGCACGCTTTTCCCATCCGCTTCCATCAATGTGAGACCATAGGCTTAATAATGTGCCTCCCTTTTTCACTATACTAAGGGTTTTTTCGATATGCTCATCCCGTAAGCCTTCAATAACATAGTCTACCGGTTCGATTACTTCTAAAAAGTCAGTCTTTTGATAATCGACAAATTCATCTGCTCCGAGGCTCATCACCAGATCCTTTTTTGATCCGGAAGCTACAGCAATAACATAAGCACCAAAATATTTGGCAAACTGCACTGCAAAATGCCCCACACCGCCACCTGCTGCGGTTACAAGCACACGATCGCCCATTTTTATAGGATTTTTACTGAGCGGTTGCCAGGTAGTTAATGCTGCCATGCCTGCAGCAGCTGCTTCATCATGGGAAATATTAGCAGGTTTTATTGTAATGTCAACTATATTGGCAACTACATATTCTGCATAAGCTTTAGCATGTCCGGCTTTAGTAAAGGTTGGAAAATTGAGTAGACCGAACACCTCATCACCAACAGTAAAGGTGCTGACATTATTTCCTACAGCTTCAATTACACCCGAAACATCCCAACCCAATATTTTTGGGGTTTCATTGTTAAATATGTAGTCTAATGCAGGGTTTTGCCGGGCATAGATATCTGTGGGATTAATGCTTATTGCATGTACTCTGATGAGTACCTCATCATCATTGGGTGTTGGAATAGGGAGCTCTACCATTGATAATTGGTCAACATCTCCCTGTTTTTTTAGTATGACTGCTTTCATTTGAATGATTATATAATATTGTTGAGACTGTGAATAAATTGTTAAATTTTTGATCTTTATCTCAATTTCTTATGCAAAGTTATAAGCAATTAGGTATAACTTTGTAACCAGTATCATGGCTGATACTCGGGAACAAAAAATGGAAGTCTCTCGAATGAAGGCAAAATTTGCGATGGTAACTGAATAGTAAATAATAAGGATATGAAACAATGTGTAAAAACTACAATCGATGCTCAGGATATAAAAGCATTGCAGGATACAATTTATGTGATCGGGGGTAAGTGGAAACTGCCTATAATTTACTCGATCTGTAATGGCAATAAGCGTTTCAGTGATATCGAAAAGAGTATTCCCACAATTACCAAACGGATGTTATCATTAAATTTAAAAGAGCTGGAAGCCAATAAACTGATCACGCGTAAAGTTGACATAGATTTCCCATCAATTATAGAATATGAGTTTACAGAGTATGCAAAGGAATATGGAGCTCTAATTACCGATATGATCGAGTGGGGAAAGAAACATAAAAGAATAGTAATCAATAAAGGTTAAAATTTTAAATGATGAATTTACTGTGGTAAATAGCGCAATAAGCGTTAATTTAGAACTGCAAATTAATTGTTATGCCTAAAAACGATTCAATTACATTAAATACTATGGAATACAGCAGTGGGCTTGCTGTCGGTATTTGGGACGGATCCACACCCGGTATTATAAAAGCGCTTTATCCCCATAGGCATGACCATTATACCTGTATGCTGATTGAAACTGGTCAGCTTGAAGTTGTATTCGATTTTAAGCAATTAGTAATGCCTGCAGGTACATTTTTTATCTGTCCTCCCGGACAGGTACATCAGATTGTGGATACAATTGGCGCAGCCGGTTATTACCTCTCTTTTGAAAGCCGTCATTCCAGTGTAGCGGCACAGACAAGCTTAGACAATTTGCTGGAGGAAATGCTAAAGATTGCGCTCTCTGGTGATGAGCATGATTGGTTTAGAACCATCTTTGACTCAATGATAAAATTACAAGACCTTAACGATGGAACTTATACACAAGTGCAAGAATCATTGCTTTCGGCTATCGTCGGACAGTCTGTACTATGCTACCAGCGCCGTACATTGATTAAATCTGAGAAATTAGGTCTGCGTGCAATCAGTATTTCAAAGGAATTCAGAAACCTCGTAAAAGCGCATTTCCGAACTATTAAGCGCCCCTCTGAATACGCAGAAAAACTTAATATTACTGTTGCTCACCTAAGTGATACAGTAAAAAAAGCCACTGGACTCTCTGCTTCAGAACTGATCCAAAAAGAAGTTATGAACGAAGCACAAAGATTACTTTGCTATTCAGAAGCCAGCATCAAGGAAATTTCCTATCAGCTTGGATATACAGACACGAAGTATTTCATCAGACTGTTTGCTAAAAAATCAGGTTGCTCACCAAGTAAATTTCGTCGTACATACTCCAAAAAATCAGTTCAAAATTAAGTTACCAGTAAAATTCCTTTTTTTGTCCACCTTATACCTCAATTTGTGCGTTTCGCCGCATCTGCAAATAACTCAATTTTGTAAAAAAAAGAGCATTAAGCAAGCTTCGTTCTTTTAATCAGCTTTATAGTAATTAATTAACAAATCAGATATGAGAATTTTAGTAATAGGTGGAACAGGTCTTACAGGAAGGCTTGTGACTAAAAAATTAGAGAAAATGGGACATCAGGTAATCATCGGTTCACCTGCTGAAGGGGTGGATATACTTACGGGTCACGGACTGAAGGAAGCTTTGAATGGAACCGAAATAGTAATTGATCTGTCGAATTCATCTTCACCCGATGGAGAAAATGCGCTCCGATTTTTTGAAACCGCAGGAAAGAATCTTGTCAAAGAAGAATTGTCTTCCAGTGTTAAGCATCATGTTGTTTTATCAATTGTAGGAACAGATGATGCATTGGAGATCGGTTATCTAAAAGCAAAGAAACTTCAGGAGGATACCATTAAAAACTCAGGCATACCTTACACAATAATTCGGTCAACTCAATTTCACGAACATGTAGAAACCATCATACAGGTGCAGGGGCAAGGGGATAAAGTTTTTGTTTCAGAACTGGACTATCAGCCTATTGCGCTTGAAGATGTTGCCGGGTTCATCGTACAATTTTCTCTGGAAAAACCTAAAAATGATACTGTTGAAATTGCAGGTCCGCAACGTGGCAAAATGGGGGATTTTGTCTCTAAATATATTGAAATTACCGGTCAGTATAAAAAAGTGATTACAGACAATGAAAGCAAGTATATGCATTTTGTTGTTCCAGCTTCATTACTCGTTCCTGCTGGGCAATTCCATTCCGGTACAATACTTTTTCAGGACTGGGCAATTGAAAAACTTAAAAGCTAACATTTAAGCTTCTACCTTGCTATTTGTAATGGTGTTAAAAAAATTTAAATGAGGTTGCTGTTTCACGGTTTAGTTTTTATCATCACGAATAATCACACTTCTGTGTTCCCTTCCCCAATTAATCATTTCACCTATAATGTTTCCGAAAGTTCTGCAGTAATCGGTTGGTTCATATTCTATTAAAACAGGGGTTTCGGGATAAACGGTGCGTTTTACAAGCTTGTTCAGCTCCATATCTTTCAGTTCTTTAGAAAGCATTCTTGTGGTAATTCCGGGGATGCTTCTTTCGATTTCACGGAAACGTCTGTTGCCGTTGCAAAGCGAATTGATGACAGGAATTCTCCATTTTCCCCCGATGAAATATAGGGTGTCCTGCAATGCTCTTAATTCTTCGGTTTGGTCTCTTTCCATAGCTGCAAAGTTAAATGATATAACAGATGATATTGATATACTCTGTGATACTGGTTACAAAAGTATATCAATTTGAAATAACTTTGTCAAAAAAATTTAAAGAAATGAATAAATTCAACAACAAAGTAGCCATTGTAACAGGCGGTAACAGTGGAATAGGGTATGCCACTGCAAAAGAATTAATTGCAGAAGGTGCGAGTGTAATCATCACTGGAAGAAGAAAAGAAGCTATCGAAAAAGCGGCAGAAGAATTGGGTGCCATTCCATTTATAGCTGACCAGGGAAAATTGGAAGACATAAATTCTTTTAAAAATGAAATTGAAAATCAATTCGGAAAGGTTGATATTTTGTTCATCAATGCAGGAATTACGGGAACTTTAGATTCCATTGAAAATATGAGTTCTGAAAATTTTGATAACGTAATGGACATCAATTTCAGAGGCGCTTACTTTACATTAGGTAAATTTATTCCTTTGTTAAACGATGGTGCGTCGGTAGTTTTCCTATCTTCAAATGTTGCTACAACTTATAAAGCCAACAGTTCGGTTTATCAGGCGAGTAAAGCTGCTTTGAATTCGATTGCAAAAACTGCGGCTGCGGAATTGGCACCAAGAAAAATCCGTGTGAACATTGTAAGCCCCGGACCAACAAAAACAGAAATTATGACAAAAGCCGGATTGGATGAAAAAACGTTGGAAGGTTTGAACGATTGGATGATTAATGCAATTCCTTTAAAGAAAATGGGAACTGCAGAAGATGTTGCTAAAGCTGTCGTTTATTTATCAGATAACGAGATTGCCAGTTTTATGACCGGAACCGAAATACTGATTGACGGCGGAATGATATTATGATCATATATTTTCTCCTATTTTAGTTTAGCTGAGGTGGAATGGTAAACAAAAAGGACTGTAAGCTGCAGTCCTTTCTATAATTTTGTACCTATAGCTTTTACTTTTTCAGCATTATTTTATTTACAAAATTACAACCCTAGTTAGTAAAAGTTTGGTCAGCTGTTCTTCGTCTGAAGATCTTGCAGCGTTACCCGCAACATATTTCCATTCAGATCAATCAATATGACACGCGGAATGGATTGATAAAAAATCAATTAAAATGATGCTTAATGATTTATCAGGAAGAAATTCACCGTTGAAAACCAATTTGATTGGAGCAAAGCAATAAAGAAATAAAAAAGAGGTAAGATTCATAAGAAGGAGATAATTGCAAAATGAACAGTTAGATATGAACCTGAATTAGTGTTTAGTACATAATTTTTGTTCATTTTTGCGTTTTTTATAATAATACACAACGTTTGGCTATTGGTAAAGTAGGGTGTTTGTAGCACAATAGCTCAATCGAACAATGCAATTTCATTTCTTCCACATTGGTTTTTGTTTCAAAATCTCGTTGTAAACAGGGCAGTCATCATCGTGGGCACCGCGTAGGTAGCCTATGCTCATTAAAAACTCGTTAACAATTTCGCCACCTGTAAAGCGGAATGTCTTCTTAAATAATTTAACCCATTCTTCTTTGGTTTTAGGATGATTATGTGCTAACCATTTTTCAAAAGAACCGAATTCTTTCTGCAAAATAAGGATTGCTTTTGCATTTTCTATTGCGGCATTTACTTTCAGTTTGTTGCGTATAATTCCTGCATCAGCCAAAAGCCTTTCTCTGTCTGTTTCTGTATATTCAGCAACTTTTTCAATATTGAAATTACTGTAAGCATTTCTAAATGATTGCTCTTTCTTCAAAATCGTTTCCCAGCTCAATCCTGCCTGATTGATCTCTAAAATCAATCTTCCAAATAATTCGTCGTCATCGTGGATTGGGAAACCATAGTGGTTGTCGTGATATTTTTTATGCAAAGCCTTTTTTTCTTCAGATTGCATATTTAGTATAGCTGTACAGTATGACATTCTTGATCTTGATTTAATGGTTGAGGTAATTTTAATTCTTTTTTCTAAACAAAAAGAAATGGCTAAGATAGCCATTTCAATTTATCCTGTAATCTTTAATGACTGTATCAATCCGTCACTTATCTGTAAATGGTAACTCAAAGCAATTGGGCTTCCCGGAAAATTACCTGAAACTTCTACTTTTAAAATAGCTTCTTTTGCAGCATATCCAAGAGGCTTCATCGTAGCTTGATATTCTTTGTTGGCTTTGTCAATCCAGTTTTCAATTTCTTTTCTGCCGTTGTGCGTCTTGCCTTCATCAAAAACTACGGCTGTTTCGGTAAAACATTTTGCATATGCAGCGCTGTCAAAATTGTTTTGCGTTTTTACTAATTCTGCTATTACATTAGGTAAATTACTCACCGAGTAATTATTGTTCGTGTTGTGTTCGTGAATCTTCGATTTCATTTTATTAAAGTTTTTAAAATTATTAAATCGTTGGTACGGTACCGCCATCAATTACAAAGTTAGTACCTGTTAAGTAGCTGGCTCTCGGTGAAACCAAAAAGCCTACAAATTCCGCTACTTCTTCCGGTTCGGCTGGTCTGCCAAAAGGAATTCCACCCAAAGCATCTATTACGCCTTGTTGTGCTTCTTCTACGGTACTGTTCGCGTTTCTTGCAATTTCACCCAGCCAGGCTTTAGAAGCCGTGGTATTGATCCATCCCGGAGAAACAGTGAGTACACGAACTCCTTTTGGTGTTACTTCGTTTGATAAGCTTTTGCTGTAGTTAATTAATGCTGCTTTTGATGCCGCATAAGGCAAAGTAGAATCATACAAAGGCAGTTTACCCTGAATGGAAGCAATATGGATAATAACCCCCGTTTTGCGCTCAATCATTTGTGGTAGAAATCCTCTGTCCAATCTTACTGGAGCCAGCAAATTTGCCTGTAATGTTGATTCCCAGTCTTCATCGGTCAATACTGTAAAGCCGCCGGCAGGGGTCGATGATCCACCGAGATTATTCACCAAAATGTCCAACCTGCCATAAGTTGCAAGCACTTCGCTGATCACTTTTTGTGCATCTGTTGCTTTGCTTAAGTCGGCAGCAATAAAATGCAGGTTGTTATTTTCTGTTTCAGGTGCGTTTCTTGCGGTAATAATAACGGTTGCACCTGCAGTTAAAAGCCTTTCTGCAATTGCTTTTCCTGCTCCTTTCGTTCCACCTGTTACCAAGACAATTTTGCCTGATAGTTCATTGTTGAAATTAAATTGTTGTTCCATGCGTAAATTGTTTTAAGCAAAGTTGAAACATATGTACACATCTCACAAGTACGGAGTTACGATTCATATAGGGATAAAATTATCCCCTATTGCACAATAGGGAACATAGGTTTACATTTGTGTTATGTACGAAAGAAAGATTTTACCAAATCTGAATTGTGGTTTAGATTTAATAGGGGAGGTGCTGTACGGCAAATGGAAAATCCGTTTGTTGTGGTTTATCGATCAAGGACATCAACGTCCCAGTGAGTTACAGCGAAAAATTCCCGATGCAACAAGGCGTGTACTTAATATTCAATTGAAAGAACTGGAAGACCACGAGTTGATCACTAAAAAGATTTATGCGGTTGTACCACCCAAAGTAGAGTACAGTTTAACGGAATTTGGTAAAACGGTAATTCCTGTTATTGCTGCATTGGGAATGTGGGGTGATGAAAATGAAGAACGTTTACGCGGAGTTATTCTAAAGCGCTTGAAGTCTGGGAATGGATAATAATGATGTTGTTGGTAACGTTTCATGAATTGGCGCTCTGACTGAAATCGAATTAACAGCTCGGGCTAAAAAAGACAATATCAGTGTAATGGAGTTCTCACAGCTGTATATTTCTACCACTTCCCAGTCATCTTCACCTTTCCTTACTCTTATTTATTCCAAACGGCAGAATACGGGAGTTGTATTTGATCATTATTTATATTTAATTATGTTAAACCTGATCTGAATATAACTTTACTATTAAAATTTATATGTAGAAACATAATATTCTTTTTTACTCAATGTAACCCTCAATTAATTATCCTTTCTCGCTAATTTTCCAACCTTGTTGTTATTTAAATCGATGTATGCTGCCAAAATCTCTGTTAAATATTGTTTTTTAATTTTAATGAATTGAATTTATATTTTAAATATTTATATTATTTTTAATAAATTATTTAATTATATTGTTTGTTATTATGAAAAATATTTATCTATCTATAATTATTGTTTTGCTTACGGCAATTTCATACGGTCAAAATTACAATCTGGGTTTTGAGAACTGGTCGGGTACTACTGCTTTTACCAGTCTTTCAGCATCTTCAATCGGCTTAAACTGTCATCCCTACCTGTTGCAAAATGCCGAAACTGTTTTTATGGCTGGTAGTGTTCCTGATAATCAGATAGTAGACGCTTGGTCTGCACGGGTTTACGGAATCATGCGTACAACCGATGCTTATAGTGGAAATTATGCAGCCATTATTAGTATGTGGTATCACGGTTCAAAAGGTATAATGGCTTTAGGGAGTACAGAAAATACATATGTCGAAATACCGAAAGTAAAGTTGAACAGTAAAATTTATGGTGTTTCGGGTTTTTATAAGTATCAGGTTGATTCTTTTGTTGCCAATGATACGTTCAAAAAACATTCTTTACTGCATATTGTTACTTATCAAAATGTAGGGGGTATTGCACAACAGTTAACTCATGATTCTTTGACTTATGCTAAGACGGATATTTACCAGCCATTTTCTTTACCCATAAATTATCCGGATACTTCGGTTGTACCTGATTCGGTAAGTATATGGTTTGAATCAAAGGGATATGGCTCAGGCGGTACAAGTTGTGAATTGGCTCATTTTTTAACACTGGATGAATTGCAGTTTCATTATGCTCCGCTGTCAACAGAGAAAAATCAGCTTAAGGCAAACTTAAAGATATTTCCCAATCCCGCAAAGGATATTATAAATGTTAGCTATCAGGATAATCTTGAAATAACCGGTATTCAGTTATTGGACACAAGTGGTAAAGTTGTAAAAATATACAGATCAACTAACAGGGAATTAGATGTAAGTGGAATGTCTTCGGGAATCTATTTATTAAATATCCAAACAAACCAAGGAAGCATTAATGAAAAAATTTGGATAAGGTAGCGCTAATAATTTATCTGCATCAACTTATTCACAACCGTATTATTTAACACAATAATTCAAACAGTTAGCTCGTTAATTCAATTAAAACCAAAACAACTATGTATTTTAGAACTATTATTGCAGGTATAATGGGGGTATCTCTTATAATTTCATGTAGTAAAGAAGATAACGAACTTTTGACAGATAATCTAAACAGATCCGAATTGTTAATTGGGACATGGAAAACTACTTATGGAGGACCAAGCCTTGATAGTCTGGTACCCTCAGATCCAAATTATTCATTTACTGAAGAGTACAGAAAAGATGGAACCGGTACTTCTACATTTGCAGGTGATTCTTCTGTGGAGCCTTTTACATGGAAACTTTCCAAAGATCAAAAAATTATGACACAGACCAGAGAATCCGAAGGGGAAACCTATACATTTGATGTTGAGTTTTATTCCTTTGAAAGAAATAAATTTATTATAAAGGATACCTCATTTAACGAAGTTACTTACGGTGTGTTTGAAAGAGTAAAATAAAATTCTTTTAGTTTACTACGGAATCATTGAAATAGAACAATCAAATATTGGGGATGACAATTAAAATTTGCTACCGTAGAAACATTGTTGGTCTATCGTTTTTTATTTTTTAATTTCAACAAAAACAGAATGTGCATATCCGTTTTTTGTACCGTCAGTCAGGTTTTTAGCCACTCCGTTTATCCATAATTTAGCCACATCCCTATCATTGTCATTTTTTTCATATCCTGCAATGTAGATATTATTGTTTTTTACAAAAACCGAATTCGCAACAGCGTGGTGTTTTCCATCTGTAACAGATTGTACTTTTCCGTTAATCCATAATCTCACCACTTCAATACCGTTAATATTCTCAGTGCCTACAATATAGGTGTTGTTATTCCAAATGTATATTGATCGTGCAAAAGAATTATTTAAGCCGTCAGACAAATTTTGCGATTTTCCGTTTTTCCATAATTTGGCTATATATTTATCATTTTCTATTTCATACCCTACAACATAAACGGTACCATTTTCAACAAATAACGAAAGCGCATAAGCATCGTTTAATCCGTTGCTAAGATTTTGCGGTTTCCCGTTTTTCCAGATTTTTGCTACACTGTTATTTCTGTAATGTTTACTTTTATTTCCACTTTGTTCGTGTCCGCATATATATACATCTCCTTTATATACAAAAATAGCAGCATCATCTGTTGGGTTTTCTCCATTTGTTACATCAGTATAAACACCATTCTTCCATACTTTAATAACATAATTTTTTGTATTATACTGCGCACCCAGAATATAAACATTATTATTGTCTATAAACAAAGAACTGGTATAAGCTGGGGTTTTACCGTTTGTTAATTTTTGTATTTTACCGTTTTTCCAAATAGTTGCAACGTATTCACTATCAATTATAACAGATCCTGCAATATAAACATCATTTTTGTTCACAGCTACGCATTTTGCATCTGAATATAGTTCGTTGCTTTCTAAGGGAATGTCTTGACCATTTTTCCATAGTTTGGCTACGTGTTTCATACCTACTTCGTCTGCAATCTCTTCTATCGAAGATTCAAACTTGCTGTCATTATATTCGTATCCTGCAACATAAATATCAACATCATTTAAAGTTTTATCGGTATCAGTTAATATTTTATTTGTTTGACAAGACGTTAATATACTTGCAATTGAAATAGCGATTAATAATTTTATAAAATACAGCTTCATTTTATCTTATTTTTTTGATTAATTCTTTATAGTGCCATGTTATTCATAATGGCGTACAACTTAATTATCATTTCCTTTTCCCCATTCCCTTGGTCACTGAGTCTGCCGAACTGTCCATTTCCCATTTAACTGCGTAGGAGGGCGGTTGTTGTTTGCACGGAGTAATTTTAATTCAAATATAGATAAAGTTTGAGTAACTAATTTTATAATAGGCTTCCGCCAATGAACAATATTTAAGGATCATTTTTTACGATTGATAATTAGATGTTTAGAATAAGAGAGTTTAAGATTGTCATAAATTTATATCTTTTGCTACATTTAGAATATCTAATTACCTGTACGTCTTAAAAGATAAAACCAAAATGGTTATAAACTCAAATCCAAAAGGTTAATTTCAAACAAATTCTAACATTAAAGTTGGAATTTATTAAGGACTGTTATACAAGATCATCGTTTGAAGTTCTTAAAACAATATTTTTTCCTCTTCATAAATTTCTAAAAAAAGTATAGCATATTTGTAAAAGTATTTACCATGCTTTGTGCTATAGTAGAAACTGTTTGGTAATGTAATTGGCTTGATAAATTTTCTTTATGAGTAAGATGAAAAAAATACTTTATTTATGTGTTACACTATGCGTTGTAACAAGTCTTTGTGCACAAACAGCTGTTCAACCAACTAAAAAAAACGACGGTTTTGAAAAAGTAACTAACCTGTATCTGGCAGGTAAGTTAATCGATACTGCTTACATGTCTATGATTGATTCGGTTGCAGCTTCTGCACTTGATAATGGGGAGTTTTACAGTATAAGTGAAATGTCTGAAAACCTTAAGCAGTATGAAAAGGTTGCATGGAGTAAAAAAGAGTACGGATCCTATCGAATTGATTATTTTACAATTTTGATGAACAATGTATATTTATCCGGTAAATGGGGATCCTCTATTTTTTATGCCGAAAAAATAGCAAGGCAGAGTGAAAAGGAGAACATGTCCCGCCCTTTTATAGAGCCAGGTATTAAAATGTATATTTATAGCATAACAAATCAGGAAGATAAGGAGATTGAAACTTACGAAAAACATAAGAAACTTATTCAGGATTTGGTGGTTAAAATTAAAAAGGAACCGGAAGTATATTACTGGGACGGAATTGATGCACTGCGTATATTGGCACCAATAATTAATACGTACTTTCATAAAAAGGATACCGTAAGGGGTGAAGAAGCATATAAGCTTGCCGGTTCATTGATTCAAGGTATTGACAAAGACCCGACTACTTCCAATAGTTCGCGACAAATAACCAAGTTTTATACAATAGCATTCGATTTCTTCAAGGCAAGTGGTCTTGATAGAAAAAATGACATAAAGGCTGCTTTGACCAAATTGGAAATTTTGATAAAAAAAGATGACCTCATTGGTGACGAATATGCTTATAATCTGATGGACTGGAAAGCAGATTATTTTCTGCAAGTGAAGCAAGTAGACAGTGCCCATTTTTATATTGATAAACTGGAAAAAACGGTTGCTTTTGCACAAGATCAGAAGATATTGATTAATCGGTACAAGTCAAGGCTGGAAACTATAAAAGGCAATCCGGAAAAAGCGTATGAGTTATTAGACAAAGCCTTGGAAGAATCTTTTAAAATGCAGGCAGAATTGTCAGCAGAAATGGATAACTTACTTTATGCGCAAACAGAAGCCGAACATCATAAATTGGCATTTGAAAAAAGCGAAGCAGAGAAAAAGGAAAGAAATACTTGGATTATTGTAATAAGCTTACTTTTAGTTGCTGTAATTACAGTTAGTGTTATACTGTTGCGATTAAAAGACAGAAAATTAAAAAAAACGGTAAAAGATCTTGATGAAACGGCCAATATACAGATTGCATTGATGGAACAGTTTGAATCTGAAGTTCGGAAGGAAGAACAGGAACGTCTTTCGCAAAACCTTCACGATGATTTGTCCGGAACACTGGCAGCTGTTAAATACAACATCGATTTGCAGGTTTTGGATGCCGAAAAAAGTGACAAAAAGGAAAAACTTACACAGTTATCAGAGATGATGAATGCCGCATTCAATAAAGTGCGTAACAAAAGTCATGATTTTTTGAAGGTGCCCAACTGCCGAATGAAGAAATGTTTTACCGTTATATAATGCATCTGGCACATATAGCCTTTCCCGAAAACCATTATAAGCTTAATATACAGATAGACGATTATTCACTTGCCAATACCTCTATAGAATTCCGTTCAGAATTAATCAGGGTAATTCAGGAAGCCTTTACAAATATTATCAAACACGCGAAAGCATCGCAGGTAGATTTGTGGATCTACAGGGAAATAGGGAAGCTGTGCGTTGTTATCAAAGATAACGGAAAAGGAATGGCTTCAGGTTCCAAACAAAATACCATGGGAATCGGTAATATGAAGGCAAGGCTTAAAAAGTTCGAAGCCGATTTCGTACTTAACAGCGATGATACAGGTGTAGAAATTACCATTTCAATTCCTGAAAATACGATTAAAAGGAACCATGAGACGGCTGATCTATAGTAGCTAAATAGTCAGTAGCAGTTCTTTTCATTTTTATAATTTTAATAGTGGAATATCAACTATAATTGATCCTAAAACCTTTGATAAATTGTAACTTTATCCACAGTTTTTTTGGTAGTATGTCAATACCATGTCTTTATTCTGTTGTTTAAAAAATAGCAAATTTTTGCTATTTTTTATTACTTCTCTTTTGTGTTAATTTAACTTATTGTAAATCAATAATACTGTTATACTCAACAAGGTCTGAATTATAAGGAAAATTACATCTTCACAAACAAAATTTGAATTTAGCATAGAACCATATCGGACAACCCTAGATTCATAATTTATAGTGTAACAGGTATAGAAGGTCTAACCACATACAATTGGGCATATATTATGTGGTTAGACTTCTAAAAAAAATGGAATAATTACTTTACAAAATGCATTTTAATTTTAAAGACATTCATATTGGTGAGGTTATTCTTAAATTAACCCAGGAAAAAGAAATAGACGAAGATCGTATCGTTAAATTCTTAAAAAAAACGCCTGGTGAAATAAAGAATATGTATGAATCCAAAGATTTGAATTCTGATCTGCTTTTGTTGTGGAGTAAACTTTTGGGATACGACCTTTTCAGGCTTTATTCCCAGCACCTGCTTCTGTATTCGTCTACCTATCTTGAGAAAAATAAGAAAAAGGAGAGTAATGTCCCACGATTTAAAAAGAACATCTACACCGTAGAAATAATTGAATTTATTGTGGAACTTTTTCAGAACGGTGAAAAAACGGTAAACGAAATTGTAAAAGAATATAACATACCCAAAACAACGGTGATGCGTTGGATCCAGAAATACCAGAAACAAAATGATACCCAATTATAAAAAAATTTATACCGATCTGTTAGATAGAAAGTACCCCGAAAAGAAACAGGAATGTGAAAGTATACTGCAAAAACAAACAATTGGGTCTTTGGACGTAATTCGGTTAAACGAAATTATATTTAGTAATAAACACGAGTTGTTAAAGAAAAATCATTCGTTCAGGTCGTATGACAGGCGTACCGTGGTAAAGATTCTTAAATATCAGCAGGAACACGGCTTGAATAATATTCAATTGGCATCTCATTTTAAATTAAGCAGGAATACGGTTACGAAATGGAAAAATGAACAGATTTTCTGTGATGTGGAATGATTTGTTTAATTGATAGGGATGTTTATATAAATTTCAAAACCGTCTTCGGTATTAATCTTTACATTTCCTTTCATATTGGATATTCGGGAAATTATAGATTTTATACCTAAACCATTACTTTCTTTCTGCTTGTTAAATTTACCGTCGTTCTTGATTATCAGGGTAAACGAGTTATCATTCTCTCTAAAAATCATTAAAGAAATAGTACGTGATTTTGAATGTTTGATGATGTTAGACAAGGCTTCCTGTATTACTTTTAAAAGTTCTATTTTCTGGGCAGAACTTATATCTTCTAACACATCCTGATCTATTTCCACTTTCTTGTTGTAGCGGTTAGAAGGGAAAAACAGTTCAAGATTGGTATTAATTTGCTGATAAAATAAAACTTCGGCTTTGTTTTCTGATAAAGAATACCATTCATGACTTTTATTACGGGTATTGTTATAAACATCGGTAACATGCTCTAAGATGCTTTTTAGCTGGGCTTTGTTTTCAATGGAATGATTATCCATCAAAAACGTTTCGATCTGATATTTTATGGCAGATAAGCTTGAAGCTGTTGAATTATGAAGATCTTCGCCTAAACGGATTTGTTCTTGTTTTACTGCCTGAAAAGTCATTTCTTCCATAGTAGCTATTTGAATGTTGGCAATACTATTTAGGTTTGAAATTTTATTCTGAATAATTCTGTTTTTTCTTATTCTTCTCCATACGATCAAGAAAATTATAATAACAAAAACAATAGAAATACAAATAAACAATAGTCGTTGATTGCTTTTGGTCTTCTCTGCTAATACTAATGCATTCTGCGTATCTTCTGCTTTGGTGTATGCATACAGTAAATCGTCAAGTTCCCCCGTTAGGTTTGTTTTTATACTGTCGCCAATAACATTAGCTTTCTCCAGTTGCTCATAGGCTTCTTTATAATTCCCTTTAATGAAATTAACTTGAGCGGAATAAGATAAGATACGCTCTTTTATGTCTTGAGAAATTTGAGGGAGATCGTTATATTTTTTTAAGTAATATTCAACGCTGTCAACTTTGTTGGCTTTTAAATAAAAATCTATCTTCCATTCAGTAAGCGCATACTCAAGAAAGGTTGTATCTGCTTTATTTTTATACTTGTTTTTTAACTTTCCTACTTCGTTAAGTATGCTGCTGCAGCTTTTGTAGTCTTTATTAACAAGAGATATAAAAAACTTTTGCTCTAATAAGTGAAGGTCAATAGACAGTAAGTCGTTACTGTCTAAATTTTTCTTTTTAAGTTCATTAATTATCTTTACAGAAAGATTGTATATTTCATATAGATTTTCAGAGTCAGCCAATTGACTATATGTTGCACTGACTGGTGAGAGTATATGAAAAGCATCAATTGCAATACTAGATTTGATACTGTCTTTAGACAGTAAATAGGGAATACGTTTAAGGAAGTTCTTTTCTTTGTTGTATGTTTTTATTACCTTTTCAATATTTGCACTTACTACATAAATTTTAATTTTATGTGCCGATTCACTTAATGAATGTTGCTTTTGTAAAGCATACTCCCTTGTTACTTTTTCTGCAAAATACATGGCTTCGCCTCTTTTTTGAAATAATGCAGCATTGCTTAAAAACATTCTGTAATAGTCAATGCGGTATTTGTCATATTTTTTATTTGAAAAAGCAATTTTCTCATAAGTTTTTAAATATTCTCTCAACTCATTCGGTTTTATATACAAACCCTGCAAAAGAATATCTGTGCTTAATTCCTTAACCTTACGCATATAAACGGTATCGTGAATTTTTTCACGTACATATTCGTTATGCATTTTTTTAAATGAACTGGAAACCGAATCTTCATTTTGTGCAAACGATACGGAAATATTGAATAGGAAAAATAATGTTAATAGTGATTTCATAATATTTAAAAATCTACAGTAGATCAAGTTTTCGGCAAAAGGCTAAAAGTTCTGTTATGGAACGGGTGTTGGTTTTTTCCATCATTTTTCTTCTGTGGGCAATAATGGTGTGTCTGCTTAAAAAAGCTTTTTCGGCCGTTTGATCTATAGTTAAACCCTGTGAAAAATAGTGCAGCAGGTACAGTTCTTTTTTGGTAAAGGGAATCTCATTTAATTCTTGATATGACTGTATAATGTTTTTAATTTCAGGACAGGTATAATTCTTCCTTTCACTAACCGTACAGATGCATTTTATAATAATGTCTAAAGACGACGATTTGCTTATAAAACCGTGCGGTTCATAACCCAGAATCGTTTTTGCAAGTTGCGGGTTCGTTAAACTTGAAATAACAATAATCTTATTGTTCTTACTTAATTTTTTAACGGTATTAATGATTGATAGGGCGTTTTGGTCTTTAAGATAAAAATCTATAAATAAAAAAAGGGAATCATTGCGGTAAGACCTTACAAAATTTAAAAAGTCTTTTTCGTTATTAAACGGGTGCACCGATTTAAAACGATTTAGTTTTTCAAGAAGCATCGAAAATGCATCACCAAAAATTCTATGATCGTCTAGGATCACAGCTCTGGAATTTTCGCTGCTGTTAAGTGCTGATAAGGTCATGCGGATGAATTACATTTAGTAATGTACAAATTTATCAAAAGTATTAAAAACAATTAGATTATTCGTTATGCTTTTATTATAAAAAGATAGAAAAGACAGTAATAAATGTTAAGTTTCATTCTAAAAACCATATCCGCAATTTCCAGAGTTGCAAAACGCATGAAAACTGTTTATGTAGCTATATAGTTGGTTCATTATTGATGGTTTTTTTCCTCCCCCAACGGACTGAGCCCGCTTCTCTTCATTTTCAAGATTATCACAAGTCATATATAAAGAATAGCTCCCTGCCCTCTTAAGGTTAGAATTTAGATAACATATTAATGTTATTTTTTTTATTTACATAGCATGTTCGTGTGGTTTACGCTCTGTCTTGATGAACCTTCTTTAAATCAGTAATTAAATTTACATACTTCAAAATTTAGAAAAAAAGGGGAATTGTGTGTTCATTATGAACATTTTAAAGATAATAATTATTTGAAACCGATATGAAAAAAAGATTACTAACCGCAGCCTTTTTTGTGGGAGCATGGGGCGCATATAGTCAGGTAGGAATAGGTACGTTAACACCTAATAAATCTGCTCAACTGGATATTGTATCACAGAATAGCGGGGTACTCTTCCCGCGTATTAAGCTAACGTCAAGTACAGATGCTACTACAATAACTCAAGGCAATGTTAACAGTATATTTGTATATAATACCACAACGGTAAATGATGTGAAACCGGGTTACTACTATTGGTATGAAGATAGATGGATGCGAGTTGTTAACGATGCAGATGTTATTGCTTTAGACAAAAATACAACGAATGCATCGTTAGTAGTTTTAAATCAGGATTTGGTTTTAACCGATACAGATGGCAATACGGTAAGCGTTCCGTTATCTGCAATCAATATACCAACCACGATCATAAAAAACACCGATGGTACCTATACATATACCAACGAAGCTGGAACAACGGTAATAATCGATGCAACCGATAATGTGATCAACAATTTTGAGAACATTGTAAACAATACCGACGTATTAAACGAACTGATCGAAGTATTGGGCGATACGTATGTTGGCGGAAACGTTTATTATGACGGCACACAGTTTACGTATGTAGACCAGGCTGGCGATACACATGTTATAAACATCAAAGACATTGTTCAGGCAAACGAAACAATCACCACGATCGTAAACAACAACGACGGGACGTATACTTATACCAACGAAGCAGGAGTAACGGCGATCATCGACGTACCTGCATCAGTAGTGAACCAGTTTGAGAACATTTACAACGACATTGTAAACGAACAGATTACCGTTGGTGGAGCTACCTACAACAGCTTTGAAGAGTACCTGACCACGATAGCGAACGATGCCATCAACATTGGCGGCAGTGCGTTTATCGATGTAACGGGCACGGGAACAGCAGCCGATCCATACCAGGTATCGATCAAAGAAGGCGCAGCGAATTCTATGCTGATCACCAATGCGGCAGGCAATGTAGAATGGGCAAGCTTATCAACAATCGTAAAAGCAAACGAAACAATCACCACGATCGTAAACAACAACGACGGGACGTATACTTATACCAACGAAGCAGGAGCAACGGCGATCATCGACGTACCTGCATCAGTAGTTAACCAGTTCGAGAACATTTACAACGACATTGTAAACGAACAGATTACCGTTGATGGGGCTACCTACAACAGCTTTGAAGAGTACCTTACCACGATAGCAAACGATGCGGTCAACATTGGCGGCAGCGCGTTTATCGATGTAACCGGCACGGGAACAGCGGCCGATCCATACCAGGTATCGATTAAGGAAGGCGCAGCGAATTCAATGCTGATCACCAATGCGGCAGGCAATGTAGAATGGGCAAGCTTATCAACAATCGTAAAAGCAAACGAAACAATCACCACGATCGTAAACAACAACGACGGGACGTATACTTATACCAACGAAGCAGGAGCAACGGCGATCATCGACGTACCTGCATCAGTAGTGAACCAGTTCGAGAACATTTACAACGACATTGTAAACGAACAGATTACCGTTGGTGGGGCTACCTACAATACTTTTGAAGAGTATCTGACCACGATAGCGAACGATGCCATCAACATTGGCGGCAGCGCGTTTATCGATGTAACCGGCACGGGAACAGCGGCCGATCCATACCAGGTATCGATTAAGGAAGGCGCAGCAAACTCGATGTTGATTACCAATGCGGCAGGCAATGTAGAATGGGCAAGCTTATCAAGTATCGTAAAAGCGAACGAAACATTGACGGTATTGTCTTACAACAATGCGACCAATGAATTGACGTATACCGATGAAAAAGGTACTGCTTCTGTAATCAACTTAAACGAAGGATCGGTAAGCTATGATGGCGC
>NZ_FOVI01000053.1 GCF_900115115.1 Paenimyroides ummariense
CAGCGGTAGGAAATCGATAGAACGACCCATTGAATTCATACGTATTAAAATAGTTGCAATAATAGGTAAACCACTCTTTTTTTGGAAGATCATTTGGATAGAAGACTGATTTCCAAGAGGCTGTTGCGAAACTTGAACATCCCACAAAAAATTTTGTTGTACTCATACATATAATTTTTGACAAGTGGTACAAAAGAAACTCCTACGTTTTTTCTTACCTGTATATTCTTTTACCAACGGCTCGCCACATTGCGCACATTCTTTTTTAGTATGTACCAGCCATTGTTTTTTAAGTTGATACTCTTTCTTCCACTTTAAAAAATCGAAACTGTAAATTCTTGCCTGTTCAACGATTTCTTTTATTTTTTTAGAAGGAATTTTTCCAACGATTGAGTTTGGATTTACTCGTGTTCTAAACAAAACCTCGTTTTTAATGATGTTACCTACACCCGAAAAGATATCCTGATCTAACAATACATCGCATATCAATTCTTCTTTATGATCTGCTATTTTTTTAATTGCTTTAGACGGGTCCCATTCATCGCTCATAACATCAGCAGACCAATCGTAATGCAAATCCGCATCGCCTTCCAACACTTTTACCGCAGCCGCATAAAAATTAATGTGTCCGCTTTTAAAAACCAATCCCAAACGTATCGTTGCTGATTTTTCTTCATTCACAAGATAACTTCCAAAAAGCAGAAAATGAATACGCACCGTAAAATCATCAAAACAAAGAAGCAGGTGCTTACCCCATGATTTTACATCAGCAAGCACCTTTCCTTCAATTCTGTCCATATCAATTTTAGCATTACCGGTTGCTTCAACAACCTTTTTGCCAATAAAGACCGTCATTTCTTCTTTTGCGATAACAATACTTGGACCTTCGGGCATTTTAATTATATTTATTCAAATTAGAAATTAAGCCCAAGGATCTAAAACCACCTTTACGCAATCTTCTTTTTTGTTTTTGAAGATATCGTACGCATGTGCAACTTCAGTTAATGGCAGTCGGTGTGTAATGATATCGTCCAAAACAATTTTTCCTTCGATCACATACTGCAACAGCTTGTCGATATGTTTGTGAACAACCGCCTGACCGCCCCGTAAAGTGATTCCTTTATCGAAAAACTGACCAACAGGAAAATTATCATAATACGTAGGATACACGCCCAAAACGCTGACGATACCGCCTCTTCTCACTGCACTCATACAAGCTTCTAAAACCTTAATAGATCCTTTTTCGAAATTGATCAGTGCTTTCGCGCGATCCACTAAATTACGGTCGGGTTCAAAACCTACGGCTTCAATACAAACATCGGCTCCTCTACCCTGCGTTTTCTGTCTGATTTTTTCCACAACTTCATCGGCATCTGTCCATAAAATTGTTTCACAGTTGGCTGCGGCAACCGCCTTGTTTAACCGGTACTGCAAGGTATCAACAATAATGACCCTGCCTGCACTGCGTAACCATGCACTTTTAGCTGCCATGATACCCACCGGACCTGCACCAAAAATAACAACGGTTTCGCCGCCTTTAACTTCAGCCCAATCTACACCCGAATAACCGGTTGGGAAAATATCCGTTAAAAAAAGAACCTGCTCATCGGTCAATGAATCGGGTACTTTTCTTGGACCGACATCGGCGTACGGAACACGAACAAACTGTGCCTGACCGCCATCGTATCCACCATAAAGATCGGTATAACCAAACAATCCGCCGCCTTTCTGATCAAGCAGACCACCTTCGGGACCATAATGTTCATGGTTGCTGTTTTCGCAATGAACCGGAAGATCGCTGTTACAAAAATAACACGAACCGCAGGCAATTGGGAACGGAACCACCACACGGTCACCTTTCTTCAAATTCTTGACATCCTTACCCACTTCTTCTACAATTCCCATAAATTCATGACCTAAAATCATGGGTTTAGGTTGGGGAAATCCGCCGGAATAAATGTGAAGATCTGATCCGCAAATAGCGGTTGCCGTTACTTTCAATATAACATCGGTTGACTCTTTAATGCCCGGATCTTCGGTATTGTCACAGGTAATTTTACTCGGAGCGTGTATAACTGCTGCTTTCATACGCTACTTTTTTGGATTGTCTTTTCGTATTTCTTTTTGTTGATCAGTATTTTGATCAGGCACTTTATCGGCATCTTCTGGCAGTAAATTACTCCCTTCTTTTATTTGCGATCCGCCTGCACCAGAATTGGTCTGGTTGGCATCGTGCACATCTTTTCCCTTAATATCTGTTGGGCTTGTGTTTTTATTTTTGTCGTTTTCCGGAATTTCTTTTCTATCCTTGTTCATAGCTTAAAAATTTTGAGTTATTGTAATTTTTAATTCAAATTTTGATCCTTATTCAGTTAAAAATAATCGCAAATTAATGTGATAGACGCCGCATCGTTAGCTGGCAAGACCCAACTGTACCCAACTGAATTTTTAACATTTAATTGAAGAACTGCTATATGTAGCATAGTCCCTATTTACAATACAAAAAATAATATTTTTGTTAAAAACAAAACGTTATAATTAAAAATTAACTTTTAATACTATTATAATATCGTAAAAGCATAAAAAGGAGAATGACTTAAAATTTGGCATTTTATGCGGGTGTTGAATAAATACGCAATTTATAGAAACAGTTCCCGATGGTTTTTCCAACTTATCGTTACTTGGATATTTTTTTAATAGCTTTCAGCATATCAATTCCTTTACCTAAAGTGGGTTTAAACAAATCGCCTTTGTCCTTGATTCGATGCAATGCGTTGTAAATATTGAAATCGGTAGGCTGCAATCCTTTTTTAACCTCAGCCCATTCCAACGGCATAGAAACCGGCGCACCTGCTTTCGGACGCAAACTATAGACACTCGCCAAGGTTTGTCCGCGACGGTTTTGCAGATAATCGAGGTAGATTTTATCTTTATCGCGTTTTTGAAGACTGCGTTCTAATGTTGTTAACTCGGGGAATTTTTCCTGAACCAACTGCATTAAAAGATGTCCGAAATCTTTCACCTGTTCGTAAGAATATTTACCGTTCATGGGAATATAGATGTGAATTCCGGAACTACCCGATGTTTTAGGATATCCTTCGATACCCGCCAGATCCAACACTTCTTTAACAGCCTGTGCTGTTTCAATCACATCATCGAACGTATTTTTAGCTGACGGATCTAAATCTAATACCAAATAATCGGGCTTGTCTGCTTTCTGGATTTTGCTTGTCCACACATTTAGTTCGATACACCCCAAATTGTTCAAATACGCCAACGTTGCCTTATCATTACAAATAATATAATTGATGTATTTATCGGAACTTTCAGAGAAAACTTTCTGGGTTTCAATCCAATCGGGGGTTTCGTCTGAAGCATCTTTCTGAAAAAAACTCAACCCTTTAATTCCGTTTGGGTATCGATTCATAGATTGCGGGCGCGATTTAAGATGCGGAAGAATATACTGCGAAATGCTTTGGTAAAACGCAATTACCTCGCCTTTGGTAATATCATCGTCAGGAAAATAAACCTTATTTTGGTTGGTAAGTTTCAGTTCTTGTTTTCCTATTTTCTTTACCACATCATCTTTGCCTGTTCTTTTTTTAGATGCTGCTTTCATGCTTTCTTTTTTTGATTTTTGATTGGTAGTAAATGACACCTCATTTGGTTCAATATCTTCACGAAGCCTTAAAAATATGGGATGACGGTAGATGTGGTCTTTGGTAAGTTCGGTAAATTTAATTTCGGCAACCATTTCCGGTTTTACCCAGGTTGCTTTTGTATTGGTTTTGGGAGTAATCTTAAACACCGATTTTTCGGTTACCAAAGGCTGTAGTTTTTCGTATATTTCTGCAAGAGATTTATCGTTGAAACCGCCACCAGTGTGCCCGCAGAAAACCATATCGTTATTTAGATACTTACCAAGAATTAAGGCGCCGAATTTCTTTCTGGAACCTTTTGGTTCGGTAAAACCGCAAATAACCGCTTCATCACTTTTATGGATTTTTATTTTAAGCCATTCGGAACTGCGCACATTTTCCCTGTAAATACTATCGGTTTTTTTTGCGATTATTCCTTCCAAGCCCATATCATTTGCCGCCCGAAAAAAATCGTTGCCCTTTTCCAATACATGGTCGCTAAATTTTATGATCTCATTTTCAATTAAAGCATCTTTAAGCAATTCTTTACGTTGCAGGTACGACAAACCTTCGGTTGAATGACCGTTAAGCCACAGCAGATCGAAAACCTGATACGCCAAAACCAGCTTGGGATTATCTGCAATTTGCTGCAACCATTGGAAATTCGGTTTACCTTTATCATCATACGCAACAATTTCGCCATCGAGCACCATTTGATGTTCCTGAAGCTTTAGGGAATTGGCTACTTTTTTAAATTTCTTTGAAAAATCGATTCCGTTTCGGGAATACAGACGGATATCATCTTTACTTAAATCGGCAACTGCACGGTAACCGTCCCATTTAATTTCGAATGCCCATTCAGCGTCATCAAAAGGTTTTTCTGCCACTTTGCACAGCATGGGCTGGATAAATTCCGCAAGTTTTGCAGCACCCGAAAGTGCAGGTGCGTAATTTTTATAATGTTTTATTCCGCTGGTGGATTCCTTTTTTTTTTTTACTGCTCTTCTCTTTAAGATAAGCGGTTACTTTAGAATTTTTAGCTGTATGTTCTTCGGCATCGTACTCTTCGTCAACAGCATATTTATCTTTATGTTTAATGAGCAGCCAAGCGTTCTCATCTTTAGAATTTTTAATTTTTACCAAAGCAAATTCCCCTTTTAATTTTTTGCCGTGCAGCACGAATTTTAACGACTGTTTGTGCAGTTCGGCGCGCATTACCAGATCATCTGTCTTGCTTTTGACCTTCTCTATGGGTTCATAAGTTCCTTCGTCCCAAATTTCTACTTCGCCGGCACCGTAGTTTCCTTTTGGAATGCTGCCTTCGAAAGTTCTGTAGGAATACGGGTGATCTTCCACCATCATTGCCAGCCTTTTATCTGCGGGGTTTAATGACGGACCCTTGGGAACCGCCCAACTTTTTAGCACACCATCCATTTCCAGTCGAAAATCGTAATGAAGCCTTGTAGCAGCATGGCGTTGTATTACGAACTTTAATTTAGTTCCGCTGGCTTTTTCTTTTCCTTCCGGTTCGGATGTTTCCTTGAAATTCCGTTTTTTATTGTAATCTTCTAAAGGCATCTTTGTTCAATTTAGTTACTGTTCGTGCATCAAAACATATTTATCAAAACAATTAACCTGCTTTCTTTTTCTTTCCTTTTTCCAAACTTTCCTTCAGCATTGCCATAAGATCCGTTGCTTTGCCTTCGGGTTCTTTTACTTCGGATAATTTTACTTTTTTACCTTTTGCTTTTTGTTTAATAATTTTAAGCAAATCGGCATTGTAGGTATCCTTATAATCTTCGGGATTAAAGTCTGCCGAAAGCGATTTTATCAACTGTTCTGCCATCTTTAACTCGGCAGCTTTAGGAGCTTTTGCCGGAAGTTTTAAATCTTCGAAATCTCGTAATTCTTCGGGATAGCGCATACGGTTTACCATTAAAACCTTACCTTGGTACGGACGGATCAAACACAAAATTTCCCTTTCGCGTAACACAAAAGATCCTATGCCTGCCATTTTGGTTTTAATCAACGCTTTAAGCAGCAGAGTGTAAGCACCTTCGCCGTTCTTTTGAGGTTCCAGAAAATAAGGTGTTTCAAAGTATGCCGAATCGATATCTGCTTCCTTTACAAACTGCGTAATAAAAAGTATCTTAGATTTTTCGGGGCTTGCCGCTTCAAAATCCTGATCTTCCAGTACAATATATTTATCGTTTAGCTTGTATCCCTTAACGATATCTTCCCAAACCACTTCCTTGCCGGTATTTTCGTTTATACGTTTAAACCGTATGTTGCTTAAATCTTTACTGTCTAACATATCCAGATCCAGCGTACTGGAATCTGTAGCCGAATACAACTTGATGGGAATATTTACCAAACCAAAGCCTACGACTCCATTCCAAATTGCTCTCATAGTTTCTTTTTTAATTTATACCGCAATTTTCCTTCCAATGTGGTTTAAAATCAATACA
>NZ_FOVI01000013.1 GCF_900115115.1 Paenimyroides ummariense
AGTACTTTTCTGTAATCTCCTTTTACGTATTCGTAGAAACCGTTGAAAGAAGGAAGTAACTGATGTTGTTTGATACAGTCTATGTATCCGCTTACTGCATTGGACAAGGCTACTTCTTCTGAACGGGTCGGTGGTTCGTCGTCGCGCTTCCACAGGGTCAGTATCAGTGTTTTGATGCTCTCCCGTTTTTCGATGTCGAACACACCATCGTCGGTGTAAAAGGGGTTAAAAGCAATGGGATTGTCTTCGGTGTAGGTGAAATACACTCCGTCTTCGCCTTTGGTTTTTCCTTTGATGAGTTCACATAATCCCTGATAGGAATTACCCGTATCAACTAATAGTACGTGCGCTCCCTGCTCGTAATACTGCCGTACCATATGGTTAGTGAAAAAAGATTTACCGCTACCGGATGGACCTAATATGAACTTGTTCCTATTGGTAATGATCCCACGTTTCATTGGCAAATCCGATATATCCAAATGGATTGGTTTTCCTGTAAGGCGGTCAGCCATTTTAATACCGAAGGGAGAAGGTGAATTGTGGTAGTTCGTCTCCTCAGTAAAAAAACACAATGCGGGTTCGATGAACGTGTAAAAGCTTTCTTCACTTGGAAAATCACCTGCATTGCCCGGCATTGCTGCCCAATACAAGGTTGCGGTGTCGGTAGTGTTTTGCCTTGGTTTGCATTCCATCAGTGCCAGGGCACTACCGCAATCGTTTTTCAGCTGCTTTAACTCTGAAGGGTCTTCTGACCATGCCATTACATTGAAATGTGCCCGAACAGACGACAACCCGAAACTATGAGCTTCATTCAGGTACTTTTCAATCCATTCCTTATTGATCTGGTTCGCTCTGCTGTATCTCGCCAGTGAATGCATATTTCGTGCGGATTTCTCGAATTTCTGCAGGTTGTCTTCACTGTTGTCCAAGAACAAGTATTGGTTGTAAATGTGGTTGCAGTTGAGTAGTAATCCTACAGGAGCTGCGAAAGATAATCGGCAGTCACTTCGGTCGGTTGAAAGTTTCTCAAAACGGGTATCTGCTGCTACGGTTGCTGGCAGATCATCGGTATCTGAAAGGGTGTGAAGAGCCAATCTTTTGTTTCCGATGCGTACTTCCTCTGTTCCCAATGCAATATCCTGCATCGGCATTCCAGGTTCTTTTGAAAGAGTGAGGTACTGTTCCAATAGCCCTTGTTTTTGATCGGTTCCAATAAGGTCTTCTTCAGTAAGTCTGTCCAGACCTATAAAACCGCTGTCGTTTACAATGCGCTCAAACTGTGCAACTGCTTCCATAAAACGACTGATGTTTTCCCTGTTTCGGATTTCTTTCGGAATCAGCGTGCCTTTGCATAGTGATGAAAAGTTGCTTTCTGTCCGCATACGTTCTTTGGTTGTTTTTGTCAGAAACAGATAACAGTAATGGTTCAAAAACGGTCGTTCGTTGAAATGCTGTTGGTAAGACCGAGCTAAAAATGTCTGATCTTCTTTAGTTAAATCCGGGCTGTATTTTTCCTTTATGTACCAGTCCTGTTTATGAATGATGGTATAGTCAGGAAGCGTTTTTATCGCCTTATGCCATGCGGAATGAATGGCTTCGTATTCGGCGGAAGCGACTGTGAACAGCTCGGGCAAGCGTACTTTAAAACAAACCGTAATATCCGCTTCTTTTGAAATGATGCAGTTGTTTTCAACTGCCAGCAGTGGAAACTTGTTTTCCAAAGTCGTTGTTTTTGCTGTATTTCTCATTTGACAGTTTGTTTAGTGTTGTTCTTCAGATAGCGGTGTACCGGTTTCCTGCAGATGATGTACTTGGGATGTCTTTTGTTCGCTGCGATCTTCATCAGCCCGTGTTCTCCATACTTTCGGTTTAAAGAGAATGTCTGCCATACGATGAGCGATGCACTGCCAGTTCCCAAGACAATGCAGATAAAGGAGTTTACACCAATCATGTACATGATCATTACAAGAATGAGCATACCGAGCAATCCCCCTGCAAAGATGAAGAGGTACTGTGCTTTGAGTCCTTTAAACTCTACCGTCCTGCCAATACCTTTATTGATGTTGTAGTTCATAAGGCATTTGATTAAAGGAAGAAGGAGCGTAGGATGGTTGCAGCAACGATTAAGAAGATACACGCACCAAACCAGCTGGCTGCTGTTTTGCTTGTATCCGGATCTCCGGAGCTGAATTTGTTGTAGACTTTTACGCCACCGATTAGTCCTACTACGGCACCGATGGCATAAATAAGTTGTGTGGCTGGATCAAAATAGGAGGTAACCATCTGGGTTGCTTCATTGATTCCTGCGTTTCCGTTTCCTTGAGCGGATGCCGTAATTGCTGATAGCATTACTACTGCTGTAAACAGCATTTTTCTTTGTTTTTCCATAATTGTAAGTATTATTTGTTATGTTATCCCACACGTTGCGGGCTTTGGGAACAAATGTCTTAAGGAAGGAGTGTTTGTTTTTTGAAATGGAAGTGTGGGGCAGAAGTTGGAAGGTTGTTTCTTAAATTAACTATTCATTTTTTTAGTAATTCTTAGATACTTGAGATTTCCCAATATTCATTATTATCAGGTAATCTCTCAACACCGTCAGTGATACGTCTCCTTTAATAAGCCTTCCATATAATTCACTTGTTTTTTAAAGATATTATTGTTATTTTTAAGGATATTAACCTTTAATACAATATATTATGAAGAAACTGTTATCTATTATCATGCTATTTATTGGTATCACATCCTGTACTACAGAAAATGATATCGGTACGAATCAAGAAGGACAAAGGCAAAAGGACCTAAAATCCCGAGACGGTATAAATTATGGTGAAATGCATAATGATATTCTAGAAATTTATTATGCCGATTATGACTATAATTCTAATGATGTATCTTTAATGGAAAATGCAGTAGAAGAATATCTAATAGAAAATGAGTCAACTGTAACTTTCAATGACGTCAAATCATCTAACTCGGTATTATATTATTACAGCCAAAAGTTATATGCGACTGCAGGTAATGTTAATGACATAAAAAATTTGTTTAAAGAAATTAATGAAGAAGGACTAAGTACGCAAAAGGCTTACGACTATTCGTTAGAACTACTAGAAATTTTTGAACTATATGAAGGTGATGTAGTTACTTTTACTGAAAAATTGAATATCTATCGAATAAAAGTAAATTCAGATAGTTCAATTGATGGAAACCTTAAGAATAATTTGTTGAAGGCTGTAGAAATAGGGGAGTATTCGCATATGTATTGGTATGAAATTGTAGGAATTGATGCGAATTTGGATTCGAACTCAGCTAATGCAGCTAATTACGGTGGAAAGGTTGATACACGGAGAATTGCAGTGATAGCAGGTGGAGATGTTGCTGGAGCTTTAACGGGTATTCAAAGTGGATTGGTTGGATATGCTTCGTTAGTATTTGGTCCTTGGGGAGGAGCGATTGCAATGGCAGGTACTGCTGCGGTTGGTTCTTTAAACGCTGCAAGAGTATTAAGATAGTTTTAATAAATGAATGTAAATATAATTTAAATTACTTATTATGATTTTAAATGTAAAAGCTAGTTTTGTATATGGTTGGTTTTCTTTTAGAAATATAAGTATTTACGCAGATAATATATTATGTGGTAGTATCACTGGAACTGGTAAAAATGTAATTGAAATCCCGCATAATACTAAAGTAATTAAATTTGAATTAGGTAAAATTTACCCTTACACAACAACAGTTTATTTAAAACCTGAAGATTATGATTTAAATGAGGTCTTTGTAGGGTTATCACTAAATCATAGGGGAATAGCTCTCGCATTATACGATAGTCTGAAAACTAACTATTTAAAGAGCACAAAACTGTCCGAACAAGATTATATGCTTTTTGGCAAAAACGTAGATGATGAACAGTTAATCGAACTAAAGAATTATAAAACATCAATTTTAATGTTGCTTATTTCATTACTTATTCTGGTGTTTTCGGTCGTTCAGCAAAATAATGATTTAAGTCCTTTCGCATTTCTTATTGGTCTTTCTTCTCTCGTTACATCTTTAGTGTATTTTAGGGAAAGAAAAGTGGTAAAGAGTAATTACATGGTCAGAATTATTGCCAGTGTATTGCTCTTTATATTGGCGGTCTGTTTTTTGGAGAACAGTTACATGTACTTGAATTGGATTATTTTATTGTTTACTGCTCTCTTAGTAATGTTCTTTATTGAGAATTTAAAAGATAACAATAAGACAAACATAAAAGAAGCTTAACGGCTTCTTTTGTTTTAATATAAGTCTTGATGTATTTAAAATAAATGTGTTTAAAATAAATGTGTTTAAAATAAATGTGTTTAAAATAAATGTGTTTAAAATAAATGTGTTTAAAATTAATAAGTATTAAGTGTTTAGATCTTTATATTTTTGATTTCAAAATTGGTTTATTCTTTTCAGATTTTTTTAGTTTATCTATATTTTCCGTAATTTGTTGAGTTATATAGATATCTTCCCATTTCCCGTATTTAGATTTGAAACCCATTTGTAAACCTGATTTTTCTATTCCATTTTTTAAATCGTATCCGTGCTGTCTCTTCCAGCCGACCGGATCTAATTTATGCACATTAGGTATTTTGAGAACAATAAGGTCTTTAGGAATTTCAGTGATGGTCTCGTAGTCTATTTTGCCAAGTTCTTTCTTCTTTGGATCATAGGGAGTAATGTATAGCTCCTTCTCATCATTCAAATAATCCTTAATTTCTGAAAAGACGATTCCCTTGGATAAGAAGTCGTCCTTTGGTCTTAATTTATCCATTCTAATATCAACGTAGAATGTATGACCATGTATTTCTATTGTAGGTAATATTCCCTTGTTAACACGCATGTCAAACGCCTCGTCAAGTATTTCAGAGCCTGTTTTTTTACTTTTCATGTAGGTCTGGTTAATGTTAGTCTTGAGAATATTAAATGAATTCCCCTATATCAAAATCCGTTAAATCGTTTTTCTGTATTGTAGTAGGATTGCTGTTCGAATCTGACATAAGGCAATTGTTTAATAGTTTTGCGATTTTAGTAGATACACCTTCAATAGAGTTTTCCAACAAACTGAATAATTCTGTTCCCTGTAACCGTTGAACAATATCAACGGCTTTATCTTTTTGGTCTTGATTTAAATGCTCATTTTGAAGGAAGTTATTTACAGTTCCTAATTCTTCAAAAGTAACTCCCTGTGCAAAGCCGTTATCAGTACGAGAGATATGGTATTGATACCATTCTTCCTCTTCTTCCTCCAAATTCGGACGGTTTGTAAAAGCTTTATCCAGTTCTTCTTTTGGGATCTGACGGTATAATGTTTCGTTTTCATCATATTCGATGTCTAAATCTTCTGGATTTACTTCGGAGGTATTCTTGAATAGCTCAATTTCTGTAGTTTTTTCAGATGATGAAATTAATGGCTGAGATTTTGGCTGCCCCATGATATCGGGGAGATTAGGATTTGCTTTTGGTATTCTTGATGGTTTGTTTGCTTTTTTATTTAGAAAGCCTCTGTCTTGCAATAATAGTATAACTAATAATATCAGGCTTAGGATGATGATTTTTTCCATAGTTTAGATGATTGGTTTGAAATGCTGATTGAAGTAGTCTGTAATCTCATCTCCGAATTCTTTGAAATGATGCTCTAGTATGTTGTCAATGTACGAATAAAGCGTTGTTTTTTCTTCTTTTGTAAGTTGTACCATGCGGATAAGCCTTTCGTGATATTCTGGTCGTATATATACAACCTTTCCATTTCTACCGGAATGATAACTGTTGACCAAAAAGGTTTCCTCGTAGTTGACTTTTTTTGAAAAATTGGATTTAGGTTTTTCTTGTTGTTGACGCTTAATTTGGTTTTTCTTTTCGGTTTTTGAATTATCTTTTGGTTCAGAAATATTTTCATCCCCACTTATGACGTTCATAAGATAATCTTCGTCAATATTAGGCTTTTTAAAATCACTGTTTTTGTTTTCTGTGTTCATAATCTTATTTATAAATGGGTTATTTTTAAGAATTCTTCGATGAACTGATCCATTCTGGTGGCTTTCAGTAATGGTATTTCCGCTGGGAGCAGACTTGATCTAAATATGTAATTTTCCGTACCGTCTGTTTCTTTTCTAAAACGTTTGCTGTCCATAATCCTTGTTTCCATCAATGGTAGTTTAAGTTCTGTAATTACTTTTTGATAGGCTTCGTAGAGTTCGGTTTTTTCCCTACCATCTACCTGATTCCAGAATAACCATAACTCTTGATCTTTATTTCCTTCTATTGTTTTAGGTAGATCCAAAAATGCTTTGCTGAATCCCAGCGAACTTTCTACTACCTGTCGGTCGGCAGTGATGGGTGAAAAGATGTAGTCCATCATTTTTAAGGTAGTAAGCACACCTGTGGTATTTGCAGTTCCTGGAAGATCAAAGAAGATTACATCGGGAACAACAACTGATTTCTCCTCATATTCTGCTGCTTTTTCCAAGGCATGCTCGGCCTTTATCTTAATGATAGGATATGCCTTTTTGTTGATTGTCTGAAACTGCTTCATGGCTGCTTTCTTGTGATATTCGTTCTTCATGATATTGTTTTTGTCCCGTTCCCGCATATTGGTCAGACTGTGCTGGGGAAAGTCGCAGTCGATGACAACGACATTGTAACCTAAACGGTAATGAAGTACACTTGCTACCAATGTTGTTAGGGTAGATTTTCCGACACCTCCCTTTTGGGTTGAAAAACTGATTTTTAAAGGTTTTTTGTTTGTTTTCATATTTTAAAAATTTAATGTTATATGCTTTGTTTGCTTTATATTTTGATTGCTTTGAATTTTAGTGTATTACCTTATTAGTATAGTGTTGCTTATATATATCCCTTAATTGGAATGTGTAAATTAAAATTGCTGTAATTCAGTATCTCTTACTGTATTTCTTTAAATATCATTTTACCATTGTATCTCTTTGTATATAACAATATGTCTTACTGCTTTTACGCTTTTACATTTTTATACTTTTAAAACTTTATGCTTTTACATTAAACTGCTTTTGTTTAAAAGCAGTTTAATTGTTTAATTCCTTCGAAATTTTACAGGTAACTGCAAAACCATACAGCAAATAAAGTGTATGGTTGAGCATAAATCTTGCGAGCGGCTTTATTTGGCTTTACCAGGCTTTCTTTGTTACTTATTCGGAAAACAGTGTTTTAATCTGGTAGGTTTTACTTTGTATTTGAAATTAAAAACCTAGATAATGCAAAACTTAAATGATAGATTTAAGATCAAAGGGAATCACACAAAGATGTTTTTCCCTCTTACTTCCAATCCGTCCCGAAGGGCGGATTTTTGTGTTCGAAAGAACACGGCAAGTTGTGTTTTGAGCATCCCGAAAAGATTTTCGATGCGCAAAACAACTTGCCCTTTGCAGGGGGCAGAAAAACCTCCGAAGTCTGTTTTTTTAGCGAATTTAGGGAGGATTGGTTATGGAGGAGAACAATAAAAAACAATTGAGAAAATCGGGTAGACCTTTGAAGAAGGACCCTGTGAAATTTCGATACACGGTTTCGTTTAATGAGGAAGAACATGCACGGTTTCTAGCCCTGTTCGATAGTTCGGAAATGAAGGTTAAAGCACATTTTATAACATCCTGCCTCTTTGAAAAGACGGTTAAAACCATTCAGATTGATAAAGGGACTGTAGATTTTTATATGCGGCTGACCTCTTTTCACAGCCAGTTCCGTTCGGTTGGTGTAAACTATAACCAGATTGTAAAGCTATTATACCGTCATTTTTCAGAAAAAAAAGCAGCAGCTTTTCTTTTTAAGCTGGAAAAACAGACGGTTGAATTGGCTGAACTGTGTAAGAAGGTTATTCAGATCAGTGAGGAATTTGATTTAAAATATTTGAAAAAAGAGAATGAGAAATGATTGCAAAAATAGGAAAGAGTGCAAATTTGTATGGTGCATTGGCGTACAATAATATTAAAGTTGATAATGAGGAAGGAAAGATACTGATGATTAATAAGATGATTGAAACTGTAAACGGACAATATTCTGTTGGGCAACTATTCCGATCTTTTGAGCCTTATCTGCTTGCTAACCGCAATACCGAAAAGCATACGGTGCATATTTCCCTTAATCCTGATCCAAAAGATCTAGTAAGTGACGATAGATTTCGACAAATAGCCGAAGAATATATGGACGCAATGGGATATGGTGAGCAGCCTTTTGTTGTCTTTAAGCATACTGATATTGACCGTACGCATATCCACATCGTATCTGTTTGTGTAGATGAAGAAGGTAAGAAGATTTCTGACAGGTTTGAAAAAAGGCGGTCCATGAAAGTATGCAGGGATTTGGAAACCAAATATGGACTGATTTCCGCAATTGAAGAGAAAGGGGAAATAAAGAGTGCTATATTTAAGGCTGTCGATTATCAGGCCTTCGATGTTAAAGAACAGATAGCTTCTATTGTAAGGCATCTGCCTAATTATTATCAGTTTCGTACACTAGGCACATATAATGCTTTGCTATCACTTTTTAATATTGCTGCTGAACAAGTGAACGGAGAAATCGATGGACAAACAAGGGAGGGGCTCGTTTATTTTGCTTTAGATCGTCAGGGTGAAAAGGTTAGCAATCCGTTCAAATCCTCATTATTAGGAAAAGAAGCTGGATTGATTGCATTGCAAAAGCATTTTGAACAATCAAAAGAAAGAATGAAGGAAAGTCCTTCAAGGTCATTATTGAGTAGTACAATAGAAACAGCGATGAATATTACCACTAATGAAAGGGACTTTAAAAGCTTGCTTATTGAACAGGGAATAAACTGTGTAATAAGAAGAAATAATGAGGGGCGTATTTATGGGATTACATTTATAGATCATGAATCCAGAACTGTTTGGAATGGTTCTCATTTAAGCAAGGAACTTTCCGCCAATACTTTTAATGATTATTGGAATAATAATATAAAAACTGAGAGAAAAGAGTTTGTACAACATCAATCTAAAACATGGCAATCAACCGATACTGAAAATATACCAGATGAAAAGCCGCATCACTTATTTGATTTCCTAAACTCGACCGAAGAAGAAGACATTTTGATTGAAGGATTAGGTGCTTTATTTATTCCCGAAATTCAAGGCGAAGATTATGAGGAACTGGATTTTGCTAATCGGATGAAGAAAACAAGGAAAGGAAGGAAGCAATAAATTTTTAGATTTTTTTAGTTTCTAATAATAAATTACCCCAGTCATTCAATTTCCAAAGGACATCTATCAATTTCTTTCCAAGCGGGGTAAGTGAATATTCCACACGGGGTGGCAATTCATTAAAGCTCTCTTTGATTAGAATTCCATCAGCCACTAATTCATTGAGTTGTTGGTTTAAAACCCGTCTGTCAACTTTTGTAATCCCCCTCAACATTTCACTTGGACGCTTTTCTCCTTCATTGATACGCCAAACAATTGGAATTTTCCATTTCCCACTAATAGCATTAACAGCAAATTCCAATGGGCAAATTTTTTCTTCTATGGTTCGTTCCTTTGTTTTCATAAAATTGACTTTTTTATCCCATAGGGACAATTATATGCGGTATTGTGGTTCTGAATTTAGTTTCAAAACTTTGCAAAAATATAAAACAATTTATGAAAAATTTAAGCCAACAGATTGAGGAACTAAATGAAAATTTAGCTCTACAACTTCCGCCAGAAGTACTACAAGTTTTTAGACAATCCATTCAAGACTTGAAAACCGAGAACATTGAAGAAAAATGTATCAACACAGGTGATCTGTTTCCTGATTTTAGCTTGCCAAATTCAAATAATGAAACCATACAATTAAAGGAGCTTCTTAAAAACGGAAAAGTAATTGTAGCTTTTTTTCGTGGCAATTGGTGTCCATATTGCAACCTTGAACTAAAAGCTTTACAACATAAACTCAAAGATATCGCTGACAATAAAGTAACTCTTGTAGCAATATCACCACAAAAAATCGATTATAACGAAGAATTAAAAGACAATCTTGATCTAGGTTTTGAATTATTAACGGACAGAGACAACAATTTGGCTAAACAACTTGGTATTTCGTTTAAACTTCAAGATTATGTAATTCCTGTTTATGAAAGTTTAGGCATAGAGCTAGCTGAATACAATGGGAATAATGATAGCGAATTACCTGTACCTGCTGTCTTTGTCATAGATATAAATGATAAGATTACTTATAAATTTACTGACTCCAATTATATGAACAGAATCAATATTCAGGAATTAATTGAACAGTTATGATAAAAAGAAAAGGTTCAAGAAGTACAAAGGATATTCCTACAGCTATTTTAGCAAGCCTTAATCGTGGAGAAATGGAAACTGCTAATCTTATAGAATGGTTGGCGGTGGATCAAAGGCTTTTGCTTGAAAATTTACTTATAGAAAATCAGAGGACGGAGTATTTAAAACCTATTCTGAATAAAATTGATCAATTAAAAAAGCAAACCGTAAATACTATAAACGAAGCTATCGGAACTGAACTTTTGCAGTTGGTCAACCAAAATAATGATAACGAATTTTTATACCTACTCTCATATCATACTTCCGATTTGGTGCGCTGTTGGGCTACCTACATTATTGGGAAGAACGAAGCTTTAAGCATAACCGAAACTCTTAATAAAATTCAGCCCTTTGCAGCAGATAAGCATTTTGGTGTAAGGGAAATTAGCTGGATGTCTGCAAGAAATAAGATAGCTTCTGATATAGAGAAAAGTATTGCCGTTCTTTCAAAGTGGGTGTCAAATGATGATGAGAATATAAGAAGATTTAGTACAGAAGCAACTCGCCCCCGTGGAGTTTGGTGCGAGCATATTATTGAACTAAAGAACAATCCTGAGTTAGCTTTGCCCATTTTAGAGCCATTAAAATCAGACACTTCAAAATATGTTCAAGACAGTGTAGGGAATTGGTTAAATGATGCCAGTAAAAGCAATCCCGTTTTTGTAACGGAACTTTGTAAAAAAAGGGAGAAAGAAAGTGATACGAAAGAAACAAAGTACATTATCAAAAGAGCCTTGAGGACACTAAACAATGTTTAGTAGTTCATCACAAAATTGCATCTCTCGGCAACAGTAGTTTTTGGGACTTCAATTATTTCGTAGCCGTATTTCAAATAGGTTTCTTTCATTTTTTCAAAGGTGTAAACAGCCTCTTCCCAACTTTGTTTCCTTTCATTGTCTGTCGCATAAATATCTTTCCAAGGCGGAAGTATAAAAACTTTTCTATTGTAAGGACATGACTTAATTAATGTATTCAATTCTTCTGTTATAGGTAAGTTCTCCATCTCCATATAACAAATGGTATCCAGAATTCCTCTATCGAAAAATACAATTTCGGAAGATGCTTTGCTAACGACTCGTTGATAGATTTCTAAAGAAGCTCTTAACATCAGTTCCGAATAATATGCTTTATTTTTCCATGGTAAACCTTCTCCATCTACTCTCATTTGCTCTTTAATAATTTGTCTTGCATCTTCCGGAACAGTTATAAAACCTTTATTTTCAAGAGCATTTAATAAGGTGGTTTTTCCTACTCCAGGACCTCCGGTAATTACAAATAGATTCATCACATTTATCTTTTATTTATACAAATTTATTTATTATTCAAGCGTTTGGCAAAACACGACCTCTCAAAGCCTATGACTACTAAATTGTTATGACAATTTCATAAAGCTATTAATTTCACGCCCGAACATTAAGACTTAAAAAAATGCAAGGAGAAGACGATTTAAGAGGTCTTGCCAAGATAATGGCATTTATGAGGGCAGTAAGTATCCTTTTGGTATTGATGCACCTTTACTGGTTTTGTTACGGATTCTTTATGAATCGTGGTTGGACGTTAGAAATCATCAATAAGATTTTAGGAAACTTTAATCGAACTGCTGGTTTATTTGAGCATACTTTATACACAAAAGTATTTGCAATAATATTACTTGCTTTAAGTTGTCTAGGAACCAAAGGTGTAAAGAATGAGAAAATTACTTGGGTAAAAATATATATAGCTTTGAGCATTGGGTTTGTATTATTTTTCCTAAACAGCCCATTATTGAAATTATCATTAGATATAGGAATATTCTTATACATCTTGACTATTTCCTTGGGCTATATTGCCTTAATAATGGCTGGAGTTTGGATGAGCCGTTTGCTTCGTACCAACTTGATGGACGACGTTTTCAATAACGAGAATGAAAGTTTCCAACAAGAAACCAAGTTGATGGAAAATCAATACTCGGTCAATCTGCCCACTAAGTTTTACTACAAAGGCAAATGGAACAACGGTTGGATAAACATTGTCAATCCATTCAGGGCATCAATCGTGCTGGGTACCCCAGGTTCAGGAAAATCGTATGCAATTGTAAACAACTACATCAAACAGCAGATTGAAAAGGGCTTTAGTATGTACATATATGATTTTAAATTTGACGACCTTTCTACTATCGCCTACAATCACTTACTGAAGCACAGGGATAAGTATGAGGTACAGCCTAAATTTTACGTGATAAATTTTGATGATCCACGCAAGAGCCACCGTTGCAATCCACTTAATCCCGACTTTATGACGGATATTTCTGATGCTTATGAAGCGGCTTATACGATAATGCTGAACCTCAACCGTAGTTGGATACAGAAACAAGGCGATTTCTTTGTGGAAAGCCCCATTATCTTGTTGGCTGCAATCATTTGGTATCTGAAAATTTATGAAAATGGAAAGTATTGTACATTTCCACACGCTATTGAATTGCTGAACAAGAAATATTCAGATGTTTTTACGATTTTAACTTCTTATCCTGATTTGGAAAACTATTTATCACCTTTTATGGATGCATGGCAAGGTGGGGCACAGGATCAATTACAGGGACAAATTGCATCGGCAAAAATTCCTTTGTCAAGAATGATTTCTCCACAGCTGTATTGGGTAATGACTGGCGATGATTTTTCTTTAGACATAAACAACCCTAAAGAACCAAAGATTCTGTGTGTAGGTAACAATCCAGACCGACAGAACATTTATTCTGCTGCTTTAGGTTTATACAATTCGCGAATTGTAAAGCTTATAAACAAGAAAGGACAGTTAAAGAGTTCGGTCATAATAGATGAATTGCCAACAATTTATTTCAGAGGATTGGATAATCTCATTGCAACAGCCCGAAGCAATAAAGTTGCAGTCTGTTTAGGTTTTCAGGATTTTTCTCAACTAATCCGGGATTACGGAGATAAAGAAGCTAAAGTTATTCAAAATACAGTCGGTAATATTTTTAGTGGTCAGGTAGTAGGGGAAACGGCAAAAAATCTTTCAGAACGTTTCGGTAAGGTTCTTCAAAAGCGCCAAAGCATATCTATTAATCGTAATGATACTTCAACTTCTATTTCTACACAATTAGACAGTCTGATACCCGCTTCGAAAATCTCTAGTTTGACGCAGGGAATTTTTGTGGGATCAGTATCGGATAATTTTGATGAACGAATAGATCAAAAGATATTTCATGCTGAAATAGTTGTAGATAATGAAAAGGTTGCTTCTGAAATGAAAGCTTATCAAAAGATTCCAGACATTTTATCTTTTGTAAATGACCAAGGTGAGGATAAGATGAAGGAGGAAATTGAAGCTAACTATAAACAGATAAAGTTGGACATTCTCAACATTGTAGGAAGTGAAGTGGAGCGGATTAAGAATGACCCTACTTTACAACACTTGATGAGAGATTAAAGAAGCGATACTGATTTAGAAAAATCTATGATACATCTTCAGTCAATTCCTGTTATGTACAATAAGGCTAAAGAATTAGATAAGCTGTTTTTAGAATTTCTCGATAAATTTATTCAAAACTATTTATCTAAATAAAATTTGGTAGTTTACAAATAGTAAAGTTGCAGTTATTAAAGATCATTAATGCACTTTTCTGAATTAGTCAACACTTAATCTGACAGTTACAATAAAATTGAATAACAAAAGTATCTATAATCATTCCCGGTAAAACCAGAAGGGTACCTGCAAGTACATTTTCTAGTCCTATTAGTTTGAATTTCTTGAAAGTGAAAATCGAAATTAATGATAAAGCAGGTATTACCGCCAAATACAAAATACTTAGTATAGTGGGTGAATCTGTTATAAAGAATAATTGCCCTGCAAAACGAAAAGCCAAAGTTGCTAAAAACCAGATTAAAAATCCTATACCAAGAATCGGTAACATATATGATGTGCTTTTATTGTTCATTTTTTTAATTTTTAAATCAAATATTATTTTAAATCAAACATGCCTCTTTTTTATATTACTATAAAGTTTGTTAGTTAATAGAAGATTATAACATTTTGTCGTCTCATTTTGGCTAATAAAATATACTAGATAGTTAAAGATATAAATCAGTTGGTGTGTATCTGTTTTAATGCAATACGGTTTCCTTCGCTGTCTTCAATTTCAGCAACGGTAAAGCCATACTCACTGTTAACGGTTTTAGGATACAGAATTGTTGCTCCTAATATTGAAGCTTTTGCTAAAACTTCATCAATATCATCGGTATTAAAATAAAGTATGGCTCCCTTGTGTGAAGGTTGGTAAACATCTCCTTTCGCTAAAGCTCCAGTAATGCCATGTGCACTTTCATCCAACGGAAAAAAAGCCATCTCGTAACCATCCAGAATTTCAAACTCAAAAGTAAAACCGAATAAGACTTTGTAAAATGCAATTGCGCGCTTCATATCGGTAACCGGCAGTTCAAAATAGGCAACTGCATTTGGTTTTATAGATTTTTTCATTATAATTAAAGCATTATCTGATAGATTCTCGATTCTTCCTCCCATGGGTGATATCCTTGCCCGATGTATTCAAAACCGTACTTTTCGTAAAAGCCTGTAAAATCTGTACAAAGATTAAGATACTTAAAGCCATAGTGCTTACTGTCTTTTTTTGCTTGCTCAATCAACAGGCTGCCATAACTCTTTCCGCGATACTGCTCGTCTATAAATAGTGCACATAACCACGGGTAAAGATCCATTCGGCTTATAAAATCATTAGTTATAAGCCCTGCGCAACCAATTATTTCGTCATCTTTTTCCAATAAGTACCATTGTGGTAAAGCCTGTTCAGCATTTATACTGTGGCTTATGCAGTTTTCGTATACTACGGGAGACACCCCCGGCCAACTGTTTTGCAGATATTTAATGGCTTGTTCTTTATATTCGGGATTATTCCTTACAGATATTATATTCATAATTTAATTTTTTATTAATGTGCTTATTGTTTCACGGAGAATTGTATTTTTTTATAAAGTTTATTTTTACGCATTCCCAAATAAGTATGTTTTATTGATAGATGTCTAGATTAAAATTGTTTTTTAAAATTTATTTCAAAAAGCTAATGGTCTATATAAAGAAATATATTTTTCGTATTAACATTGTTTCATTCACAGTCAACCGCCGTTAACACTTCCTGTCCGTCTTCGTTGGGTATCATCTTAAAACCATTGTTCAGCATATCGTTTATGTCTTTCCTTCCGTTAAGATGCCAAAGTATATGCCCGTACTCACAGCGGCTTAAATGTTTCGCATCCAATTCTTCATGCAAAAGTGTTTTTAATTCTTCCCAATATTTTTTAGGCGCATGAACAATCAGTATATAGGGATTAAATTCCTCATCAAGTATTCCCTTATAATATTTTTTTATTCTGCTTAACGATGGAAATCCATACTTGCTGGTCATATCAATAATGCGTTTGGTATTCAGTTCGTCAATTGGCAATAGGTACTCTTTATTGATTCTTTTCGCCAGATCGTCCGATTTGAATTTTTTTAATTTCAAATAAGAACGCATTTCTTCATGCGGAAGTCGTTCAATACTGTCTGTAATAGCTTTGTTGTAAGTTTTAAACAGGGTATATTCCCTTAATGCCTGATCTGTATCATACATAAAGACCAACTCTTCAACTATAAGATCAATGTCTTTTTCAAAGTTTATTTCTTTTTCTTGCTTTGTAATTTGCTGGCAGAAACTCTTTGTGCTCATCAGCAACATTACAGTTAGCAGCATCAATACTTTTTTAGTCATTTATAATTTTGTAAATTTTGCTTTGGGGCATTTACAGTCCCAGCTGTTTAACAATATCTTCCACTTTCTTTTCCGTAGAAGCAAGTTTCTCCTTGCAGAATATAATCAGTTTCGATGCGCGCTCTACCTTATCGGCTAATGCATCTATACCAATGCGGTCGTTTCTTAAATCATCTAGAATCTGTTCTAATTCGTGTTCTGCTTTTTCGTATGTAAGGTCTTCCATGTTGGTGTATCTTCTATTTTAGCGTTAATTGTTCGGTCGTAAAGTTCAATTTCTATAAAGTCACCTTTTTTAAGCGTGGTGGTTGGTTTTATAATTTCGTTTTCTTTTCTTACAAGGGCGTATCCTTTTTTTAATAATACTTCAGGATGGTAAAGGCTCGGATAATGTTCCCACTCTGTTAGTTTGCTGTTCGTTGCTCTAAGCTTCATTTTTGTAAGGTAGGGCAGTTGTTCCGCTTTTTGTTTTAATGGTGTTCTGGCTTCTCTTATTATATAGCTGCTGTATAACTGCAGTTGTTCTGCCTGTTCGTTTTTTAACTGTAAGGCTTGCTGTGCCTTTTTGTTTGGTAACAGGTTCAACTGTTGCACAACCTTGTTTAGTAACGAATGTGCCTCTACCTGCTCTTCGTTTACCAAATTAATAATACGGTTGGAAAGAGTATGCAGGTTTCCGCGTTCTGTACGGGTCTGCGCTTTGCTTAATGCTGCAAATTCCGTAATATGGTGCTTTAGGTCTTTGTTCAGCTGCTGCAGTTTCTGGTCGTAAATGCGTTTAATGTTCAGATAGGCTAGATGTATATTGTTTTCAAATTCAACTGTACGCTCCACTATAAAGGCACCTGCGGCACTGGGTGTTTTTAGGGAGGTATGTGCCGTAAGGTCTGCAATGCTGGTATCGGTTTCATGACCAATACCGGTAATAACGGGTAGGGGGCAGCAGCCTATTGCTTTTGCAAGGTCGTAATCGTTAAACGCCTCGAGGTCAAATTTCGATCCGCCTCCGCGCAGCAGTACTACCGCATCAAAATCACTATAAGATATTTTTGCAAGCTGTTCAGCTATTTCTATGGCAGCGGTATCTCCCTGTACTTTTGCGGGAAAGGTTTTAACGTGGTACGCATAACCGTAGGAATTTTTTTTAAGCTGGTTCAAAAAATCTTCGTACCCCGATGTGTTGGGCGATCCTACAAGTGCTATTCGCTGAATTACTTTAGGCAGTTTGTGTTGTTTGTTTTTCTCTAAAATTCCTTCCTTCAGCAGTTGTTCCAGTATAGCCTTCTTTTTGCGTTCCAATGCACCTAGGTTGTAGTTTATGTCTACTTTGGTAATAACGAATGATAACCCGTAAACGGTATGGAAAACAGCTTTGCAGTAACACATGATTTCGCTTCCCGGCTTAATGATCTGGTTAAAATCAGTTGCCAGCTCTTCTTTCAGATAGGTTGCGGTATAGTTCCATATCTGGGCAGTGCTTTTAGCAAGTATGCTTCCGTCTTTTGTTTCTACCAAATCCAGATAGTAGTGTCCATTACGGTCGCTCTTCACATGCATAAGTTCTGCCTTCATCCAAAAGTACACCTCGTTCATACGTTCTTCAAACACTTGTTTGATGCGGTTCATTATGGTTGACAGGCTATAGCTTTTATCTGAAATCAATGGTAATGTAAAATTTAAATAAAGATATAAAATTTCATTTGCAAATTTTATAATTAACTTTTTGAATCCGATATGTGATTTTTAGATGCTGATTTTCATTAAAATAGCGTAAATTTAAATATAATCTTCATTTTATTGTCTATGGAAAGTGTTTATTCAGAACTGGAAAAGGTTATTTGTCGAAAGGTAGCAGAGTTTGAAATTTTCTTGCTTGAATTTCAGGACAATTTTAATGGTGCTGATTTGAATAAGGTTATAGCCAAGAAAAATGAACTCAAACTGTACTGTACGGAGCATGTAATGAAAAATGTTGTGACAGAAAATGATGATACCGAGGGAAGATTGTTCTATTTAGGCTCTGTAAGATATATGTATGAAAGAACAAAAGAACTTGACATACTGTTTCTTGAATTTTTAGACAAGTTTATCAATCTTCAGGTAAAAGAGGGTGAGGGGTCTATTTTTAAGTAGTCTCTTTACTGTACACAATGATTTTCCCTTCAGGAGTCCTTAGAACCTTGCTCAAGACTTAATCTTTAAAAATATCATAAAAATAAGAGGTTGAAGTACGAAACTTGCAACCTCTTATTAACCAAAAAAAACACTTATGAGGTACAAAGATAATAATTTATATGCACGCATATGTTTTTTTTATTTTTTTTTTAGTGCTACTTTACACTATTCAAATTAACCTATTTTACAGGGGAGGCATCTCAAACTAAATCTAATTGAAGTTAGTTATACGAATAAGTCAAAACTATATTTATGCTTTTCTTCTGATTTAAAATTACCTGTTTTAAATGATTCTACTTCTACTTTTCCGTTTTTGTCAATGGTCATAATTCGTATCATTGGGTTTTGGACCGTTTCGTCCGGAACTTTAGTTCGTTCCAAGGCTGGGATATGAAGATAATGTATATTGTCAATTTTTTTTGAATGTTTGGTTCTGTCCATATCCATATGTAAATCGCCCGAAACAACAGCCACTAAGTTCGCCTGAGAAAGAACTTTAGATTTAAAAACGGCGTTGTCAATACCTTTGTCTGCGCTTTCTTCATACACGCCTTTTTGTGCACTGTGAACAATTAAGATCACAGGTTTGGGTGCTAGTCTTTCGATCTGTTTAGCGATCCTCGATGCTCCTTTATTATTAAAATCACGACCAAAGTCAGGAGAAGCCAAAACAAAAGCAACTTTTTCGTGATTCAATATATTGTTGGGTGATTTAAGATTGGGGTTCCATTGCTTTGCGAATTCCATGTAGCGTTCAACACTGCTTCCGTGCTCTTCATTTCCCATAATAGTGTAGAAGGGCGCAGTTAACTTTTTCAGCACTTTTGTCGCTTCTACATACTGTAGTTCTGTACCTTTATGGGCAACATCTCCGATCCCGATTACAAAATCTACAGCATCAGATTCTTTCATTTGGTTGATTTGTTCTACGGCTGTATTGGTATGTGGAAATTCAGCACATGGTTTGGGCTCTAGGTCTCCAATAAAAGCTACACGTAGTAAGTGATTGTCAGTTGTCTTTCTGTTCTCAATATGGTGTTCTATCCAACCATAGGACTGAACGGTATTCGAAGATTTTGATGGTGAAAATTTACAGCTTTGAACTGTAATGGTTAAAAGCAGTGCAAATGAAAAAAAACGGAATTTCATATTATTGTAATAATTTAATTTGAAGTGAGAATTTATTATCAATAATAGTTTTAAAGCCGTATGTAGTTTTAAGTTTGTGTTATCAATTAGTAGAAACTTCCAGTTTTTTTATTCTTTTAAAAGCATAGTCCAGTGCTTTCGATGCTGATACCTTTACATGTGGTTTCACACCATGACGGCTTTCTGTCCTAGCTCCAACATTGTAATCTTTCGAAGTAGATACATTGAGCTGTAATTTTGAATGAGGAAGCACTATCTGGATTGTTTCTCCGGCCGATACTACAGAACCTCCGGTTTCTTCACCTATTGTGGTTCCTACTTTATAATACTTGCAGGCATTGGCAAAATCGGCAGCCGAAGAAAATGTCTGGCCGCTTATTAATATTAATACGTTTCCATTAAACCTTTGCTCTAATTTTTTGGGGAATGTCAATGAGTTCGATTTATCGGTAGTTTCAACTGTTCCTGATTTTTTCTCCAGAATATTTTGCCTGTATTTATCTTCAGCATCAGTTAGGTTTTTTGTAAAGTGTTTTTGTGTATCGCTATACTTCGTTAATGTCTTTTCGTATTGTGTAAAGGGCTCTGAAATCAGGTAACTCAAAAGTTCGTCTCCAAGCTGTGAATTCCCACCACCATTTTCACGCAGGTCTATGACAAGATTTTTTATGTTGTTCTTCTTAATTGTTGAAAAAAAATCATTTAAAAATGTTTTAAAACTTTTCAAACCTGAAAAACTGTTAAGTGTTAATACGGCGCAATTTTTATCTTCTTTTAGTATATAACTGAAATTTTCAAATTTTCTTGCTTGTTGAGTTACGTTTTTTGTCTGGGATTTCTTTAAAATTTTAATTGTAAGTTCGTGTGATCTTCTATGTCAATACTTAACTCATCGTTTTTAGTTAGCAGTACGTTGAAGTAGTCGTTGAAGTAATACTAGCTTAAAGCGATGCTGCTTCGTGTATTTTCTGCACTTGTATACCGTCCAAAAAGTTTAATTATTTTACTGGAATTCTTGTGGTCTATTTTCCTTATACTTTTTCCAATGACAGATTTTCGAACATCGTTCCCGTAACCATTCGAAATTGATTTAATATAAAGAGAATTTTCTTGCAATTCCACTTTAAAGGGGAATTCCTTGTAGTCCGTATCATAAATATAGTCCGATATGTTTAATTCTGTATGCCCGTCTCGCAACTTGGCAATGACAGGTTGGAAAGCTGTATAAAAATCAATGGAGGTGACCGCACTTTTTTTTGAAATTCGTCGTTCTGCACGCTTTAAGAGTTTTTGAAACTTTTTTTCTGAAATACCGCTGTAGGGGTTAACGCTGGCATCTTCAATAGTGTGCTTAATATATGCTAAGGTCCTCTTTCACTTCAAGATTAGAAATAGATCCTAAATTTTGACTGTAAACAGTCGTCGCAAAAAATAAGAGGATATATAGGATTGGTTTCATGATGTACTTTGATACTTTTTAAAATCAACTGAGAAGTTGAAACTAAGAATGTTTTGTTTGCCTTGCAGTGTTTACAAAAAGCTGATGTTGTCCGTGTGTTTGCCGATAATATAAATTAATTTCATTTTTTTACCGCTATATCTGGCTCCATCTTCACCTCATAGCTGGTAGTCTCAAGTGTCATATCTCAAGACAACCGCTTTTAACCGCATTCTAAAAATTCTTTTTCCCATGCAGAAAATTGTTATTGGGTTATACTGTGCTTTCTGCACAACTCTTCTACAGAAGTTTCTATACGCAAAGCTTCCATTACAATTAAGATCTTTTGTTCGGCTGTAAAAATACGTCATGTGTTTTTACGAATGTCTTTTACAAAATTCTCTGCTAATTTCTTTTTTGGTGTTGCCATAATTAAAGTTACATTTTTTTATGAAAACACTCCTTTAGCTTTTCTTACAAAATGGCTACTTTTTGCTGAGGATTTACAAAGCTTTTAGGTTTTACAATAACTCTTTTAGGAAATCTATTTGTAACGGTGAGTTTCGGTGTCGAAGGTGAGTTAACCGAAATATTCTGTTAGTATGAATCTATCTTAGAGTATATATAGGGAAATCGGTTCGATACCGGGACTCACCGCATTTGAAAAGGAGCTATTTAGCTCCTTTTTGTTTTCTTTTGTATAAAAACTATCTTCACCTAGTTGCATTTACATTATCAGTTAAAATCAAAAGCACTTTTGTTAGGCTTTATTACTGGCTAAGATAAAAAATATTAGTATGCGATAAACTGGCAATTAGAATGGTTCGCTGACTGAAGTTTAATTTTGCTCTTTTTAACCAAATTCGTTTTCTCATTACTCTTGTTTTGTTCCAAACCGTAGGATAGGGAAGTGTAAATTTCTAACTTAGAGTTTATCTTATTGAAATGCAAACTGTTATAATTGTGTTAAATGCTCCTATTTTTATTAAATAAAGTTTTTTAATAACGTATATTGTTCATAATTAATCATTTAAACATTTTTTATATGCAAAAAGTACCATTGACACAAGAAGGTGTTGAACTAAAAAGACGAGAATTAGAAGCGCTTCCTGAAGCTGAATTTAGAAATCAATTGAAAGAAATCCAATTCAATTTTAGAGAGTGGGGTCTTGAAAATTTTAAATTAAATGAAGACCAAGTAGCCTATTTTAAGGAAATGCCTCAAGAAATAGTTGACCAACAAGGATTGGGAATTGCGATAGGGTTTGATTACAAGTTAGAAATCAGGTTGACTACTCCTGAAACCTATAACGCTCCTTTGGCATCAAAGCGTAGAACCAAGGTTATTGCAGAAGGTAGCGGAACTTGGACACCAGGCGAACCTGTCCACGTCAATAAATACTACATTGGCGTAAGTTATACAATACCGTTTTAATTTAAATTAATTTTTATATAAAAAAGTGTTTCATTATGTTTTATGGAACACTTTTTCTAATTTTATTACTATGAAGAAGTTATTTGTTTTATTATTGATCTTTTGCTATATAAACTTAAAAGCTCAGAACGCTAGTGAGTTGATTTATTCAGGCAAGCTGTCCGCTACAGAAAAAAGTACAGATATTCCTGCTGTTTTTACAGAAGATGGTTGGATTTTTATCAAAGGTAGTATTGATGGCGAAGAGGGGCTGTTTTTGTATGATACAGGAGCAATGATTACTGTTTTGTCAAAGGAAATTGCAAGTACTGAGGAAAGTGAAAATAAAATTTCATTAGAAGATCCTACAGGTAAAACATCTGATAGTAACCTGATCTTAAAGAATATCCGTTTTAATGATTTTAATTTTGAAAATATAGTCTGTACAATAGCAGATCTATCTTCTTTTCAAAATCAATCTTGTAGGAAAATAGACGGTATTATTGGCGGTAATTTATTAAAGTTGGCAAATTGGAAGGTAGAACCTTCTATAGGTAAAGTGTCTTCTTCAAAAGAACCTTTCATTCCGGCCTTTAGTAGTTCCGGAACTGATATCGGATACTATAATAAGCTTTTACCTTTAATAGAAATTTCTTTGGATAATAAAAAGCAGTGGGTGCTAATAGATACAGGCAGTACTTCGTATTTCGAGCTTAACAATGATTTTATAAAAAGCAGCAAGTTCAAAAAGCAAAAAAAAATTACGGGAGAAGGTATAAGTATAACCATAAATGGACAGGATAGGCGAACAACAGAGTTGCTTTATGTAGATGAATTCACTTTACAGGGAATATCGTTTAAAAACCTGCCTACCTTAATATCAAAAAATAAACCTATTATAGGTTCAAAATTTTTTAATGGATTTACTACAATCTTTAATTTTTCGGAGAATAAGTTATACTTAGATTCACAAAAAAAATCAGTGGTATTCAATTCTTTGAAAAATTTCGATATGAATTTCTGCCTCAATGAAAAGAATCAGTTGTCAGTCTGTTTTCTGTGGGATAAATCTAATTCAGGAATCAAATATGGAGACCAGATAATTAAGATTAATGGCAAATCAATAGATGTTTTAAATCACGATGATTACTGTAAGATAAAGGACAATATTTTGAAGCAAGATAATATCGATGTAACAGTTAAATCAGATGGAAAGGAAGTAAGTTTCAATTTGACTAAAAAAGTCAGATAGACTTTTAACACATTAACAATCTGTCAGCTAAAATTTTTAAATTTAAAACCTAAAATCATAAAGTATTTTTTTTTATTACCATCTTACTTTTCCAAATATCGTATTCTCAATCGCAACAAAATGATTTAACAGTGACGACCGATGCAGTGGCGATTTATAAAAATATGGTGAAGTCGGTTAGTTTTAGTTCTTTATCATATTGTTAATTTAAATTTAATAGTATATATCTCTCTCTTAAAGTAAAATATCACTCGCGCTAAATATCATCTTTATTTTAGAAAATTAAATACTGTAACAACAAAATATTATATTTTTTTGTTAATTAATAGTTAATTATTTAAGGTTATGTGATTGATTATTAGCATATTGTGTTGATAACTTTAAATTATGTATATTTATGAAAAAAATTTTTCTAATTTTTATTGCTGGTATTATGGGTACGTCTTGCAATAACGATGACACAAAGGAAAAAAATGATTCACTAGAAGGTAATTTGGTGAATAAGACAGCTGCAACTCCATCAATTGGAGAATTGCATAATCAAGGCTTAGAGAGTATGTACTCAAATTTATGAAGTATTCCAGATTTGAATTCGACAAATATCCACGACTATTCAAAGAGCATCTGAAGCTATAGTTTTTAACCAGTTGCGGGGTAGTTTTAGGAGCTTCTGCTGCTGCAGTAATTATTGATTTAATTGTTAAATAAATAGCTATGAATTATATATTATTAACTTTCATTTCTTTTTTATCTAGTTTTAGTGCTCAAGCACAGAATATAGAAATACTGAGTTCAGATAATACTGAATTTAAGGTTAAGCTGACTGATGGTAAAAATATGTCTGTTCCAATTGAGAGATATAGAATTACAGGAGATGATATATCATTACATGACTATTTTGTTTATAGAAATGGAGATAAGATTGGAAAGTATAATCAACGGAGATTAAAACTGGAGAATGGTGAAAAATTTAAATTTCGCATCCAAGGCAACGAAGTAATCCTTACAGATAATAATCGAAATGTTGTAACAGGTGAACTTATCTTCGACGAAAAATACAATTACCTTAAAACCATTAAAATAACTGATAATAAATCTGCTGATAAACAAATTGCAGAATCGTGGTTAGTATTGAAGGTAGTACATCATCTACAGCCCGATCAAAATAATAATGATTTTATACATGGTTTGATAATAGGCACAGCTATTGGTAATTAGCCAGCATAAATTATTTTTTATGTTTAAAACTTAGAAATTTAAATATTAGTTAAACGGTTGTAAAATGTATTTTAGCAACCGTTTTACTTTTTATAGCGTGATAGAAGATCCTAGATTGAATGTAAAAGCATGATTTTTCTAAATTTAGAAACCTTTCTATTATCATAGTTTTAAGAGCTCTTTTTGTTCTTTCGTCCAGTTCCAAGACTCATTAATGTCCAGATTCAGAAGAAAAACTTTAATGTTACTTCCATAGTTTTGTTTGATATAGGAGTAATTTCCAAAAGATTCTTTGTTGCTGTTTTTTGCTGCAAAGCCAGCCCAGGTTATAAATATAGTAAATTCATGACTTTTTAAATCTTTATTTTCTTCTATAAAAGCGAGACGTTCAATAAAAGTTTCTAGTGTCTGCTCTTCACTAATTTTGAATAGCTTTTCATCAAGTGTTCTTATCAGAGATCCACATTCGTCCTTGCTCATTCCCTCATTTATTAAATATCCCTGTTTATTGTAGATAAAATAATCTGGGACAATCAATTTTCTATTATTGAAATTAATGAAACTCTTAAGATATTTGAGGTATGCCAAATCTTCTTTAGCATATTTTACTTTTTGTTTAGTTAAATCTGAGAATTTTTTATCATAGGGTAAAAATCACTAAGCTTGTCACCTAATTTTAATAATCCTTCTTCAGCAGCTTTCAACACTAAGACGGCAGTGTAGGTTTTAGTTAACGAAGCAATTCGGATTTTTGTATTTTCATCTATTTCTTTTTTTATATTAGCATCAGCGTATCCCAAAGACTTTGAATAAATAATGCGTTCATTATGAGAAACTGCTACACTTCCCATCACTTTTCTATTTTGAAAAAGATGTTCCATATAGTTGTCTAATCTATTTTGCGCTAAACAACAGGTACTTGATAGCAAAACAAGTGGCAGGATAAGATTTTTCATTTTTATGGATATTAGTGTTTTGTAATTTAGAAGTTGCCAGGAATTCAAGTGAAACTTTCAGTTAAAGTAAGATCATTTACTATAAAGTTAAATTTTATACGTAACCTTTCCGCTCCTTGGTCATTCTTTTAATAGAATCTTACTTCATTTCTTCGATTGGTATTTGATTTTTGGAGTTTCTTATCAAGATAGCGTAATCAATATAATCAGTTGTAGCTTTTCCTTTCAGTACGCTGCTGTTGCTCCTTTTTAAAAATAGTTTAACTGTCTTAAGGTCTGTTCCCGAATTATACGGAGAATTTTCCTCATTCAATTTATATAAGGTAATATCAGAGAGTTTTGTTTTCTTTAGATTTTTTATGCCTTTAAAATACTCTCTCCAATAATCGCCAATTCCATAACCTTTTTCAACTGTATACGTTTTGTAGTTTTTCTGTTTGTCATATATTTTATCCCAAAGAACTTCGCTCTTAGTTAAATATCCGATTACAGTAATTACCTTGTCTCGTTTATAAACATTTTGTTCTATCAGCCTTGTGAAAAAGGAAGGGTAGTTCTGTTCACGTTCTTTTTCCAAGTGAAAAAATCCGTACTTGGCGAATTGTTTTCTTGTTTCAAGGTGATAAATGTCTTTGAGATAAATATAGTTATCTACAATTATTTTTTCTCTATCCCTGCTTTCTTCAAAGTTGTAGTTAATGTTTTTAAGAATGTGATTGAAGCTTACAGTATCTTTAATTTTATAAACATAAAGATTTTTATTCATGTTATAATCCGTAATAAGGTTTTTTAATAACTGGGTAGTTTCCTTATTACTGATGCTGAAATCAAAATTTTTTTCTGATAATTTTGCTCTTAATTCTTCTTTCAATTTCCAATTTTCAATATTTTCCGTTAAGTACAAAATATGCTTTATCGGAAAATAGTATTCGTTAACAACATCAAAGCCTATTACTTTTATCGGATTGTCTTTATGTGATTCATTAAGTAATCTCAAGCTTTTCCAATGCTCAAAAGTTTCAATTGTTCCTTCTTGATTTACAATTGTCTGGAAAGCTAAAACCAGTTTTTTTAAAAGCTCTTCGTCTGCTGTTTCCAAGTATTTTTGAAAAAAAAATGCCTGACTGAAGCTTGTTTCTGGAATGTAGTAATCCAATGCATTTTGCTTTTTTAGGCTCTTAATCAATTGCAGTTCGGCATCATAAGTTTTTGCACTTCCGTGATATGCTCCAAACCCAATGATATTAAAGTCTGTTTGCGGAAATTTAAAGTCAGATTTTTCAACATCCAATCTATTTTGTTTCAGATAAGCTTTTTTACTTTGTGGATATACTGATAGTGAAATTGCTATGATAAAAATTGTAATTATATTTTTCATATTAAGTTTCTAATTCATTATAACTCTATAATAGCCATCTTGTTTGGTTGATAATGTATTTTCAATAGTTACGTCGTCAATTATATAACCGCTGCAGTTATTTTTTATTTTTGATGATCTAATGCTGAAATTAAATGATTTTACCGAATCTAGAATTAGGTAAACAGTATAATTCCTGGTTCCATCGAACCAGCCTACATTTTCAAGTAGGGCTTTATTATCTTCCGTTATCTGTACATTAATTCTTAAACTGCTACCATTACCTAGGTCTTGCTGAATAACAATTTCACCATTTGTTAATAGCCCGCTTGCTATTAAATTATCTCCATCAGCATTTACAAATTCAAAAACGATAGGTTGGGGTGGTGTAAAGCAGTTTTCTTCTTCACAGCTAAATAGGCTTAGTGCTAATAGAATTGTTGTAAAGATTATAAGTGTTTTTTTCAATTTGTCTATTTTTTTGTGTTATGTATTTACAGTTTTTTAATTAGGTATTATAGTTGTAGCATTAATGAAATCAAGCTTTTTGAATGTATTGGATAATTTTTTGTCAAGTTTTGTTTTATCGTCCGTGAACGAAACTAAACCTTTGTTAAAATGCCATGTGCCTAAATAATTTAGCGAGTTTTCAGTAATTGTAAAAGTATATTTTATAAGATCTTTTTCTGTCAGCTCTCCCGATTTAATTTTTTCTTCGAAATCTTTAGTTGCATCAATGTTCTTATAAATGGGTTCGGTAAACATTTGTCCTCCGTACCATTTACTTTCTGTCCACCAATAATTTAGAATAGCGTATTCTCCTGGTTCTATTACATAGCAAAAACTATTTTCCTTTGCGGTTTTAAAAATTGGCTTTACCCTAAAAGTAGAAATCTCATTAGATTCAAGATTTATTATCCTGATATCCTGCGAAAAACCACCACTGCTAAAACCAAGTCTTTGTATAAAATTTCCATATATCACGGCTTGTCCTTCTGGAACTGTATCATTTGCACTAATATTGTTTAGTGACTTCATACTTTGTGAGTAAACCGAAACGCTAAAGAAAAGTGAGATTATAAATAGTAGATTTTTTTTCATAATTTTTTGTGGTAATTATCCTATATGATTTGACTGTATCAGTTATAAGTAGCAAAAATATGTACTATTCAAGAAGTTTTAATAATGTACATCATTGTTTTTTAACTATTGACACATTACTTTTTTTCAACTTATTGTAATAGCTTTTTGATTTCTGTCATTATCGATGCACAAGATTTTGTGTAAAGTTACATTTTATTGTGATGGCAGTTCTTTTACCTACTTTCACGATAAATTTGCCATCATTTCTTTCTTTTTTCTTGTAAATCCCTTAACTCTAATTCTTTAATAAAATACGAAGGAGTTAGTTCTGTTTCTGCTTTAAATTGGTTGGTTAATGTCTTAGCGTTTGAAAAACCGTACATTTCGGCAAGCTCTGTAATGGTAAGCTTACGAATTTCCGGCTGATCTGTTAAATCTTTAAGCAGGTCGTTAATACGTAATTTGTTTATGTAGCTGTTGAAATTACCTTTATGTTCGTTTATAAGGGCTGATAAGGTGTTTCGATTGGTACCGAAATCTTTAGCCAGATCATCTAGTTTTACGGTAGTTAAAAAAACTTTTTCTTTCTCAAAACGTTCCAACTCTCGCAAAAGTCTTTTCTCGGTTGCCTTTAAAGCGACACTTTTATTGTCTTGAATGGATGCCTCTTTTGTAGCGAATATTTCAGGCTGGTTCTCTGTACCTTCTTTTAAATTTATTTCTTCTTCTAAATTGACTTTTTGTTTATTAGCATCTTGTAAAACCGTTTCAGGTTTTCTTTCAGATTGAATTTTTTGTAATAGACCTTCAAATTTTGTTTTAAACTTTTTCTTCTCCTTGTCTTGCCAATAAGAGTAGGCGGTAAGTACCAGTAAACCGGCACCTAAAATGCTTAACCAGAAGCCGTAAGTCTTTTTACTGCTTTTTAATTGTTTGTGCAGTCGCACCCGTTCTTTTACCAGTTTTTTTGTATCCAGTTCGGCGTGTAATGTCTTGGTTATATTATGCTGCTCTTTTTCAAACTGACGGTTTAAGGCAATTAAGCTTTCAGTAACCTGTAATTGTAATTGGGGCTGTTTAGTTTCTTTGTAATAGGAAATAAGGTATTCGTATGTTTCACGCAGTTCATAATTTAAAAACTTCTTTTCCTGAAAAAGCTGGTCTACTTTATTAAAATAAGTTACCGCTGTAGCTTTTTTATTTTGGTTCCAAACAATTTTACCTAAATAAAGGTAAATAACATGTTCGTTGGTAAAATCACCGTTTTTTTGTATTATAGTTAAGGCAGACTCAAAATAATCTTTAGCGCTTGCATAATCACTTTCTAAAAAAGCTAAACCGCCTTTAATATAATTTAAGTAGGCAGTTTCAAATATTTGGTGTTTAGGCTGTAAAAGTTTAATGGCATCTTCGCTTTCGCTAATAGTTTCTTTCAAGTGCTGAACATCTTCCAGCTGCCAGTATGTTTTACCTAAACTATATAAAGCTATAACGTAACTTCGTCTATGGTTTTCATCCTTAAAGGTTTTATGGTATTCTTTTGCTTGAGTAAAATAGCTTAATGCCTTTTCGTAACTACGGGTATGGTAATAAATATTGCCGATATCAATTCGTACAGCATTAAGATTATATAGGTTATTTGTTTTTTCATTAAAGCTTTCTGATTCAATAGCATATTCTAAAGCTTTTTCAAAAACTCTATGTTCATAATAAAATACTGTATTAAGATTTAAAAAATCGCCGGCTAAACTGTCGTTCTTTAACTCACTAACTAAAGGCTGCATTTTTTGCAGTAATACCACAGCATCATTAAACGGAACCAGGTACGATTTTTTTTCCAAGGCGCGGTATGCTTCCAATCCATTTTTTTCAATCTGTGCTTTACGGTAATAAACCTCTAAATATTGAAGTTTGTTTTCTTTAGAAACGCTATCATTTCGTATTATACTCCACAATTTTTCATATGAATCAGTAGTCGTTTGGGCAAAAGAACCTATGGGTAACGGAAAAATCGTCAATAATAGAGTAATAAGTAAAATCTTTTTAAATGAAATCATCAATAACAAGCATTCTTTTCAATACAAAAATACAAAAAAAACATTATTTAATAATTAGATTTAAAGTGCTGATATTAAAGTTTATAATGTGTTTTTAAATTACTTATTTTCCCTTTACTTGATGATTTTTCTGTTCCTAAATTATCTCTTGTCTTAAATCGTGATAATTTTTCCGTTCGGTTTTTTCCGGGCGTGCCATCTTTGCACCGAAACAAAAACGCTACCCGGGCAGCACTATAAAAAATCCGAAACAATGAAAAAATTTTTTTTAGCGGCTGTAGCAATTTCAGCTTTATGTAGTTCGTGTGAAACTACTGACGATACTTTACTAAGCGAAACAAATTATAAATCATTAAACGCGCAAAAGACCAAAGGTTTAACTAATACCGATTACGAAACCTACAGAAATGTTGTTGAGAATTTTGTTTATAATAGTGATCAAAGTTATATAGATAATGTAGTAAGTTTTGAAAAACATGTGAATCGAACTTTAAAAAGTGACACACAGGCAAATACCTATGAATCAATTAACCTGGAACAATTAAAAATGTTACTTGAAAAACATGAAAATATTATTGATGAATTACATTATTCTGCAGAGTTTAAGGAGTATTTATATCATATTGTACATAAAAATAATGTAGTTGACTTTCAATTAAAAGATGAAAAAGAAAATCGTTTAATGTATACATTGTTTAAAGTGCATAACGATAATAAAGGTAATGGTAATGATGATAAATTAAATAAAAGAAGAACAATTGCCTTTGCTTACGGTAACCAATACAGCTTTAAGCAGGCTGTATTGTATGCAGGGGCAATAGAATTAAAAACTAAAATCAATTAAAAGATTAAAAACCTGAGGATGAAGTCTAAAGTCTGCGGATTCATGAAGCAGTGTATGTGGGGAGCGAAGCTAAATTAGCAGTTACACCTTTAATAATAACCAAAACCATATAGAAATTTGTTTCGGAGACCGGTAGTCGCGAATGTCGGTTTTGCGAAACAAATTAGAAGCCGATTGCAGCGGGATACCTGTAAAACTATTTTTAACAGCAGTCTTATAAATTATAAAAAAACTGTAAAGAAATTATTTTAAAATGAGAGAATTAAAAATTTTACTTTAGGAATTTTAGGAGCAACTATTTTATCACTAGGTTTGTATGCCTGTAGTAATGACAATGAAACTACGGCAGCAAATTCTTCGGTAGAGCAGAAAGCAAGTGCTGCTAAAGGTTATAAATTTGTTAATATGAAATTACCTGTGAAAATGCGTTCTTATGATTCTGAATTCGATTTAATCGTAGAGAATGTAATTTATAAAGGTGCAGATAATAAAGAAACCGAAGGACAAATTAGGTTTAAAATACCTCACAATGACTTTAAGATTGTAAGCATGGAATTTTCAGAAAATTTGCTCGAAGCTGGAAAAATTAATCCAGATTTTTTTATAGAAAATTCAGAAAGTTTATTAAAAGCTTATGGAGATCCTGAAGACGATAAAGATAAACCCGCTGATCCATGTTGTCCTCCAACGCACGGACAGAGAATAAAAGAATGTTATGAAATGAAAAAAGGAGAAGGTAGAGGCTGGTGTGTTGCTGGAGAATTTATATCAACTATCGGTCATGCCTTCAAGGGGCTGTTCAAAAGATAAAAAAATTAAATTTATAGGCAGAAGTGATTAGACTTCTGTCTATTCTAAATCTTTAAAAGATGAAGCAAACGATTATTTTATTATTTCTATTTTTATCATGTTATGTTAACGCTCAAGGAATGTTGACCAAATTTGGTATCTACGCTGCAAACAAATCATTTGCTATTAGTTATTATGAGAAACAAGGTAGAGAAGTTGCTACCATTCCAATGATTCATGTAAACAAACCGGCATTCTACGAAATGACCAAACGAAAAATAGACAGTTTGCGCAATGATGGATTTGTAGTATTTTACGAAGGAATCAATTCTGATGTAACAGATTCACTACAATTAGATACTTTAATGCGAAAATTCCGACATGTAACCGGTTTTGCACTTATGGATTATATGGATAGCGAAAATGAAGCTTTTAAATCATTGCAAAATAAGAAATATGTTTCACAGAGCGATGTTGATTATGGTGTAAACTTAGACACAGACCATCACGCAGATCTGTATTTAGAACAGATGATAGAAATGTTCGAAAAGCGTTACGGAAAAATTGTACTTAACAATTGTGATTATAAAACATCTTTAGGTAAGAAATACAAGTGTACTAAGATTGATGAAAATAAAGAATATTATATTTTAAACGGTATTAGAGACCAGCACGTTCTCAACAAGATAGAACAATCAGATGCGCAAAAAATTCTAGTTGTTTTTGGGCGTAATCATATAAAAGATATTTACAGTAAAATTCAAAGCAAGGGGTGGCGTTTTCAAAAGGAAAAGTTTAAACGTGTTTTAGATTTCTAGTAATTTCATTGTTTTATATTGATTTTAAATAGTATAACCCTCTATCTAAAATTGTAACACTGTCAGATATCTTTAGTGACTCGGAAACGTTCTTAAAAGCAACAATAACGAATTATTTTTAAAAATTATGAAAAATGTAACATATTTTATTCTAGCTTTAAGCATTCTATCATTAATGTCATGTGATACCGAGGGAAAAGATCTAAGAAAATACTACAAAAATCAAAATCATTCGGAAGAATTGAAAGGTTGGTGGAGAAAAATAGATAGAGAGTTAGAACAGGGTTGCGCTTCAAAAATTTTATTTGAAAATTATAAAGCTATATTCCATAGTTACAATAATCATACGAATAAATACGATTCATTACAATTATTGGTATAATGATGATACAAAAATATATTTTTTAACAGAACCAGATGGTATAAGCAAACCAGATAAAAGAAGTGTTAATTACATTTTAAATAATTCAAAAGATAAACTACAGTTATTTGCTCAATATCCGCCATACATTTTTGTAAAATATACGGGTATATAATAAAGCTGCCATTGGCAGCTTTAAAAATTAAAAAAAATGAAAACAAAAATTACATTATTTATTACTTTAATTATTAGCTTGTTTGCAAATGCTCAGCCTTTTTATACGTTCAACAAGCTTAACAGTACATACGCTGATTTGGTAAACCCTATCAGCATTAATAACAGCAAGCCTTGGCAAAAACATAATGTAAACAATGCTCTGTATTGGGATTATACCTTGCCATTTAACTTTAATATAAACGGCATCAATTATAAATTCATAACGTTCGATGGTGCTAATATTTCGTTACTTAGTATGAGCGCAAGCGAAGTGGAGCTTTACGGTACAGGTATTCACATTGCCGATAAAAGTGCTGCTAATGCCACAACTTCAGTTTCGCCCATAGGTTATAAAATTGATGGATCTACAGGAAATCGTATTTTTAAAATGCAGTTTAAAAATGCAGGTTCTTCTGTTGAAAGAAACTTTTATTCAGGAAACACCTATTATCTAAATGTTCAAATTTGGTTGTATGAAAGCTCAAATGTTATTGAATACCGTATCGGTGATCATAATTTAATCACCTACAATTATCCAAATGATGAGCCTTATACCAATTTTGGTTTGGGTGGTGAGCCATCTTCAGGGGCTTTTGTGTGTATGTTGTATAACAATGCACAAAATCCTTTGTTGGGAGAGTATACAGATTCAAGTCAGGTGACGCTTGATAATTATGGGTTTACAGGATATCCGGTAAGTGGCACTGTTTTTCGTTTTGCTCCCGCAGCAAATGCAGGTATTAGTGATAATTTGTTCGATACCGTTAAAGTGTATCCTAACCCAACTGCCGATTTCTTGTTTTTTGATCATCTGGCTGAAGCAAAAGAATATAAGATTTATAGTATAACTGGTAATGTTGTGAAAAAAGGAGCTATAAGCGTAGATCATAATAAAATTAGCGTATCCGAAATTCCTGCAGCAGTTTATCTTTTACAAATAGATCAATCAACCTTTAAGTTTGTGAAAAAATAATAGGTGGTCTTTTAAATACTGCTATCAATAAAGAAGGTAGTTTTAGATAAATTTCCAGTAACCTTTTGGTACTGGTAAATATACCTTTGGCATATTTTTATAGATATTTATACTTTGAACAGTTATTCAACAGGTACTTTCGGTTTTAACTTTCAACCTTTAAGGGTTCAATATTTATTATATTCGTACTTTGCTTGATAAGCTGGATAGAACGGATAAAGTGAAGCACTCGCAGCGGATGAAAGTGAGCATAGTAAAGCAAGTGCTCAAAATCGATTCATCTGAGTATAAATTTAATAATTATTTTTTAATTTTTTGCGCATAGATTCCCCTTTAATATCTATCCTATGTGCAGTGTGTACAAGGCGATCCAAAATAGCATCTGCTATAGTTTGTTCTCCAATAATATCATGCCATGCTTCAACCGGTAATTGCGAGGCTATGATAGTACTGTGTTTACCATGCCTGTCTTCTATAATTTCCATAAAAGAGTTCCTGTTGATCGTGTCCAAAGCTTTAAGCCCAAAGTCATCTAAGATCAGCAGATCTTGTTTTTCCAGTTTATTGATTTGTTTTAAATAGGAACCATCTGCTTTTGATGTTTTTAGCATTGTAAACAGTTTATTGGTGTTAAAATACATCACTTTGTACCCCAATGAGCAAGCTTGATGACCAATTGCAGACGCCATATAACTTTTCCCTGCACCGGTACTCCCGGTAATAAGTATATTTTGTTTTTGGGCTATAAAATTGCAACTGGAGAAGCGTTGTATTTGATTTTTACCTAAAGACCTTGAGGCATCATAATCGATAGCTTCTATTACGGCGCTGTACCTAAAATGTGCCGCTTGCGTTAATCGTTCTATCTTTTGATTTTGCCGGTCATCCCATTCACTCTGAAGAAGGTATGCAATTAGCTCATCATTGGTGTAGAGGTTTGTGTTCTGTGGTGATAAACTCCCCTCAAAAGCTCTATACATTCCGTATAACCTTAGCTGTTTCATGTGTTCTAATGTCTGTGTATTCATTGTTTATTTAAGTTTTAATTTATTTATAATAATTACTGCCTCTTATATTGCCGTGGCGGGGTATATCGGGTTGTTCTTCAAGCTCTTCATCTAAAGTATCCCATCCGTTTTTAAGAATGCGTTCTATAATATTGTAATTATGGGCTCCGTATTCCAATGCGCGTTTACAGGCATTTTCCAATCGTATATTGTCTACTTTTTTGGCAAGATGTAATGCTCTTCTTATGTAATTTACATTAATATTGGAATTTATCTGTGAAAAGCTATTAATTTTATTTTTTGTGATTTCACCCGTTTCTTTGTTTTTTGATCTGAAAGCGAAGGGCGACTGCTGAGTAAAATTTATGTTAAATTGTAGAGATATTCCAAAGCGATCTGCCTGAAAAGCTGATACCTGACTAGAAGTAACTTTATCAACTAAATCATCAGTAGTTTGCGAGTAAATATTTCCGAAAATTGCAAAAGCTGAGAGCAATTATTTTTTTTTTCATGGTTTTAAGTTATGCTTTACGATACAATAAAAAAGTTTAGTAAAAGAATGCAAAGAAATTGTATTTTGCAGATGAGGAAATAGTTTCTATATGAATAGCTCATTTTTCTATACAAAACATGGCTTTTGTATTTTTTTCCTATTATCAAGCTATTAGTATAATTGAATAAACTGCGGTAATTTTGAATCTTAAAGTTTTTAATAAATTACTATACTTATCTAGATATTTAAAAGAAGGTTTTAATTTTAGTATAGAAAAAAGTATGTCTAGTATAGTTTTTTATTGTTGAAGGTATATTTGATGTTAATTTGTAAAATTAATTTAATGCTAAGATAGCAATGAGGGAGAATTTTAATCTCATTTTCAAAGAGGAACAAATAAAGGAAGATTCATTATTGAGACTTCTTATCGACAAGAAATTTAGATTGTTAAGGCATCTTATCAGCTTTTTATGCCTACTGTCTTTAATGCTTTCCGGAAAAAACTGGGGAGAATTTTATGGCATTTATGATCATTTAGATTGGATCTCAAGCGTGTTATTTATGTTGCTGGTTTTTTATGTAAATATGTATATTTTAATACCAACATTTTTATATAATTCAAAAGCATTGATCTATTTGCTGAATTTATTTTTAATAATTTTAGCAGGATCAATCATTCTACTTTTCTTTAAATCGTATGTTCTTGAAAACCACAGACTAATTCAAAATCTGAATTTTAAAAATTCGATTCAGGAAATATTTTTGGTGACGTTTTTTCTGATACCAATTTTTTTATTTTCCAGCGGATTAAAATTATTTCAACATTGGATGTATGATACAGAAAAGTTTTATGAGTTGAAGAAAAAATCCATTGAAAGCGAACTGATTGCTTTGAGAAGTCAAATTCAACCTCATTTTCTGTTCAATATGCTAAATAACATAAACATTCTTACTAGAAAAGATCCTGAAAAAGCGTCATTTATTATAGTTAAACTCTCAGAATTTTTAAGATATCTTTTATATGAAAATAGTGAAGAGAAAGTTACTATTGTTTCAGAAATTAAGTTCATACATAATTATCTTAGTCTGGAAAAAATGAGAAGAGATGATTTCGAATACGTGATTGATTCAGGGGAAGAAAATATAAAGCATTTAAATATACCGCCACATTTAATTTTAATATTAATAGAGAATGCAATCAAGCATAGTGCAGATACTACAGATGAATCTTATGTAGATGTTGTTTTTACATTGGAGGCTGAATATTTGAAGATTCGTGTCACAAATTCGGTTCCTTTGTTGAGAATGGCTTCTGACAGTCAGCATGGAGTTGGGCTTACCAATCTACAAAGAAGACTTGAACTGATTTACAAAGATTCATTTACTTTGAATGCTAGTAGAAATAAAGACGAATATATAGCAATTTTAAAAATACCTGTATGAACTGTATAGTTATAGATGATGAGCCAGTAGCAAGAATGGGGATGGAAGATTTGATTACCAACTCACCTCCTTTGGTTCTTTTAAAGTCATTTAGAAGTGCGATCGGTGTTGATGAGTTTTTAAAAAATCATCAGGTAGATATTGTTTTTCTAGATATTGAAATGCCAGATTTAAATGGGATTGAATTTGCAGAAAGTGTTCCCGGTAATGTATTGGTGATCTTCACCACAGCGTACTCACAGTATGCAATTGACAGTTATAATTTAGACGCCTTGGATTATCTGGTTAAGCCTATATCACAAAAACGTTTTGATATTAGCATTTCCAAAGCGTCATCTTATCTGTCTTTAATGAAAAAAGAAAAGTATATTGTGGAAAATGCTATGGAGGATTATATAATTGTCCGTGCAGATAAACGTTTCCATAAGATTTATTTTGATGATATAATTTATATCGAAGCACTAAAGGATTATGTTATAATTAATATAATTAAAGACGATCGCCATATCACTTGGATGAACTTAAAAAATATATACAGTAAGCTCCCTTCAAATAAGTTTTCCCGGATAAATAGAAGTTATATAGTGAATAATAAATATGTAACCTCATTTAACAACTTTAGTGTTTGGATAGATGATTTGGAAATAAATCTAGGTAAAAATTACCGGGAGGATTTTTTTAGAAATTATAATTTTTAAATTTTTCCAGAAGAAAAATAATTAATCGGAAATGATCTTATTTTGGTATAGTAATATAAGGTGTTTGTATAGATTCTAATTCTCACAATGTAAAGAGAGATATTTTTGATAAAAATTTAACTCGTTTATAATTATGAAAAAGATTCTATTGTTAACTGTATTTTTTATCGGATTAAGTAAAAGTTACGGTCAATTACATCTGGGAGTAAAAGCTGGAGCAAATCTTACAAAAATTGATGGTGAGGGTTTCAGCGATAAATTCGCTCTGGGATATCAGTTGGGAGGTTATACTTACTACGATTTCACTAAAGCATTAGGGTTACAGCTTGAGGTTCAATTCAACCAGACAAATACTAAAATTGAAGATAGGTATGTTGATGTCTTGTTAAATACGTTTGACAAAAAGAAGAAGTTAAATTATGTATCTGTTCCACTATTATTACGTGTTAACAGTCAAGGATTTATCACGCTTCTTGGAGGTCCGCAGTTCAGTTTTTTGTCTAATAGTAATCAATCAATCCTGCAGAATAGTAAAAAACTCTTTAAGAAAACTGATTTGGGACTTGTCGCTGGTGTTGAGATTAATTTGAGACCTTTGAGAATTTACGGCAGGTATACTTGGGGTTTCAGTGATGTTAGTAACATAGGTGATTCACCAAACAGTAGACAAATTCAGGTTGGATTAGCTGCTAATTTATTTTAAATATTTTTTTTTCATTAATAATTGATCTTGATTTTTTACTTCTTTCAGAATTTTTCTGAAAGAAGTTTTTGATTATATACGACATTAATTAAAGGAGTATTTAAATTTGTTTTTTCTTCGATATTTGGAGTTGTCTTAGTAGTAGTATAGGTAAAATTAGTACTTAATTGGCTCGTAGTAATTTATTTATTGGCGAAATTCAGTATTAAAATCACAATTATTTCTCTCAAAGTTTCCTCGTCATTAATTACTAAAATGCTTAAAGATATTTACTTCGTAAAACGATACAGCAATCAATGAGATATTGATTAATTATGACTTTAACAGTAAAATACTATCTCTTCCTGATGGAAATCAGAATATATGTAGAAAGTTAAATTTGAGATTTACTTGCTTTGTAATATTAGCTAAAAATCACGGATTATTTTATCTGCATTTTCAAAAGTGGTAGAACTTTCAAAATACTTATTTATGATCAACTGAGTTAATTCTACGTTATTGAGTCCAGACTTCAGTGTAGAACATAAGAAATCGTAATTGGTATTTGTGTCGTTACTAACTATTAAGCCACAACCACATTTTTTCTTCTCCAATTTCTTTTTCAATTGCTGTAAAAATTATAGGTGCATAATAATAAACATATAGTTTTCGGTCTAAATAGTCAGATTGTGACGTAATCTTTGCAAATGGAATAATATGGGGTGGGAGAAATCCTTTAAATTTTACAACTTTTTACTGATACTGTTGTCGTACACTTTTTCTCCTATGTCATTTTTTGTGAGCTTAAGCGATAAGTATTCTGCAAAACCTTCGCTAATCATATCCCGAAGTTCCGAATTAAAGACTTTGTACTTTTCAAAATAGTAATGGCCTAGTTCATGAGCTATAAACGGACGGTACTAATTTTGTATTTTTTGGGTTAAACAAACTTTTAAGACCATTATCACCCCAACCAATACTGTATTGAGGGATAAGATATATAAGCCAACCGTCTTTTGAGGTTGGTGTGGTACGGATAAATACCGTTGCCTGCTCAAAGGGAATGTTTAGTTTTGACTCGTAAAGTTTTTTAAAATTGTTAACTAGACGACTGAATTCTTTGATTTAGTCTTTACTTAAATAGGGATTTAGTACGTAAGTACCGTTGTTTTCTGTCAAGGCATAATTATCTAGAAAAAGAGATAATTCTTGAGTTATATTGCTCTTAAAATTCTAAGACTTTTTATTTATAGGCAAATTACCATTAATGTAAAGTGTATTGCAATCGTCACAAACAAGGTCAATATCATACATCACCTTTTCAGAAGTTTTGTCTGCTTCTATATCATATAGAACAGGATATCAGGCAGATGAACACCATCGGTTCTCAATGAATTATGGTTAAAAGCAATATTCCCTTTCCAATCTTTCCTACTGTAATTCTCAATAGTATCCTTAACAACAGGATATTTTCCAACATACTCAATCTGTACTGTGTTAGGTAAAAATTTTTCCGTTCTTGTATTATTGGTAAAAAAATAGGCATTTGTTTCACCAGTAGAAGTTATATCACTTAATGATTTACTGGGATAAATTAAAAAGTAGTTTGGCTCCATGCTTCTGAAGTGAAGGTGGTTCATTCCTGAATTAAGTCTTATGATGTAGTTTTAAATATCAGGGATGTTGCTTAAAGTAAGATTGCAATCAAATGTTCCCTCTTTAACTGAAATATGTACTGTACCTGTAAGTAAAAGATTCTTTTGTTGAGCAAAAAAAATATTTGATAGCAAAAGTAGTTATGAAAAAAAATAGTCTTTCCATTTAGATTTTTTTAATTTAAAATAGGTAATTTATTTATAGGTTAATCATTATTTTTACGTACGTAAACTAAATTATACCTGCTTTTATGAAGAATAAACTGTTGATTATCCCATTCGATCATTTATTTTAAGGTTCTCTTCTTATCACTTGAATTTTCGTAGTAGGACTCGGCAATTTTATAACCCGTCCAGTAAGCGATGTCACCTGGTATTTCCTTATGAATTTTAGAAGCATAAAAAAATATTTTATAAAATATCTTGTATAGTATTCGGCTTTTAATTTTTTCCAAAGAATCTTTTTTAATTAATTTACTGTATTTAAAATTATACTTTCTCATAATTAAGACTTTTTATGAACAGACAGTACTTTCTCGTCTAAAAAAAATTTTATTTTTTTTCGTTTGAAAATCAAAAAATATAGGGATGCAATATTATTTTTAGAAGTAAAGTTATACTGCCAACTTATCCTGTGGCGGTTTTTGGACGTTTGGATAATGATGCGGTAATTTATACTAGAGCAATACCACCTAAAATGAAATGGCATTCCAGTTAAAATTCCATCTAATTTTGTAATATACAAACCATCATCAATATCTGTTGACGTATTGTAAAAATGATTTATTTCACCGCCCTTATTAGCAGAAATTTTATATTTAAACGGTGTAAGTACGGTGATTATGTCTTCAATCCATTGTTTCTGTATTTCGTGTAAAGTAGAATTTTCGAGTATTGAATGGTTCTCAAGTGGCATAAATGGAAATAGTAGTATGTTCCTTTTTTTCATATGGTATAATGTATAGCGTACAATTTTACGACAATCAATAACAGTATATGATTTAACTATACAAACTATTAGGTATTTTATACAATAGTAACTATTTGCTCTACAAGAATGTCCAATCTTTCATCAAATTAAATTTTGTATTGGATTTTGTGGAGTGTAATACATTGTGCATTATTAATTTTATGCAGAGCTATATTGAGTTTATAATAAAAAGCCAAAGTATGAAATAAACTTTGGCTTAATTGATCTTCTTTAACCAAAGCAATAAAGATCTATAGAGATATATGCACTACATAGTCCATATAGTATGTTGCAATAATACATGTTTAACTAGCTATGTGATATTTTTTTATACCAAATGGATACAATTCTAGAGGAACTCTGTGAACTGTCTTGTTTGCTAGATACATCGTATAAATATCTTTCATTGTTATAATCTTCGAAATTATCTTTACTTACCCATATCGGTGACGCCGCAATGGGACTTTCATATGTTTTACTGTCCATTATATATATAGGGAAGTAGGGGATATTAGCTTAAGTCACTTCCACCACCGTTGTTTTGAACATCTATGATTAGGTTTTTTACTGATGTCAGGTTATCTTTGTGGTTTAGGATCAATGAATCTATAATCCTTTTTGTTTCAAAATCGAAAGTGTTAATTATGAAGTTATTAGTATTGCTGTCTAGCTTTACAAAGTAGGTTGAGTCGCGCAGATTATAAGCTTCACTTTTCTTGATTTTCGATTTACCACGGTAGAATGTGTTTGCTCTGCCTAACTTAAGAATATCTTTTTTTAAGACAACTTTAAACGTAGAGGACTTCTGAGCGAAGCTCCAGTAATTTGCGTAAAGTTCGCCTCCTGGATTTTTATAAAATGCGATTTTCAAATCTCCTATCGAACCTAAAGCTGCCCGTTTTTCTATAGGTGTATTTGTAAGCAACCCTACAAACTGTCTTCCTTTTTTCTTGTTTTTCTATACATGAACATCAAAAGCTCCGATACCATAATTACATGTTCTTTCAATTTCGTTTGTTTTAACGGGCTTTACAGTAAGTTTCTCGACATTTTCTGCTATAAATTTTGAAACAGACAGTGTTTGGTTGAAGGTTTTAAAGGAATAGTAGCTGTCTGTTGTATAAATTTGTTGATGTACATCTCTTAAGAAAGAAAGATAAAACTGTAAAATTCCTAAACATTCTTTTTAAGTTCTGAGTTTTTTTGCAGCTTTTTTTACTTGATGCTTATGTTTTTGGTACTCTTTCATAAACCTGATGGGCAAAAGAAGCGGAGTTTTTTTCAATTTGCTCTGTCACATAGTTTATTTTTTCAGAGCAGTTACAACTTTTCTGGGAAAATACTGAAATGGAAGAGAGAGTAAAAAATAGAATAGTGATAATTCGTATTTATAGTTGTTTAAAAGTTTTTTAAAATATAATCTAGTGCTTTTGCAGATGGAACGTGGATATCTGGTCTTACACCATGGCGGTCTCCTTCATTGGTTCCTACATCATAGTCCATTGAAGTAGATATGTTGAGGATCAGTTTTGAGTTTGGCAGTTTAATCTGTATGCTTTCTCCTCCAGATACTACGAAACCGCCCGACTCTTCACCTACCAGAATCCCTGTGCGGTAATACTTAAGTGCATTAGCGAAATCGGCTGCAGAGGAAAACGTTTGCCCGCTTATAAGGACTATTACACTTCCCTTAAACTTTTGATCTTCTCCTTTTGTATTTATCAAATTGGACGATTTAATTTCTGTTCCAATTTTTCCTGATGTGTTACTCAAAATTTTTTGCGTATATTCTAAGTCTGTGTAGCTGCTGTTTTTTAAAAACTGTTTCTGTGTTTCACTGTATTTTGTTACTGTCTTATTATATTGCGTAAACGGTTGTGATACCAAGTAGCTTAGTAGTTCATCTCCAAGTTCTGAGTTTCCGCCTCCATTTTCCCGTATATCTATTATAAGGTTTGTTATATTTTCTTGTTTTAACCTATCAAACATTTCAAGTAAAAATGTTTTAAAAAACTCTAAATCTGAAAAACTTCTAATAGTAAGTAGCGCATAGTTTTTATCTTTTACTATGCAGTAACTAAAATTTTCAATTTTATTATTTTTTTGAGATGTATTTTTTAATTGTGATCGCTTTAATATATTAATATCTACATTAGTCTCGTCTTCAAATACTATCTTTAAGGTGTCTTTTTTTTCGATGAAAAGATTGTAGTAGTCGTTGAAGTAATATTGGCTTAAGGCGATACTACTTTTATTTGTTTCGGCACTTGTGTAGCTTCCAAAAAGTTTTATGATTTTATGTACATTTATTCCGTCTATTCGCACTATTTTTTTTCCAATAACATTATCTGGAACAAAATTCTGGTAACCGTCTTTTATTGACTTTATAAACAGTGAGTTATTTTGAATCCCTACTGTAAAAGGAAAGATGAGGTAGTCTGTTTCAGAAATGCGGTCCGCTATGTTAAGTTCTGTATGACCATCCCTTAATTTAGCGATAATTGGTTGAAAAGCAAGATAAAAATCAAAGGGACTAATTATATCTTTCTTTAAAATTCTTCTATGAGCACGGTTGATGAGGCGTACAAATTTTTTTTTTGAAATTTGGCTGTAAGGACTTACGCTTGCGTCTTCGATGGTGTATTTAATATAATCAACATCTTCATCTACTTCGTCTTTTGAAATAAGTTTTACAGTTTGGCTATAAATATTTAGCGTAAAAAGTATCGGAAGGTATAGTAATATCTTCATTGGATGTGTTCTTATATTTTATACTTATAAAGAGCTGTTCAAATTACGAGATTTTCTAAAGATTGTTTATATATTGTTCGTACTTACTTTTTTCAAAAACTTCTTTAGCGGTCAGTTCGTAAATGTCTTTCCATGAGTCTTCACCATACTCCTCTACATATTTGCTAACAATTCTGTATCCTAACCAGTAATTTAAAGTTTTCGGAGCTTTTGGAAATAGTTTGAATTTTTCATTTCTGAGGAGGGGATTGTTGCCGGAATTATCTGAAAAGTAAATTTTGCTTTTCAGAAAGATTTCTTTTTCATTCTCTATAAACCAACTCCATTCCTCTCTAGTCATATTTTCAACTGCCTCATATTCTGTTATTTTTTTATCAAAAAATATGTATGTGAAATAGCAGGCAAATCCTTCGTCAATTGTTTGGCTTAGTGCAGAATGACGTTCGCTATCATTATTTCGAAACTGTTCATATACGAAATGATTAAGTTCATGTGCAAATCCTTTTTCTAACGTATAACGCAGATCCAGAGATTCATTATTAATTTCAAACGCAAATTCCATAGAACTGCATCCTCCAAACCCAATTCCGGTAATCGGAGTAAATAACATACTTACCTTTGCTGTAGGCTTATACGGAACAAGTCTGTTGAACTTTTCTAAATTTGATCTCAGCAGATGGTTTATATTAATGCTTGTAATTTCTTTTGTGTGGTCGACGAATTGTTGCTTATTCTCTTTAAAAAGAATTTTATTCCATTTTATCATTCCGTTTTTATTATTGAACAGATAACTGTTTTCTTCGCCAAATATTGAGCCGTAGCAGTTATCCCATAAGCTTTTATGGGGGAGATATACCTTGCTTTGAATCATTAAGGAATCAAATTTAGATTTTTTATGGGCAAGAATCTGGTATTTAAAAAGATTGTGTACAGTAATATTATCTACCACAATGCTGTCCGATATTTTTTCAATTTGCTTGTAGTTGAAATCTGACTGTACAATTTTTTTAAGTTTGCAAGAACTCGCAATTGCACAAAATGTAAAAAGCAATAAATATTTTGAATTCATTTTTTCTCTTATAGTTCGATTAAAAAATTATACTGTGAAGACACCGCTTTAAAAGTAGTACTTTAAAGCGATCTAATAGGAAGATTTAAAATACAAAAATAACAACTTCTTTTGATTAAAGAATATTTTTTTTCAAAAATTAGGTGGTATTTAATAATCCATACGGAGAAATAATAGACCGCGATATACGTTACATTAAAGCATTATGAGGAAAACAACCTGCAAACTTTTTTGTGAAAATTCACAAGTTCTTTATCGTATTGTTAGATAAAATGGAAGAAATGTATAGCGATTCTCTTTGGATCGTCAATAAAGCGTTAACAATAGTGCACAAATGTAGTACGTTTTTCTTATATAATAAATAACAAGATCGCCATATTTTTTTAAGCTTATAACTGATAGCAGTACTAAATTAATACTTAGGACGATACAGCTTATTTATCTGGGTCAAGAATTTGTTGGTACTGTAAGAAAGGTGTTTCGTCTAAAATAAAGGTATATTGGTCTAATAAAGAAATACCGTTAGATTTTATTTACTAATATTGAAATCAGATAATACAGCTTTTTATATCTAAATATGCATTTTCTAGCTTATATAGTTGTTACAAATGAAAAAAATAGAAAAAGAATAAATAGTTTTGTTATTGATTGATTGAAAGGCTGAAGGTTTTTACCTTTGGCTTTTTTTCTATATAAGAGTATTGACAAAAGCGTATTAAGTTTAAGTTGTTTTACCTCTTCATTAATTGCTCTAGTATATTGTTCTTTTACCTTAAATCTTTTTGAAGATTTTATTTGATTGGAATCAAATGTTTTTATTGAACTAAAACTTTTCCTTCTACACATTATAATAATCTTATGCTTCGCGCAAGTAAGTTTTTATCTCTTATGGTTCTAAAAATAGTAAGTCCTTAACTAACCGGTATGGTAATATGTTGTATTGGTATAATTTAAGGTGTTGTTGGTATAGTAAATAAAACATTGTTTTATAAATATAGTAATATTGTATCAGTACTTTATATATAGTGAAATGTAAGGTAGTATTAAGGGTTTAACATAACCATTGTTTAAGAGATTATTGTGTGAATATTATATGAAAATAAATAAATCTATGAAAATTATAATTTCTGTAGCTGTTTTATTTGCAGCTGCTTTCTTTGGGGGCAAGTATGCACTGAAAAATACGGGAGTGGTATGGAATATTATGTGGAAGAAGTACCAGTCAGAACTTAGAAAAGAAGAGTCTTATCTTTTAGTTAAATCAGAATTTAACAGTAACACTGCCATTTTCGATGGAACATTTAACAATTGGAATGATGCTAATATCAATACACATCGTGTAATATATCTGTCACAAACCGAAAATGGTAAGATTTCAAATGAAGACCTAAACAAAAGGTTGTCAGGTACAGAAAAAATTAAAATAGAAGGAAATTTAAAAACGGATGATGGAAAAGCGGGTATTTCTAAAGCAGTCGTATATTACGGAAAACATAATTATGAAGTAGTGTTTACGGATCTCCCGTTTTACAACAGTCCAACTGACGCGCTTTACGAAACAGGAGGTATACTTACTGTAGACCTGACCGTTACAGGAAACAAAATTCTGAAACAAAATTTACTGTCTACCGGAAAAATAATAATTGGCAAAGAGGCTGTTTTGGAAGTTCAGGATGGAACAACACTGGTAACGGCTCATACCGAGGTTAATGGTACATTAAAAGGTTTTGTAACCGGATATGTATTTATGAAAGATAATAGCGTGTTCAACGGCAGTCTATTACTAGGGCGTATGAGCGTTTCGGGAAATTCTACCATGATAGGAATGTTTATCGGGGAACAACTTAAAGTAGATGATAATTCCGAATTATTAATGAAAGAGTTTGGAGGGCTGTTTACTTCTGCAGATCTAGGTAAGAACGTAACACTAAAGTTTCATGATGGAGAGCCATTGTTTTTAGGTGTTAATGCAAATGAATGGACAGTGGATGAAGGTGAAAGTACAAGTACAGGACCAAATCTGGCGGGTGAAAACACTACAGGTAACTCGTGGTATATATCTTACACAAAGACGCCAACCGACATGCTTGGAAGAAAATGGGCAGGTAGCTTGAATGGGAAGGGGGCATTAAGAGCTGGAATTGATGGTCTGGGGTATGTGAAGAATGAACCGGATCTGAAACTAGAACTTGTAGGTGGCACAGAACATAATTTTGCACTTATGATTATGAACAAGTATCCGATAGTAAATGTGAAGGGAAATGTGGAAGCATATGTAAATGAAGGAATTGCTTGCCCACCAAATGATGCTCAGGTTATCAAATTATCTAAATTGATCAAAAGAGATGCAAAAATAAAGACTTTTGATGTGGATTTTAGCTTAAGTGCGCCAAACTATGAATTTCTTTCATCTGAAAAAATTGCAGTACATAAGGTTATGATGCCGTTATTGAAAAAAGCAGCAAAAGAAGTTTCTGATTTTTCTTGGAAAAGCGCAAAAACGGAAGCTGGTTATGTGTTTTACGGTTATACGGGTGATCAGACCAATCATTGGACTGGTCCTACAGGCGGAGAAGAATGCATTGTCTATGTAAATAAGAAATAATGATCACATAAAAACATAATTAGAATATTGTGATAAACAGAATAAAAGAGTAATAAATAGTGTGAAATTGTTTGATTGTTAGGTTGGAGTTTTTTAGCTCCAGCCTTTTTTGTTTTCTTAAAATGTAGTACTCATAGAGACTACTATGTTTTTTTATTTCAGGTTTTTTTGACCAGTAATACCGAATATTGGGTAAGTAATAATGAACCGTGGAGGGTAGCTTTGAGTAATAGTCGGTACACATTACTTTACGAACTAATTTCTAACTAGAGATTTTACTAATTTAAAACGATTAATAATGAGCAAAGTAAAAAAAACTTTTGGCAACGGAGTTGCCGTTATCACAGGTTCTGGTTCTGGCGTTAGTGAAGGTCTGGCACTCTAACCGTCTTCACTAGGGATGGTGGTAGCAGTAGTAGATAAAATGCTGAGAGGGTTGCGGCAGATATCAACAGTATAGGAGGACGTGCTAAAGCATTTAAGATTGATGTACGAGACGCAGATGCCCTGGTAGTGTTAGCTGAAAAAGTATGCGGTAGTTTAGGCGAAGTAACCTTACTGATAAATAATGCCGGAATTGAGCAGTTTGGCTATGTTTGGGATGTACCTGTAGCTAACTGACAAAGTCTGGTCGATATAAACATTCCCGGAATATTTAATGGTGTTAATGCTTGTTTTACGATAAAAGCTTCATCTTTGTTTAAGCTCCACAAGGGAGTGGAAACCGAATGAAAGTAGGAAGTTAGCCTATTATTTTCTGAGTACGGTAACTGCAAAAGAAAGTCAAAAGTGAAGCTTATTCCCGAAATTACGGTATCTTTTTCTAAGTGCACAATTTTACGAACCGATCCAGGGCTGCTCAATAAAATATCATTTTTTCAACAGTTATATTTTTCTTGATTTATTGACTTCTGAAGCTCGCCTTTATCTATACATAGTAAATAGAAATAGCTTGTGTTAAAATTATCCTTGTACTTTTAATTAGCAACGGCTTCTACACCTGTCATCATCGTAAATCCTTCAACATCCGTATACCCTCTACTATGTACATGCCTTCTTAATTCTGATATCAATTCTACCTTTAAATCGTTTGATGAGAATGTTCTGTTCATAAATATTTATTTTCATTAATCCGGTAAACTTCGGTACTGTAGGAATGTGACTACGGCACTACTCAGATTAATTTCATTTTTTTCTAGAGAATCATCTAGGTAGCATAAGATTTTTTTATAACAGAATTTTAAAACAAAACCAGAAACAGCCCTTTTCGAGAATTTCTGGTTTGTCAGTAAAATTACAATTATAATTATAACATCTTTAGTCCATTGATGTATTATTCCCGATAGCCTGCACCTCCGTTAATAGACCACACCTGACCGGTTATCCATTCTGCTTCATCCGATAGTAAAAATGCAATAGTATTTGCAAGGTCTTCTGGCTTGCCTAATCTGTTAAGCGGTGTTCCTGCTAAAATCTGTGCCTGAAAATCTTCAGATAGTTTTGATAGTCCGGTTTCAGTCAGCACAGCACCAGGGCTTACGCAGTTACATCTCACATCATCTTTACCGTATGTTGATGCTATGTGTCTTGTAAGGGTATTAACACCTGCCTTTGAAGCAGCATATGCCGGACGAACTTTTTCTCCAATATGAAATGCTGCACTTGTTGTATTTACGATATATCCTCCACCAGCATTTTTAAGATGTGGTAAACCATACTTTATTACCAGCGCGTATCCGATTAGGTTTGTATTAAGTGTTTTTTCCCATATCGGCAACTGCATTTCCAGAACTTCAATGTCATTTCCTGCCGTAGCATCCGATACGTCTGCACCTATGTTTGCGATGCCGTCTAATCCTCCAAGTTTTTCAATTGTAAAATCAATCAACGAACGGATGCTGGTTTCGTCAGCAAGATCGAACTTGAATGCATAAGCTTTACCACCATTATCCTCAATAGATCTGACAACAGATTCTGCACCCTCTATGTTTATATCTCCAATTACAACAGCTACACCTTCTGATGCTAATCTCTTGGCTGTCGCAGCTCCAATACCTGTTGCCCCTCCGGCAATAAGAATTCTCTTATCTTTTAAACCTCTCATATTATATAAATTTTGTTTAGAATTAAACCTAAGTTACATACTTTAAACATGAATTAAATACAAATCTATACGAAGCTGTTGTTGTGCTATACCAATACACGATGTTTTCCGATAAAATTTTTGTCTTAATAGAAATTGCTGGAATTATTAAAGTTACTTATTGTCTGCTTGCTTGCTGTCTGAAAAATCAGCTAAATTATATACCATTGATGAAGAAGTATCAATCAAACTACAGGGAAATGTTGGTATAGTAAAAAGAACCGTTAGTATAGTTTTTAATTCCGGCTATCTTATATATTTTAATTTAGCTGGTTGCTTTTAATGTCGTTTTGAGGATTAAAAAGCTTTCTGAAGTTAGGGCATATTTTAGGTAAAAATAAAACGGATATTTTAACGCTTAATCGAACAAATGAAGTTTTTTGAAGACCAGACTAAAATGTTGTAAAATCCTAATCAATATTATAAAATAATTATCAATTTTAAATTCAGTTATATATGAAATTTAATAAAAGAAGCATCATTAAATTTCTACTTTTACTTGGAGTAACATATTTACAGTTAAGTATGTGTGCATCTGCCCAAGTAAAAGGTAAGAAGCCTTCTCATAACGTAAGCCTTTTTTCCCAACGCGATACTACCGATGTCAAGAACAAAGATTATGTAGAACATATAGAAAAGGCATTTCTTGAAATAAGTGAAATACAGGAAAAAATTTCAGTACCCGTTAATCGGCAGAATGCTATTAATATACTGAAGACTGAGGAGTTGATAAACATCATCAATGCTTCCATAAAATTGCACTCTCAAATTAATGCAAGAGACCTTCAGTTATACCTTAAATTATTAAACAATTCCGAACGGGAACAGAACAGACTTAAGACTGACAATTTTAAACTTGACACCATCTTCAAATCCGCTCGTAAATCATTGTACGATATTTCCGCCGATCCTGTTCTTGCAGAAATTGCTAGTGTTATGAGTATTCAAGATAGGGAAAAACTTAATTCTTTAAGTGGAAGGTGGGCTTCTTTAGACAGTATTATAGCCGAGAGAATATCTCTTATTGATCAGCAGGGGATACAGCTGTCTACCATAAATATACAGCTTAAAGACTTGCAAAAACAAACAAGGGATCTCTTGTTTGAGAGCAATATTGCAACATTTAAAAAAACAAATGCAAAACCTAATAACTCAAGTGGCAGTGGTGGAGTGATTACACAGTCACAAATAAATGCCAAAATTGTTGGTATGTACATGCAGGATAACTTATTTCTTTTCGTGTTTTTACCAATATTATTGGTTTCAATCGTATACTATTGGACTAACCGTAAAGTTAGGTTCGTGAAAGATAAGGTTACTGACACTTATTTGTCTTCGGTTTTCAGCGAAGGCATATTTATGCGTCCCTTTACTCATATTACGTTTATGGTGCTAAATTTAGTGCCTCTGTTAGATCTTAACACTCCATCTTTTTACCAATTCTTAATACAGTCATTGTCAGTATTTATGTTTGTAAAAATGCTTGACAAACAAGAAAGAAAAAAATATGGGAAGTTTTATCTTGGTTTTTTTGCGTTGTACATTGTGATATTATTTCTTAACGCACAAAATTTTACTGTTGTTCATAAGGTTGTTCTTACAATTGTTAGTATCTCCACGGCAGTAATTGCAGTTATACTGATGTCCAAGGGTATAATAAAAAATAACGTGCAGAAGACATATGGAATAATTTCATTATTGATTATATTAACAACTTTACTCTCTCTGTTCTGTCTTTTCACTAATCGTGTCTTGGTGAGTTATAATTTAATTTATGCTTCTATTGTCTGTGTATTGCAATTAATTTGTTTATTTAAAGTTAAAGATATTATATTGGATCTTTTGAAATTGCAAATGTTGCAAAGGAGGTTAAAGCTCGCAATTGATAATACTGTTAATACATCCAATATGGTCTCTAATCTTTCAAAACCACTAAATATATCTGTGTACATTTTTTGCTCTATAAGTTTTATAAGTAATTTGAATCTGTATGTTGCGCTGGAATCTCTAATAGATGCCATAATGGATCTTCCTATTAATATCGGCAGTATCCACATCACTGCAGGGAGTATTATTTATTTTATTATCATCGTATTTATAGCTCATTTTATCAGAAAACACATCGGGTATGTGTTCGGGAATGTGGGTATTGAAGAGGAAGACGAAAAGTTTGAACAGTCAAGTTTAGTTATTACAAGACTGCTTATAATATGTTTGGGCTATATTATAGCAGTGGCTGCTTCCGGGCTGCCTGTTGACAAAATAACAGTGGTTCTTGGTGCGCTTAGTGTTGGTGTAGGTATGGGATTCCAAAACATCGTTAATAATTTCGTGTCGGGACTTATCTTACTCTTTGAACGACCTTTAAAGATTGGGGATAATGTGCAGATCAACGGAAAATCGGGGAGGGTGAAGGAGATGGGTGTAAGAACAAGTACACTGCAAACCGATGAAGGTGCCGAAGTAATTATTCCAAATGGGACAATTCTCTCTCAGGATATTATAAACTGGTCTTATAAAAACAATAAACGTAGAGTTGAACTTTCATATTCTATAAAAAGTTCTAAAAATGCTGTTCAACTCGAAGCATTTATTGTCAATTGTTTAGTCCAAATTGAAGATGTACTGTCTTTCCCAAAACCGACAGTGTTATTTGATACTGTTTCGGAAGAAGATTTTAAGATTAGAATACAGTTTTGGTTTAAAGATTCTGGCAATTTCGAAAAAGTGATGAGTAATACTAAAAGCTTTCTTTATACCGAACTAAAACAGAATGAGATGTTCGTTCAATAATTCTAGTGAAACCTCGTATCGTTAAAATTGCGTAGTTAATACTAAAAATTAAATGTTTTGACAATTGGAAGGTGTTGTAATTTGATTTGTACTTTGTTTCTAACATGCTCATTTAGCTTTCCGATCAGATCTGTTGCCGGAAAAATCTTTGTTTGCTGTGATACATACCTAAACTGTCATAGTAAATCGTAATAAAATCAAACGGTAACATATTGTCTTTGTAGGCACTTGTTACTCGGCCGTTATGATAATTAATATGGTCTAACATTATGTTGTTCTTCCACGTTTCTTTTCTAATCAGAGTTCCTTGAACGTCATAGAAAAAGAGAAGTTAGTGAGTTAATATAAAATGGCTAAAATCGTTGATTGCTATTTTGAATACTTTACCATTTATATATAAATTCGTCTAAATGACTAAGGTCAATAACCTCACCTGCTTCCGGCATCTTACCTGTAATGTTTTTAGTAAGCTGTTGGTGATTGCTGTCGTAAGTAAATTCAGCTGTTGCGAAATTTGTTGAATCGTAGTATCTGGAAACAGTCTCCACGAGAAAATCTTCAAATACGCATTGTGAGTTGCATTTATACTGTAAAAAATTTAATAAAAACGGTTATTGCTACTAGACGTAAACTTTTTAATGCAGATAAATTAGTATAAGTTATCATAATCTTTGTTTCTTTTTGGATTAGTGGAGTTCTCCATTTGTTGTGTTAATTTTTCATAAATGTATGAAAATACTGTTTTTAATGAGTTTCTTTTTATAAGATAATTCCACCATCTTATTTTGCTATGCAAAATACTTGAAACAATATATGAGCGTTGTTCTCACACAGTATAGATGTCTGGTTAGCAATATCAAATTATATTGTAACAATTGATATTTTTTTGCCTATACATTTCTAGTTTTATATTGACTAAAGATTTTCTTTTACAGAGATTAATTTCCTACTGTGACAGAGTCTATAAGGGAATAGTTAAATCAACAATATACTCTTGCGAGTTACTGGTGATTTTTAACTGCGTCTTTTTATGTTCGCTAAACCCAAACCATTGCTTTTGTTTTTTGAATGATGTTGGTTTTTTTCGGTTTTTGAATTGATACACACAAAATGCAGCTACGTGTCTTTAATATCGATACTTATCTTCAAAAATGTTTGATCACCATTAGGGGCTATACTATGCCTTACGGTATTTTGTTTAAAAACGGTAAACAAACCGGGCGAAATAAAAGTATAATTCAAAGTGTTTTTAGCGATATAATTTTCAATTTCAATCTTAAAACTATCTTTTCGGATTTTTTCTAGATTTAAAAAGTTCGAAATAAATTAAATTTCTGATGCTAAAGTATTTTTCTCGCCACTGTTTTCGTACAACTGATATCTTAAAAATTCTGACAGACGAATGATCACGGAATTTGCCATTTCTGGATTTGTTCGAATCAATGCTTTAACATTATTCAACATATTAAACAGAAAATGCTGACATACCTAAATTAACTCGTTTAAATTCCATCTCAAACGTTATGTTGTTTAGTTCGGTAATACGCTCATTATCTTTAAGCCAGCGCTGCAATAATTTTATGGGTGTTGAAAGCGAAATTAAAGATGCACAAACAACTATCACTCCGTAAAAATCAGATCTTATATTAATTTCCTTATGCATTAATGGGTGTGCCTCGGCGTAATCTTGATGTAAATGCAGATTGAAATAGTTTTCATGATAAAAAATTAAAATCTGAACACCTGAAACAGCCATCAAAATTAAAAAAACCGCTTATCCTAAATATTTAGATCTAAACAAAAACAAGGCACCAGCACATGCATATTTACATAAAACATAAGTACAAAAATTATGTAAACGGTTGCTGCAGCGTAATATCCGTAAGGAGTTCCGAACGATTCTACAAAACTTCCCCCATAAAGCATCAATAAAAAACCGTTGGAACAGCACCTGACGTTTAATACGGTAACATTTTTGTATAAAAAAAGCCAGTACTTTATTATCGTTGGTATTCTGGCATTCTGGCATTCTGGAATCATTTATACGAACAAAATTAAGTGTAAACTTAAGGTTTGAACTATTACCAACTTCTTATATTATACAAACTTCCCAATTTACTATATAAAACCACTTACATTTATGTTTGGTATAAAAAAAACGGAGGTTAATCTAAAAAATCAATTTTGCGTGCTGGTATTTAATTTCTTTGCAACTGATAGTTATAAAAATGGTTCATTCAGTACAGCTGGTACTCAGAAATTTTAAGAAAGAATTGATGAGGATTTAGCCAAATATCCTGAAGTATGAAGTCATAACAACCGGTATGTTCTTTTGTGATTTAGAGAGGCTGAAAATAGAGTCTTTTAACCTTTAGTTGAATATTCCATTTTGTCTGTATGCTTTAGGTCGCAAACAAATATATACGATTTTTGGTTTGTTTTGGTTGAGAAACTACCAATACGCCTCTTAAAAAGTAGATGTTTTTACAGATAATAACCATTTTACAGAATGTTTGTGAAATTTTCTATTAAGCTATTTTGGATGAACCTTCATCAGTTAAAATAATCACTGCTTTAAATTTAAGACGATTGATCATGATAAAGATTTTTAAAACAAACGTTACACATGCCACAGACGGAAACCACTTGTTGGAAAATGTTCTGCAGCAGAAATATCCGCATTTTAAAATTAATTTTGATTTGGAAGATTGTGATAATATCTTAAGAATTGACGGTGCCGATTTTGATTCAAACGAATTACTTGCTTTAATGGATACCAACGGTTTTTTGTGCGAAGAATTACATTAACATAAAAACACACCCATGTTTAAAGATTACGCAGTTTGGTTTAAAAATAAAATCAAAAATAATTTAACCTACAACTTACGGCAGGTTTGCTACATTGTTAGCATTTGGGTTTTTGTTACCTTGTTTTTTATTTACATAAAATTCAACGATATTCCCGAAAATTATTTAAACGAAATCTACAAGATAAAGCAAGGCATCACCAAAAACTGGATGTATCAAACCGCACTGTTCATAGGCTTGGGTTTTGGCGTGGTTTTAGGTTTTTTACACATTTTTGTGTATCCGTATATAGAACGCACGCAAAAATTTTGGTTTAATATTTTTATACGAATTGCCGTTTTCTGCATACTTTCTCACATAGTTTATTTTACACTGTTAACAACCTACGGTTATTCTATGAACACCAAACTTATTCTTTTGGGTTTTAACGATTCCGGAACGATAAACATTTTAGTGTATGCTTTTGTAACCGAAACTTTAGTGGGATTATTGATGCTTTTACGACGTAATCTGGGAAGAAAATATTTCATAAATACCATTAAAAATACGTACAGACACCCAAAAGAAGAAAACCGCGTTTTTATGTTTTTAGATTTGGAAGATTCAACGGTTATCGCCAAAAAAATTGGACATTTGAATTTTAGCAGATTTATCCAAGATTGTTTTTGGGATTTATCGGATATCACACTGAAATATGGTGCTGAAATTTATCAGTTTGTAGGCGATGAAGCTGTAATAACCTGGAAAGTTTCTAAAAATTTCGATTATGAAAAATGTATTGCGCTTTATTTTTGCTACAAAGGACTGTTAGAAAGTAAAAGTGATTTTTACATGCAGAAATACCAGACAAAACCAAACTTTCGCTGTGCTGTTCACAGCGGAAAAGTATCTGTAGTTTTGGTTGGCGATTATAAAAGAGAAATTGCCTATTACGGAAACGTACTAAATTTAGGATCACGCCTGCAGAAAAACTGTAAAGAACACGATGCCGAAATTTTAATTTCTGAGGATTTTTCAGAAAATCTAAAAGATCAATGGTACGGTTTAACACCAATAACTTTACATCATTTAAAGGGTATCAATGATATACAAACCGCTTATAAAGTGAGCGAAGAAAACAAGAAGTATTATTTTTATTTATAGTTAAAATCCAGAAACTACATTGCTAATTCAGAATGTGCTGAGTATTTCGAGAGAAATTTATTAAAGCGTAGTTAGGTAATTCAAAAGCAAAGTGAAGAAACGTTATATCTCCTTTTGCGTGCACTCAACTACATTGTCCTTAACATATTTAATATCAATTCGATCGATAATTATTTCGATGGATCCGTTATCTATAGATTATGAAAATACACTATGTATCACTGATGAAATATTTTCTAACTTTAATTAAATAATAACATTTTAACAATGACATTAGAACAAGCTTTGCAAATTGTGCATAATAATCAACATTTAAAGGGAATGGACCTTAATGGAGTATTAATAGATGATTTGTTAATACTTCCAACTGATCAGGAATTGCGGGATGTCTATATGGGTATATATATTCGCACATTAAGCGCTGTCAATGTAATAAATAGTTTGCAGATTAGTATTGATGTTGATGTAATTGTAATTTTTAATAAAGCTATGATCTATAGTAGAGGCATGATTCTTGAACGAACCATTGATAGTTTGCCTGATAATTTTAATGTTAAATTGTAATTGCAAAAATTATTAAAAACCTTTTCGCCACTACCTGTTTGTATGTGAGTTATTAAATTGTAAGTACAAGTGAGGTGTTTTCTGTATTAATCTGTAGCAAGACTATTTTCTTTTTTAAGATGCGCCCATCTATTATTCTATAATTTTTTAGAACATTTCCATACTTATCTGTTTGTATGTTGGTGTGAGACATTTTAATAATTTCAACTTCCAACTCCAGTAAGTCATCTTTGATTTCTTCCTCAGGAAAGAGTTCACTGGTTGTACTTGCTCATAATTATTATAATGTATATGGATTTTAAGCTAGAATTGCAAGTTTAATACAGATGTTTAACGACTCTTTATTACTTTGAAAATCAATTTTACAATAAACAGAAAAAGAGGTTGCAGTACGAAACTTACAACCTCTTAATAACCAAAAAAAACACTTATGAGGTACAAAGATAGTTATTTTTATATGCACGCATATTTTTTTTAGTTTTATTTTACAATTTTCCGATTTAAAGTCTAGACATCATTCCTATTATATTTTGAATAAAAAGGTTTATGCCTAATACTAGCGTGTTATAAAGAACAGCATAAAATCTTTACACAATTTATTTTTTATGTCGTACCATGAATAATCAACTTTAACTTCATGACCTGTACCATAGCTTAAAATTCCTTTTCGATTAAAATAATGGTCTGTACCTGCTTTAGAAGTAAAGTCGATCTTTACGTTACTTTTAGCATGGTATTTTATCTTTTGTAACTCGTTAAAAAAAGTCTCTATCGAAACATTTAATTCTTTTAAAGTAAATATAGTATGAAGTTCATCGTCTATTTTCTTTATCTGAAATATAAATTGTGAATTCATATCTAAAATATTTTATCCTAAAATACAACTTTATTTTTGTAATTTAATGAAAATAAATAAATTTTTTGCAACAATAAAATGTTTGCGCTTCCTTTATTTAAATCAGTTGATCACAAGAAGATGCCAACTGAGCTTTTTGCCGTTCAAAACTCTTTTAACAATAGAATTTAAAGTCATAATCAAATTTTTAGTTAATCTCAGAATTCCTGATTTTTCGTCAAGTTATCAGTTTGTGTTATCGGTTACCTTGAAGTCTCTGTTTCTGAACAACAATTTACAGTTGCACTTTTTTAAAGATAAGGGGAAACTATATAATTTGCCTCAAACAGTAGAAGCAGGGGAAGAAATGAGTATACTAGCTTTTGTTTACATTTACTTACTGGATTTATAGAATGTGTATGGTGTTATCTATTCAGTTGTTAGCAAGTAGCGGCCATCTTTTTTGATTGAATTTATAATTTCTATAGTTACATTATCAATTTAATAGCCACTACAATTATTTTTTATTTTTGACGATGTTACCGTAAAATTAAAAGTCTTTAACGAATAGAGAATAATATAAGCGGTATCGTTTCTGGTTCCATCAAACCAGCTTACATTTTCCAGTTGTGCTTTATTATCTTTTGTTATGTGTACATTAATTCCTAAACGATTTTCATTGCCCAAGTTTTGCTGAATAACAATCTTACCTTTGGTTAATATTCCACGTGCTATTAAATTATCTCCATCATCATTTTCAAATTCAAAAACGGTAGGTTCGGGTGGTGTAAAGCAGTTTTCTGCCTCACAGTTGAAAAGGCTAGTGGCAATAGGATTGATGTAAAGATTATAAGTGTTTTGTTTATTTTTTGTACTTTTTTTTCGCTGTAAATCGAAGGTTATATATTGAGTAAAATATTTTCTACTTTGCAGATATTCCAAGTCTACCGAATTATTTCTTCTATTATTAGTTTGAACTTAGAAACCTTTTTACATACGTTAAAGGAAACATAAAAGTTTTTTTAGACCAAAAGAGGCTGAAAGTAAAAACTCGCCACCTCTTTATAACCAAAAATACTTATGAAATAAAATGCAGAATCTTTAGGTTGTGGTACTAACTATTTTTAGCTTTATTGTATTAAAACTCTTTTATCAAGGTCATATCAATACTATGGGCCAGATTGCTCTCTACCTTATATGTGTGGGCATAATCCATCCAATTTTTAACAGTTCCCAATACTCCGTTAATAATACCTTCAGGGTTTCTTATATTGTTTAGCTTGGCAATTTCCAAAAGATCTTCTTTTACGAAACCTTTTCTTTTTCCATTGATACTAAGGTTATGCTGGCTTACCCATTCACTATCTGGTCGGTAGGCGTGGCAAATATCATATGCTGGTGATAATTTCCATTTGCCATCTGGTTCCATAAGGAAAGCAAAGTTTTTTGTGTGGTCGTCACAGTTTCTGGCGAAAACATTAAACACCATACGTCTGTACATCTGCTCTGCTTCAGGATAGGTAAGTTTCAACTGCCGCATGGTTTGGAACAACTGCTCATAGCTATAGCTACTAATCTTATTGAAATCATAATGCTGTATAGCGCAGAAAGTCTGCATATGCAATTTTTCATTTCCGTTTCTACGATCAAATCTTTTGGTCATAAAGTGTGCTCTACTGTCTTCCTCAATTAGGCGGCTTTCGGTCATTTCAATTCCGGCATCGATAGCCATTTTATAATAAGCCATTTCTACTCTTCCATATCCATAAGTAGCACCAAACTGTGTGTCATTTACCCCGTCAAATTTGATAAGCCAGTGTTCATAGCCTTGATCATGTAAGGTTTGTCCTGAGCGGATCATGCCTGTATCTTCATTGTAGGCTATGATCGCTTTTGGTCTTGCTCCACCTGCAGAGGTTCCCATTTTCAAGACGTCAAGCAGTACATCCTGCATGTCATTGTTCGTATGGGCTTCAAATTGTTCCCTGCTCTCCAATAGTTTCATAGTCGTTTCTATCAAACTGGATAGTTCCAAAGATTGTGTATTGGATTTTGTAGTTAGAGTAGATGGTTCAAATTCTAATGCTCCCATACCTCGGTTACCAATAAAGCAGAGTAGTTCTACCGGATTTAAAGAGTTTTCTGGGCGACCATTACGAGCAAGCCAAATGTTAATAAGCTCATTACCGTACCGGTCTGGCAATGCATCAGCAAGTAATCCGGGCAGTCCTTTAAAGGTTGGTGTATCCCTAAGTTCTGGGAATGAAAAAATCTGTGTACTCAAAGGCATGCGTACAGGAGCTATATTAAGTTTACCCGTTATAAACTTCTTTTCATATTCAAAGAATCCCAGTTTCTGGTTTTCATCCCAGGCTACAGCACCAATACGTTCACCCCATAGTTTTATAAAAGCAGTTTTTACCATCCTACACTATCTTTGTCATTTTCTTTATTATTGCGAGAAGCTCTTTTACGTTTTTTCTCGTCTTCTTTTGCCAGCTTAATCGGACTAATTTGCTCTATAACCTTAAACTGTTCAAACACATAAAGCGTATCTAGTACTCTTAGTACTTTAAGCAGATTAGATAGAGCTGTGTTTTCACCGCGTTCCAGCAAGCTGAGGGTAGAACGGCTTATTGCTGCTTTTTCTGCTACCTCATCCTGTGTCAGATTTTTTTCTATGCGTTTTACTTTTATAAATTCGCCAATTTCTTTTAATATTGCTGCATCACTCATAGATGAAATGTATGATAAATCATTCATAAAACAGGCTATTATTAGTTAATGAGTAAAATCTCATACAAATATACAAAAATAATTAAAAAATATATTTTGTATGAAATTTCATTCACTAATCATTAAATGGGTTGTTTATGTATTAAATTTCATACAATTTTAGAAACTGAAACAAAATGTGAATATTTAAGACTTGTATTTGTGAAAAATAAAGAGTACCTTCGTTAACACAATAACACATGTGTTATTGTGTTAACAGGTATTTACTGTGTTTTATAATCTATAATCTAGTGCTTCAGGATAAAAAACACCCCACTTTTCAGAATATTTTTTATACTTAATATTATAGTCTAGATAAAAATCAATCTGTTTGCCTAGTTCTAGGAAACTCTTGAAATCCTCGGTACTGTACCCGGACTTTTCTAAATAAAGTCCTATTGCTTGATGATAGGGGTAGGTAAAATGCATCTTTAATAAATATTCGAATAGCTTTTTAGTATCTAATTTTCCTTTTGCTTTTTTAAAAGCTTCCATAATTACACTAGTACCTCCTGCATAAAAAGGGCGCACAACACAATCAATTAAGGTTCTTTCAAGATCAGTGACAAGATAGTGCGTCCTAAATACAGTTACACCGATTTTATTCTGAAACTGACCATTAATCACATGAATTTTATTCTTTTTAAAGTTCTTATCTGCAACAGAAACTCTGGGTGCTTTAGAGAAAGATGTATCTACATCTTCTTGCTTCAACACTTTGCTAATATTGTTACTTGGGGTATTTCTTTCTTTGTTCAAATAGATTTCCAAAGGTAGCGATTCCACTAATCCATTAATGTACAATGCGCTTTGGTAACTAAAAACGGACATCCTGTTAATAGTGGAAGAAACATCAAAAATGTCTATATCGGTATTCCTTAAAATGTATAAAGTAAAATCTCCTTCTTTGATTTTTTTTAAAAATTCGTTGATTAAGTACCTTTCAATATCATCACTGGAGCGAGACTTTAATCCGTGGTTAGATTTAATTTTACCCATCATTTCAATGAACTCTTTTCTGTTAAGAATTTTAAATACTTCTTTTGATATAAAAAACTCAAATAAATCATGATAATAATCTAAACTTCTCATAGTTCCTTTTCGAATAATCCTGATCGGTAATTTATAATTAAAATAGTATCTAAATGTACGAGTAATATTTAGATATCAGATACTATTTCACTTACTATATATCTACAGCTCTTTTTGCAAGGTTTTTAAGAGAATTTCTCTCTTCTTCGGTCAGTAAGACAAAACGTTCACTCTCTTTTTTCTTGCTGACACCCACGCCCTTATATGGATTTAAGAACGTTATGTTTTTACTCGTCTTAATATTTTCCTGAATATAAGTATTTAGTTTTCTTTCAAGCTCATTCACTTTATCTCTGAAATCCAAATGGTTTTCTTCTATATATTCTCCAAATGTTGAATACAGAACTCTGTAATCATATTTTGTAGGATGTACTATTTTAGTTCGCATTTGAGAATGAATTTTGTTATGCGAAAAATGATTGCCTATACGAGAGATGATCGGATTGCAGCCTGCTCTGTTATCGCCAACTTTACCAACATAAAGTGTTTTTATATTCGTTTCTTTGCATGTGGCAATAATTACGTAAACAGCCCACTCACGTCTTGTAGTATGTGAAGGAATTTCAAATTCGAATATTTCCATAGTGTTAAGTTTGTTTTTAAAGCGATGTATTAAATAGTTTTAGTTACCTTCTGTATTTCCTCCAACATCCCAACCAACTTCCCTTTCTCATTACTCTCATTAGTTCCGAACCGTAAAATAGGGAAGTGGTACTTATTAAGTATTTCATCCTTCATTCTATCCCGTTTACTTTGAGTACTCCCTTCTTTATGAAATTCAAAACCGTCCACTTCAATACCCAATACCGGGACTTTCCCAAGCTTGTTGTAAATAATAAAGTCTAAATGTGTCAATGGGTTCTTGGCGTATTTAATTTCTGGTTCAGTAAGTTTGCTAAAATCTCTGATCAGGTTGCGAATAGGGAAGTGCATCAGCACATCATACTTCAAGTACGGTTCCGTATTTAATACCTCTTTAATCAATCCATACATCAGGTTCTCACTGTCGTATTCCGACACTTTACCCGATTTCTTAATGCTTTTAGCCCGCTGCTTCTCATAACCTTTGTACAGTAAATCAAAGACCGAGTTTACTTCACTTTCAATAACCGAGAAGTTGTTGTATTCTATATACTGTATCAGATCGGCAATGTTTCCGTCGTTTCCGCTTTCGTTTCCGTTAACTACTAAAATCAGCTGTTCCTGTGCACGTGATACCGCAACGTTCAATCTGTTGGGGTTGTCAGTAAATTCCGAAATTTCATTGTCAACGGTCGATAGTATAATCACCTCGTTCTCCCTGCCTTGAAACTTGTCAACCGTATCTGCTTTTACGGTACTTCCTCTAAAAGCATGTTGCAGGGCATTCGTCTGGTTGCGGTAGGGTGTAACAATTCCCAAATCAGTATCGGTAAGCTGTTCTTTTTCTATGATTTCGTCCCTTATAACATCTATTTGTCGTTGGTTTATCAGCTGTCGTGCATGGTTACCAGCTGTGGTTTTATATACCATAAGCGGTTGTCGGTTATTGGTATATTCAGATAGTGTAATCAGCTGGTTATCGTAAAATTTCTGATTGCAAAATTCAATAATCTTAGGGTGGCAGCGGTAGTGTTCCCTTAACAACGTTTTGGGTATCTCAGGAAACAATTCCAGTAAAGCCGATAACAGGCTGTTACTTGAATAACGGTAAGCTTCCTTCAGTTTGTAGGTGCTAAAGATAACGTCTGTTCTAAATTTCAAATCATCGGTAACTACATTGGGCAGCTGTTTTATATCGCCTACAATTACTGCACGTTTAGCACATGATAATGCCAGAGCTCCCGTTGCCAGATCAACCTGCGATGCTTCGTCTATAATGACATAATCATAAAGGATTTCTTTATCGAGACACCGTTTTAACGAGTAGGTGGTACTCATGATTACCGGATAATCCGTAATAAATTGGTTCGATCTATAATAAAGATCGGGTAGGGAGTAAGTCTCTCGTTTTTTATTGAAAAAGTTCTCGTACAGTGATGCCTTAAATAGCTTCATCGTTGCATCGGTATACTCTTTCATTTTTGTGTCGAATGAAAAATGTTCTAATGATGCTTCTAACGATGCAATACTTTTTTCCAGTTCCGATATTTTAGCAGGATAATACTTCAATTGCAAACTCAAAATCATCTCGTCATAAGAATTCACATAAAACGATGAATCTTTGACGCCGTACTTTGTTCGGTAAATCAGTTTCTTTATAAAACCAATCGACTTTTGTTTTTCAACCAGTTTTTCAATCGATAGCCAAAACCGCAGTACACTGTGGGCTTTCAAGTTTCTTCTAAGACCTACTTCTTTTATAATTTCACTTTTGTAGCTGTCCTTAAAGTGGCGGTATTCTGTTTTTGTATTCTCAATTTCAAGTCGGTGTTGTGCCAGCCGGTTCTTTTTATCCAGATTTTCTGCAAGGGCAGTTACAAGCTCTTCGGTTTTTAAACGCAGCTTTTCTTTTTCTTCACTACTTAGTTTAACGGTAGATAAGTCGGGTAATGCTTTTTGCGATTCTATAAAAGCTTGCTTGTTTTCATTACTCCCCAACACCGCAGCCATAAACTCCAAACCTGCTTTCTCTAGTTTTTCATAAACATTCTTAACGGCAGAATTGTTGCTCGATACCACCGCTACGCTTTGTCCGTTCATAACGGCATTGGCTATAATGTTCAGTATGGTTTGTGTTTTACCTGTGCCGGGCGGACCTTCAATCACGCTTAAATTGTTGTTGAAAGCACTATCAACGGCTTTTAGCTGACTTAAATTAAATCCGAAAGGGAAGATAACATTTTGTGTGTTGTTGGTTCGTTTTTTAGACAAGCTACCGTTTAAAAAATCCGATAGCACGCATTCTTTTGGAACGGTAGTTATACCCTCATAACTTTTTGCAAGGGTGTTCTGGCTTTCGTTACCAATTATCCCAGCAGTATCGGCAACGTTTTTCAAATAGTTAAATACATCAAAAGCATTTTTGTTACTAATACCGGTTTTTATAATTTGTGCCCTGTTTTTGCTGTAAGCAAACTCTTTAGAACTTCCATTAAAAACAACAACCAGTTTATCGCCTTGCTCGTAGTATCGGGCTATGCGGTCTGTTTCGTCTTTGTTGTCTATGTAGATCAGTTCTCTTTTTATGGGCATGGTTTTTTAAAGAAATTTGATTTTTATTAAAAAAATTAAATAGCAATATAAAATAAAATTCGAGGATATAATTTTAGCATCATTTATTTACAGTTTTTTTAATTATGTCAAATTTACAAAAGACAATCTATTAAAAGAGTTTACTAATATTAAATTTAAAAAAAACTCAACTATATAACAACTAATATTGATAAAGTAGATTTACAAATAATTAATTCATTAATTTACTATATTTACGACTTTTAGAAATTGAGATTTACCAAATTTTAAAAATTAAAATAAATCGTTGAGCACTACACTCACTATCAATATTAAGACCACGTTATGACTAGTATTAAGGATGTTTTTGAAAATAAATTAAAAATTGATTCTAAAACGGTTTCAATAGATTCGCTGTTCAACAATAAAGATAAATTAAAAAACACTAATTATAAACCTTTCTATCAAAGAAACTACGTATGGGATGATGAAAAAGCCACTTACTTTATTGAAAGTATTTTGTTAGGAACAGAAATTCCGCCTTTAATTTATTTTAGAAATATATCAAAAGTAGAAATTATTGACGGGAGGCAAAGGTATCAAACAATTCTTAGATTTATCAACAATGATTTTAAGCTAAAAAGAAGTGGTTTGAAAAAACTTTCCAACAAAGATTTTATAGGGAAGAGTTTTGAATCTCTTGATAAAAAATATACAGATTTAATATGGGAAACTAAACTTAGAGTCATTGAATTTAGCTTTAATACTAAGGATGGTATAACGGAGGTTATTGAGGATAGTGTAAAAAAAGAGATTTTTAAAAGATACAATTCGGGAATTACTCCATTAAAAACAAATGAAATAGACAAAGCAGAGTTTCTTTATGATGACTTAAATCAATACTTGAAAAATGAAATTATCAGCGATAAAAGAATTTTTGAAGTTTTACGTTATTTATTTCATTTTGAAAAGTTTAACGAAGAGGTCTTATTGAAAAAGATCAGAGAATTATTAGTAATAGATTATATTCCTATTAAGTATTACTCTGTAAAAAAAAGTAATGTTATAAATCAGTTCTACGAATATCTATACGACAATATTGAAAATATAGATTTAGAAGATTTACGAAATGTTTTTATTACAAAAATTAATATACTTGAAAATATTTATAAAAACATTAAAAATCAAGAAGAATATAATAGATTGATTTCTGAATGTGTTTTTTGGGCATTGTCTATTTTTTACAAAGAAAATAACCACTTAAATATTCCTAAAAATGATATAGTTAAGATTTCAAATTATATTGATAGAAATATAGATAGTTATAAGATGGACAGAAGTTCATTCGCTATACATATAAAAAATCGCTATGAGAATATCTCCAAGATTTTCCATATGTTGTATGGAATTAATTTCAATGTTTATTTAAAAGACTCTATTGATTTCAATGATCAATTAAATAGTATAAATATTACTCAAGATAATACAGAAGTAATAAGCTTTGAAGATTTAAGAATAAATAAGCCTGAACCTTCCTCAATATCCATTGATGATATTATCAGGTCCATGAAAAGGCAGAAATTTATAATTAGACCACAATACCAAAGAAATGAGGTCATTGACAAGAAAAAAGCTTCATCTATTATTGAAAGTATATTATTAGGTATAAAAATACCTCCAATATTTGTTTACAAAAATGACGGTGTATCTGAAGTAATTGATGGTCAACAACGTCTTCTGACAATTTTAGGCTTTTTAGGTGAAGATTTTATCAATACTGAGAACGAGTTTGAATCAACAAAAAAAGACTATTACTCGTTAAATTTGAAAAATGGTATACTTTCAGGTCTAAATTCAAGTAAGTTTGACGATTTATCCGAAGAATATCAAGAAAAGATTAAAAATTATGATCTATGGGTTGTTGAAATTGATTCTAAATATAATGAGAAATTTGATCCAGTTGACTTATTTATTAGATTGAATTATAAACCATATCCAATTAAAATTGATTCATTTGAAATGTGGAATTCGTACATTTCAAGGGACCTAATTGATACTATCAAAGATGTGTATAACAATAATAAGGATTGGTTTTATTTCAGAAAAACTACTACTCGGATGGAAAACGAAAACATCCTTACTGCTCTGATTTATCTGCAGTATCAATTTACGAATTCAAATGATGCTTCTAAATCATATGAGGCACTAGATTACTATAAGGTTGGGAATAAAATTAATTTTAGATTAAGGTCAAAGCCTGATTTAACAAGAGTATTAGAGCATGAGCCCAAGAGATTGGTATATATGTCTAATATCTTTGAAGCAGTTTTTATTAAAAAATTAAAGTTATTAATAACTCATGTAGGACAAAAGAATTTAGCGCTGAGTTTAGATTATTTGTTATGTGTAGATAATGGAAGAAGAACTCAACAATCCCTTTACGCTTTATGGTATTTCGTCAATGAAATTAATATAACTAATGTGATTTCTAATGGAATAAACATAGTTACGGATATTAGAAGCCTGTTTAATCAAATGAATAATGTTAAAAGCACCGAAGAATTTAATGCCTCTGTAAAAGAATTTAAATTAAAACACAGTGTTCGAACAACTGAGGGCTTTATTCGGAAGATAAAATTAGAGAGTATACTTAACATTAATAAGGGTATTGATAAAGACTTAATATTTCCTATTTTAAAAACAGAAAAAGGTACAGAATTTTTAAAAGATTGTAAAAGTTTTGAAAATATTATTAAGATTGAAAAAAGTAAAATATTAGGAGAAGATGAAGATCTAAAAGGATTGAAAAAAATATTTGAAGTGGAAAAAATTGCTTTAAATCACTTAAAATCTCTAGAAAATTATGATTTATTCTGGGATAAAGAAAATCGTTATATTAATGAAGATTTTTTTATTTTAAGTTTTAAAAGAGGTGGTTTTTCTTACGAATATTTGTATTTGTTTTTATCATCGAAGGCGCTTTTTAATCTTAATGACTTCACAAACAAGAAACTGAATAAGACACAACTTTCAGAAATTGAATTACCTATTTTAAGTGCTGATTATCAGATATTTTTCAAAAACTTTTATAAATTAATTATAAATGAAAGTAATTCAAGTATAAAGACCTATTTCATCAATGTCATAAATAATATTGTTAAGTTCTTTTTGTTAAGTGAGACTTACGAAATTGAAAGTATTAACATATTAAATATTTTAGATATATTAAATAGGGAGTTTGAAAATAATCGAAGCTCAGAGGATATATATATAAAGATTTCCAGTAATGATTCTCAAATTTCTAGTTTTATTCTTAGAATGAATTACCTTTTGACTAATGATGAAAAGAATAACTAAAATACAAATAGAAAACTGTCGAGCATACCATAATCAATATTTTATAGAACTTTCTAAAGGAGAAAATTTATTGATATATGGAGAGAATGGATCTGGAAAATCATCTTTATTTAAATCATTTCATTATTTTTTTAAAAATTCTATTAAAACAGAAAAATTTGAAAAAAACTTATTTAATAAAGCAAATGATGGAAAAATAGAATTAACTTTTTCCAATCTTGATACTCAAAGTAGACAAATTTTAAATTCCGATGTGTACAAGTTCTCTAATATTGGTTCCAATAATAACGTTTCGTTTATAAAGGAATCTTCGTTGCTTAATGGGTTTCTTGATTATACAGATTTATTAAAGATTTATCTTAAGTCAGAGCCAAATCCGAACTTGTTTGATTTAATAATAGGAAATTTATTAAAAGACTTTATTCCTGTCCAGATAGGTGTGTCTTCAAGTATAGGAGATCAACATAGATTCCTTATAAAGAATCTTATTACTGATGCACGAACAAGGAACAGCCGATGTCATAAATTAGGTAAAAGTAAAATAGCTGAGTTTGATGGAAATCTAAGAGTTGTTTTAAATTCTATTTTTGTTTTAGTAAATAGATATTTAAAAGATTTTTTTAATCTAAAGGATATCTCCGTTGATTATACTCTAAAGCCAATAGTATTCAATTATCCAAATACTTATAAATCAAGTTGGTTTCTTGAAACTGATTTGAGACTGAAAGTTTTAAAAAATGGTCAGGAATTAGGTAATGAATATAAAGATTACTTAAATGAAGCAAGACTTTCTTCTTTTGCAGTTTGCCTCTATTTAGCATCTTTAAAATTGTTTCCAACGCAAATAGCGTATAAGTTAATTTATTTAGATGATATTTTTATTGGTTTAGATACTTCCAACAGAATTCCTATAATAAATATCTTAAGCAAAGATTTTAATGATTATCAAATTTTCATATCAACATATGATAAGAATTTTTTTGAAGTATGTAATCATATTTTATCTAAAGGAAAAAAAGATAGTCAATGGAAAGCCATTGAAATATACGTTGGAGATTTTCAGGTAGATGATTTAAATATTATCGACATACCTGTTGTAATATCAAATAAAAATGATTTATCTAAAGCGAGGTTTCACTTATATAACAATGAGAGACCTGATTATCCAGCATCTGCCAATTACTTTCGAAAATATTTAGAAAATAAATTAACTGAAATTTTTCCACTAGAGATTTTCAGAGATTGCAATTTTGAACTTATTGATTCGTACAAATTGTCTAAAATATTTTCTCTTTGTCGTGATTTTCTTGAAAACTTGGATTTAGATATAATTGAATTTGAAGAGCTAAACTCTTATTTGTTTATACTTTTGCATCCTTTATCTCATTATAACACCTCCATCCATACTTACAAGAGGGATTTAAAGGAAATTGACAATAAAATAAAGTGTCTTTTTGAAGATAATACTAAGCTAGCATTTTTAAAAGATATAAAGTATTGTGCAATTAATACAACAGTTCAAGTGGAATTTTACATAAATCAATATAATGTTTGGTATTTCGAATTTTACATCAAAAAACCATTATATTATAATCTTTTGAATAGAAAGTTTTCAAAGGGTGAAGTGATCTGTACTAAATATTACGGTATTAAGAATAAGGCTGATCAACCTGAAAAAAAATTAAATATAAGTAACTCCAAAATACGGTACAATTCAATAGAAGAATCTTATGATAAAATAACAAGTGAAAGAATAGCTCAAAAATATCGATTCTTTCAAAGACCTTCCTGTATTTTTAATAAAGTTAGAATTTTTGATGGTGCGACTTGGTTAAACTTGTAAATAGAAAAGCCGTACTGAAAATATACTAAGAGCCCCTTTACCAGTGGAAACGTAATCGATAAAGCACAGAATAACGTTCTTGTACCTAAGATTCTTCTTAATTTTTTATATTAGTGCTTATAGCTGATGTATAAAAAATATTTTAAAAAAAAACCAAGCATAGAATATGCTTGGTTTTTTAATACTAGTAGTAAATTCAAGAATTTATTTTTTCGATCTTCTTCTGTTATTATATTCTTTTATTTCATCACTCGTTAGAATTCTTTTTCCTTTTATTTTATAGTTTTTTATAACAATATCATTCTCGTCGAATTCAACTTTATCATTATTTCTTGTTAATTCCAATCTAACTTCAATTAAGTCATTTTTTAAAACTTCGACTGGCAATAAGTCACTGTAAGATTTTAATTTTAAAGCATTGGCAATTAAATTTAAGTTTCTAACATTATATTTACTGTTTGAACTGAAGTTTTCAACTTTACCAACATAACCTTCAGCATATTCCATTCTCAATGATAGTTCAACCTGTGAAACGTACGGTGTGGCTCTACCTCTTAGCTCTCTTACTTTATCTATTAAGTAAAGTTCTAATTCTGAAATTATTATAACAACTTCTTTTTTAATTGACATTTTTAATGGCAAGAAAGTAAATATATAATATAAATTCACATCCATATTTGGATGTACTAATTATTGTATGTATATTTGTGGAAGAAGATACAATATTTTGTAAATTCGCAATACTTTATATAAAAAAATATTAAGCTATTGCTTAGAATCTCGAACAGAAAACTGCCAATTTTCAAAGGAAGCGAGGTGATAAGTAGATTAGTTCATGACCTAGGCATGGACTTAACTTATCCGTTTCCTGGTATGGCAGTACCTCTGTTCGGATATTGTTGGGTTTCATGCCTTTTTATATGCTTTTTACTCAACCATTTGCCGGTTATGGTGCTGTGTACAGGCACTAATATTTATTAAAATTATCATTTGTGATCATTTAACCTTTAAATTAAAAATTCATACCTCGTTTTGCGTATTGGTATGTTATAGTGATAAAATTAAATCTTGACGTGAGCTTACTTATCATGAAATTGATTATAACGCGATTCGCCGATTTTTTTAAAAATAAAAATCCTCAAAGCTAAAGAACCAATCATAATACACAAAAAGTTAGCATGTAGGTAGGGCAAAGCACATAACAACTTCCAACCATAATAGATAAATATTAATATAGTTAGGTTAGTTTATATAGTAGTTAAAAACCGGAAGGGGTTATGTGTCTGTGCTTTTAATTATTCTTTTTGAGTGAAAAGAAAATGATTGGTTAATTATTAAAAAATCCCCCTGACGATCGTTTGGCAACAGTATCAGGGAGATGGATGTAGTAATTAAAACGGAATAATTAACTAACAGTACAAAAGTATGAAAAAATTTACTTTTGCAGCACTTGCTGTACCCCTAATGTGGGTGTTGCTATTATTACTTTTTTTTAGCAGCAACAAACTACACGCGCAGGAAACAATGGTTTTAAGCGGCGTGGTCAAAAGTGCCGACGGTTCACCAATGGAAGGCGTAACCGTGTGGCAGAAAGATACAGATAATGGTACCCAGACCGATTTACTGGGATTTTATTCTTTGGAAGTTTCTTCTGATTCGTTTTTGATCTTTGAATACATAGGTTTCAAAACGCAGACTATTCGTGTTACGAACAAGGTGCTTAACGTTACCTTGGTTCCAGATGATGATACTTTGGAAGAACTTGTAATTAATGCCGGTTATTACAGCGTTAAGGATAAAGAACGAACCGGAAGCATTTCAAAGATAACCTCGAAAGAAATTGGTCAACAACCAGTTGCCAACCCGCTGGCCGCAATGCAGGGACGTATGGCAGGGGTGAACATTACGCAGAGCAGCGGTACCCCCGGCGGCGGCTTCGATATACAGATCAGGGGGCGCAACAGTTTACGCACCGAGGGTAATGCGCCCCTGTATATCGTTGACGGTGTACCTTATGCGTCACAGTCAAATGCAGATCAGGAGCTTTCTTCGGGTATTATGCCTTTGGGTAATGTAAGTCCTTTGAACAGCATGAACCCTAATGATATTGAAAGTATCGAAGTCTTAAAAGATGCCGATGCTACCGCTATTTATGGTTCGCGTGGTTCTAACGGGGTAGTGCTGATTACTACCAAGAAAGGTAGTTCCGACCGTACTACTTTTTCATTGCAGTCAAATACTGCGGTAAGTACGGTTTCTAAATACATGGATTTAATGAACACGCAACAGTATCTGCAAATGCGTAGAGATGCCTTTGTAAATGGTGGTATTAACGAATATCCCGAAAATGCGTACGATGTAAACGGTACGTGGGATCAAAACCGATATACTGATTGGCAGCGGGAGTTCATTGGCGGAAAGGCGGTATCTCAAAATACGCAGTTTTCGGTTGGTGGAGGATCTGGGCAAACCAGCTATTTATTTAGTGCCACCCACAGAAAAGATGGTACCGTATATCCTGGAGATTTCGGTTACAAACGTACCAACTTTATGCTGAATGTAAATCATCATTCTAAAGACCGCAGGTTCAATTTTCAGGGAAGTGTACAGAAGAATGACCAGAACAATAAGTTGATGGCAACAGATCTCACAACAGCAATTTTTCTACCTCCAAATGCACCAGCCTTATACGATGAGGCAGGAAACATCAATTGGGAAAACAACACCTTTGAAAACCCGTTGGCAAAATTAAACTCTAAATACCTTTCAGAAACATCCGATTTAATCGCTCAATTAAACCTGTCCTACGAAGTTGCAAAGAATGTTAGGTTCAGTCTGCTTGGTGGTTCTACCAGAACACAGGGTAAGGAAATACGTACAATGCCTTCTACCATCATGAACCCGTCCTTGCAGTACACCAGTGCTAATTCTTCTGTAAATATGGTGAATCTTAACAAGGAGAGCTGGATTGTAGAACCCAAGATAAATTATTCTTACAGTGGAGATAGGGGCAATTTGGAAGTGCTGTTGGGTAGTACCTTTGAAGAACGCTCACAGGACGTTTTGGGATTAAGCGGAAGCAATTTCCTATCTAACGATTTCATCATGAACATTCAGAGCGCAGCGACACAGCGAGTTACTAAAGATGCACAGACACTTTACAGATACCATGCTTTATTTGCCCGCCTGAATTATACGCATAAAGAAAAATATATTGTGAACGCTACTGCGCGTAGGGATGGTTCCAGCAGATTTGGTTCCAACAAAAAGTGGGGCAACTTTGGTGCCTTGGGTGCTGCTTGGCTCTTCAGTCGTGAAAAGGCACTGGAAGAAAACTCATGGTTAAGTTTTGGAAAACTGCGTGCTAGCTACGGTATTGCGGGTAACGATTTAATTGGAGACTATCAGTATTTAAATACATTAGGGTTGGGCTTATACACATATGATGGTATGGTAACTTTGGAACCTTTGCGATTGTACAATCCCGATTTCAGTTGGGAAACCAATAAGAAACTGGAAGCAGCACTGGAATTGGAGTTTTTTAACGGTAAGCTGGCGGCTTCGGCTGCTTGGTACCGCAACCGATCATCTAATCAGCTGGTGGGTATCCCGTTGCCGGGAACGACTGGTTTTCCGAGTGTACAGGCAAACTTGGGAGCAACGGTAGAAAACAGGGGCTGGGAATTTACCTTTCGCAGCATGAACCTGCAAAAAGAAAAGTGGTCTTGGAACACCAGCTTTAATCTTACCATACCAAGAAATGAACTGATTGCTTTTCCAAACCTTGAGGAATCAACCTATGCTAACCAGTATGAAATTGGTAAACCGGTTACCATCCGTAAAATGTACCGTTACAAGGGGATTAACCCGGAAACTGGTCTCTTTGAATTTGAAGATACCAACAACGATGGTAAAATTGATTTGAACGACCGTAGCGTAGCAGTGGATGTTGGTGTACGGTTGTATGGCGGTATCCAAAATACGCTGCAATATAAAAACTGGAGTTTAGACTTCTTGTGGCAGTTTGTAAAACAGAAGGCTTTTTCGCCTGATTACCGAAGTAATTTGTTAGGAGAAATGGAAAACAAGAATGTGCGTGCAGGCAGTTATTTTGGTTCAGGTAATGGGATATCTTTGTACCAGCAGCCTTCATTAGTATCAAATAACGAAGCGTATCGTGCATATCAGAATTTTGCCAACAGCGATCAGGTAGTTACAGACGGATCATATATTCGCTTGAAATCTTTACAGCTGCAATACGCGTGGAAGATTCCGCAATTGGCTGGTATTTCCTTTACCACATTTTTACAGGGACAGAACCTGGTAACTTTTACAAAGTTCTGGGGCAGCGATCCGGAAACCGCTCTTGGGTTTCTTCCGGCACTCAGAACCATATCCTTTGGTGCTACAGTTAACTTTTAATTATTGGATCATGAAAAAAATAATGATATATACGGTATCATTCTGGATTTTGCTGCTTGCTACAGGCTGCAACGACTTTCTGGAAGTAGAGGTACCAAAAGACATGGTTGACCAAACGAAAACCTTTAACGACGACCGTACTGCCGAAGCGGCGCTGCACCATGCGTATGTTTTACTGACGGAGAACGGCTTTTTATCTGGAAATGCAGGTGCGGCACCTGTATTATTGGGGTGTTACACCGATGAACTGGAAGTAACTTCGCCTGCTTTTCCCGACTACATGAATTTTTACAACGGTGCCGTACTTGCTAATAATTCAAGCGTGAGCGCATTGTGGAACCAGACGTATGCACAGATTTATACGGTAAACAATATTTTGGAAGGGTTGAAGAATTCTACAGGAATTACAGAAGCTGTCCAAATACAATTACAAGGCGAGGCATTGGCGATTAGAGGGATATTGCATTTTTATCTGGCTCAGACTTTTGGAGAAGTGCCCTATGTTACTTCAGTTGATTACAAGGTAAACCAGAAGATAGGTAAGCTGTCTGTCAATGCGGTAATGGAACGTGCCCTTGCAGATTTAAAGGATGCGGAAGAAATATTGCTGTCTTCTTACCCAACAGCAGAACGAATACGAATCAGCAAATCGGTAGTACATGGTTTTATGGCACGCATGTACCTTTACATGGAAAACTGGCCGATGGCACGGCAGTATGCGGAGGTGCTTATAAACAATACGGAATATACACTTTCTCCTGTAAACGGACTTTTCTTGAAAGAAAGTAAAAGCGCTATTTGGCAATTGAAGCCTACCATTAACGGAATGAATACCTATGAGGCACTTACGTATACCTTTTTTGCAGTGCCTGCGCCCAACATCAAATTAAGCACTTCGCTTTTAGGAATATTTGAAACTGGGGATCTGCGTAAAACAAATTGGATAAAGTTTATTGGCTTAGAAGGTCAGAATGCACATAATTTTAAATACACTAAAATGGGCTTCAGCACTCCTGTGGCGGAATATTCGGTAGTTCTGCGGATTGAAGAAATGTACTTAATAGCCGCTGAAGCAGCAGCACGTTTGCAGGATTGGGACGCGTGCAACGGCTATTTGAACCAGATAAGGAGCCGTGCAGGATTGGACGATGTGGATGTTCAGTCTGTAGATCAGGCAGTGAATACCATTCTTCAGGAAAGACGCGTAGAGTTATTCTGCGAATTTGGTCACCGTTTTTATGATTTAAAACGTACAGACCGCTTGATGGATTTACAGGCTGTTAAACCCAATTGGAAACCACATTTAAGCGTATTGCCGTTGCCTGAAAACGAATTATTGTTAAACCCAAACCTGCTGCCACAGAACACAGGTTATTAAAAAAAGATCTATGAAAATCTCAATATATTATTTAATTTGTTTGTTTGTTATGACATTCTGCCCTTCGTTTGGGCAGAATGTTGATAATAAACCGGAAACATTAAGACCTGCGTATATCACAGAATCGGGGAAGATAGCTGTTTACTTTAGTGATACTGAAAACAACAGTACTTGTATCATACATCTAATAGATACTGGTGAAAAAATCGTTTTGAAAAATGTGGATAACCGCATGCTCGTTACAGATTATAAAGCTGTTTTTTACAGTTATGTAAAAAAACAAATGTACGTTGTCGATTTAATTTCTAAGAAAACGGATACTGTTGCTGATGTTGAGGCAATAGAAGTTTTAGAAGCTGTAAATAAAATAATATACCACACCAAAGCTGATAAAATGTTGACAATTTTGAATGTAAAATCAGGTACTTCAGAAAAATTTTTAGATGTAGACTTTTACAATGTTGATAGAGAGTTCAATAAATTAGTTTTTTCTAACGACGAAGCTGAACTGTTTTTAATGGACTTGAAAAAAGAAAAAACAGTGAAGTATGATGCCGGTGCGCTTACAGATTTAAGTTTAAGGAATGCTAAATGGGATACAAAAGGTCAAAAGGTATATCTCTTTGCATTAGATGATGATAATGTACATTTGTATGAAATCTCTACAAAACTTAATAAGGTAGGTCAGTACCCGGTTAATAATGAACGTGAAAGCTTAGAGATTGATACCTATTTTACTTCAGTAATGGTTCTGCCCAACGATAAGATGGTAATTGGTGTAAAATCAGTGGAAAAGGTCCAACCTGGTGGAGCGGATGTAGAGATATGGAATGGTAACATAAATGGTTTTCCCGCAGCGGTAAACTTTTACAAAGAGCACCGAAACCAATTGGCGATTATAGATATTAAAACGGGACTACTTACTTCACTTATGGAGAAGGGAAAAATAATGGGATACCACATTGATCATATTGGAAATATCTATCGATATGAAATCTTTGAAAATGACGATACATCCTTACTAAACCCTCCGATTAATTTATATAAGTACGATTTCGATAAGAACAGTTTTAGCTATCTCAGTAAGTTTAGTTCCGTCCTTTCAAATCTGCTTAAATATAAGACTTTTCCGAATCTGGTTTATTATAAAGATAATCATTGGAATTATTTTGATTTAAACTCTGGAAAAGGAGAAAGTATTAGTGTAAACTCTGACGGTAAATTTTACAGTGACGAGCATGAATATTATAACATTACAGGAACGGAATCTTTAAATGGACCTTTAGAATGGAAAGGTAGAGGCTTTTACTTGAATGATCAGAAGGATATATGGTACTACGACTGGAAATCAAAAAAGATAATCCGTAAAACAAACAGTAAAAAGCAAGAGAAAAACTATCGTCTTTGTAATTGCAATTATGATCTTAATCACTCAGTTATAACTCCTTTCGAACTTGTTACCAAACCGAATAATGATCTGATTATAACTTGGAATGCAGGTCTTCATGAATTTGAAGGAATAGACCTACTGAAAGAAGATGGCACTATTACGCCCTTGGTTTGGGACAAGGCACATTATTCACAAATTAAAAGATTTAAGGATTATCTGATCTATGTCAAAGAGAAAGTTAATGTTGCGCCGTCTGTATACATCTATAATTTAAAGTCAAAAGAAGAAATTTTATTGCATAAAAGCAATACTTGGGATACGGATGTCACTGATGTCAAATCAGAACATTTCTATTGGTATAACGAAAACGGAAATATCCGTGGGGGTATAGTAAGGTTTCCTAAAAATTACAACGAAAAAGATTCAACAAAGTATCCTGTGGTTGTCAGTATATACGAACAGAAGTTCAAAGCGCAGAACATTTATGTTCCGCCGACCGATTTGAGTGTAACAAATATTAATTTTAGAGAGTACACCGCTGACGATTATTTTGTAATTGAACCGGATATTTATTACGAAATAGGTGAAACAGGTCAATCAGCCTTGAAATGTATCAATGAAACTATTGACTTTCTTGCAAAAGTTTTTCCGCTGGATACGGAGCGTATGGGTATTTACGGGCACTCTTATGGTGGCTACGAGACAAATTATGTTATTACACAGACCCCTAGGTTTAAGGCAGCAATATCTAGTGCAGGAGTTGCTGATGCTGTAAGTATGTACCTTACCTATAGTTTTGATCTATTCATACCGGATGTATTTCGATTTGAAACACATCAGTGGCGCTTTGGAAAAAGCTTCTTTGATGATCAGGAACTCTATATTAGAAATTCACCCGTATATCATGCAAAAAATATATCCACACCTTTGCTTCTCATAACAGGAACAAAGGACTACGTGATAAACTGGCAGCAAAGCCTGTATATGTTCACCGCGATGAAACGGTTGGGTAAGGAGGTACAACTTTTGCTTTACAATAACGAAGATCACAGTATATCAGATCCTAAAAATCAAATTGATGTAAGTCGTAGAACAAAAGAGTGGTTTGACTTTTATCTCAAAAGAAGGACTGAACCTGTATGGTTAAACTGATTTTAATTAAAAAACGACTGTTATTTAAGGCAGTCGTTTTTTATATAAGATAATTGTTATTTTATTTGGTAATCAGATGGGGTTTTTGTTTAAAAATGATTGCATATCCTCGGAGATAGGATGCTGCACTTCAAATTTTCCAAATTTTGTTTTGAAATGTTCCCAACGTTTAGAAAGTTCACCAGTTCTTCTGTGTTTAGGACTTACCCAGACCCAATCAAGTATCCAAACAATGTTATGACCATATTTGCGATAGCGGAATGAACATGCTCCGGTAATTGCTCCAATTTCGTTGGTAAATAGATAACCTTGTACATTAGGATCACTATCTCCTGCCTGACTATGCCATTGCACAAAATCATAATGGAACATTCTTTTAAAAATTCGAGCTCTTTCATACATTTCTTTGTGTTTCCACTTTAAACTGTTAGTAGTTACAAGCTCAAAGTCTGGATTATGCATAATTTTTGTCATCCTCATGTTTGGTTTGGGATCCAAGTAGGACATTCTCTTTTTATGCTCGCGTCGATGATACATACTCGACTCAGGATCTCCCTTTACCCATTCATAGCCGCATTCTTTGCATCGGGTTGAAAATGTCCTAGGTCTTTTTCTGAATTTTGGAGGTCTGATTTCTAGATGTATTATACAACCACTATCATTAAAGGTAGCAGATACTTTATAGCTTGAAGAAGTTTTAATACTTTTTGTTTTACTATCTTGTCTCCACCATTCTTCGTCTGTGCAAAACTCTAACGGTGAATTCCTATGTCTGTATTTTGTAAACCAAAACACTTGCAACTCGCTGGCAGATAAAAAAATAGTATTTTTTTCGGTAAGTTTGGGTAATAGAAGGTTCACCAGATCTTCTGGGCGCGTATTGAACCCAATTTGTTCTAAAATTATAAGTAAATGTGCTAGCGATTCAATCCTAAGTGATTCGTTACCTAATACTTCAATAGATAGCCTTGATGGCTTATAGTACGCTGTTTCAATAGCAATGTCAAAAATCTCACAAATTTTTTCTATTTTTAAAGTGTGATTGTATATTCTGGAATCCAATGTGTCTAAAATATCTTCTATATCTGCTAGACTAGCCCAACCTTTGATTAAGACTTCATTCAGCAATGTTTTACTTTTATCTGGGCTGGTATCTCTTACGGATTTATTTAACATTTCCCAAAGAGTTTCTAATATTTCAAAGCTTACAATTTTTTGCATCTATATAATTTATTTACTAATTAATTTAAATACTAAATCTTTTTGATCTAGTATTTATGCTTTTTCTTATTAATTTTCGTTGTGTTTAAAGATCCATTATCCATGTTAAGAACTTTTAAGCTCTCTTCATTATCAAAAAAAAGTACACATGCTTTCTTACCATTACGTGAAGACGGATATATTATTCCGTCAATTCTATTATGTTTTGAAAGCTTATCTGAAAAAGGAAATCTTAAATATTCTGTAATGATTTGCGTTGGTACATAATCTATGTGTATCCTCCCATCTCTATTTATAGGTGCAGTCAGATCTTTTATAAAATTCTTTATGAAAATTAGCCTAAAGCGATCTTGATGCTTTTTGGCATCGAAAGGACTGGGAGGTAATGGCATCATGGATAAATCAACAACGTTCAGTTCTCTAATAGTACTAAAAGCAACTGTTGTAAAGTATTGGATCTCCTTATTACCCACATCAAGAGTTTCTCTTAAAGCTGTTTCTATATCGAAAGCTCCATAAAACATAGAGATCCCGGATGGACTCATCCTGTTTGGTTGTATGGCAAATTGTTGTGGCGGAGAGGTCATTCCCTTTGGATTTGATACAGAACTATCTCCTCTGCTATGTTGTCGGCACCGATAAAATTTTGTGCCGACATTAAGTTTCTTAATAAGTTTGAATTTTTTAATACTACTACCGATTTCAGCAAGCATTTCGTCAGATTGAATAGGGTAGTTATCTGAATTTAAATCTTTTACCAGTCCGAAAAAGTATCTAGATCTATGTTTTACTATTTCCTTAAAGTATTTCCAATTGTATAATAAAATATCCGAAGGACTGTCGTAAAACTGCATTTCGTCCGACCAAGGCTTCGTTAAATCAAGTGATTGAAAAACATCATTGGATAGTTTTAAATCTTCAATATCTAGATCAAAATGTTCTTGTAAAATTTCCTCTGCATTGTATACGTTTCCTAAATACCCACCTTCACTCGTTTCGTATCTCATAAAATTAGCCGGATCAGTATACGAACGCAGTACAGCCTCCATTATAAACTCCATTAAATCCTCTAACGATACAACAGATGTTGATTTTTCACAATAATCACAATATCCGCTAGTGGAAGTTCTTCGGATAAAGTTTTTTATTGCCGGTTCGTTTATGTGGTTTCTACAAACATTAGTTTCTGGAACGGTACACAAACCAAGTTCCTGAAGCCTCATTGCTTCATCCATTGCTCTACTCATCAACTTTTAATTTTCTAAAATTTCCTTTTTTATTTGTATAATACTGTCTTATAATATTAAAGTGACGAGTATTTGAGATTAAATATAGTTAATTTATAATAATACATTATTAATGTAAATGGCTAAAAATGATTCCTAAATAAAAAAGGCTGCCTTTTCAAGCAGCCACTGACTAATTAATCCAAGAAAAGTTGGGAGGTACATTGCAAACCGTTTACGGTAGGAATACGGTAGTACGTCTTTCCTGCGATAGTACATACAGGGCCTCCTTCAGTATTACAAGGAACCCATTCCGCTACACATCTATTACCAACAGGATTAGATGCTACGTAATGATATCCAAACATTGCAGCTTCATCAGCTTTTTGATTTTGTTTTGCAGCATTTGTTGCAAATGCTGCTGCTGCGCCTAATACCACTACTGCAAATGGCATTATGGCTCTTTTGAAATTTGTTTTCATAATAATTAAATTTAATAGTTTTTCGGTTTACTCTTTTCTACAGGTTTTCAACCGTTGATCCCTGCTATTGGCCAATAGATTTATTATTGAGGAAGGGACACTGTACGGAAACAATTTGCCCCTGCATGAAACCGAATTTATCAGCTCCCTTACCTCATTTTAATTTTTTATCTGTTTAGCTTATACCTTACTAAGGAATTTCCAATGATTCCGAAGAAATATTCTTCATTTATAGCAAATTCCTTCACTTTGTTTTTTTTATAGTCGTAAGTATAAAAGCTATACATATATTGGTTTTTGCTATAATTATACACATCAATGATGCTTGCCTCATTCCACATGCTTCTAGGTTCGTTTTTACCCATCAAATCAGATTTTACGTATAACAGTTTATCATAAGCATATGTTCTGGAATTGACTTTTTGAGGTGGTGCGCCCATTTTTCGCTCACCGTTTGCTAAGGTTTTTACTTCAATTTTTGCAAGGGTAGTTGTATCAATTGTTTTACCAGACTTAAAATAATTGTATTTGTTTTCATAAACTAGATATTGGTTTCTATAGTAATAAGTGTAGATTGCCTGCTTTGTTTTAGAGTCAGTTATAAGATGTCCATCAGTGTCGAATATTCCGTCAATCTGTTTTTTTAAGACTTTGTCATAAAGTTCAAATGTTGTTGAATTACTGACTGTTATCTTTCCTAACACATTCTCTCCACTATCTGCTTTTTCACTTCTGAATAAAAAGGAATTGTTATCTATTGGTTGAAGTTTTGAAAAGAAAATTTTTGTTTCCATAAACTTTAATGCTTTCCAGCTTTTTGTTTCTCCTCTATAGATGATTGGAGTTGCACCGTCGCTGACAAAAAAGAACTCATCATTTACTTTAACTGTGAGGCTGCGGAAAGATCTGTCTTTTTCGTCGAGTACTATTTGATGACTGATTCTAGCTCTCATATCCATTGGTATTGCTGTTATATTGAGAGGAGTAGTATAATTACCCAGATATATTGTATCATGGGTAAGTCCTGCTATGTAGTAGGAATTAAAACCTAGATCTATATACTCTGCTTTATCAATATGATGAGGTAAAAATCTTCTTATAAAAGGATTTTCCCTTTTCATGATGTGTTCGGATGTGATAAATAGTAATACAATAATTGCCGAACTTATTATTATAGTTCCAATGCTTAATAATATGGAAGTCTTGTTTGTGTTTCTGTACAATAAAATAGCAGCGGCAACCATTGAAGTGATAGCATTGAACCACAGGTGTTCCGTCCATCCCATCTTTTCAAGGATACCGCCACAGGAACATGGGACAAACGGGCTGTAGTTCAATATCAGGTAAATATATACGGTGAAGGCCGTCATCATTCCCAGAAAGAGATATAATCCCAATCTTTGTGTTTTTGGTATGCATAACAATAAGGCAATAATCAGTTCACCGATCACGGTTGCGTAAGCAATGGTAGTTGCAAAAGCACTCAGCAGGGGAGACTGTGCTACCTGAACCTGAAAGTTTTCAAAGTCAGTTATTTTACTTACTGCGGCATACACGAACAGTATGATGAAAAAGTAAATGACTGCCTGTTTTATGAATGGTAGAATTTTACGCATGATAAATATGTTATTTTTATGTATTGTAAAATTCTGAAATTCAAATAATTAAAAGTTATTCAAAAAGTATAATTAGTTAGTAGATAGGTATTATTTAGCTTTTTTATTCCTTTATTGGCGTATCAATTTTATTTTCTGATAAGTATGTTTGGCGGCTTTTGTTTCGCAAAGCTCTTGGACTTAAAGAATATAGTTTGGAGAACTGGTTGCAAAAGGTC
>NZ_FOVI01000010.1 GCF_900115115.1 Paenimyroides ummariense
AGGATTTAAACTGTACTTTCATAGCTTTATTGGTGGAACCTCAAGTTAACAAAATTTGAGGACAATAAAAAAAATCCCCGACAAAAAACATGTCGAGGATTATACCAAAGACCTTTTTAGACAGCCTTTTTTTGTTAATCTTCAAATTCGTCCATTAGTTCTTTTAATTGTTTTAAATATCTGCCATAGAATTTTTTAATGATTTGATATTCTGTAATATTAATAAAAAAGTCGAGCTAAAAGCTCGACTTTTTCAATTATTCCTCTACAGGTTTTTGTATTTTAAATGTTTCCATAAACGCTGTTGTGTAGTTTCCGGCAACATAATCCGGATTGTCCATTAACTGGCGGTGGAAAGGAATTGTAGTTTTAATACCTTCAATAACAAACTCGTCTAAAGCGCGTTTCATTTTACTAATAGCTTCTTCGCGTGTTTGTGCCGTTGTAATTAACTTGGCAATCATTGAATCGTAGTTTGGCGGAATGGTGTAACCCGAATAAACGTGCGTGTCTAAACGAACACCGTGACCACCTGGTGCGTGCAAGGTAGTAATTTTACCTGGCGACGGACGAAAATCGTTAAAAGGATCTTCGGCATTAATACGGCATTCAATAGAGTGTAATTGCGGTAAATAGTTTTTACCCGAAATTGGCACACCTGCAGCAACCAATATCTGCTCGCGGATTAAATCGTAATCAATTACTTGTTCTGTAATTGGGTGTTCTACCTGAATACGCGTGTTCATTTCCATAAAATAGAAATTACGGTCTTTATCAACTAAAAATTCAATAGTTCCCGCACCTTCGTATTTAATATATTCGGCAGCCTTAACAGCAGCTTCACCCATTTTTAAACGCAATTCATCTGTCATAAATGGTGACGGAGTTTCCTCTGTCAGTTTTTGGTGACGACGTTGGATCGAACAATCACGTTCTGATAAATGGCATGCTTTTCCGTAAGAATCTCCTACAACTTGGATTTCGATATGGCGTGGATCAACAATTAGTTTTTCCATGTACATACCGTCGTTTCCGAAAGAAGCAGCAGCTTCCTGACGTGCACTTTCCCAAGCTTTTTCTAATTCGTCATCTTTGAAGATTTCACGCATACCTTTACCACCACCACCAGCAGTTGCTTTCATCATCACCGGATACCCGATTTCTTTTGCAACTTTACGTGCGTGGTCTAAAGATTCTAACAATCCGTCTGAACCCGGTACACAAGGTACACCTGCAGCTTTCATGGTTTCTTTAGCAGTAGCTTTATCGCCCATTTTATCGATCATATCCGGAGATGCGCCAATAAATTTAATACCGTGTTTCTGGCATAATTCAGAAAACTTAGCGTTTTCAGACAAGAAACCGTATCCCGGGTGAATAGCATCGGCATTTGTAATTTCGGCAGCAGCAATAATATTCTGCATTTTTAAGTACGATTGCGCACTTGGTGCCGGACCAATACAAACTGCTTCGTCTGCAAAGCGAACGTGTAAACTGTCTGCATCGGCAGTAGAATAAACGGCAACGGTTTTAATTCCCATTTCTCTACAAGTTCTTATAACTCGTAAAGCAATTTCGCCGCGATTTGCAATTAATATTTTTTTAAACATCTTTTTAATTTGAAATGAAACAATTTGAAAATCTGAAAATTTTTGAAGCGCGCCAATCCTTTTCAGATCAACACCTCTTCAAATAATCAAATTAAGATGGATCTACTAAAAATAATGGTTGATCAAATTCTACCGGAGAAGAATCATCTACTAAAACCTTAACGATTTTTCCTGATACTTCAGATTCAATTTCGTTGAATAATTTCATTGCTTCGATCACACATAAAACATCGCCTGTTTTTACAGTAGCACCTACTTCAACAAAAGCTGGTTTGTCTGGTGATGGTTTGCGGTAGAATGTTCCAATAATAGGAGATTTTACCGTGATGTATTTCGCATCGTCATTTGCAACGGCAGCAGGTGCAGCAGCAGTTTCTGTAGGTTGTGCAACCGGTGCAGCAGCCTGAACTTGTGGTACAGATACCGGAATGTGTTGAACGTACGTTCCGTTTTCTACTGTAGCGTTTTCTGAAGTTGTTTTAATGGTGATTTTAATATCATCCATTTCTAATTTTACTTCGGTAGCTCCTGATTTTGCTACAAATTTGATTAAATTTTGAATTTCTCTGATGTCCATATAATTCTAAAATTTTTATGTTCGTTATCTATTAATTTTTATTTTTTTGTGTAAGCCCATTTAAGGTAAATTGCACCCCAGGTAAATCCGCCGCCAAAAGAAGCTAAGATAATGTTATCGCCTTTTTTAAACTGATCTTCAAAATCGGCTAAAAGTAAAGGTAGGGTTGCCGATGTAGTGTTACCGTAGTTGTGTATGTTTACTAAAACTTTATCTTCGTTTAAGCCCATACGGTTTGCAGTAGCATCAATAATACGTTTGTTTGCCTGATGCGGTGCTAACCAGTTAATATCGTCGTGCGTTAAATTATTGCGTTGCATAATTTGTTCGCTAACGTCTGCCATACCAGAAACGGCGTATTTAAAAACCGTTTTTCCGTCTTGGTGCACGTAATGCTGTTTGTTTGCAACGGTTTCTGCTGAAGGAGGAAGTAAAGATCCACCTGCTTCGATCTTTAAAAATTCGCGACCAATACCGTCACTCTTTAAAATTTCGTCTTGAAAACCTAAACCTTCTGTATTTGCTTCTACAAGTACCGCACCGGCACCATCGCCAAAAATGATACAGGTAGCACGATCGGTATAATCAATAATAGAAGACATTTTATCTGCGCCAATTAATAATACTTTTTTGTATCTGCCCGATTCTACATAAGAAGTTGCTGTTGATAAGCCGTATAAAAAGCTTGAACATGCAGCTTGTAAATCGTAAGCAAAAGCATTGGTTGCGCCAATTTGTGTAGCCACAAAAACGCCTGTTGCTGCAACGGGCATATCTGGTGTTGTAGTTGCCATTAACACTAAATCAATTTCTTTAGGATCTAAGCCTGTTTTAGAAATTAAATCTTGTGCGGCTTTAATTGCCATAAAAGAAGTGCCTTTGTCTTTATCTTTTAAAATTCGGCGTTCTTTTATACCTGTTCTTGAGGTGATCCATTCATCGTTTGTATCAACCATTGTTTCTAATACTTGATTAGACAACACAAAATCTGGTACGTATTTACCAACCGCTGTTATGGCTGCTGTTATTTTTGTCATAAGGGACTACTTAATGTTCAAAAAAGTTGAAAAAGTGGTGAAAATTACAAAAAAAATAGCAAATAGCAGCTTTTTTTGTTGAAAAAAGCAGTTTTGCCGTTTGTTTGAATTTACGCTAAACTAAAAAACTCTCGCATTGCGAGAGCTTTTTTTATTCTTTTAGAATTAAGCTACAGCTTCTGTTTTGTCTACTAAAACTTGTCCTCTGTAATATAATTTTCCTTCATGCCAGTAAGCTCTGTGCATTAAGTGTGCCTCACCAGTTACTGCGCAAGTTCCGATTGTTGGAGCTACAGCTTTGTAATGAGTTCTTCTTTTATCTCTTCTGGTTTTCGAGGTTTTTCTTTTAGGATGTGCCATCTTACAATATTATTTATCCGTTAATAGTTGTTTTAATTTGTCCCAACGTGGGTCTGTATCTTTATTATTGTCCGAATTTTCGTCGGTTTCATTATCATTTAAATCGTCGTCATCAGCATCGTCTTCGTTTATCATTTCCAAGTCATCGCTGTCCAAGAAATCCAAGTCATCGTCTGATTCTTCCTCTTCGTAATCTGCTGCTATATCGGGATGTATCCTTTTGTATGGAACCGATAAAGCGATCATTTCGTAAATGTACTGCATTACATTAAACTGAAATTCTCCGTGCGGCAAAATTAAAAAATCATCATTTTCATTATTAAATTCTTCGCCGAATTTCACTAATAAATTTAAACTACCTTCAATAGGCAAATCAAAATCTTCATTAGTTATGTCGCAGGGTACATTTACTGTGCCTTTATGTGTAAACTGCAGTTCTAACATGGTGGTTTTTTTTAGCATTGCAATGTTAACCTGTATGTTAGCGCTGTTGAATTCACTATAATTGAATAGATCAAAAAAATCGTTTTCGATCTGATATTCAAATTGATGTTCTCCTAACTTTAATCCGGTAAACTGGATTAAAAAATCTTTTTCACTTACCATAACCATCTATTTGAGCGTGCAAAGATATAAAAATTATTTAATTACAAATAGTTATCACAATTTTTTTGTTGTTAAATAGTTGAAACCTTTAAAGGGTTCGCTGTACTCTGCAAATACTCGTTTTTACTTTTATAAATATCTAAAGCTGCGTAAACTGCGTTTTTAAATGAGGTGAAATCGGCAATGCCTTTGCCTGCAATGTCGTACGCGGTTCCGTGATCGGGTGATGTTCGAATTTTATCTAGCCCAGCCGTATAATTAACACCATTACCAAAACTTAATGTTTTAAACGGAATTAATCCTTGATCGTGATAACATGCTACAACGGCATCGAAATTTCTGAATTGTTCCGAACCAAAAAAAGCATCGGCAGAATAAGGTCCGTAAATAATAATGTCTTCATCAAACAATTCTTTAACCGTATTGTTTATAAAATTTAATTCTTCGTTGCCTATAATTCCGTTATCGCCACTATGCGGGTTTAATCCCAACAAGGCAATGCGCGGTTTTATTACATTGAAATCTTGAATAAGCGATTTGTTAATGGTACGAACTTTTTGTTTGATTAATTCCGGAGTCAACGTTTGCGATACTTGTTGCAATGGAACGTGATCTGTAACCAAACCTACTTTAAGGTCTTCGCTAATCATGAACATTAGTGCGTTTCCTTCTAACTCTTTATCCAAATAATCGGTATGACCTGGGAATTGAAATTCTTCCGATTGAATATTGTATTTGTTAATAGGTGCAGTAACCAAAGCATCAATTTCATTGTTTTTCAAAGCTTGTGTTGCAGCTACGAACGATTTTATCGCATACTGCCCAACAGCATCGTTCAAAGTTCCAAAATCTAAATTAACTCCTTCTTTCCAAAGATTTAAAACATTGAATTTTCCTTTTTGAATCTGATCTAACGAATCTATTCCGTGTATGTTGGTTTGGCAGTTAACGATCTTTTTTATAAACGATAACAACTTGGCATTTCCAAAAACCACCGGTGTGCATAATTCCATCATTCGCTGATCCTCAAAGGTTTTTAAAATAACCTCCGGACCAACGCCGTTCATGTCACCTACAGAAATACCCAATATAATATTTTCACCTTTTTTAAACATGCGTTGCGCTAATTATTGCTAATTTTGTTACAAATTTAGTAAAATTATTCTACTTATGTTTACTGGTATTGTTGAAACTCTTGGAGTTATACGAAAAATAGAGCACGATCAAACAAACGTACACTTGTTTATAGAAAGTTCTTTTGCAGATATGTTAAAGATCGATCAAAGTGTAGCGCACAATGGTGTATGTTTAACAGTGGTTGAAATCAACGACGGTTTTTACAAGGTTACTGCCATAAAAGAAACTATTGATGTTACTACGATTGGCTTATGGAACGCGGGCGATATTGTGAATTTAGAACGTGGAATGCCTTTGAACGATCGTTTAGACGGACATATTGTACAAGGTCATGTTGATGAAACAGCTGTTATTACTAAAATTGATGAAGTAGGAGGAAGTACCTATTTTAGTTTTGAATACAGCGAAAAATCGAAACATGTAACTATTGATAAAGGATCGATTACGGTTGATGGAACAAGTTTAACCGTTGTAAATTCAGGAATTAATACTTTTAGTGTGGCAATCATTCCTTATACGTTGGAACATACGCTTTTTAAAACCTATAAAGTTGGAACCAAAGTAAATCTGGAATTTGATGTTATTGGAAAATATGTAACCAAGCTAATGCAGGTGCATTTAAAATAAAAGATTATAGTAGTTTTGTCATTCTGAAAGAAACGAAGTGGAGTGAAGAATCTTTTAATTATTCAATAGATTCTTTCTTTGTTGGATTGACAAAATATATAAAGTTCTACATTGGCATGGAATTCATGTGATTATAATCAAAAATCAGGTTTAAAACCTGATTTTTTATTTGTAAGAAAAAACATCACTTAAGTTGTCGTTGTTTGTAAACGTACAGTTTTGGTTGATTAATTCGCCCGAGCCAATATTAATTACCATACCGTGAACTGCTAATTGCTGACCGTTTTTCCATGCGTTTTGTACAATAGATGTTCGGCATAAATTAGAAACCTGTTCTTGTACGTTAAGTTCTACCAAACGGTCTTCTTTCTGATTTTTATCTGCAATAGCATCAATTTCTGCGGCGTTTAAGCGGTAAACATCTTTAATATGTTGCAACCAGTTGTCTATAATACCGTATTGCGAACTGCTTAACGATGCTGCTACACCACCGCAACCGTAATGTCCGGCAACAATAATGTGCTTGACTTTTAAAACGTTTACGGCGTAATCTAAAACCGAAAGCATGTTCATGTCTGAATGTACACAAACGTTGGCGATGTTTCTATGAACAAAGACTTCGCCCGGTTTTGTTCCGGTTAATTCGTTAGCTGGTACGCGACTGTCAGCGCAGCCTATCCATAATATTTCAGGATTTTGACCTTTTGAAAGTTGTTGAAATCGACCCGAAGTATCGTTCTTAACAAAATCCATCCACTCTTTGTTGCCGTCTATTATTTTATCGAAACTTTTCTTTAAATCGTTACACATTTTTATTCGTTTATTTAAAGCTAAATTACAATATTCTTGTTTTTTGAATTGAAATCAGAACAAAAAAAAATCGACAAAATTACTTTTGCCGATTTTCTTTCCAACTATTTTAATCTAATCTGATAATATTAAAAATTAGATAAATTCAACAACTCCGGTTTCAACATCGTAGTTTGCACCAACGATTTTAATTTTCCCTTCTTGTTCCATTTTTCTTAAAGTAGAACTTTGTTTGCGGATGTTTTCTATCGCATTCAAAACGTTGTGATGATTTAAACGCTCTAAAAGATCGGTGTTGCTTGATGATCTTTCTTCGCCATCTTTAATTATATTTTTAATGATCGGATCAAAATGACCAACCAAATGGTTCAGGTTGTCCATTCCAAGTCCTTCAATTGCTGCCGAATCCAAGCCGCCTTTTAAAGCACCGCATTTTGTGTGTCCTAATACAACAACCAGTTTAGAACCTGCAACATTACAACCAAATTCCATAGATCCTAAAATATCCTGATTTACGAAATTTCCTGCAATTCTAACGCTGAATATATCGCCCAAACCTTGATCGAAGATTAATTCTGCAGAGGTACGGCTGTCTATACAGCTTAAAATTACGGCAAATGGCCACTGACCTGCGCGTGTATCGTTAACTTGTGCCAATAAATCGCGGTTAGCTTTTAGGTTTTTTACAAAACGTTCGTTTCCTTCTTTTAAAATTTCTAACGCTCTTTCTGGTGTAATGGTTGCTTGTGTTTCTGATGTATGTGCTTTCATGATAGTCTTTGTTTATTTAATTATTTGATATTATTACATTGCCCTTTTGTGGGTGATTGATACGTGAGAATCCTGATCGTTTTCGTAATCACGGTACGATGTTTTAAAACCAATCAATTCTACTTCGATGTTTTCTTCTTTGGCTCTTACATTGGCGAAATCCTGGATCATTTCCAAAACGTCGGTTGTTATGTAAGATGTGGTGCGGGCATCGATTATTACTTTTGATCCCGATTTTATATTTTTAAGTGTTTTTTTAATGGCAGCTTTGTTTAAAAACGAAACTTCTTCTGCCAATTTAATGGTCAATTCATCGGCATCGTTTAATTTTTCACGACTTAAATAGTAGGCTCTTTTCATGTTTCCTTGTAAAATATAGAAAATTGAAATTGCCAAACCAATACCCACGCCTTTTAACAAATCGGTAAAAACAACAGCCAAAACAGTTGCTACGAATGGTATAAACTGATATTTTCCGTTGTGCCAGAAATGCTTGAAAGTTGCCGGTTTTGCCAGTTTGTATCCAACTAAAATTAAAACGGCAGCCAATGTTGCCAACGGAATTAAATTTAAAATGAACGGAATGGACAATACGCAAATTAACAATAAAACGCCGTGGATAATTGCCGATGTTTTTGAAGTTGCACCTGCATTTGCGTTTGCAGAACTACGAACAACTACCGATGTCATTGGTAAACCACCAATTAATGAACTGAATAAATTTCCAATTCCTTGTGCTTTAAGCTCTAAATTGGTGTCGGTAATGCGACGTCTGGTGTCTAAACGATCCGATGCTTCGATACACAATAGTGTTTCAATAGATGCTACAATGGCAATGGTTGCGCCAACAATCCAGACTTTTGTATTTAAAAAACCTTCGAAATTTGGCATTGTGATCAGGTTTTTAAAATCATCTGCACTTTGCGGAACAGGTAAAGTAACCAAATGTTCTGAACTAATTGCTAAAGAACTGCCGCTTGAAACAAAAAGTTGGTTTAATAAAATACCTGCAATTACTGCAACCAATGCACCCGGTAACATTTTAATTCTTCGTAATAACGGAACATTTTCCCAGGTTAATAAAATAATAACCGAAACAATGGTTACAACAATAGCTCCCGGATGAATCGCGCCAAAAACTTCATTAAAATAATTAAAATTGATGCCGTTTTCAAACAAGGTTTCGCTACTCATATTATCGCTGTCGAAACCTAAAGCATGCGGAATTTGTTTTAAAATGATGATGATTCCGATACCTGCCAACATTCCTTCGATAACGTTGTTGGGAAAGTAGTTCGAGATGCTTCCTGCACGGATAAATCCTAAAACCAACTGTAAAATTCCGGCAATTAATCCGGCACAAAGAAATAGTTCAAAAGCGCCCAAATCGGTAATTGCGGTTAAAACAATTGCAGTTAAACCTGCTGCCGGACCCGATACCGAAATGTTTGAGTTACTTATTGATCCTACAACAATTCCCCCGATAATTCCTGCTATAATTCCCGATAATGGTGGTGCGCCAGATGCCAACGCGATACCTAAACATAGTGGTAATGCCACTAAAAACACCACCAAACCAGATGCAAAGTTCTGAGACAACTCTGCCTTAATATTTTTTTTCATAAAATCTATAATTAATAAACATGTAAGTGCATAGCAGTTTATAAATAAATTGCTACAATAGTTTGTTATTATAGGTTTTGTTCAGGAGGTGGTAATGGAATTTTAAAAACGAGATTGTCTTTAATGGTATGTTTTGAAAAGTTTAAATTTGAATTTGCAATAACAGCATTTGATACGATTTTATGGCAGTTGAGAAAGAAATGATAGTGCACTTCTTTTTCTTCTTCTTCGTTAATGTTGTTGTTATTGGCTTTTGATTTTGTTTTTGTAGGAACTTCTTCTTCCTCGTTTATGATTAATGAAGAATTTACCACATCTTTGTTCAATGCATAGGTTATTGTTGGTGCAAATAAAAAGCACACAAACAATAAAAGAGTTGATATGTTAAAAATCTTAAGCATTGGTATAGTCGCAAATTTAATCGAAAGTTTTTTAAATGTGCACTAAAGCTTGTCAAATAAATGTTAAAGAATTTAATTTTAGTGCAAAAAAAAACATTCCGTTATAAGGAATGTTTTGTTGGCCTACTAGGACTCGAACCTAGAACGACTGAACCAAAATCAGCTGTGTTACCATTACACCATAGGCCAATTAACCGGTAAATATATAAAGTTTTATTTGTTGGCCTACTAGGACTCGAACCTAGAACGACTGAACCAAAATCAGCTGTGTTACCATTACACCATAGGCCAATAAAACTTGCAATAACAAACATATTTTGCTTAAATATTGCGAGTGCAAATGTAGTACAAAAAAATAAAATCGCAAGAAAATCAAGTAAATTTTTTAAAAAAAATCTAAAAGAGTTTATCAATAAAAAAAAAACGCTTTCTTTGTAGTTCTTACATAAAAAGATCAAAAAACAGCTATTATGTTGACAATCAATTTTAAAAAATGGAATACCATCACCGGGTGGGTTGCATTTTTAATTGCACTTACAGTTTATACTTTAACCTTAGAACCTACCGTTAGTTTTTGGGATGCAGGTGAATACATTGCTACATCGGCAAAATTAGAAGTTGGTCACCCGCCTGGCGCACCACTTTTTCAAATGTTGGGTGCATTTGCCGCTATGTTTGCTACATCGCCCGATAAAATTGCGGCAATGGTAAACTGGGTTTCGGCACTTTCAAGCGCTTTTGCCGTGTTGTTCATGTTTTGGTCGGCTACCAATATTTTATTTAAGTTAGTTAAAATTGGTACCGAAAAACTGTCAAACCATACCGTAATTGCGGTTTTAGGAAGTTGCTTAATTGGTGCGTTAACCTTTACTTTTTCTGATACTTTTTGGTTCAGCGCCGTAGAAACAGAGGTTTATGCAATGGCAACTTTTATGCTGGCATTGTTGCTTTGGTTGGGTTTACGCTGGATTGATGCTATTGACGAACCACGAGGAAACAAATGGTTGTTGTTGATAGCTTTAGTTGTAGGTATGTCTTTCGGAGTGCATTTCATGGCATTGTTGGCAATACCATCAATCGGTTATTTATATTTCTTTAAAAAGTATCCAAAAGTTACCATTAAAAACTTCATTATTGCAAATATTGCAGTAGTTGCCGTTTTATTGGTTGTTTTTGGATTTATACTTCCATATACCATGATTTTCTTCGGGAAGTCAGAAATTTTCTTTGTCAATTCCATCGGCTTGCCTTTTAATTCAGGAACCATCATTGCTTTCGCATTGTTGATTTCGTTTTTTGTTTTCGGATTAAAAATTACCCGTGAAAAGCAAAAACATTTTGCAAACACGTTGATTCTTTCGGTATTATTCATCTTCATTGGATTTTCTTGTTGGTTAATGTTGCCAATTCGATCGAATACCCAAATTCCGATCAACGAAAACAAACCTTCGGATGCTGCCGAATTATTAGATTATTACAATAGAAAACAATACGGCGATCGTTCGTTGTTTTATGATACTTACTTTACTATTAAATACGGTGGAGCGTTAGATCCTTCGCAACCTTATAAAGACGGAAAGGTAGATTACGAACGTGATTATGCTACGGGAAAATATATCGTACTAAACGACGGAAAAAATGCAAATCAGAATTATTCGCCACGTTTTAAAGGATTTTTACCTCGTTTGTGGGAGCCTGATATGGCAGCAAATTACATGGCATTTACAAAACCTGTTGATTTTAAATTAAAACCGGATTACGCATCAGAGCCACAGTTAATGGAAATAACTGGGCAGCTAAAAGCCCAAGTACAATCAGGTAGGCTTAGTATGCGTGAATATGATAATGCTTTGCGACAAATAGGTGAGTATATCGACGTTGAAAAACCAAGTTTTTCAGACAATATCGGCTTTATGTTTAACTACCAATTTGGTTATATGTATACGCGTTATTTGTTATGGAATTTCGCCGGAAGACAAAGCGATATTCAAGGCGAGAATGATCGTATGAACGGAAATTGGATTTCGGGGATTAAGTTTTTAGACGAAATTCGTTTAGGATCGCAAGAAAACCTAACCAGCGATATGGCAAACAATAAAGGGCGAAATGTATATTATATGCTGCCGTTTATTTTAGGCTTGGTTGGTTTTATTTTCCATTACCGCAAAGATCCAAAAACATTTTACGTGCTGCTGGCATTGTTTTTATTTACAAGTTTTGCATTGAAAATATTCTTAAACGAACGCCCGTTTGAACCTCGCGAACGCGATTATGCGGTAGTTGGTTCGTTTATGGTATTTGCTATTTGGGTAGGTTACGGTGTATATGCTATTTACGAGTTTTTATCGAGCAAAGTAAATGCGAAAGTAGCCTTGCCGTTGGTGTTGGGTGTTACCTTTTTAGCATCGCCGGTATTAATGGCAAAAGAAAACTGGGACGATCACGATCGATCTGAAAAATATACCGCATTGGCATTGGGTAGAGCGTATCTGGATTCGTTAGAACCAAACGCTATAATTTTTACCATTGGCGATAACGATACCTTCCCGCTCTGGTATTTGCAAGAAGTTGAAGGTTACCGTACCGATGTTCGTGTGGTTTGTACCACATTGTTGCAGGCAGAATGGTATATCGATCAAATGAAAGTGAAGGCACACAAATCAGATCCTTTAAAAATTCGTTTTAATCACAAGCAATATTCAGGTGAAAATCTTTATTTTACGGCATTTGCACCTACGGTTGATGAGCGTTTTGATATCAATACAATCTTAGAATTCATCGCATCAGATCGTCCGGAATCTAAAATGGAAAATGAAAACGGTATGGTTTTAACCCGTGTTCCAACTAATAAACTTAGTTTGCCGGTAGATAAAGAAAAAGTTCTGAGAAACGGAACCGTTTCACAGAAATTTGCAAACGATATTGTTTCTGAAATTCCGATCGATATTAAAGCAAATGCGTTGTTGCGTATGCGAATTATTATGTACGATATCATTGCGAACAACAACTGGGAACGCCCTATTTATTTTACAGCCGGCGATGTTTCAAACGAAGCAATGTTGTGGTTAAAAGATTATTTACAGTTAAACGGGTTGGTGTACAAACTGGTTCCTGTAAAAGCGAATGTTGATAAAATAAATGCGAACCATCCGTTCTATATAGGTTCGATCGATGCCGATAAAATGTACAAAACCGTTAACAACTGGTATTGGGGTAATTTTGGAAGTCCGAATATTTATCACGACCCGCAAACAAGAAAAGAATCAAGAATGTTCTTGATAAATTTGGCTCGTTTGGCAGAGCAGTTTATAAAAGAAGGTAATAATGAAAAAGCTAAAAACGTACTTGATTTAGCTATGAAAAATTTCCCGATAGAATATTATATTCCGCATGATAATAATTTAAAGTACGAGTTTTTTGAGCCTTATTCAGATTTGTATTATATGGCAGGCGATAACAAAAAAGCAGCAGAATTGGCAACCAAAATGTTTATTAAAGCAGAAGAAAACTTGAATTTCTACAAAGGAATGAAGTTGAACGAACAGCGAGAGTTTTGGTACAATATTATAGATAATTTTAATACCGCTTACCGCCTTATTGATAATTCTAAAATGCATAAAGATACAGCTACCGTTGAAGCATTAAATAAACGAATAGCACCTTTTGAAAAGCATTTTCAGCGTTACTTGAATGCTTATAAGCAGCAACAACAAGAACAAGCAGAAATGATGCAGCAAGAAGAAGAAATGTTGCAAGATACCACTGCACAAACAATAGATTCTACACAACAATAATTTAGTAAAGACGGTATTTTTGCCGTCTTTATTTATATTGCTGGTAAAAGATCCCCACGTTTTATAAAAACCATTGGGACGTTTTCATAAAACCATTGGGACCTTTTTACAAAACCATCAGTACTTTTTTGTAAGTAGCACATCTTGTATTCGCATCCACCAAAAAATAGTTTGTAATTTTACACATAAATTAAAAAGTATGTTAGAAAATAAAGATCAAAGTAAAACCTCTTTGTCACAATTAGGCGAATTTGGTTTAATAAATCATATCACAAAAAACTTTTCCATTCAACAGCAATCAACCATAAAAGCAATAGGCGACGATGCCGCTGTTTTAGATTTTAAGTCAAAAAAAACCGTTGTTTCAACCGATTTGTTGGTAGAAGGTGTACATTTCGATTTAAGTTATATGCCGTTGAAACATTTGGGTTACAAAGCCGTTGTAGTGAATGTGTCCGATATTTGTGCCATGAATGCCACACCAACACAAGTTACGGTTTCTATTGCGGTTTCAAACCGATTTCCGTTAGAAGCTATTGAAGAATTGTACGAAGGTATTCGTTTGGCGTGTGATTTTTATAAGGTTGATTTAATTGGTGGCGACACCACATCAAGCACCACCGGATTATTGATAAGTGTTACTGCCTTGGGCGAAGCAACTGAAGAAGAAATTACCTATCGTTCAGGTGCTCAAGAAAACGATCTATTGGTTGTTACGGGCGATATTGGTTCGGCTTACATGGGCTTGCAGGTTTTAGAACGCGAAAAGCAGGTGTTTTTGGTAAATCCGCAGAATCAGCCTAATCTGGAAGATTATTCTTACATTATTGAACGACAGTTAAAACCCGAAGCGCGTAACGATATTAAAGAACTTTTACAGAAATTAGATGTAAAACCAACTTCGATGATCGATATTTCAGACGGAATTTCTTCTGAAATCATGCACATCTGTAAAGCATCAAACGTAGGTTGTAATTTGTACGAAGACAAATTGCCTTTAGATCCGCAATTAATCAATGTATGCGAAGAGTTTAATTTAGACAGTACAACCATTGCCATTAATGGCGGCGAAGATTACGAATTGTTGTTCACTGTTTCAATGAACGATTTTGAGAAAATTAAAGGAAATCCACATTTGTCAATCATAGGTCATATCACAGCCGAAAAAGAGGGTATTCATTTAATAACCCGCGAGAATACAAAGCTTCCATTAAAAGCACGCGGTTGGAACGCTTTAAATGAGGAAGAATAGAAAACAAAATGAGTCCGATAATTATATTAGGCAAAGTTTTATCAACAAAAAAATCCGACTTCAATTAGTCGGATTTTTTGTTCTTATATAAAATGATCTTACATCATTCCTGGCATACCACCGCCCATTGGCATTTGGCTAGCACCTTCTTCTTTAATATCAACTAAAGCACATTCTGTAGTTAAGATCATACCAGCAACCGAAGCTGCGTTCTCTAAAGCTACACGAGTTACTTTTTTAGGATCAATGATTCCTGCTGTTAACATATCAACATATTCGTCGGTTTTAGCATTGTAACCATAATTTCCTGATCCTTCACCAACTTTTGCAACAATTACAGATCCTTCTAAGCCTGCGTTTTCAACAATCGTTCTTAAAGGCGATTCTACCGCACGAGAAACGATTTGGATACCTGTTTTCTCATCGGCATTTAAAGCCTCAACACTTGTTAAAGCAGCTTTTGCACGTAATAATGCTACACCACCACCGGCAACAATTCCTTCTTCAACAGCAGCACGCGTTGCGTGTAAAGCATCGTCTACACGGTCTTTTTTCTCTTTCATTTCCACTTCAGACGCTGCACCAACGTAAAGTACCGCCACACCGCCAGCTAATTTAGCCAAACGCTCTTGTAGCTTTTCACGATCGTAATCAGAAGTTGTAGTTTCCATTTGTGCTTTAATTTGGTTCACTCTGTTTTTAATCATGTCAGAATCACCAGCACCGTTTACAATGGTTGTGTTGTCTTTGTCAATAGAAACGCGTTCTGCAGTTCCTAACATTTCTAACGTAGCATTTTCTAATGTGTAACCGCTTTCTTCTGCAATTACAGTTCCGCCCGTTAAAATAGCGATGTCTTCTAACATAGCTTTTCTACGGTCGCCAAAACCTGGAGCTTTTACAGCAGCAATTTTTAATGCACCGCGTAATTTGTTTACAACCAACGTTGATAACGCTTCGCCATCTACATCTTCAGCAATGATTAACAATGCTTTTCCTGATTGTGCAACCGGTTCTAAAACTGGTAATAATTCTTTTAATGAAGATATTTTTTTATCGTACAATAAGATATATGGATTGTCAAACTCCGTTTCCATTTTCTCTGGATTTGTAACGAAATAAGGAGAAAGATATCCTCTGTCAAACTGCATTCCTTCTACAACATCAACATACGTATCCGTTCCTTTAGCTTCTTCAACAGTAATTACTCCTTCTTTACCAACTTTTCCAAAAGCTTCGGCAATTAATTCGCCAATAACTTCGTCGTTGTTAGCAGAGATTGATGCAACTTGCTTGATTTTTTCGGTAGTAGAACCAACTTCTTGTGTTTGTTTTGCTAAATCGGCAACAATAGCTTCAACAGCTTTGTCAATTCCGCGTTTTAAATCCATTGGATTTGCACCTGCGGCAACGTTTTTCAATCCTTCTTTAACAATAGCTTGAGCCAAAACAGTTGCAGTTGTAGTTCCGTCACCAGCCAAATCGTTGGTTTTACTTGCTACTTCTTTCACCATTTGCGCGCCCATGTTTTCTAACGTATCGGCTAATTCAATTTCTTTAGCAACCGAGACACCATCTTTTGTTACGTGCGGTGCACCGAACGATTTTGAAATAATTACGTTACGCCCTTTAGGACCCAAAGTTACTTTTACTGCATTTGCCAATGCATCAACACCGCGTTTTAAACCGTCGCGTGCTTCAATATCAAATTTTATATCTTTTGCCATAAATTTTATGCTTTAGGCAGTAAGCGGTTTGCTTTAGGCTTACTGCGAGGTTAATTTATTTTTTAAACTGTAAATTTTGCTTTTAATTGAGTTGATTTTTATGTCAAAATCTATGAAGGTATTTTCTTCTATGTATCTTAAATCTTTCGACAAAATCAACAGATATTCTGTTTCTAAAGCTGAACCTAATGCAATGTTTAGAAAATGATTGAATTCTGCATCACTATTTCTACCACAACCTTCGGAAATATTTGTTGGTATTGAAGATGATGCTCTACGAAGCTGACTTGTAATTCCATACATTTCTTCTTTAGGAAATAGATTTGTAATTCTATAAACTTCGTAAAGTAAAAAGATGACTTAATTGCCAAATATCGTATTTTTTAAAATCTCTCATTTGCTTATAACTTAAGGCTTACAGCTTATAGCTTTATATAATCGCCAAAATATCTTCTTCGCGCATGATTAAGAAATCTTTACCATCAAATTTTAAATCGGTACCTGCATATTTTCCGTATAAAACAGTGTCGCCAACTTTTACAGTTAAAGGCTCGTCTTTTTTACCGTTACCAACAGCAACAACAGTTCCTTTTTGTGGCTTTTCTTTTGCTGTGTCTGGAATAATGATACCCGAAGCAGTTTGAGTTTCTGCAGCAGCTGGTTCAATAATAACGCGGTCTGCTAATGGTTTCACGTTTAATGCCATAGTATTTAAGTTTAATTTATTAATGATTTTTTGTTTTTGTTTTGACCAAAAGTGTGCCAACTGAAAAAAGTGAAATTCTGACAGAATAAAAAATGCCAGCTTATGACAAGCTGGCATTAATTTGTGATTTTCACTATAATTTAGTTAGCAGGTTGTGCCGGTGTGTTGGCAGGTGCTTGCTCACTTGGAGTATTTTGTGCTGGTTGTGCCTGACCTTGTGCTGCGCCTGCAGTAGGTAAAGCAGCTGGTTGTGCAGGAACTGCATTAGGGTCTAAAATTTTAGAATCGGTTGAATAACCACCTTGGAAACTTAAACTAGAAACTAAAACTAAAATTACTAAAGCAGCAGCTAAAGTCCATGTACTTTTATCTAAAAATTTATTTGTGTTTTGCACCCCACCAATCGATGTTGAACCACCTAACGATGAATCTAAACCGCCGCCTTTAGGGTTTTGAATCATAATAACAATGATTAAAAGCACGGCAACAATGGTGATTAACACTAAAAAAATAGTAAACATATTTATTTGTTTTATATATTATTAAACTCTTGTAATTTTTTTATATCGAAAATTCGATTTGCAAATAAACTACTTTTTTCTGGATATTTCAAAATTAAAATTTCATAAGCTTGTATTGCTTTCTGATATTTTTTCTGTTCCAGATAAATTCGCGCCAACGTTTCGGTCATATAAAAAGGTTCTTCTTCGTTTAACCTGTCCATATTTATTACCGGAACAACCGCCGATTTACTTGGTGTTATTTTAGGATTTGTTTCGATAAATCGATCTATCAAATCCATTTGTTTTTGTTTAACAGGTATTGTTTCTTCAACAATATTTTCTGTTTTTGGTTCGATTTTTCGATCGATAATTTCTTCTTCGCGCTGAATAGGCTGTGCCGATGTAAGTTTTAACCATTCGGTAAACGAAAATTTGTCGTTTTCCGAGAAATCTAAAGGTTTACCAACTTCTAAATTTTCTTCTAGTTGATGAATTTCTTCTGCCTGAACTTCTTCGGTTGAAACCTGTTGTTCTTCAATTAAAGCATTTTCTTTTTCAAGTTTGTTCGCTTCGATTTTCGATTTTGAAATTTGATCGATCTTTTGAATCAGCTCGGTTTCTTTGTCTTGATTTTCGATATAAACCAATGTGTCTAACACACGTTTTTCAATGGTTTCGTCTAACGTTGGTTCCGGTTTTTTAAATTCGATATAGTTTTCATCAACCACATCAACTTCTTCAATTTGTAAAGGCTTGTAGGCAATAAAATCTTCCGAAACAATATAATCAAACAAAACATCGCGATCTGTTGTGTATACCGCTGTCTTTTTTAATTCGCTGTTATATAAAAAGCTGCGTTCTTGGTTTAACGTTTTTAAGTACAACGCACGTGCCGATTGTAAATAGGGATATTCACTAATTACGTCTTTTAACGCTACCGTATTTTCTGCTGTTAGCTGATACGGATTATTTAACCATTGTATGTATTGTTGTGCGTTCATAAAACTACCATTTTGCTAACGACGCGTTGAAAACATCTTGTGTTATACGTTCGTAAATTTCGTCTAAAGCAGTATTTAATGTTCCGCCGATTAATTGAGTATTCGCTGGGAAATCGTAAAAATGCGAAAAAGTTTTTTCAAAATCATCTTCCGGATTTTTCTTGTTGGTAAAACGAACATTTATTGCCATGTACAAACGGTTTTGCGCTGCTGTTTGATCGGCAGTTGCGGTCATTGGTGAAATACGGTATTGGGTAATTTCGCCTTCGTACACCAAGTCGGCATTGGTATTTGTCATGGTTAAACTGGTCTGTCCTACCAATAAATCTTGTAGTTTAATAGTAAAAGTACGTTCAATACCAGGTTCAATTAATTCGGCATTGTTTAAGAAATAATTTACCTGAAAAGTTTCTGCATCAATCGGAGCTGTTCCTGTAAAATTGTAAACTCCACAGCTCGATAAAATCAAACAGAAAAGTAATGCTGTAAATTTATATAATGTATGTTGTATTTTCATTCTATACGCTTTAAGACTTTATGATTTTACAAATCATATTGTTTAATTTTTCTGTACAATGTTCTTTCCGAAATGCCTAATTCATCTGCCGCAGCTTTTCGTTTTCCGCTGTTTCGTTCCAACGCTTTTTTTATCAGCTGAATTTCTTTTTCTTCTAATTTAAGCGTTTCTTCATCATCAATAGTTTCGGCAATTAAATAATTGTCTTCATTTTCATCTTCATCGTCGATTAATTCGGTTTGATGATTGTTGTTTTGCGATGAAGCGTGTTCGTTTAAAGGAATAGAACGGTTTGTTTGTTTGATTTGCGAATCATCGTTCTGACCATAAATGCGTTGAATTAACGATTTGTTTGATTCTTGAACCTGTGCCGAGTTTGAATTGTTCATTAACTCCAATGTCAACTTTCGTAAATCGGTTAAATCGGCTTTCATATCAAACAAAACCTTGTATAAAATTTCACGTTCGTTGCTAAAATCACTTTCCGATTTTTTTGTTTCGATAAGCGACGGCAATTGCGAATTTCTTTCAGGAAGATATGATTGTATTGTTTTTAGATTGATGTCACGATTAGTTTCAATAACAGAAATCTGTTCTGCAATATTACGAAGCTGACGAATGTTTCCGCCCCAACGGTAATGCATTAAATATTCGGCAGCATCTGGCGATAATTTAATAGGTGGCATTTTGTATTTGTGCGCAAAATCTGATGAAAATTTACGAAAAAGCAAATGAATGTCTTCGCCACGCTCGCGTAAAGGCGGTAAAGCAATTTCAACTGTGCTTAAGCGGTAATATAAATCTTCACGAAATTTGCCTTTTTCAATAGCATCGAACATTTTAACGTTGGTTGCCGCTACAATACGCACATCGGTTTTTTGAACTTTAGATGATCCTACTTTAATAAATTCGCCGTTTTCTAACACACGAAGCAAACGAACTTGCGTAGTTAAAGGTAATTCGCCAACTTCATCTAAAAAAATAGTTCCGCCATTTGCTACTTCAAAATAACCTTCACGACTGCCAACTGCACCAGTAAATGCGCCTTTTTCGTGACCAAAAAGCTCCGAATCAATCGTTCCTTCAGGAATTGCTCCACAGTTTACCGCAATGTATTTTCCGTGTTTGCGATGCGATAACGCATGTATAATTTTTGGAATATTTTCTTTACCAACGCCACTTTCACCGGTAACCAAAACAGAAATATCGGTCGGAGCCACTTGAATAGCTTTCTCTAACGCTCTGTTTAATTTAATGTCGTTACCGATAATTTCAAAACGTTGTTTTATGCTTTGAACGTTTTCCATAGTTTCTTTTTTTGTTTAGGGTTTAAAGTTTTACTTGTTTAAGGTTGTTTTCTTAATAGTGTATTTATTTAAACTTAAGGTTATTTATATTTTATTATTAAATCTACATATAGTGACATAACCTTAAACGTTAAACAAATTAAACTTGAAACAAATAACTACTGCATTTGCGAATAACCTACGGCTTCGCCAATTAAGGTTGCCGATGTACAGTCTGCTACTTTTACCAACACAAAATCGCCTACTTTGTAATTTTCTTTAGGGAAAACCACTGTTGTGTTTTGTGAATTTCTTCCAGACCAATGTTCATCTGAACGTTTAGATGTCTTTTCGATCAAAACTTCAACCGTATCACCTACAAAACGTTTGGTACGTTCCATTGCAATTCGTTGTTGTAAATCTACAATTTCTTGTAATCTGCGTTTTTTTACAGGCTCGGGTACATCGTCTTCCATTTTTCTGGCAGCCATTGTTCCCGGACGTTCAGAATAAGCAAACATGTAACCGAAGTCGTATTTCACATATTTCATTAACGACAATGTATCTTGGTGATCTTCTTCAGTTTCTGTCGGAAATCCTGTGATCATATCTTGTGATAACGAAATTTCCGGAATAATTTTATAAATTCTGTCAACCAAATCCATGTATTCTTCACGCGTGTGCTGACGGTTCATTTCGTGTAAAATACGCGTTGATCCCGACTGAACAGGTAAATGAATGTACTTACAGATATTGTGATGCTTCGCCATTACGTGAATAACTTCATCGTGCATATCTTGTGGATTCGATGTTGAAAAACGGAAACGCATTTTCGGATAACTTGTCGCACACATATCTAAAAGTTGTGCAAAATCTACCGCGGTTGCTTTTTGCATTTCGGTTGCTTTTACAAAATCTTTCTTCAATCCGCCGCCATACCATAAATATGAATCTACGTTTTGACCTAACAAGGTGATTTCTTTAAAACCACGTTGGTATAAATCTTTAATTTCTTCCATGATACTTTGTGGCTCGCGAGAACGCTCACGTCCACGAGTAAAAGGAACCACGCAAAAAGTACACATATTATCACAACCACGGGTGATAGAAACAAAAGCTGTTACGCCGTTGCTGTTTAAACGTACCGGAGCAATATCGCCATACGTTTCTTCTTTCGATAGAATTACGTTAATGGCATCGCGCCCTTCGCCTACATCTTTTAAAAGGTTTGGAATGTCTTTGTAAGCATCTGGTCCTACAACCATATCTACAATTTTTTCTTCTTCTAAAAACTTGCTTTTTAAACGTTCTGCCATACAGCCCAAAACACCCACTTTCATAGACGGATTGATCGATTTTACAGCATTGTATTTTTCTAAACGCTTGCGAATGGTCTGTTCGGCTTTATCGCGAATAGAACACGTATTAACCAAAACCAAATCGGCTTCTTCTAAATTCTGTGTGGTGTTATAACCTTCGTTGGCTAAAATAGATGCAACAATTTCACTGTCAGAAAAATTCATCTGGCAGCCATAACTTTCTATAAATAACTTTTTGGTATTATTTTCTTGTTGATCTAAAACCAGGCTTGTACCCTGTTTTTGTTCTTCAATTACCTTTTCCATAAATCACGGTCGTGTACTAAATCAATTTGCAAAGATACAATTAAAATTATTTGTGTGACAAGATGGCAGATGAATTCTGAATATTTTTAACACGTCATTTAACGTCGTTTTAAATTTGTATATTTACGTTATGAAACTCATAAATCATCATACATGTTATTCAGGTGGGGCAGAAGGTGCCGATTCGTACTTTGAATTTTTTGCAGAAAAGTTCAATGTTTCGGTGGTGGCGTATTCGTACAAAACAAAGCATCATAAATCTGAAAACAAACACGAATTAACCGATGATCAGTTTAAAGAAGGTGTTGAAAATGTTATGAAAGCCAACGAGGTTTTAAGACGATCTAAAATAAATCAATATTTAAAATTTTTGTCGCGAAACTGGTTTCAGGTAAAAAGTGCCGATGAAATTTATGCTGTATCAAGCCTTAAAAAAGTAAACGAAAAATTGCATGTAAAAGGCGGAACTGCGTGGGCGGTACAAATGGCAATTAATACCAACAAAAAGGTTTTTGTGTATAATCAGGATGTGGCACAATGGTTTTATTGGGATTTTAATCAGCAGAATTTTATCGAATTAAAATACCAGCCAAAAATTACATCGCGCCATTTTGCTGGCATTGGCACGCGAAATATCAATATCTTTGGCATAAACGCAATCGAAGAACTTTTTAAAAATACTTTTGAATAAATTATGGCAAACAAGCACAATTTAATAAGCAGGTTAACGCGAATTGTTGAAATTTTTCAGCTTCAGGGCGAAAACGGACTAACATTTTCTGAATTGAACGATAAATTAAAGAATTCGTTTATCGATGAAGATCACAGCGTGTCGTTGCGGACTTTTCAGCGCGATTTAAAGGATATTGAATCGTCTTTAAAAATAAAAATCGTTTACAATAAAGTAAAAATGAAATATATTTTGTTGGATGATGCTACGCAGAAAACATCAAAAAACAGTCAGCTTTTTACCATTGAAAGTTTAAAGATGTTGAATATCGCCCAAGATGTATCCAACAGCGATTTTATTTTGATTGATAACCGAAAAGTTACCGGATTAGAAAATTATTCTACTATTAAAGAAACAATCTGCCTAAAAAAACATCTGGAATTTAATTATCAAAAGTTCGATCAATATAAAGCTAACAAGCGCAAATTAATGCCGCTGGCTTTAAAAGAAAGTAAAAGCCGTTGGTATGTTGTGGGTTTTGAAATTAAAGACGGACTAAAAATAAATGTGTTGAAAACTTTTGCTTTAGACAGAATTTATAATTGCGAAGTAACTACCGAATTTATTTTGAAAGATACCATTGATGTTCAAAACCATTTTAAAGATTTTATGGGCGTAACCACAAAACCGTTAGATGGTTTTTCTGAAAAAACAACCGTGAAAATCGAAACTTCAATAGAATATGGCAAGTATTTCAGCACGCTGCCCATTCATCAATCGCAAAAAACCGAAATAGAAAACGGCAAAACAATAATAACTTTACAGGTAATTCCAACAATGGAACTGGTGTCCGAAATATTGTCACACAACCATCAAATAAAGGTAATCGAACCAAAAGAATTGGTGAATATTGTAAAGAAAACCATTTCACAAAATCTAAAACAATACAATTAATAAAAGTCAAAAAAACGCTAATTTAAAAAAATCCTATACTTTTGCTTTTCAAATTGAAAAACGAATGGCAAAGAATTTAGTGATTGTAGAGTCGCCTGCAAAGGCAAAAACGATAGAAAAATTTTTAGGGGAAGATTATCAGGTAGAATCAAGTTTTGGTCACATTGCCGATTTACCTTCAAAAGAAATTGGTGTTGATATAGAGAATGATTTTAAACCGAAATACGAAGTTTCTGCCGATAAAAAAGCGGTTGTAAAAAAACTGAAAGATCTGTCTAAAAAAGCCGAAATGGTTTGGTTGGCATCCGATGAGGATCGCGAGGGTGAGGCAATTGCGTGGCATTTGGCAGAAGAATTAAAGTTAAAAGAACAAAATACAAAACGTATCGTTTTTCACGAAATTACTAAAACAGCCATTCAAAAAGCAATAGAAAATCCGCGAACTATTGACTATAATTTGGTAAATGCACAACAGGCACGCCGTGTTTTAGACCGTTTGGTGGGTTACGAATTGTCGCCGGTTTTATGGAAAAAAGTACGTGCAGGTTTATCTGCCGGTCGTGTTCAATCTGTTTCTGTCCGATTAATTGTGGAACGCGAACGCGAAATTGAAGGTTTTAATACCGAATCATCTTTTAGCATCACGGCTGAATTTGTTGCAGCAAACGGTAAATCGTTCAAAGCAAAATTGCCTAAAAACTTTAAAACTCAAGAGGAAGCTCAGGCTTTTCTCGAAAAAAATATTGGTGCAGAATTTAAGGTTTCCGATTTAGAAACCAAACCTGCAAAAAAATCTCCGGCAGCACCTTTTACCACATCAACTTTACAGCAGGAAGCATCGCGTAAACTGTATTATTCTGTTTCGCAAACCATGATGTTAGCGCAACGTTTGTACGAAAACGGATTGATTACTTATATGAGAACCGATAGTGTGAACCTGTCGCAAGATGCCATAAAAGCTGCCGAAACAGAAATTGTAAATGTTTACGGAAAAGAATTCAGTAAGCCCCGAAATTTCTCTACCAAAGCAAAAGGCGCGCAAGAAGCCCACGAGGCAATTCGTCCGACAGATATGTCTAAGCATACCGTGAATATCGACCGTGATCAGGCGCGTTTGTACGAATTAATTTGGAAACGTACGTTGGCTTCACAAATGAGCGATGCACAGTTAGAACGTACCAATGTTACCATTGTTGCCAATAAACACAACCAGCATTTTGTTGCAACGGGTGAAGTTTTGCTTTTTGAAGGATTTTTAAAAGTTTATTTAGAAGGAAACGATGACGAAGACGAAGAACAAGAAGGTTTATTGCCGGCAATGAAAGTGAACGAACTTTTAACAAGCAACGGCATTACGGCTACACAACGTTTTTCACGTCCGCCGGCTCGTTATACCGAAGCTGCTTTGGTTAAAAAGTTAGAAGAATTAGGAATCGGTCGTCCGTCAACGTATGCGCCAACCATTTCAACCATCATCGCACGTAATTATGTAGAAAAAGGAACTGCTGAAGGAACTGAACGTAATTATCAGGTTTTGCGATTACAGAACGATAAAATTTCAACTGCAACCCAGTTAGAAAAAGTAGGTGCCGATAAAGGAAAATTGATTCCAACCGATATAGGAAATATTGTTACCGATTTCTTGGTAAAGAATTTCGAAACCATTTTAGATTATAATTTCACGGCTCGCGTTGAAGGAAGTTTCGATGAGATCGCCGAAGGAAATTTAGATTGGACAAAAATGATGAACGAATTTTATAGTCATTTTCATCCAACGGTAATCGATGTCGAGAAAAATGCAGAACGTGAATCGGGCGAACGTATTTTAGGAAACGATCCAAAATCAGGAAAAGTTGTTTTGGTGCGTTTGGGTAAATTCGGACCAGTTGCACAAATTGGTGATGCAGAAGACGAAGAAAAACAGTTTGCAAGTTTAAATCCAAATCAAAATATAGGAACCATAGGTTTAGAAGAAGCGTTGCAATTGTTCCTGCTTCCTAAAACATTGGGCGAATATCAAGGGGAAACGGTCGAAGTTAACAACGGTCGTTTTGGTCCGTATGTGCGTTATGCCGAAATGTTTGTATCGCTTGCAAAAGGCGAAGATCCTTTAGATGTAACGTTAGATCGTGCCATAGAATTGATCAAAGAAAAACAAAAAGCCGATGCGCCAATTGCCATTTATCAAGGTTTGCCGGTTCAAAAAGGAGTTGGTCGTTTTGGTCCGTTTATCAAATGGAACAACATGTTCATCAACGTAAACAAAAAATACAATTTCGATAATCTTTCAACGAATGATGTAGAAGAATTGATCGAAGATAAAATTCAAAAGGAAAAAGACAAGGTTATTCACGATTTTAGAGAAGAAGGCATTCGTGTAGAAAAAGCACGTTGGGGCAGATCGGTTATTTTAAAAGGAAAGGTGAAAATCGAATTAAATAAGGATATCGATGCGGCTGCTTTAACTTTAGAAGAAATTCAAAAAATGATCGAAGAAAAAGCTCCGGCTAAAAAAACAGCAGCAAAGAAAACTGCTGCCAAAAAACCGGCAGCTAAAACAACCAAAACAACAACTAAACGTACAACAAAAAAATAATACGTTATGATGTACGAAATTTTAAAACCCATTTCTGCCGAATTAGAGCAGTTTATAAATACGTTGCCTAAACATTCGTTGGGTAAAACAATGGGCATTCACACCCAAAAATCGTTACCGGAAACAGATAATGTGCAGTTGGCAATTATTACGGTGAATGAAAATCGCGGAGTTTCTAGTGCAATTGATAATGTTGGTTTTGATGAATTCAGAAAGAATCTTTATCAGCTTTTTCCAGGAAATTGGACAAAAAAAATAATCGATTTAGGAACCATTGAAGCAGGCGAAAGTATTGAAGATACTTATGTTGCCGTAAAAATGTTGGTTGCCGATCTGTTGAAGCAGAATATCGTTCCGATTGTTTTAGGCGGATCGCAAGATTTAACCTTTGGTATGTACCGTGGATACGATGCGTTAGAACAAAACGTGAATTTGGTTTGTATCGATAATAAAATTGATGTAGCTGCTGATGTAGAAAATCCGTCGGAAAATTTCATGACACGTATTATTATGGATGCACCAACCAATCTGCATAATTTCAGTGTGTTGGGCTATCAAACCTACTTTAATTCACAGGAAGAAATTGATCTGATCGATAAAATGTATTTTGAAGCGTATCGTTTGGGCGAAATCATATCAGATGTTAAAATAGCCGAGCCTGTCTTGCGCGATGCCGATATCGTAAGTTTAGATATTAATGCGGTAAAATCAGCCGATTTAGGTTTTTTTTCTCAGTTTAATCCAAATGGGTTTGATGGGCGAGAAATCTGTGCTTTAGCACGTTACGCCGGTTTAAGTGACCGTGTAAGCAGCTTTGGTATTTTTAATATCGATAATATTTCGCAAAAAAGTTTGTTAATTACGCAGATTTTATGGTATTTTGTTGAAGGATTTAATTTCAGAATGAACGAATATCCTTATATTAGCAAATCATCCTATTTAAAATATATAGTGCCGTTAGAAGAACAGGAATTGGTTTTTTTTAAAAGCGATATTTCTGACCGCTGGTGGATCGAAATTAACAGTTTAGAAAACGACAGTCGTAAAGTGTTATTCCCTTGTAGCTACGATGATTACAAGCAATCTTTACAAAGCGTTGTGCCCGATCGTTGGTGGCGTGCAAACAAAAAACTGTTAGGCTAACTGTGTTTTAAATTAAATTGTTAAATATAAATTAAATTTTTTTTTAAGATTTCGTTGTATATTTAAAAATAATTAGATAGGTTTACGCTTTGAATAATTTTTAAAATAAAACCCCAATTAATATATGAAGAAGTTCATTACACTTACTGCGGTTGCCTCGTTAATGTTCAGTTGTGGTTCTGGAGACAGAGGAGAGCTACTAGAAGGGACGCAAGGGAAACGCTGGATTACCGAAAAGCCACAGGGAATGGCTTTTATTCCGGGTGGATCTTTCACAATGGGTAAAACTCATGAAGATTTACTTGGAGCTGAAGACGCACCGGCTCGTTCAGTGACTATTGGTTCTATGTATATGGATGAAACAGAAGTTACAAACAACCAGTACCGTAAATTTGTTGAGTTTGTTAAAGATTCTATTGTAAGAACCCGTTTGGCAATTATGGCAGATGAAATGGGAATGGATGCCACGGCAGGTGGAATTGGAGCGTTTGCATTTCAAGAAGTTCAAGATCCTTCATTAAATCAAAACCAAACAGCGTACGACCGTTATATGTATGATAACTATTACAGTATGGCTATGGATGATGATGAATATGCAGGGCGTCGTTTAAATAAAAAAGCACGTTTAATTACAGACCCTAGACGTTACCCAGATGAGTATTATGTAGAGGTAATGGATTCATTGTACATTCCGGCAACACAAAATTTAAACGGAATGGTATCGTTTGATGTTCAGAAATTAAACTTTAAATATTCTTGGTGGGATGAGAACGGTTACGTGAACGATAGTTCTAACGAAGTTAGAAACCGTCAGGCGAAGTTCTTAAAAACAGAAATTGTGAATGTTTACCCGGATACCACAGCTTGGGTTAAAAACTTCAATTATTCTTATAACGAGCCAATGTTCAGAGAATATTTTTGGCATGAAGCTTACGGAGAATACCCTGTTGTAGGTGTTACAGCACATCAAGCAAAAGCTTTTGCTGCTTGGAGAACACTTTACAAAAAAGCTTATACTTCAGACCGTAAAATGAATCACAATTTATATGAATACCGTGTTCCAAGCGAATCAGAGTGGGAATATGCTGCTCGTGGTGGTCTTAAAAACGCAATGTATCCATGGGGTGGTCCTTATACTACAGATGAAAAAGCTTGTTTCTTGGCTAACTTTAAACCAGATCGTGCAGACTACGCAGTAGATGGAGCTTTATATACAGCAGAAGCACGCTCATACAAACCAAACGGTTATAACTTATATAATATGGCTGGTAACGTCGCAGAGTGGACAGATTCGGCTTACGATGAAGGAAGCTACACAATGCAATCCGGTTTAAAACCTAAAGGTAGAGCAACAACAAATCCATTAAAAGTAGTTCGTGGAGGTTCTTGGAGAGATTCACACTATTTTTTACAAGTTGCAACTCGCGATAAAGAAAATGCAGATTCTGCTCGTTGTTACATCGGTTTCAGAACAGTTGTTTCAGCACCGGGTCCAGGATTATTAAATGAAGCTAATGCGCCACAAAGTGGTAGAAATGCAAGATAATACAATTAAACAATTAAACCAACATAATTAAACTAACTAAAAATTTAAATATTTAAGATAAGATGGCTATTCCAAAAAAAGTAATGAATTTCTGCTACGGTATGGGAGCAGCAGTTGTAATCGTAGGTGCTTTATTTAAAATTACACACATGGAATTAGGACCTTTAAATGGTAACAATATGTTAACTGTAGGTCTTTTAGTTGAAGCATTAATTTTCGCTATTTCAGCTTTTGAGCCTGTAGATGACGAATTAGATTGGGCACGTGTTTACCCTGAATTAAAAGGTGGCGAACCAAGAGCAATGCAGGTTGCAGGTAACGTAGGTGTTACAGGTACAGTTGCTACAACATCAATAGGTGGATCTAACCAAGCTGCGCCACAAGTTCAAACAAGAACAGTAGCTCCGGCTTATGCAGCAGCATCTGCACAACCAGCAGTTGCAGCGCAACCAACAATGGAAAGAAGTTTGTTGTCTGAAAAATTAGATAATATCTTAAGAGAAGCAAAAATCGACGGAAACTTAATGGAAAGTTTACGTGACAGTATTAAAAATTTCGAAGCTGCAGCTAAAGGAATCGCTCCTACAGTTGAAACAGTTGCTTCTTCTAACAGATATGCTGAAGAAATGGCTCAAGCTGCACAACAATTAGAAACGTTGAATTCTATGTACAAAGTACAATTAGAAAGCGCAACTAAAAATGCAGATATTAACAGAGAAGTTGCTGAAAATAACTTGAAATTAAAAGAGCAAATGATGTCATTAACTTCAAATTTATCAACTTTAAATGCAGTTTATGGCGGAATGTTATCTGCTATGGGTAAAACAGCTAATTAGTATTAACTTTTAAATCAGATCTAATTAGACATGGCAGGAGGAAAACAAACCCCAAGACAGAAGATGATTAACCTGATGTATTTAGTGTTCATCGCGATGATGGCGCTTAATATGTCGAAAGAGGTTTTAACAGCTTTTGGATTAATGAACGAAAAGTTCGAAGATGCTAATACTAACGCTCAAGGAACAAATGAATTTTTGTTAACTGCATTAGCGGGTAAAGCTGAAGACGAACCGGCACGTTATACAGAACCTTATGAAAAGGCGTTGAAAGTACAAAAACTTACAACTGAATTTTATAATTATATTGGTTCATTAAAAGGTGATGCTACCAAAGGATTTACAAATGATCCGGAAACAAATAAATTGCCTTATGAACAAATGGACAAAGGGCAGGAAATTGACTACGGATGGTTTGAAAAAGATGGTTTATCAGCAAAAGGCAAGGAAATCATCGCACGTTTTGAAAAATACCGTAATGATTTTAAAGCGATAGTAGGAAACGATGTTACTTACAAGTTTTTATTAGAAAATATCGATAAAAAATTTAATACAAATCCTGTTAAAAATAAGGATAAGCAAGATATTGAATATTTAGATTATCACTTTAAAGGATATCCTGCAGTTGCTTCTTTAGCTTATTTATCATCTTTACAGAATGATGCTAAAGTTTTAGAACGCGAAGCTTATGATTTATTTTTAGGTAACTCATTAAAACAAGCAGCTTCTATGAAAAATTACCAGGCAATGGTAATTCCTGATAAAGCGGTGTATTATCAAGGTGAGCCTATTAAGTATAAAGTAGTTTTAGGTCGTTATGATAATTCTACAGTTCCTACTTCGGTAGTGGTTAATGGTGCAACTATCCCACAGTCACGAATCAAAGCAGGTCAGGTAGAAGGTACTTCAGTAGCTTCTGGTTTAGGTGAACATAAATTTACAGGTAAATTTACCTTTATGGAAGATGGAAAACCTGTAGTAGTTGACATCTTAAACTCAAACTATGTAGTAGTAAGTCGTCCAAGTTCAGCAACTATCTCAGCAGATAAAATGAATGTTGTATATATTGGATTAGACAACCCTATATCTGTAACAGTAGAAGGAATTACTTCTGATAAAGTAACTGCTTCTGCAACTAATGGTACATTAAAAAAGATAGGGAACGGTAAGTTTATGTTTACACCAAGTGCTGGAAAAGAAGCTGTTATTACAGCTACAGGAACAATGCCTGACGGGAAAGCAATTAGTTCTAAACAAGTGTTTAGAATTAGACCGTTACCTCGTCCTCGTGGATTAATTCGTGGAGAATCTGATGCAAAAGGACCAGCGAGTAATTTAGCAATGGTTCAGATAAGTGCTAAAATGGAAGATTTTGAGTTTGAAACTAATTTAAGAGTTACTCAATATACAATTGTTTTTCCAGGTATGGGATCTGAAGTTGTAAATGGAGGAGGTTCTTTACCATCTTCAGCTCAATCAAAAGCAAATCGTTTACGCCCTGGTGATGTAGTTCGTATTGTAAATATTAAGGCTAAATTAGTAGAGAATCCGAATGTTGTGATTAAAGATCCAACAAATGCAACCTTTACAATTCAATAATAAATTTGGTTTATGAAAAATTTTAAGAATCTATTTTTTACTGTTTGTGCAATAGTTGTTACAGGTGTAAGTTTTGCACAGAACAATATTTTAAATGCGCGAATGGCAGCTGAAATTGGTGATGAATCAATTGAAGAAATCTATGCTAAGGCTGATGGACCAATTCCTTATGAATATGTAAATGATCGTGATATCATTTTTCAAAAAAAGGTTTGGGAGGTATTGCCTTTAGATCAAAGACAAAATTTGGTTTATTATTTTCCTTTAGAAGAAACAATTGATCGTAAACCTTTGTGGAATGTTTTAAAGGATGCAGTTATGAACAAAAAAATAAATGAAGTTTATGAAGATGAAAACTTTAAATTTAAATTAAATATTAAAGATTTAGAGTCTAAGTTTGTTCGTACTGATACTGCCGAAGCTGGAAAAGAACAATATATGTTAGAAGGAAAAATTGATAGACAGTATATTTATACAACTGAGATTCGTCCTACTGATGTAAAAGAATATCGTACTATGGGTATGTGGTATTTAGATCGTAATGCAGGAGAATTAAAGTATCGTTTATTAGCTTTGGCTCCTGTTGTTACTGATATCGCAACTAAAGGTGAGGATTTTGAACAGGCAGTTCCTTTATTTTGGATTTTCTTCCCAGATGCTCGTGAAACATTGTACAATACATATGCATTTAATGAAAAGAACCCAGCGATGAAGATGAATTTTGATTACTTGTTTAATGCTCGTAAATTCTCTGGAACGATCTATAAAACAGATAATATTTACGGGGACAGAAACATTAGCGAGTATGTTCAAGGTAATGCTATGATGCAGTTATTAGAAGCAGAACGTGTTAAAGAATCTATCCGCGATTTGGAAGATGATTTATGGAATTACTAAATTTGTAAATTAATATATAAAACTCTTATCTAATGATAAGAGTTTTTTTTTTTACCATGAAAGTAGATTATATAATAGTAGGTACCGGCTTGGCTGGTTTGTGTATCGTACAATTTTGTATCAAACAAAAAAAGTCATTTGTTGTGATAGATAATGCACAAAGAACTTCGTCAAAAGTTGCAGGAGGCATGTTTAATCCAGTCGTGTTAAAGCGTTTTACTTCTATTTGGGAAGCTGATGCGCAATTAAAATTAGCAGATGAGTTTTATCCTGAAGTTGAGAAAATACTAAACAGTTCATTTTATCATAAACTGCCTATTTACAGAAAATTTGCTACGGTTGAAGAACAAAACAATTGGTTTCTAGCTTGCGATAATGCTGTTACAGCCCCTTATCTGAATGTAAATCTTTTAAAAGATAAGTTTCAACATATAGATAGTGAGTATCATTTTGGAGAAGTGTATAATACCGGGTTTTTAAATGTGAATTTATTCGTTCAAATATATCAGGAGTATCTTAAAAAAAACAACTTGCTGTTGAACGAATCTTTCATTTATGATGAATTAATCAGCGAGGATGATTCGGTAACTTATAGGGATGTTCAAGCAAAACAAATTGTATTCGCAGAAGGTTTCTCCATGTTAAATAATCCGTTTTTTAATTATTTGCCGCTTGATGGAACAAAAGGGGAACTGTTGTATGTGAAAATCCCGAATCTTAAACTGAAGTCTATTGTGAAATCAAGTGTGTTTATTATTCCTATCGGAAATGATATTTACAAAGTTGGTGCTACGTACAATTGGCAAGATAAAACAGATGATTTAACAGATGAAGCTAAAAATGAATTAATCGAAGGTCTAGAGAAATTGATTGATTGCGAATATGAAATCATTGAGCATGTAGCCGGAGTTCGACCAACAGTTAAAGACCGCAGACCTCTTGTTGGGGCACATTATCAGCACAAAAACGTATATATTCTGAATGGTTTGGGAACGCGCGGTGTGCTTTTGGGTCCATATCTTGCAGATAAACTCATTCAAAACATCGAAAATAACGTACCTTTGGATCCGAATATCAATGTTGCTAGATATTATAAAAAACTACAATTAATTAAATAGCAGTATGCTTAATATACACGATTTATCCGTATCGTTTAGCGGAGATTTTTTGTTTGAAAACGTTACTTTTCGGTTAGGAGCCGGCGATAGAATTGGTTTAATCGGTAAAAATGGTGCTGGTAAATCAACTCTGCTTAAAATTTTATCGGGTGAAGTTGAGCCAGATTCGGGAACGATTGCTTTTGATAAAGAAATTAAGATCGGTTTTCTGAAACAGGATATCGATTTTGTAAAGGGAAGAACCATTTTAGAAGAAGCTTATCAGGCTTTCGATGAGATTTTGTATGTGGAAGATCAGCTTCAAAAGTCAAATAATGAATTGGTTGAACGTACTGATTACGAATCAGAATCGTATCATGAATTAATAGATAAAGTAAGCGATTTAACGCATCGATTTGATATTTTAGGCGGTTATCAGTATCAGGGAAATACAGAAAAAGTATTGCTTGGTTTGGGATTTAAACGCGATGATTTCAATAAATTAACCGATACGTTTTCGGGTGGTTGGCGTATGCGTATTGAATTGGCCAAACTGCTGCTTCAGAACAACGATATTTTGTTGTTAGATGAGCCTACGAACCACTTGGACATTGAATCGATCATTTGGTTAGAAAATTTCCTGAAATCTTTTTCGGGAGCTGTGGTTTTGGTTTCGCATGATAAAATGTTCTTGGATAATGTAACTAACAGAACCGTTGAAATATCGTTAGGAAAAATTTACGATTTTAATAAGTCCTACACCCAATATTTGGTTTTAAGAGAAGAAATGCGCGAAATGCAGTTGGCAGCTCAAAAAAATCAGGCGAAGAAGATTGAAGAAACTGAAAAGCTGATTGAAAAATTCCGCTATAAAGCAACCAAAGCTTCAATGGCGCAATCGCTCATCAAAAAATTGGATAAAGTTGAACGTATCGAAGTTGATGAAGACGATAATTCGGTAATGAATATTTCGTTTCCTGTATCGCAAACTCCGGGAAAAGTTGTTTTAGAAATCGAAAAAGTTACGAAAGCTTATGGTGAGAAAATCATTTTTAAAGACATCAACCTGTTTATCGAACGCGGAAGTAAAATTGCATTTGTAGGGCAAAATGGTCAAGGAAAATCAACCTTAATCAAAGCCATTATGAATGAGTTTGAATATGGTGGATCGATAAAAATTGGTCATAATGTTCAATTAGGTTATTTCGCACAAAATCAGGCAGATTATTTAGATGGAGAAAAAACATTGTTAGATACGATGATTGATGCAGCTACAGATTCTAATCGATCAAAAGTTCGTGATATGTTGGGATCGTTTTTGTTTCGTGGCGATGATGTTGAGAAAAAGGTAAAAGTTCTATCTGGAGGTGAACGAAATCGTTTGGCATTGGCAATGTTGCTTTTAAAACCAATCAACGTGCTGTTGATGGATGAGCCTACGAACCATTTAGATATTAAATCGAAAAATGTGTTAAAGGCGGCTTTGAAAAATTACGAAGGAACGTTGTTGTTAGTTTCTCACGATCGTGATTTTTTACAGGGAATGACCGATAAAGTGTACGAATTTAAAGATCAAAAGATCAAAGAATATTTAGGCGATATCAATTATTTTCTGGAAGAGCGTAATGCAAGCGATATGCGTGACTTTGAACAGAAAAAAGACGCCAATACCCAAGTGAAACAAGAAGTTGTTGTAAAACAACAAAAATCACTTTCTTACGACGATCAAAAACGTTTAAAAACGTTGAATAATAAGTTGAGTAAAGCAGAAAGTACTATTACAGATCTTGAAAAGAAAATCGCAAAGGCAGATTTAGAACTGGCTAAAGATTATGAAAAGTTGATGAACGATGCAAAATGGTTCACAGCTTACGAAAAATTAAAATCCGATTTGGATAAAACCATGGAAGACTGGGAAAAAACTCAGGAAGAAATTGATGGTTTATAAAGAAAGCAAGGTTTTAAACCTTGCTTTTTTATTTGGGAAACGTCTCTAAAACTTTTGTGACAAATTCTTTAATACGTTCTTCTTTTTTGCTTTGTTTGGTAGCTAAATAACCACTTCCTTTACCTTGCCAGATCAATTCTTTATTGGCTGCTTTTAAAACATCGATATAAAGAATTCCTTGGGTTGATGTTGATACCGATTGATAACCTGGTCCCATCATCCACGGATTCCATCCCCACGGGCGGTACATTCCATAACCCCAACCTCCGTAAAAAGTATTAACATTTACAATTTGTTTGGCATCTGTAAATAAGTTAATCAACAAATCAGGATTTTCACTTTTTGTAAAACCTTTTGCAGTCAATTCTTCGTCAATTGCCTTTAAAATACGTTTTTTATCCAAGTCAGAAATATTGATTTTATCAACACCGTCTTTCATAAAAGCATACGTTTTAAACTGACTGAAGTTTACGCTGCTGTCGTAATCTGTAGCAACTTGCACCGAACTACACGAAGCCATAACAAACAGCAATAATAGAGGTATTAGTTTAAATAGTTTCATAATATTTTAGTTTAATAAATTGTCGTCAACTAAATTTGGTAGCGTAACTTTTAATAAAGGTTCTGCTTCCATTGCACGTTTAATTGCAAATACAGCTCCTTCGTTTCTTGCCCAGCTTCTGCGCGAAATACCGTTGTTTACATCCCAGAAAAGCATCGATTTTAAGCGTTGTTCCGCTTCTAAAGTACCATCAAGAAGCATACCAAAACCACCGTTAATTACTTCGCCCCAACCAACACCGCCGCCGTTGTGAATTGAAACCCAAGTTGCACCGCGGAAACTGTCGCCAATTACGTTGTGAATTGCCATATCGGCTGTGAATCGAGATCCGTCATAAATATTCGATGTTTCACGATATGGAGAATCTGTTCCCGATACATCATGATGATCGCGACCCAATACAACCGGACCAATTTTTCCTGCGGCAATGGCATCGTTAAACGCTTTTGCTATGTTGGTTCTACCTTCGGCATCAGCATATAAAATTCGAGCTTGAGATCCAACTACCAATTTGTTTTCTTGTGCACCACGAATCCATTGAATATTGTCTTTCATTTGCTGCTGAATTTCAACTGGCGATGTTTTAATCATTTCCTCTAAAATTTCACAAGCAATAGCATCGGTTTTTTGTAAATCTTCCGGATTATTGCTCGCACAAACCCAACGGAACGGTCCAAAACCGTAATCAAAACACATTGGTCCCATAATATCTTGCACGTACGATGGATATTTAAATTCACGACCTAATGTTGAATTAGGGTTCATAACATCAGCTCCGGCACGCGATGCTTCTAACAAAAAGGCGTTTCCGTAATCAAAAAAGTACGTGCCTTTTGCAGTGTGTTTATTGATGGCTGCCGCATGACGACGCAAGGTTTCCTGAACTTTTCCTTTAAATAATTCAGGTTGATCGGCCATCATTTGGTTGGCTTCTTCAAACGAAATTCCTACCGGATAATATCCACCAGCCCAAGGATTGTGAAGCGAAGTTTGATCGGATCCTAAATCGATCATTACATTTTCCTGATCGAATTTTTCCCAAACATCCACCACATTACCTAAATAAGCAATAGAAACTACTTCGTTATTAGCTTGTGCTTTTTTAACGCGATCTACCAATTGATCTAAATCTTCAATTACTTCGTGAATCCACCCTTGACTGTGACGAATTTTCGTAATTTTAGGATTTACTTCGGCACAAACCGTGATACAGCCGGCAATAGTTCCTGCTTTTGGTTGCGCACCACTCATTCCGCCTAAACCTGAAGTTACAAACAAGTTACCTTTTGGTTCTTTGCCAATTTTTCTGAAACCGTTTAAAACCGTAATGGTTGTACCGTGCACAATTCCCTGCGGACCAATATACATGTACGATCCGGCAGTCATTTGTCCGTATTGTGTAACACCCAACGCGTTGAATTTTTCCCAATCATCCGGTTTAGAATAGTTCGGAATCATCATTCCATTGGTAACAACAACTCTTGGCGCATTTTTGTGCGATGGAAACAGGCCCATTGGGTGACCAGAATACATAACCAACGTTTGCTCATCGGTCATTTCGCCCAAATATTTCATGGTTAATAAATATTGCGCCCAATTGCTAAAAACGGCTCCGTTACCACCATAAGTAATTAATTCGTGCGGATGTTGCGCCACAGCATAATCCAGATTGTTCTGAATCATCATTTGTATGGCTTTTGCCTGTAACGATTTTCCCGGATATTCGTTAATATCACGAGCGTACATGCGGTATTTTGGACGAAAACGGTACATGTAAATTCTACCGTATTTTTCTAATTCTTCCTTAAATTCAGGTATCAACGTTTCGTGATGTTGCGGTTCAAAATAGCGCAAAGCATTACGTAATGCCAATGTTTTTTCTTCTGCCGATAATATTTCTTTACGCTTTGGTGCGTGGTTAATGGTAGCGTCGTATAAAGCTTTTGATGGCAATTGTGCCGGAATTCCCTGAAGAATTTCTTCTTGAAACGTCATAATTCTCGGTTTTGTTTTTTTCTTAATTTGATCGATTAATTTACTAAATCCGTAAGGGCAGTGCTTGCATCCACTCATGCAACAATGTCCACGATTTAAAAGATATTTTTCGGTAAAAATTCTAAAACCTTTGTCCGAAAGGTAATAATCTTCACCTTCAATTAAATCTTTTCTCATAACTACAAAATTAGTGAATATTTTTTGTTTTTTTTTGAATGTAGTTTATCAGGATATCGCCCCTTTAGTTGCCAAGTTGTGATTTACTATTTTTTTTGTAATTTTACTTTAAAATAAATAATTATGGATATTCAGGCTACAAAATTGGAGCTAATAAAACGTCTTTTGCTTGTTGACAAAGAATCGGTTCTAGAAGAATTGAAAAAAATACTTTTGTCAAACTCAAACAAAGAAGAGGTTGTTGGTTATTCAACAGATGGAAAGCCTTTAACTTTGAAGGAATATCATAAAAAAGTACAGAAAGGAATTGATGATATAGCATCAGGCAATTTTACTACAGACGAAGACTTTGCTAAAGAAATTGAAACTTGGTAAATCATGTACAAAATTAAATGGTCTAATGAAGCAAAATCGGATGTAAAAAATATTTATGATTTTATAAAATTGAAATCTGTTGAAGCAGCAAAGAATTTGGTGGCAGCTATTAGAAATGCACCTAATTCGATCATTTTTGAAAATCAGTTTAGTGCAGATGAATACGCTTTACAATGTAGAAAAATTGTGGTGAAAAACTATAAAATTCTTTATGTTGCTGATGTTCAAAACAAAACCATAGATGTAATAGCAGTTTTTGATACCAGACAAAATCCTGATAAACTAACGGATATTGTTATAAAACCTTAAAGACGACTCCAAATGCGATTGATTATTTCTAAATTTTGGGTGCCAAAAGGGTTTTCGGGTATAACTGTTTACCCGTTTATTTTTGCGCGCGAAAAGCATCTACGTACCCATAAAACCTTTGTTAATCACGAAAAAATACATTTGCGACAGCAGATAGAATTATTAATTCTTCCGTTTTTTATTTGGTATGTTTTGGAATTTCTGGTTCGATTGATTCAATATAAAAATCGAAAAAAAGCTTACCGAAATATTTCCTTTGAACGGGAAGCTTACGCAAACGAATCGAATACAGATTATCTTGCCAACCGAAAATTCTTTTCTTTTTTAAATTATTTATGATACAGCCACAACAAGAATCCTTCAATCAAAAAATAGCTATTCCGAATGATTTTGGGATCGAAGTTTATGTAAAGAGGGAAGATGTGCTGCATAGTGAAATATCGGGCAATAAATTCCGAAAACTAAAATACAATTTAATCGAGGCTCGAACATTAGGATTTACAAAATTACTGACATTTGGCGGAGCGTATTCTAACCATATTGCGGCAGTAGCGGCGGCTGGTAAAGAATTTGGTTTTGAAACGATCGGAGTAATTCGTGGCGAAGAATTGCAGGAGAAATATCTGGAAAATCCTACATTAAAAAAAGCATCAGAAAACGGAATGCAGTTTGAATTTGTTACCAGAACGCAATATCGCGATAAAAATAATACAGAGTTTTTAGATCAATTGAAAGAAAAGTTTGGCGATTTTTACTTGATTCCAGAAGGCGGAACAAACAAATTGGCTGTAAAAGGATGCAAAGAAATTTTAACAGATGACGACAAAATGTTTGATTTTATCTGTTGTGCTGTTGGTACAGGCGGAACCATTTCGGGAATTATCAACAGTTTAAAACCGCATCAAAAAGCACTTGGTTTTCCTGCTTTAAAAGGCGATTTCTTAACAGAAGATATCCAAAAATATGCAGAAAACAGTCAGTGGAATTTGGTAACTGATTATCATTTTGGAGGTTACGCAAAGTTAAATGATAAACTGAGACAGTTTATGAAACAATTTTTTAAAAAATATTTAATATCTTTGGATCCTGTTTATACATCAAAAACGTTTTTTGGTGTAATCGATTTGATATCAAAAGGTTATTTTAAACCCGATTCAAAAATATTAATAATTCATACAGGAGGTTTACAAGGGCTTCAATCTAACATTGCTGAAATATGAAGAAAGTATTGTCCGTACTATTTACAGGATTGATTTTAATGAGTTGCAGTGCGGCTCATAATACAAAAGTAAAAGAAAAGATTGCCAAAGAATACGGAAATGGTGATAATAAGAAGAAAAAAGTAGTTGTTACAACCGCATCTGCAGTTAAAAAAGAAAGTACTCCGATAGCAGAACCAAAACCTGCAAAACCTGTTAAACCTTTATTAGAAAAAGACGACAGTGAAACATTAATAGCAACTTCAAAAGTAAATGTTTCTAAAAATACCGTAGAAGATTATATAAATTTATATTCTGGTGCAGCAATGCAAAGCATGAAAACGTACGGAATTCCTGCAAGTATTAAACTGGCACAAGGAATTTTAGAATCGGGATCAGGAAACGGAACGTTGTGCAGAACAGCCAACAACCATTTCGGAATTAAATGTAAGGAAGAATGGACAGGCGAAACGGTTTCTCATACCGATGATGCTCCAAACGAATGCTTTAGAAAATACCATTCAGCAATGGAATCTTACAACGATCATTCCGAATTTTTAGCAAACAGAGTGTACTACAAAAATTTGTTCACATTAGATAAAAGCGATTATTCTGCTTGGGCAAAAGGTTTAAAAAAAGCGGGTTATGCTACAGATCCTCGTTATCCTCAAAAATTAATCAGCATTATAGAGCGATATAAGTTGTACGAATACGATCAAAAAGTTTTAGGTTCAGATTATCAGTTTGTTCCAACGAAAACCGATGAAGTTTTAGCAACAAATTACGGAGCTCAAGCACAAACTTATACCGTTCAGGCAGGTGATACATTGTTTGCAATCTGTCAGAAATTTAATTCGTCGGTAGATCATATCAAACAATTAAACAGTTTAAATTCAAACAATTTAAGTGTAGGGCAAATCATAAAAATTCAATAAATGTTATACAAACGTAGCAGCGAATTATTCGTTGAAGCATTAAAATATATACCGGGAGGAGTTAATTCTCCCGTTCGTGCGTTTAAATCGGTAGGTGGAACGCCTATTTTCATTAAAAAAGCCAATGGAGCTTATCTTTTTGATGAAGATGATAAACGATACATTGACTACATTAATTCATGGGGGCCAATGATTTTGGGTCATGCGTATCAGCCCGTAATTGATGCCGTAATTGAGAAAACAAAATTGGGAACATCGTTTGGAACTCCCACAGAGATAGAAACCAAAATTGCTAAATTGGCTGTTTCAATGGTTCCGAATATTGATAAAATTCGATTTGTAAATTCAGGAACCGAAGCTTGTATGAGTGCGGTTCGTTTGGCGAGAGGTTTTACAAAACGAGAAAAAATAATCAAATTCCGCGGTTGTTACCACGGGCATTCCGATTCTTTTTTAATTGCAGCTGGTAGTGGTTTGTCAACTTTTGGAGTGCCTTCAAGTCCCGGAGTTACAAAAGGAACTGCGCAAGATACTTTGTTGGCTAATTTCAACGATTTAAATTCTGTGAAAGAATTATTTCAAGCGAATAAAAACGAAATTGCAGCCATTATCATTGAACCGGTAGCAGGAAATATGGGCTGTGTGCCACCCGTGAATAATTTTCTTCAAGAATTAAGATCGATCTGTGATGAAAACGGAACATTGTTGATTTTTGATGAAGTAATGACCGGTTTTCGTTTGGCAAAAGGTGGTGCGCAAGAATTGTTTAATGTGAACGCAGATATTGTTTGTTTTGGTAAAGTAATTGGTGGTGGCTTACCAGTTGGTGCATTTGCTGCACGTACCGAAATTATGGATTATCTGGCACCTGTAGGTCCAGTTTATCAGGCAGGAACATTATCGGGGAATCCGTTGGCAATGGCAGCTGGTTTGGCTATGTTGCAGGCTATAAACAACGATGCTGAATTATTCAATCGTTTAGAAGCAAAAACAGCCTATTTGGAAGAAGGAATCCGCAAGGTTTTAAATGCAAACAATAAAACGTTTACAGTAAACAGAGTAGGTTCTATGATTTCGATTTTCTTTTGTGAGAACGCAGTGGAAAATTACGAAGATGCTTCAAAAGCAGATACACCCGAGTTTAAAAAGTTCTTTCACGATTTGTTAGAGCGCGGTATTTACATTGCACCGTCAAGCTACGAAACATGGTTTATTACCGACGCTTTATCTTACGAAGATTTAGACGAAACAATAAAAGTTATAGACGAAGTAACGAAATAAAAAAATGCCCCAAACAGTATCAACTTTTGGGGCATTTACATTTTTACTTTTATTCCTCATCAAAACCGTATCTGCTTTTCTTCTTTCCTGCAAACTTTTCTAATTTATAAGTCACAGAAAACATTACATATTGTTTTAAAATGGTGTTTTGAACATCTGAAATGTTAGTTGGCGAAACACTTCTTCTAACACTTTGGTTTTGATTTAAAATATCATAAATTTTAACTTTAGCCAAGAAACGTTCGTTAAAGAAATTGTATCCTAAACTGGCATTCCAAAGCAAGAAATCTTTTCTAAAATCGCTGGAAAGGCTAGAGTTGTATTCGTACATAATATCACTACCAAAAACTACATTTTTAGGCATGTACGATGTAATCATTAAACCCGCATTGTGTTTAAAAAAGTTCGATTTATCAATAATAAAATTATCAAAACTATTATTTACAATTTCGTAACTGTAATTAGGCTTAATAATTAGTTTTTTATTAAAATCGAAAGTAAGACTTAATTCTGGTTGAATAGATGAACGGTTGGTACTGTAAAGTACACCGTTTTGCACACCTTTATCTAATCCGTTATTAAATTCGATACCTGCTGCAACAGTTAATTTATCTTTATCTGTTATTTGAAAACCCTTGTTGTAATTAATTCCAAGCCAATAATCATAAGTGTTTTCGATGTTTATGTAGGTAGAATAACCCACGTAATTTTCATCGAAAATGGTAGATGATGTTATTCCGCGTGAATTAAAAGTTCCACCGGCAAAAACATAGTATCCTGATCGTGTTTGCCAATCGTAATTGTTAAAATTTAAATATAGATTATGACGTTGAGTTGTTTGTAAATCTTTGTTTCCTTTTGATATAAACAGCGGGTTCGATAAATCTTCATACTCTAACAACTGGTTCATCATTGGGCTTTCTTCACGGTAAGAATAATTTAAGCTGATGCTTGTTGATTTCCCAATGCGGTAATTTCCGTATGTTCTAATACTTGGCAATAAATCGGTACGTTGATTTAAAAAGTTTGTGCCGTTGTAATACGATGCTACATCGTAATTGTTTATGGCTGTTCCTGCACCTGCACTAAAATAAAATTTTTCGCCTGTTAGCTGGTATCCAATGCTTGGATCCAATCTATATCCTTTTAAATTGTTGCTGAACGATAATAAATCGTTGTAATCAGAAAAATTATCAGCATTTTCATTCCAATCAAAAGTACTTCTGCCTTGAAATTCATTTCTCCACGTATTCGTAGCACTCAACGTTAATGTTTGTTTACTACCAATAGGTTCCCGATAAACCACATTTAACGCATAACGGTCTGTATGGTTTGACGATAGAATGTTTTGATTTCTGATATCGTCTGGTAATTGAGTTTGATAGAAATAGTTCGCAGAATTTCTTAATTGCTCTGTTTGATTATTTGAGTTGTCGTTGGTAAACGTAAAACTTAAACTACGACCTTTACGTTTAAATCTGCGCGATAACAATAATTGGTTTTGAAAATTGTAAGTATCGCCACTTGTAAAATTATCGTTTGTAGATTCGTTCAACAATTCTCCTGATTCATTGCGGGTTACACTAAATCCGTTAGTTCGCGATGAACTAATACCACGCTCTAATTTAGGAATTATAGATAATGTTGTAAGTGAATCTATTGCTATTTCAACTTCATAATTAAAAGTGTGTTTTGTTGATTTAGAGCGTAGTTCTGATTCCGATTCGGTAATGTATCTGTTTTCAGGTAAAAGATTTTCTATACGCGATTTGTTCTTGTTTCTGTTTTCAACTTCACGAAATAAGTAATTACCATTCACATTGTTGTTTTTACCCCAAGTATCGCTGTAATTTAAACCAAGCATATCGGTTTGACTAATACCTTGTTGTCCGCCAAAATCCATTCCGTTTACTGAAAAAGATCCGTCGCTGCTCCAAGATGAATAACTGTTTCTACCGCCCGACATGTTGTCCATAATTTCATCTGTAGAAAAGCCTTGAGAATTAATGTTGTTTGATGATCCTAAAACGCTAATTTTAAAATCGCCTTTAAAATAGTTGAACAAAAGCGACGATTCGTATCGGTCATCTGTTCCATATCCGGCAATAATCCTTCCAAACAAGCCTTTGTTTTTATCGTCGTCAATGGTAAGATTGATAGTTTTTGTTTCGCCGTTAGATTGCGCGCCTGAGAGTTTTTCTTCTTTCGATTTAAAATTGGTAATCTGTACTTTGTTAATAATTTCGGCAGGAATATTTTCCATGATTACTTTGCCGTCTTCACTAAAGAAGGGTTTACCGTTCACGATAATATTGGTCACTTCTACACCATTGTGTTTTACTTTACCAGCCTGATCTACTTCTACACCGGGCAATTGTTCTAAAAGTTCTTTCACGGTAGCATCTGGACGCACTTTAAATGCCGATGCATTAAATTCTAACGTATCTTTTTTTACGCGTACCGGTGGACCATCGGTAGTAATTACCAATTCGTCTAATACATCGCTTCCAGGATTTAATGTAATGGTTCCTAAATCGATACTTTCTTTTAAGCTTTCAAAATCTTGCGAAAAATCCTCGAAACCAAGATAAGATATGGTCATAAAAGTTGGTTCTTCGATTTTTTTAATAGGCATTGAAAATATTCCTTTTATATCGGTAATGGTATAATCTATTAAGGTAGAATCTTTTTTGGAAGATAAATAAATTGTAGCCGACTCTACAGGTTTTTTATTGTTGTCTGTAACTTTTCCTTTTAACTCAATTTTTTGTGCATAAAGAAATGTACCACACAAAAGCATGCAAATAAGCAGTAGGTTTTTCATAAATGTTTTTTTATTAGTTTTTAGTAAACGCAAAAATGTTAAAAAAAGTATATAAAAAAAAGCGTGGAATAATTTTTCACACGCTTTTAACATTTTTATTATTTGAAATAATTCTATAAATCTCTCATTCTGCCAGGCATCATCATACGGTTGCCACCACGGTTTCTGTTGTTTGACGAATTGCCAAATTGATTGAATTTCCATGTTACCGAAAACATTACATAACGTTCTAAAACGGTATTTTCTTGGTCGATAATCGCTGTTGGGTTAATTGTTCTTGATGTTCCAATATTCTTATTCAACAAATCATAAACTTTCACTTTTGCAGTCAACGCTTTGTTTAAGAATGTGTACGAAACTGCTGTGTTCCACAAAAAGAAATCTCTTTGAAATCCCGGTGCAATATTAGTATTGTAGGTGTAACCAAAATCGTTACCCCAAGTAAAATTTTCTGGCCAATACGTGGTTGTCTGCAACATTAAATTATGGCGTACAAAACTTGTTTCTGATAATTGAAAATTACTGTATTTGGTATTGTTAAACGATACGTTGTATGATGGTGCTATTGTAAAAAGTTCGCCATAATCCCAAGATCCGTAAATGTTTGGAGAAAAACTGATTTCGTCTGCATCATACAAAATACCATTTGCAAAACCTTTTTGTCTGTTAAAGTTGATATTACTTCCAGCTCCATATCGAATAGTATGGGCGTCAAATTTATATGATTTACTCCAATGGAAAAATAAACCAGTGTTAAATGCACCCGAAACATTTTCATAGGTAGTGGTTCGCTTGCGGTTTTCGTCGAATAGGGTAGAAGAAACAATTTGCGAGTCGTAAAAGCTTGCATTAGCAAAAATACTCCAGCCAGAACGCAGTTGAAAGTTGTAATTTCTAAAACCTAAACGTAACGAGTGGTATCTTGCTTGATCTAAATCGCGATTACCAATGTATGTTTGCAACGGATCGTTTAAACGCTCATAAGGCAGAATCTGCGTAGCGTTCGGGTTATTTACGTTGTAGTTGTAACCAATATTGAAATTTTTGTTTTTATCAAGCTTGTATCTGAAATTACTGCGGATATAAGGCGAAATAAATTTTCTATCAACAGCATAATCGTTGCTCATGTAAAAAGCCGATGCATTAAAATTAGCAATATTCACACCCGAATTTACAAACCATTCTACTTTCTCGTTGTCGTAATTTATGCCCACATAAGGCGTATTGGTAATGATGTTCGTGTGCGTTTGGTTTGATAAACGATCATTAAAATCAATAAAACTATTGGTTTCTTCGTTAAAATTAAAAGTGTTCAGATTATCGGTTTGATTGTTGTAATCAAATGTGTAACCCAAGTCAATAAACGTTTTTTCGCTGATAGGTTGCGAATATTCTGCAGTTATTGTATAGATGTCATCGGTGCTGTTTGATCTTTCTTCCTGATTACGAATATCGTTTGGTTGATCGCCCTGATAAAACAAAGTTGTCGAATTGGTGTTACCCAAACCTGTTGTTTTTGAATTATCGTTGCTGAATTCCAAACTGAAATTTTTGCCTTTATCGTTTAATTTTTTATTGAATTCAATTGAATTTTTAAACGTAAAACTGTCCGATGTAGAGAATGATCTTTCATTACTTTCGTTAAATAAAGTGCCATCTGCATCCATTGATTTTGCGGTGGATGTATTTCTGAATTCGTTGTTGTTAGCCGTTAACTTTGGGTTAATAAACAATTGAGTTGTCGGGTTTATTTTATATTCCAAACGAACATCGGCATTGTGGTTGGTGTTGTTATTTAAACGCTGCGATTCCGATTCGGTAATAAAATCGCCGTCAGGCAACAGGTTTATCACACGTGAACGGTTGTTGTTTTTGTTCTGCGTATCTTTAAAATAATAACTTGCGTTGGTTTCAAATCCTTTAAAAAACTGATCAGAATAATTTAAACCAGCCATGTGTGTGCGTGTAATTCCCGAGCCACTACCAAAACCGCCTGGCCCACCAGAACGTCCGCCAAAGGTTAAGAACTGACTGCGACCACCACCCATATTATCAAAAATTTCATCCATTGAAAAACCTTCGGAATTGATGTTATTAGACGATGCTAATACCGAAATTTTACGATTTCCTTTAAAATAATTGACTAATCCGCTGCTTTCGTAACGGTTCGATCCATCTATAATGCTGCCAATTCCTGCACTTAACTTCGCCATTAAACCTTTGTTGTTGGCTTCATCTATGGTTAGGTTTATGCTGGCATTATCACTTTTTGCATTTCTGCCCGAAAATTCTTCGCGTTTGGTTTTATGGTCGGTAACCTGAATTTTTTTAATTAAATTGGCAGGTAAATTCTGCATTGCAATGGTTCCGTCGGTATTAAAAAAAGGCTTTCCGTTAACTAGAATTTGGGTTACTTCTTTACCATTTACGGTTATTTTTTTATCGGCATCAATTTCTACACCCGGCAGTTCTTTCAACAAAGCCTCTACATTGGCATCAGGACGAACTTTAAAAGACGAAGCATTAAATTCTAAAGTGTCGTTTTTTACACGGATCGGTGCATCGGTAACAATTACAATTTCCGAAAGTACATCCGAATCAGGCACCATTACAACTTCGCCTAAATATTTTGACTGATTGATTTTATCGAATTTTTCGATTTTATCTTTGTATCCAATGTACGAAAACGTAAGATACGAAGGTTCTTCAACAGCTTTAATATCAATAGAAAACAAACCGGAAACATCAGTCGTAGCGTATTGAATAAGCGTAGAATCTTTTGCTTTAGACAGATAAACAGTCATATCGGCAAGCGGAGCTTTAGCATCATCGACTACTTTTCCTTTCAGTTGAATATTTTGTGCAAAACCATCAACAAAAATAAGAAGAATTAAAAACGGAAGTATGGACAGTATCTTTTTCATAAAAGCAAAAATAAGAAAGCGATTCTTCAAAAAAAATTGAAAAATCGCTTTTTAAAATGTATTAACCTATTTTGTTTTAAGCTTAAGCTTTTGTTTTCTTCTTTTTATTGCGTCCATACCAAATCATAAAACCGGTAACCGGTAAGCTGGCACACAGCAAACTTATAATAAAAGCAATGATTTTGGTAGGCAAACCAAAGATCGACCCTACATGAATATCGTAATTGGCATTGATCATTTTCTCACCAAAATCTTTGTCTTCCGGGTTTCTTGTGTGTAGCAATTCGCCCGAGTTTTCATCGAAAATTAAATTACTGTTTTTGTGATACGAATACGAAAGATGTCTAACATAAACCTCAAAATTCGGATGTTCGTGATCGTCTATATGCTCGTGCCCCAAATCTAAGGCAAACATGTAAGCATCGGGATACAATTCTTCTACTGTTTTAGCAATTTTATCTAACGTAGTTTCGGTTCTTAATTCTTCTGGAGCAGTGGTTTTTATGTGTGAAAAATCAGGATATTGGGTGTTTCCACCCGAAAAAACTACATAAATCATTGCCTGGATAAAAAAGAAGGCATAAAACAAACCGGTAATTGAAAAAATTAAGGCAAAAAACGATGTGTAAAAGCCAATAATGTTGTGTAAATCGTAGTTTTTACGTTTCCAGCTTTTAATATTTTTCCACTTAAACCAAAAACGTTGTTTGCGCGCAGCTTTGTTTTTTGGCCACCACAGAATAATGCCCGAAATAAGCATGAAAACAAAAATTAAAACCGGAATTCCCGTAACCCATTTTCCCCAATCAGAATTTAAAAGAAAACTCCAGTGCAGCATTTTTACAATATTAAAAAAGCCGTTTTTCTCGTCGTAAACTTGTAAAACCTTACCGCTGTACGGGTTTACATACGCTAATTTGTAAACAGGATATTCATCGAAATAATTCCAGGCATGTTCATTGCGTTCGTAATAATAAAACTGATACGATAATGCATGATCTATAGGAATATTTACCCAGTGTATTGGATATTTTTCAGGAACCTGCTGTTCCACTAAACGTTCTAACGTTTTAATGGTAAGCTTTTCCTTGTTTTGATAATTTGGTTCGTTGTGGTAAATGTATTCTTTACGCTGAACGCCTTCTATTTCGTCTTTAAAAACGTACAATGCACCAGTTATAGAAATAAAAAATACAATAGAACCAATAAGCAAGCCGAACCAAAGGTGCAGCTTGCCTATTAATTTTTTGAATTTGCTTTTTTGCTTTTTATCTTTCTTATTTGTCATTAGAATTTATAGTTTAAACCTAACGAAATAGATCTTGCAAATTGCGGGTTGATGGTTGACCAACCTATAAAATATTTTTCATTAGTAAGATTATCAACTTTTAAAACAGCACTGTATTTTTCGGCATTGTAAGATAATGCTGCGTTAAAAACGGTGTAGCCCGGCAAAGCAAATATGCCAATAGTTGATCTGTTAAGAGTAAGTAATTCACTCGCAGAATTGGCACCGAAACCTAATCCGAAATTTTTTAAAGTTCCTTGTTGAACTGTGTAATTTGCCCAAAAGTTAATTAAATTTTCAGGACCAGCTTCTTCTGTTCTTAAACCTAAATATCCAGAATCTGCTGCATCGTTAATAACTTTGTTGTTATTGTGACTATAACCTGCAATAATGTTTAAACCATTAATAGGGCTTCCTAGTACACTAACTTCAAAACCTTTGCTTTCTACTTCGCCGGCTTGTGTAGCATCTATACCGTTACCCATTACCTTGTTTTTAACTTTAATGTCGTAGTAACTTGCCGTAACCGATAAGCGGTCTTTAATTAAACTTGCTTTTGTACCAACTTCCCATTGGTTTGCTTGTTCAGGTTCAAAATAACGTAATTCTCTACCAACAATATTTCCGTCTTCGTCTGTAACATCTATGGCAGCAGCATCTAAATATTGAAATCCGTTCATGTAATTACCAAAAACCGATAACTTATTTAGAATTGGCTGATAAACCACCCCAAATTTAGGAGAGAATGTTGTTCTTTCTTTTAATTTATCAGTTGAATATGCTGTTGGCTGTCCGGTAAAATGGTCGGCGCGTAAACTAATCATTGCCGATAAATTTGGTAAAAATTCAATTACGTTTGATGTATACGCACTGTAAATTTTTGTTTCTGCCGATTGCAATTCTGCCGATGTTCCTAATAAAGCGGCGTCAACATGTGGTGTAGTTAACATTGTTTGTTGCATTTCATTATTTGCATCTGGCATTGTATCTGTTTGATTCACTAAAGAAACTGTTCCATAACTTGCCCAACCTGTACCGCCAACAGTAAATTTTCTTTGGAAATAATCTAAGCCTGCAACCAATTTATTTTTAACCGATCCAATATTGTAAGTTCCCACAAAATTTTGTTGAATACCCGTTGCGTTTGTCTCTGCTTCGCCTTTTGTTATAAAACGCGTAAACTCATCTCCGTTGGCAGAATCCCATAAATAATGGTAATAACCGCTTGTTTTGGCGTTGGTTTTAGAGAGAATGGTGGTCGATGTCCAATTTTCAGATAACTGATAAACTGCGTACGCTTGTAGGTTGAATGTTGGGTTTTTTATGGTTAAATCGTTGCTGGTGTATGATTTTTTATAGTTCTGTTCGAATAAATCCATCGATTGAAACGATAACGGACTGTATCGGCTTAAAAAGATCATAGGTGCATTCGCAGCTTCAGAACTTTTAAATTCTGTATTGACAAAGAACGTTAAACGATCGTTCGCAACAAATTTTAACGATGGCGCAAAAAATAACGATTTGCTAAAACCTGCATCTTGAAAAGAATTGCGGTATTGGTATGCCGTATTTAATCGAAAAGATGTTTGTTTGTTAAGCGGCGTATTAATATCGGCAGTAACACGGTTTAATCCGTACGATCCGTTGGTATAACCCATTTCGCCCCCAAAAGTTTCGTAAGGCTTTTTAGTAGTGATATTAATTAATCCACCGTACGATACTAAATTTCCACCATACATAGTTCCCGATGGTCCTTTAATAACTTCAATGCTTTCTATATTTGCAGGATCTAAACTTCCATTACTAAAACTTGGCATGCCGTTTAATAAGCGTGGTTGGGTTGAAAAACCGCGCATACTATAAAATTCCGCACCATCACTTCCGCGACCTGTAGATTCCCATAAACGCGAAACACCTGTAGCATTTTTCATAGCATCGCTAAAAGTGGTTACTAACTGTTCTTTTAAAATATTTTTGTTGATTACGTTATAAACCTGCGGATTTTCAATGTCTTTTAAAGGCATTTTGTTCGATGAATTTACACTTTTTTGAATATATGCTTCAATGATTAATTCATCTAAATTGTCTGATTTTATAGAATCGGTTTCTTGAGCACTTGCTTCAAAGGCAACAGTAACCGCAGGAAGAATTAGTAGTAATTTTTTCATCTTTTAAAAATTTGATGCAAAAGTACTTTTATTCTTATTTAAAACAAATAAAAATAAGGTTTTTTTGAAGCAAATTAAAAATGATTAAAAACCGATTTATTTAATTGAAAAATGTAGTTGGATTTTAAATAGAATCATTCAGTATTTTGATGAGGTTTTTGTGATATTCTGCATTGTTGTTTATACTAACATGATCTTGATTTTTTAAGATAAAAACAGAATCATTTTCTTTTAAAAGTGATTGTAATTTCAACGAATTTTGGTGTGAAATAACATAATCTTTATCTCCATGAAAAATGAAAATCGGACTTTTAACTTTTGATATATGCAAATTATTTTCGAAAGGATATTTTAAGATGAACGTTGGAAGAAATGGGAATCGTGATTTCATTTCGTTTTTTAAATTGAAATACGGCGCTTGCAGAATCAGTTTTTGCGGATTGTTTGCTGATGCCAGATAAGATGCAATGCCGGTCCCAATAGAATATCCTACAATAATGATTTGATCTTCTTTAAATTCTTTTTTCAGAAAATCGTAGCCCAATTGTGCATCCGAAAATAATTGCGTTTGATCTGAAATGTTTCCTTCGCTTTTACCAAAACCTCTGTAATCAGTAATAAGAACATTGTAACCCAATTCTAAATAAATGGGTGCGATATTTCCCCAAGTTGATAGATTTCCCGCATTACCATGAAGAAAATAAACAACTCCTTTTGGATTTTTCGTTTCAAAATACAGATTGTTTATTGTAACGTTATCACTTGTTTTTAAGTTAATTTCTTTAAAATTTTCAGAATAAATGTAGTTGGTTTCTTTGTTGATTTTTAACGGATGAAAAATAAAACTCTCCTGATTAAAATACATTATTAAGCATAAAATCAAATATAGCGAGATGATGAAGGAAAATATTTTAAAGTAGATGGAACGCATAATGTGTTTTTGATCGATTTAAAAGTACAAAAAAAGGAAAGACGTTTAAATCTTTCCTTTTGTAATTATTTCTGGCGGAAGTAAATCTCAATTGGCACTCCTTCAAAATTATAAATCTCGCGTAATTTGTTTTCTACATAACGCTTGTACGGATCTTTAATGTATTGCGGTAAATTGGCAAAAAACACAAACTGCGGCACAGGTGTTGGCAACTGCATACAGTATTTAATTTTAATGTATTTACCTTTAATGGCCGGTGGCGGATTGTGTTCAATAATCGGCAACATGGTCTCGTTAAATTTCGATGTTGAAATACGTTGCTTGCGGTTTTCGTACACTTCTACAGCGGTTTCTAACGCTTTTAACAAACGTTGTTTTGTTAATGCTGATACAAAAAGAATAGGCACATCGGTAAACGGAGCGATCTCTTCGCGGATTTTTTTCTCGTAATCGTGAGAAGTCATCGTGTCTTTTTCAACCAAATCCCATTTGTTAACCAATATTACAATTCCCTTGCGGTTTTTTTCTGCCAACCAAAAAATATTCTGATCCTGACCTTCAAATCCACGGGTTGCATCAATCACTAAAATACAAACATCGGCATGCTCAATAGCACGTACCGAACGCATTACCGAGTAAAACTCTAAATCGTCTTTTACCTTTGCTTTTCTGCGGATACCCGCCGTATCAACCAAATTAAATTCAAAACCAAAACGGTTGTATTTTGTATCGATCGCATCGCGTGTAGTTCCTGCAATATCGGTCACAACAAATCGATCTTCACCAATCAATGCATTAATAAAGCTCGATTTTCCTGCATTTGGACGACCAACAACTGCAAAACGAGGCAATTCGTCTTTTACTTCTTCAACTTCTGGTAATTCAGGTAAAATTTCAACAATTTTATCTAAAACTTCGCCCGTTCCAGAACCACTCATTCCAGACATAGTCACGTATTCGCCCAAACCTAAATTGTAAAATTCAAAAGCATCTTGTTCGCGTTTTGCGTTATCCACTTTATTTACAACCAATAAAACCGGTTTGGTAACTTTACGCAGCAGTTTTGCCACTTCGTTATCCATTGGGGTAATTCCTTCCTCAACATCAACCAAAAACACAATGGCATCGGCTTCATCAATCGCTAATTCTACTTGTTTGCGGATCTCGCCTTCAAAAATATCGTCAGATCCTTTAATATATCCACCTGTATCAATAACAGAGAATTCTTTTCCATTCCATTCACTTTTTCCATAATTACGATCTCTGGTAACACCACTTACCGAATCTACTATGGCTTCGCGTTTTTGAATAAGACGGTTAAAAAAGGTCGACTTTCCTACATTAGGTCTTCCTACAATTGCTACAATGTTGCTCATATTACTTCACTTTTAAAAAGTGTGATTTTATTTTTGTTGATACCCGAAACGACGTAATTGGAACTGATTATTTCGCCAGTCTTTATTCACTTTTACAAACAATTCTATATGAACTTGCTTGTCAAAAAACTTCTCTAATTCGGCACGCGATTCCATTCCTACTTTCTTTAAAGCTGCTCCTTTATGACCAATGATGATGCCTTTCTGACTGTCACGCTCTACCATAATAACCGCTTTAATGTGAATAATTTTATCTTCTTCTTTAAACTCTTCTGTTTCGATTTCTACCGAATAAGGAATTTCCTTTTGATAGTTTAGAAGGATTTTCTCGCGGATAATTTCATTAACAAAGAAACGTTCAGGTTTATCGGTTAACGCATCTTTCGGGTAATAAGGTGGCGATTCTGGTAATAATTCTAAAATGCGGTTAAAAACAGTATCCACATTAAAATTGTTTAGTGCCGATATTGGAATTATTTCTGCATTAGGAACTTTTTCTTTCCACAAAGAAACCTGTTCTTCTAAATGTTCCTGGTTTGATTTGTCGATCTTATTCAACAACAATAAAACCGGAACTTTTGCATGGGTAATTTTTTTAAAGAAAGCTTCGTCTTTTAATTCGCGTTCGCCCACTTCAACCATATACAGAAGAATGTCTGCATCTTCGAAAGCCGATTTCACAAAATCCATCATCGATGTCTGCAATTCGTACGCAGGCTTGATGATTCCCGGAGTGTCTGAAAAAACCATCTGAAAATCGTCACCATTTACAATTCCGAAAATACGGTGGCGCGTTGTTTGTGCTTTTGATGTAATGATTGATAAACGCTCACCAATAAAAGCATTCATTAAGGTTGATTTTCCTACATTTGGATTTCCGATAATATTTATAAAACCAGCTTTGTGCGACATAATTTCTGTAATAATTTGCAAAGTTACTTAATAATAGTGAAACACACTAATTTTATAATTTTCTGTAAAAAGTTTGGGTATTCCAAAAAGTCGCCTTACATTTGCACCACAATAGCGCGGGATAGAGCAGTAGGTAGCTCGTTGGGCTCATAACCCAAAGGTCACTGGTTCGAGTCCAGTTCCCGCTACTAAGACTAAAAGTCCTTTTAAAAAATGTTTAGAATTTCATTTTTTAATCGTAGTAAAAATTCACAAAACGCACAGCGCGGGATAGAGCAGTAGGTAGCTCGTTGGGCTCATAACCCAAAGGTCACTGGTTCGAGTCCAGTTCCCGCTACTAAAAGAGAATCAAGAAATTGGTTCTCTTTTTTATTTCAATAAAGTATGGTAAAGATTTGTTTAGCGATGAATTTGTAATGAATAATTCTCAATTGCGTTGGGCTTCAGCCCGATGGTATTAGAGGAGAGTTATTTGACTTTAGTCAAAATTCTTCAATAGAAACAAGTAGAAACAAAAAAGCAGTTCGTTTGAACTGCTTTTAATATTTTGAAAGGGTTTTTACCAACTTCCGCCGGCACCACCGCCAGAGAAACCTCCACCACCGAAGCCGCCTCCAAATCCTCCACCGAAGCCACCGCCTCCTGAAGAACCGCCAAAGCCGCCTCTTCCACCGCCGCCACGACCTAAACTGCTTAAAATAATAATATCCATTAAGTCGGGACCGCCGCGTCTGCCGCCGTTGTTTCCTTTACCACCACCCATTTTACTTGCTATTACAAGTATTATGATTACAATTAATACAATAAAAAAGCCGGGAATACCGCCACCGCTTTCTCTATTTTCTTGTCGGGTTCCTTTATAAGTTCCCGAAAAAAGATCCATTAATTTGGTGGTTCCAATATCTAATCCGGCATAATAATCGCCTTTTTTAAATTCGGGAATGATAAAATTTCGAATGATTTCTCCGTTAATTCCGGCTGTTAATAAATGCTCTAATCCGTAACCCGGAGCAATCCATAACTTTTTTTCTTTTTCTGCTAATAGAATAAAAACACCATTGTCTTTATCTGCCTGACCAATTCCCCATTTGTGTGCCCATTTCGGAGCTAATTCGCCTTCATATTCGCCATTTAAACTGGGAATTATGGCTACTACAATTTGGGTTGAAGTGGTATCGGCATAAGTAATTAGTTTTTGTTCTAACTGCTGTTTTTCGGTTGCCGACAATAAATTGGCGTAGTCAAAAACGCTGGTTTGTTCGCTTGCCTTTGATGGTTTTTCCGGAATGTTAAACTGCGCCAGAACCAGCAACGGAAAAAGCAATAAAAATAGAGTGGTTATTTTTTTGAATGGATTCATTAACCTCTTGAAATTTGGTTTGGTAATTCGTTTACATCGTCTTTACCGTTGTACGGAAAGAAATGTTTTAATTGTTTGCCACTTTGTAGAATGCCTGCAATAATACCTTGTTTAAAGTTGTTTGCTTTAAAATGATCTATAACCGTTTTCTTGGTGTTTTCCCAGAAATCATAAGGTACAACGGCATCAATTCCATCATCGCCAATAATTGCAAAATGTCGGTCTTTAACGCCTATATAAAACAAAACGCCGTTGCGGGCGCTTGTTTTATGCATATCTAACATCTTAAAAACTTCTTGGGCACGTTCTAATACAGGCAAATCAGAATGTTCTTCTATGTGCACGCGTATCTCGCCCGATGTTTCTTTTTCGGCTTTTACAATAGCTGCTACAATTTCCTGTTCTTCGCTGCTGCTTAAAAAATCTTCTGTTATCGACATTTTATTTGAAATCAAAATTTACTTCCGGAGCTTTTTCTGCACCTTCAGAAGCTTTGAAATATCCTTTTTCTGTAAATCCTAAAATACCAGCTAATAAGTTGTTAGGGAATACTTTTATGTGGTTGTTGTATGGTTTAACTGTTTCGTTAAAACGGGTACGTGCTGTTAAGATTTGATTTTCTGTACTTACTAATTCATCTTGTAATTTAATGAAGTTTTGGTTTGCTTTTAAATCAGGATATTTTTCTACAGTTACCAATAAACGAGATAATGCACTGTTTACGCCGCTTTGTGCCTGACTAAATGCTGCTAATTGTTCAGGAGTAACGTTTGAGGCATCAACCGTAGTTTGTGTTGCTTTTGAACGCGCACTGATAACAGCTTCTAATGTTGACTTTTCAAAATCGGCAGCACCTTTTACTGTGTTAACCAAATTACCGATTAAAGAGTTTCTTCTTTCGTAAGCAGTTTCAACATTTCCCCAGCTTTCTTTTATGTTTTCGTTTAAAGTTACTGCTGTGTTGTTAATACCTTTTACCCAAGCATAGATACCAATAGCTACTACTGCGATAATGATTAAAGGAAGAAATTTTTTCATAAATTTTTTAAATTAGATTTCGTTTTTAATAATAATTAGTTGTTTTTTGATAAGCTCTAATTTTTCGATAATTTCAATTGTATTCAACGGATTTTTCTTGTTGTTCTTTAAAAAATCTTTTGCACCGTCTAACGTAAATCCCTTTTCTTTTACCAAATGATAAATGGTTTTCAAGTTTTTTAAATCTTCAGGCGTAAACATTCTGTTGCCTTTTGCGTTTTTTTTAGGCTTCAAAATATCAAATTCCTTTTCCCAAAAACGTATCAACGAAGCATTTACGTTAAACGCTTTCGCAATTTCACCTATGCTGTAATATCTTTTTTCGGGTAAGTCAATCTGCATTATCTTCAAATTTTGCTTATGCTAATATACAATTTTTCTAATAAGTTTATGCATTGGCAAAAAGTTCCTGCGAACAACAAAAAATCTTTTAAAAAACACTATTTTTGCAACTTATGTACACTTTTTTAAAGTGTTAGTTTTGAACGATTCATAATTTAATATATCGAATGAAATCACAAGATATCAGAAAAAAATTTCTTGATTTTTTTGAAAGCAAAGGACATTTAATTGTTCCGTCGGCACCAATTGTTTTAAAAGACGATCCAACCCTTATGTTTAACAACTCGGGAATGGCGCAGTTTAAAGAGTATTTTTTAGGAAACGCCACACCAAAAAGCAACCGTATTGCCGATACGCAGAAATGTTTGCGTGTTTCGGGTAAGCATAACGATTTGGAAGATGTAGGTTTTGATACCTATCATCATACTATGTTCGAAATGTTGGGCAACTGGTCTTTTGGCGATTATTTTAAGAAAGAAGCAATTGCTTGGGCATGGGAATTTTTAACCGAAGAATTAAAGATTGATAAAGACCGCTTGTATGTTTCGGTTTTCGAAGGAAACGACGCAGAAAATGTTCCGTTTGATCAGGAAGCTTGGGATTTATGGAAACAATATGTTGCCGAAGACCGAATTATTCTTGGAAACAAAAAGGATAATTTTTGGGAAATGGGTGATCAGGGACCATGCGGACCGTGTTCTGAAATTCATGTGGATTTACGTCCGGATGCTGAAAGAAATGAAGTTTCAGGTCGATCTTTAGTAAATGCAGATCATCCGCAGGTTGTTGAAATCTGGAATAACGTATTTATGGAATTTAACCGTAAAGCCGATGGATCGTTAGAAAAACTGCCTGCAAAACACGTTGATACCGGAATGGGTTTTGAACGTTTGTGTATGGCTATGCAAAATGTAACATCAAACTACGATACCGATGTTTTTACGCCGCTTATTGCAAAGGTGGAAGAAATTACTGATAAAAAATATACTACCAACGATGTCATTCTGAACGATAGTGAAGAATCTCAAGAGCAAAATAAAACCAATATTGCCATTCGTGTAATTGTAGATCACGTACGTGCGGTGGCTTTCGCTATTGCCGATGGACAGTTGCCGTCAAACAACGGAGCGGGTTACGTAATCCGTCGTATTTTGCGTAGAGCAATCCGTTACGGATTTACTTTTTTAGGAACAAAAGAGCCGTTTATTTATCAGTTGGTAGATGTGTTGTCAGCTCAAATGGGGCAATTCTTTCCTGAAATCGTTTCACAAAAAGACTTGGTTAAAAATGTAATTAAAGAAGAAGAAGCTTCTTTCTTAAGAACTTTAGATCAGGGATTACAATTATTGGAACTATCCATCAGAGACATTGAAATTCGCCAATGGGATTCTGATGGAAAATTAATTTATAGTGAGAATAAAATAGCTTTATTCGATGGAGATGTAGCGTTCAAATTATATGATACGTACGGTTTTCCTATTGATTTAACAGAATTGATTTTACGTGAGAAAGGAATTAGATTAGATAAAGCTGGTTTCGATGCGGCAATGAAAGCTCAAAAAGACCGTTCGCGTGCAGCGTCTGAAATTTCTAAAGACGACTGGAATGTGTTGATTGAAGGAAATGTAGAAACTTTTGAAGGTTACGATAAAGTTGAAAATGAAGTAAAAATCACGCGTATTCGTAAAGTAGAATCTAAAAAAGATGGTACGCTGTATCAGATTGTTTTAGATCATACGCCGTTTTATGCCGAAGGCGGTGGACAAGTTGGCGATAAAGGTGTTTTGGTATCAGCAAATGAAACCATTGAAATCATTGATACTAAAAAAGAAAACAACCTTATTTTACATTTTACCAAACAGTTGCCAGAGAATTTACAGGCGGTTTTCGTAGCAAAAGTAAATACAGATTTACGCGGAAAATCATCTAAAAACCACTCGGCAACCCACTTGTTACATCAAGCGTTACGAACCATTTTAGGAACGCACGTAGAACAAAAAGGGTCGTTGGTTGCGCCGAATTATTTACGTTTCGATTTTTCTCATTTCGCAAAAGTTACCGATGAGGAATTACAGCAAATTGAAGCTTTTGTGAACGCACGTATTCAGGAACAATTGCCATTGATTGAACGTAGAGAAATTCCGTTTAAACAAGCGATAGCGGAAGGTGTAATGGCGTTGTTTGGCGAAAAATACGGTGATACTGTTCGTGCCATTAAGTTTGGTGATTCTATGGAATTGTGTGGTGGTATCCACGTACAAAACACTGCCGATATTTGGGCGTTTAAAATTGTTTCAGAAAGTGCCGTTGCAGCGGGAATCCGTCGTATTGAAGCGATAACGGGTGATGCAGTTCAGGATTTTTACAACAATCAGGAAGCTACTCTAAAAGAAATTAAAGAAGCGTTGAAAAATCCGCAGGATACCATGAAAGCGGTACAATCGTTACAAGACGAAAATGCCAAGCTTAAAAAACAGTTAGACCAATTGTTGAAAGAAAAAGCCAAAGGTTTAAAAGGCGATTTGTTGAAGGAAGTGCAAGAAATAAACGGAGTGAAATTTTTAGCAAAACAAGTTGATTTAGATGCAAACGGAGCCAAAGATTTAGCTTACGAAATTGGTGGAACCGCAAACAATTTCTTTATTTTGTTTGGAACAGTTACCGATGATAAACCAATGTTAACGGCTTATGTTTCAAAAGAAATTACCGAAACTAAAGGTTTAAATGCCGGACAAATCGTTCGTGAATTAGGTAAATACATTCAAGGCGGCGGCGGCGGACAAGCATTTTTTGCTACAGCTGGTGGTAAAAATGCAGCAGGTATTACAGAAGCAGTTGCAAACGCTGTGAACTTTGTTAAATAATAATATGATTGAGGTTTTGAAAGAAACTTATGGCGATTTCCATGATGCTCTAATTACTGAAATTAGGTATAAAACGAATTTTAATTATCATAATAATCAAGATAATGGTGTTAATGAAGTAGAACTTTTTATTAGCTGTTTTAATCTGATAAATAATTTTAAAAGAGAACTTATTAAAATTACTTTTTTTGATGTTTCAGTTTTTAAATTCGTTGCATACGAAGGAATGGTAAATTCAGCTCTTTTAAAGAACGAAAATGATTTAATTACTTTTGACTTTTTTCCAAGTATTTATCATGATCATTTGGAAGAAGATTTAAATTCAGATTGTATTATTAAATGTAAAAAAGTTTATTATTCTGTTATAGAATAGATTATAAATAACATGAACAAAAAAGAGGAAAGTTAACTTTCCTCTTTTTCTTTTTACATCAAATTCGTAACTTTAAAATAAAATTCAAGTTATGAGATATGTAGTTATTGTAGCGTATCGGGTTTTTCCCGATAAAAGAGAGTTGTTTTTTAATCTGGTGCGAAAAGAAGCCGATGCTTTGGTACAAAACGAATTGGGGACTTTACATGTAACCAATATGATTGATCAGATCGATCCGAATAAATTCTTAAACCTAAAAATATTCGAATCTAAAGAAGCTTACGAAGAACATAAAAAAGGATTGATCTTAAAAGCTTTTTTAGAGGAAGCCGATGAAATGGTAATTGAAGGTCCAAATGTGATTTTTGAAGGTATTCACATGTATTCATGTGATGATTATACTTTGGAACAAAAAAGCGGTGAAGATATGTCGGCTTATTTTAAAAGATAGTTTGTAATTTTACAGAAAAAACATGCAGTTACAAACTTTTGTTCCCATTCAGCCGTTAAACAACAAGATCAATTACCACTCAAAAATAGTCAGTGTGGGCAGTTGTTTTGCTGTAAATATGGCGCAACGATTTAAGCAGTATCAGTTTGTAAATACGGTGAATCCGTTGGGAATTTTATTTCATCCGCGGGCAATATCGACCCTTGTGCAATATGCAATAAACAGTAAAGTTTTTTCGGAAACCGATGTTTTTCTGCACAACGAAATATGGAGTTGTTTTCATGCACATTCCGATTTAAACGAATTGGAACAGGAAGATATTATTGATAAATTAAATCAGAAAATATCCAGTTTTAGAAACGATATAGAACAAGCATCGCATTTTATTGTAACCTTCGGAACGGCGTGGGTTTATCGATTCATTGAAACCAACGAAATTGTAGCCAACTGCCATAAAGTTCCACAACAGAAATTTCAGAAAGAATTATTGTCGATTGATGATTGTCAAAAGTCGATTTTTCAGATCGAAGCAGGATTACGTCAGATCAATCCAAATATTCAGATTATTTATACCATTTCGCCTGTTCGTCATATTAAAGACGGTTTCGTGGAAAATCAACGTAGCAAAGCACATTTAATAGCAGCGTTACATCAGCATTTGCAGGAAAATCAAAATTTGAACTATTATTTTCCTTCGTACGAAATTATCATGGATGAATTACGCGATTATCGTTTTTACGGCAAAGATATGATCCATCCAAACGAATTGGCGGTTGATTATATCTGGGAATCGTTCGTTCAAAATTGTATCGATCCGGAAATTTTATCAACCATGAAAAAAGTCGATGAGGTTCAGAAAGGTTTGGCACACCGTCCGTTTAATCCGTACACCGAAGCACATCAGCAGTTTTTGGATAAATTAGCCGTGAAATTAGATGAGCTGTTAGAAGAATATCCTTTTATGAATTTTAGATAATATGACAAAAAAAGCCTTAATATTTGCACTAATCTGTGTTGCTTTAGGCAGCCTGCTTACCTTTTTTATCATGCGAAAAGTCGATAAAAAGAATGAAGTGTTGCCCGATACCGAACTGATTCAGCAGCAAATGAAAAACGTGAGTAAATTGGTGGTGAACGAAGCCAAAATATCGCAGATCTACAATTACAAAGACGAGAAATCGTTTATGAATTTAATGAGTTTCGATAAAAAAGCGTTGGTAGTTGTAAACGCCGATGTGCAGATTATGTACGATCTGTCAAAGCTTGAATATGCTGTAGATGAAACCAACAAAATTGTAAAAATCACGTTTATTCCAAAAGAAGAAATAAAGATCAATCCCGATATTAAAATTTACGATGTAGAAGAATCTCGGTTCAACGCCTTTAAAGGCAACGATTACAACACCATTCAGGAAAGCGTAAAAAAGCAGTTTCATGAAAAAATAATGAAATCGAACATTCAGGCAAATGCAAAAAACCGATTGATAAGCGAATTAAGTAAGTTTTTGGTGGTAACGCAGTCGTTAGGTTGGACGCTACAATATCAGGATGAAACAATTACCAATACTGCCGATTTTAACGAATTGATACAGTTATAAAATAAATCAGTATATTTGCTGAATAGTAATCACTTAATAATTGAAGATATGATGGTAAGAATGAACACTTTTGGTACTTGCCCGCTGGTAAATCTGGCGCAGAATCTTCGTGGTTTATATTTTTCGTAGAAATTTTTTATTAGAAATATCATAAAGCTCGGAGTTTACCTTCGGGCTTTTTTAGTAATAGAAACCCGTTGGGTGTAATTCAAATAAATAAAAATTAACCACATAGACGAATAGAATTACTAATTTATCAAAGATAGGATAGAAAATTATATTATTTTTCACATAGTTTGCTATGCAAAAGTAAAACGTCAATCATAATTTTTCCAAACATAAGAAAAATCTATATTTCTATGTGGTGGAAATAATTACACACAAAGGGTTAATAGAATAATTTTTAAGTGCAAGAAAACGCACAAATCAATCAAATTTAAAAATGAAATCAATCGATATATATTTAGTACAAGCGTTAGATAATTATCCGTATAGTTTAGAAGATACTCTAACATCATTGGAATACGCCTTGTCTTATAACGAAAATAATACCCAAACGCTTTGTTTGTATGGCAGGTTTTTGGCAGAACAGTTTAAGCAGTACGAAGAAGCTAAAACATACTTTCAAAAAGCAATAAGTATAGATTTAAATGCTGTTGATGTATACCCTTACTATATTGAAACGCTTTTAAAAAACGAAGATTACACCGAAGCCGAAAAATTAATCGACTTTGCTTTAAAAATTAAAGGGATAGATACTTTGGCTATAAAATTGGCAGAAGTTCATTTGCATGAAAGACAGTTACATATTAACAAAGCGCTTAAACTGGCAAAGAACCTGTATCTGTATTATTACGATATAGAAAGCAAACAATTGATAGAAGATACCGTTGACCGTTTAAAAAAGAAGCGAAATATTAAACGAAATAAAAAATAAATGTGTTAATTTTTTAACAGCAGTACTTTTTTTTTATACTTTAGGGGTTTAATTACAAATATTTAAAACAATTACTTTATGAAAATTAATAAACTACTCTTTTTTCTACTAGCTGTATTTAGTTTAAATTCATGTGTAGAATATGTAGATAATGGTACCATACCAACTGGACCTGAGATACCCGAAGAACTAAAGTTTGTAGCTGTACATAGTAATCCTAATGAAGCTAAATATATTGGCGATAAATTTGAGTTTACAGCAGCTTTAAATGGTGTAGATGTAACTAAATCTACTAAATTTAAAGTAAACGGTACTACAATGCCAAGTAATACCTATACACCTGTTAAAACAGGACCGCATACGGTTATTGCAACAATGGACGATTATACCTCTACGTTTAAATTTACTGTTCAAGAAAAGGAAGAAGAACCGGAACCGACAGGTAATAGAATTGAGTATGATGGTGATTGGAAGCCTGTAACTAATACATTTTGGATAGCTACTGGCGATCCAACTCCAAATACTGGAGGATTTGATGGATTTAATGTAACACCACACGGAGCTACTTCTCCTGTTGTTTGTACTAAATGGCTTATTGTATCAATGGACCATGCAAATGATCCTACAAAAGCTAAAAATTTATATTATGTAGATGAAGTATTTATTCCTGTAGATATGAGTACTACACCACCTTCGGTTAAATACCCACACCAAGCGACAAATTTCTATTATACTGCAGATTCAGGAATGGTTTTTGTCTTTGATAATACAAATATTCAGATGACGAGTAATCAATTTAACTTTATTTCTGGAACCACACCTAGTGCGGGATCAACAGCTAATTATACTGCGACAGGTAATTTAGTGAATTCTAAAGAAGGTAAATTGTTTTGGAATGGTGCTTATAGTTTCCAATTAGTTCCCGATGGGCCAAAAGCAAAAGGAATGTCTAAAATATCAAAAATTGATTTTACAAAAAGTCTAAATACCAATATAACAAAGATTAATCTTAAAAAATAAAAGAAAAAAGTTTAAAATTTAATTTATAAAAACGCTGCTGTAACAAGCAGCGTTTTTTTATTGAAGTTAAAATTTAAAATAAATGCATAAAATAAAACCCTCAGCCAATGAGCAGAGGGTTTGTTATTATTAAGCAAAAAGTTGTTTAAACAAACTCAACTATTTTTTCTTCGTTTTCTGTAACCACTTTAGTTAGGTTATAAGAAGCTAAAGCTTTCATGGCTTTATCCCATTTTTTACCGCTTAATGCTGCTTGTTCTTTTAATGCAGCAATAGAAAGCTTGTTTTGGTTGGCTTCTAAAATGCTGATGATTATTTTTTCGTCATCGGTTAATTCGTAAGCAGGTGCTGCTTTTTCTGGGCGCATTTGCGGGAAAAACAACACTTCTTGTATTGATGGGTTGTTGGTTAAAAACATAATCAATCGGTCCATACCAATACCCAAACCACCTGTTGGTGGCATTCCGAACTCTAAAGCACGTAAGAAATCTTCATCAATAAACTGTCCGGCTTCATCATCTCCTTTTTCAGATAATTTCAACTGGTCTTCAAAACGTTCGCGTTGATCAATTGGGTCGTTTAATTCCGAATACGAATTCGCAATTTCTTTACCACAAACCATCAGCTCAAAACGCTCGGTTAATTCAGGGTTATCGCGGTGTTCTTTGGTAAGTGGCGACATTTCTTTAGGATAATCGGTAATAAATGTTGGCTGAATGTAATTTCCTTCACATTTCTCTCCAAAAATCTCGTCGATCAATTTTCCTTTACCCATGGTATCATCAACAGCAATCCCCATGTTTTTAGCAGCTTCTCGAATCTCATCTTCGGTTTTCCCATCGATATCAAAACCGGTAAAATCAATAATCGCCTGGCGCATGGTTACTCGTTGGTAAGGTGCTTTAAAGTTGATTTTATGTTCTCCAAAAGTAGCTTCGCTTGTTCCGTTAACCGCAATGGCACAATGTTCCAGCAATTGTTCGGTAAACTCCATCATCCAGTTGTAATCTTTATAAGCAACATAAATTTCCATTGCCGTAAATTCCGGATTATGAGTTCTGTCCATTCCTTCGTTACGGAAGTTTTTAGAAAACTCGTAAACACCTTCAAATCCACCAACAATCAAACGTTTTAAATACAATTCGTTTGCAATACGCATGTATAACGGAATGTCTAACGCATTGTGATGTGTAATAAACGGACGTGCCGCAGCACCACCAGGAATTGACTGTAAAACCGGTGTGTCAACCTCTAAATAGCCACGGTCGTTAAAAAACGATCGCATGGCGTTGTATAATTTGGTGCGTTTTATAAAAATTTCTTTGTTTAGCGGATTCACGATTAAATCTACATAACGCATACGGTAACGCAATTCCGGATCGGTAAAGGCGTCAAAAACATTTCCTTCCTCATCGGTTTTTGGTAACGGTAACGGGCGTAATGTTTTAGAAAGGATTGAAAATTTTTCTACGCGGATACATTTTGCACCAACTTGTGTAGTAAATAATTCGCCCTCAATACCAATAAAATCGCCTAAATCGGTTAATTTTTTAAATATGGTGTTATATAACGTTTTGTCATCGTCTGTGCAAATAACATCACGGTTTAAATACAACTGAATTCTACCTTCCTGATCCTGGATTTCAGCAAAACTTGCTTTCCCCTGATCACGCACACTCATTAATCTGCCGGCAGTTACAACCTTCTTGCCTTCTTCAAAAGTTTCCTTGATCTGCTTCGATGTATGATCTACCGGAAACAAATTTGCGGGATAAGGATTGATGCCAAGTTCACGTAACTTGCCCAATTTTTCTCTTCTGATGATTTCTTGTTCTGAAAGTTGCATAAAATTTATATTTTCTTTATTTAACCTGCAAAATTAATTATTTTTTAGTTGATTGATAAGTTTTGTTTGAATATTTTTAAATGCACGATTTTTTTTAATTGATTAAATTTGTAAGAATATTAATTAATGGAAACACTATGAGTTTTTGGAGGGTTATATTAGCCATTTTTCTACCGCCTTTTGCTGTTTTTGATAAAGGATGCGGATCGATATTGATTGTACTTTTGCTTACATTGGCAGGATGGGTTCCGGGAGTTATTGGTGCTTTGGTAATATTAAACAATCCCAAATATAACAGATAAATACAGCATTAAATGAATAAAAAAGTAATAATACAAGATTTAGGATTAAAAGACTATAAAGATACTTGGGATTATCAGGAAGAATTGTTTCAAGGAATTTTAGATATAAAATCGCAAAATCGTAAAGACGAAGCAAACCAGAAAGAAACACCTAACTATTTTTTGTTTGTAGAGCATCCGCACGTATATACATTAGGTAAAAGTGGCGATTTAGAAAATTTGCTTTTGAATGATGAACAGTTGGCTGCGAAAGGCGCTACTTTTTATAAGATAAATCGTGGGGGAGATATTACGTATCACGGACCCGGACAAATTGTTGGATATCCGATTTTAGATTTAGATAATTTTTTTACTGATATTCACAAGTATTTACGTTTTCTGGAAGATGTAATTATTAAAACTATTGCCGATTACGGCTTGAAAGGCGAACGAAGCGAAGGCGAAACCGGAGTTTGGTTAGATGTAGGAACACCGTTTGCAAGAAAGATTTGTGCATTAGGTGTGCGTGCTTCGCGTTGGGTTACCATGCATGGTTTTGCACTGAACGTAAATACCAATCTAGGGTATTTTGATAATATTATTCCGTGCGGAATTCGTGGAAAAGCAGTGGCTTCTTTAAATGTAGAATTAGGAGTTGAAAAGGTAGATGAAGAAGAAGTAAAGCAAAAAATTCTACATTATTTTAAAGAGCTTTTTGAAGCCGAATTTTTATAATATAATAAGGAGTGAATTTTCACTCCTTATATATTTAAATCCAATGCCAGTTGTTCCGGTAAAAGCCTGAAGGTTTTGCGGTGGTATTTACACGGGCCATACTCTAAAATAGCTTCGCGATGTTTTTTAGTCGGATATCCCATATTTCTATCCCAACCATACATTGGAAATTCTTCATGCAATTGCAACATATAGTCGTCGCGATATGTTTTTGCTAAGATCGATGCCGCTGCAATACTTAAATATTTGCTGTCGCCTTTAATAATGGTTTCGTGAGGGATTTGTTTGTAAGGTTTAAACCGGTTTCCATCAACAATAATGAATTCAGGTTCAAAGCTCAAAGTAGAAATGGCTTGATGCATCGCTTCAATAGATGCGTTCAAAATATTAATTTCATCAATCGTGTTTTCATAAACATGCGCAATGCTAAAGAGCTGATTATTTTCTTCAATAAACAAACGCAGATTTTTCCGTGAACCAATCGACAGTTTTTTAGAATCGTTAATCAGTTCATTTTCCAATTTATCGTTAATAAGAATGGCTGCAGCCGTTACTGGACCTGCAAGGCAACCTCTGCCTGCTTCATCAGTACCGACCTCTATCTGCAGGTTACTATACGCTTTTAATAACATAACAAAATGTTAAATAATATAATAATTTAATAAAAAAATAAAAATCACAACAAATTTACATAAATTTGATATCTTAAATGTATTATGATTAATTTTTAAATATAATGAAAAATAAAATTACGAAACTATTTATAGTTTTAATGCTTTCGGGATTTGCAGCAAATGCACAGCAATCTACAGAAGATACTAGACTTATAACCAAGGACTATGATATGGAAAAGATAAAAGCGCTAGAAGAGCGTTTTAATCGTGAATACTTAGAAGGTTATGAGAAAGCGGTTGCTATTGCAAAAGAGCGTGGGTTGGAGATAGAAGGAAAAGATGAGAGTGGAAGATCTTTCAGTTTACAAGGAATTGACGATGAAGGAAATTTAAAGTATTATATCACTTCTAATAATTCAAGTACTAAGTCATCTATTCAAACAGCAAGAGTGCAGTATTTACACGATGGTACTGCTGATTTTGGATCGGATATTCAAGGACAAGGGTTAACACTTGGTATTTGGGATAATGGAGCGGTGTATGCTGGTCATCAATCAATAGGAGTGGCACGCGTTACAACTAAAGATACTAGTACTTCTATAGGCGATCATGCTTCGCATGTGGCGGGTACTATGATGGCTAACAATAGTATTCCACGTATAAAAGGAATGGCACCACAGGCATTTTTGTGGTCAAACGATTGGCATAATGATAATGCTGAAATGACTTCACAAGCAGGTCAGGGTTTATTGGTTTCTAACCATTCGTATGGCGCAGATTATGTTCAGGCTGGGCTTCATACAGATCCTGCGGGGTTTGGTAGATACGGATCCGATGCAAGAAATATAGATGAAATTACATATGTAGCAGATAAATACTTACCTGTATTTGCAGCTGGTAACGCCCGCAATGGAGATAATGGTGTGTTTTTTAACAGAGCTAGAGGTGGTGCTGATTTAATGCATGGTGATGCAGTATCTAAAAATGCAGTAGTTGTGGCTGCTATAGAAGGAATAACTGATTATCAACAGCCGTCAGATGTTGTGATGTCTAGTTTTAGTCAATGGGGTCCAACAGATGATTTTAGAATAAAACCCGATATTTCTGCTAAAGGGGTTGCAGTTGTTTCAGTGGATGCTAAGCCAAAAAACGGACAACTTGACCCTACTGCTGTGGTGTCAAATCAAGGAACATCAATGGCGGCGCCGTCTGTTACCGGAGTGTTTGGATTGTGGCAACAGTATTTTAAGAAATTATATCCAACCAAAGGCGCTATGAGAGCTGCAACTGTAAAGGCGCTAATGGCGATTAGTGCAGATGAAGCTGGAACAGCAGACGGACCTGATCATCGTTTTGGATGGGGAGTGATTAATGCAAGAAGAGGAGCAGAAATATTGCGTGATTCTAAAAAACCAGATGCAATAGTTTCAGAGTTAGAATTAACAAACGGGGCTACCTATGAAATTGAAGTAGATACTGATGGTAACTTGCCATTAAAGGCTGCTATTGCTTGGACAGATCCTGCAGGTAGTGTTATTTCGGGTGCTGATGATACAACCCCGGTATTAATAAATGACCTAGATTTAAGAATTATACGTCCAACTGGTCAAGAGATTATGCCTTGGACATTAAGAGCTGTAACTCCGTCGTGGGCTAATTATTCGGCGTGGAAAAGTGATAATATTGTGGATCCTCTTGAAGTGGTTGAGTATAAAGGGCCGGCTACTGGAGTAGCGCCTGCGGGTAAGTATACTATTAGAGTTACTCATAAAGGAACTTTGGTTAATGGTCCACAAAGATTTTCTTTAATAGTTTATGGTATCAAGAAAGATCTTTCTGTTAAAGGTCAGCAGTTTGATAATTTGGTTGTTTATCCAAACCCTGTAAACGATATAGTTAATTTGAAAGCAGATTTGGCAAGTATTGCAGGAGCTAATGTTCAAATTTTTGACATGAGCGGAAAACAAGTTTACGAAAATAATGATTTGTTTTATAACACTAATGAAACAAGTATAAATATTAGTTTTTTAAACAGTGGTATGTACTTACTTAAATTGAGTAATGAAGGTACTAATCAAACGATAAAAATTGTAAAAAAATAATCTTATAATTTATAAAAAGCCCGTCTGAATTTATTCAAACGGGCTTTTTTGCTTTTGCGTAAGTATTTTTATTGTTAAAAATTTGTTAGGAGATAAAAAAGATGTAGATTTGTGGATAACTAATTCAAATTAAATTAATATGAGATCAAAGTTTACTTGGATTTTAACTCTGTTCTTCGGTTTAATGGTGCAGGTAGGTTTTGCCCAAAAACCCGTTACAGGAGTTGTAAAGACACAAGACGGTGACCCAATCCCTGGGGCTACGGTTATGCTGGTTGGTACCGATCTAGGTACAGATACAGATGAAGAGGGGAAGTATACGTTAATTCTTAAAAAAGGAGATAAGGTACAAGTGACCTTTAGTGGTTTTAAAACTACCACAGTTACTGCTTCTGATTCAGGAGTGTTAAATATTACTTTGGTAGAAGATATGGATGCTATGCTTGAAGAAATCATAGTAGATACATATCGTACTACATCAAAGCCTAAATCAAATGTTGCTGCTAATACAGTAACATCAAAAACAATTGAAGGTCGTCCAAATGCATCTTTCATTCAAACACTACAAGGTCAGGTGCCTGGTTTGAATATTGCTACAGGGTCTGGTCAACCAGGGTCATCAAATACAATGGTTCTTTTACGTGGTATTGGATCTATCAATGGTAGTACAGAGCCACTTTATGTGATTGATGGCGTGCCAATGTCTTCTGCGAATTTTAGAAGTATCAATCAAAATGATATAGAACGTGTTGATGTTTTAAAAGATGCTGGTGCAACTTCTATTTATGGTAATCGTGGAGCAAATGGTGTTATTGTTGTTACTACTAAACGTGCTTCTTTTGCACAGGATTTACAAATAAAGTATGTTGGGACAACAGGTATAAGTACTCTTCAAAAACATAAGTATAATTTGATGGGCGGACAAGAACTTATGCAGTTTGAGAATCAAACTCAAAAAAACAATGTTCGATGGACAGCTGCTCAAATTAGAAATGGAGCCGAAACGGATTGGATGGATTACTTCTTCAGAGAGGCATTTTCTCAAAATCATACCTTATCTTTTTCAAGCGGTAGTAGTAATTTAAGTCAGTTTACCTCAATTGGTTATACTGCCCATGAAGGTACGTTGAAGAATACTGATTTAAAGCGTTTTAATTTTAGAAATAATTTAAACGGTAAAAATCAAAATGGTCGTTTAACATATAATACGTCTATTACTGGAAATTATTCTAGATCAAATCAGGCAATCAGTTTAGGTACAGGATCAGTAAATTTAAACCCGGCACTATCTGCGTTAAGAGGTGTGCCATATTTCTCTCCTAATGAGTACGATATTAATGATCCATATGGTTCTATAGTTGGTGTTTACAGTGCTAGTCCTAATAACCAAAATTTGGTTAAGATTGCACCTTTAATGATCATTGACCAATTAAATTATTTTAAAAATTATTCAGATGAATTAAAATCAATTGTTTCTGGAGGTTTAAATTATGATTTAGGTTCTGGTTTTAGTGTAGGTACAAATTTAGGTATCGATTATACAGATGTAAAACAAATACAGTTTGATTCTCCATATTCTTTTAACTCAGAGTTATTTAGAGAAGCAAATCAAGAATATGTTGGTTATGAAAGAGAGTATAACACAAGAATTGTTTCATTTAATTCTACAAGTAACTTAAAATGGAGTAAGATATTTAATCAAAAACATGAAATTCGTGCTGGTGCTTACCTAGAATATTTAAAAGCACATTATACTTTCTCTTCATTTTCTCAAAATGGTTTAGATCCTTATTTTTCAGCACCTGGAGCTGGTACAGGCTGGATTGGTGATACTGAAGATAATGATCTTTATGTACCAAATATTTCTAAAAACGTAGCAGAGTCAGGATTATTCTCTTACTTTGGAATGGTAGATTATGATTATGATTCTAAATACGGTATTGGTTTGACTTTAAGAAGAGATGCTTCATTCCGTTTTTCTGAAGAGAACAGATGGGGAACTTTTTGGTCTGCATCTGCGCGTTGGAACATTAATAGAGAAGATTTTATGAAAGATTCCAAAATTAATGAACTTAAGTTGAGAGGATCTTACGGAACTGCAGGTAACCAAGATATTGTTAGTAGTGGATTATTCGGAGGTAATTCTTTATTTAGAGAGCAGTATTCTTTAAGTGGTCTTTCTTATAATGATCAACCAACAACATTTATTTCAAATATTCCAAACCCTAATCTGAGATGGGAAACTATCGAACAAGCAAACGTAGGTATTGATTTTGGTGTATGGAACAGCAGATTCCGTGGTAGTGTAGATGTCTATCAAAAAACAACTAAAGATTTATATCAATCACGTCCTATGTCTGCAATTCACGGAGCAAGTTCTATTTCTGATAATATCGGAAGTATGAGAAACCGTGGTGTTGAATTATTAGTTTCAGGCGACATTGTTAGAAACGAAAATTTAACAATTACATTAAATGCTAATGGTTCGTACAATAAAAACGAATTTGTTGAATTAGCGGGTGCTGATGAAAATGGAGTTGTTTGGAATGGTGGTTTAACTGTTATGCAAGAAGGTGGAGCATTTGGTCAGTTCTATTTGGTAGAATATGCCGGAATTAATCCAGATAATGGAAACTTATTATTCTTAGATAAAGATGGCAATGCAGTAGAACGTTTTGTTGATGCAGATCGTAAATTTACTGGCAAAAGCTATATACCTAAATACCAGGGAGGCTTTGGTTTAGATGTGGATTATAAAGGTTGGTTTTTGTCTTCTTCGTTTACTTTTGTAAAAGATGTGTGGAGATTTGATTATGATTACTCTTCACTAGTTCATCCAGATAATATTGGTAACTGGAACATGTCTCGTGATATGTACGATTATTGGACACCGACAAACAGAAATGCTTCAATGCCATCTGTAAATGCTACAAATATGCCTTATCAAAATTTTTCAGATCGCAACATACGTGATGCTTCATACATACGATTAAGATTTGCGACATTAGGGTATAACTTTAAGCAAGATGATTTAAGATTTATTGGTTTATCAGGTTTACGCGTATTTGCTCAAGCTGAAAATTTATTTACATGGTCTAAGTGGAAAGGATGGGATGCTGAAAGTAGTAGAGGTTCAGATCAATCTCAATACCCTACACCTAAAACCATTTCTTTCGGTGTTGAAGTACAGTTTTAATTTTAAATGAAGTATTACAATGAAAAATAAAGTATTAATATTATTATTTGCTATTGGGGGGTTAGTTACTTCTTGTAGTGATGCGTATGATATACAGCAAAAAGGGGAGATAAATGATGCTTATGAGGCATTTCGTACTCCTCAGGATATTGCGAGAGGGGTCAATGCGATCTACTCTTCAATACCCGCAAATACAGAAATTAATTTAGGATCAATCTTTACCGATGAGGTTGCTATTGGTTTAGATAATGGTGGTCAGGGATTAATTAGTGGTGAGTATGGCTTTTTTATGGAAGCTGGTAGTAGTTATGCTTCATCATTATGGGGAAGTTATTACACAATCATTAATAGGATCAATAGGTTAGAAGAAATAGCTGTTAATTTAAAAAAGGAAACACCTGCTTTAAGTGGCGATTTTGACAATGTATTAGCGGAATTATATGTGTTAAGAGCTTTCGCTCATTATAAGTTATTTGCTTATTTTACGCCTGATTATACAAACGGATCAGGTAAATCGGCTATTATTTTAGACCACGTACCTCCGTATGATTATTCTTATTCTTTACCAAGAAATACAGTAAATGAAGTTAAGAAGTTTATTTTAGATGATTTACAAACAGCAAGTACAATTAGACAAACCGGTTGGGTTGACGGTAGTAATTATGTTAATGCCGCAATGATTGAGGCAATACGAGTTAAATTATATGCCATGACTGGTGATTGGGATAAAGTTTTAGAACACGGACAGGTAATCATGAACCGCTATAGATTAGCTACTGCTACAGAATACAAAAAATTATTTGCTCGTGTTACTACTACTCAAGGTAATTTTCAAGAAGTTTATGCAGAACCACCAGCTTTAGCTGAATTAATTTTTAAGTTAAACGTAACTTTAAATACGGGACCTAGTGTAGTTGGTAATTGGTACTCAATTAGAGCGCGTGGAGGAGATGGTTCACCTTTTTATGAAATGGGTAGATCACTGTATAATGAATTGGATAAACTTGATCCATCCTTAACAGGAACCGCATTTGGAAGTAATAGAAACGACATGCGTTATGAGGTGAATTTGCTTCCTGATCTTGGAACTAATTTTCCTGGAACAAAAGTTCTTGTTAACTATGAATCTGCAAGTCAGTCAGAGTATAATGCTAATGATATTTTACTTATTGGTAAATATTTAGGAATGGATGGAGCTAACCTTAAAAATAATATTCACATTTTTAGAGTAGCTGATATTTTGCTGGCAATGGCTGAAGCCAGAGCTGCTAAAGGAGAGCTCTTAGCAGGTACTAGTGACCCGAATGATTTGCTTAATAATTATAATAGTGTTGAATCTATTTTATATTCAATTCGTTGGAACAGATCTAAAAACACTTCTTCAATTGCTATGCCTTCCATTACTAATCAGCAGTCAGCATTTGCTGCTATTTTAAATGAAAGAAGAGTAGAATTAAGTTTTGAAGGGCATCGTTATTTGGATATGAAACGTTTAGGTACTAAAGCAGGTTCTCCTGGTTTTACTAGATATTCTAAAGATTGTGCTGTAAACGGAGCTTGTAATTTACCAACAACTAGTTATAAAATGACATTACCTATTCCTGTTGGAGAGATGAATGGTAATAATTCATTAACAGCTGATTCACAAAACCCTGGTTATTAATCAGAAGTTTTAAATAGTTTAAAAAGAGATGCGAAAGCATCTCTTTTTTTATTTGTATAGTATAGTTGCTAAAAAAATGTACTTTTGTGTAAAATTTGCATCTATGCGTTTTATTTTGGCTTTTGTACTGCTTTTTTCTGTTACTTGTTTTGCACAGGTTAGAAAATCAGGTCAAAAAATTAAATCGGGAAATACGTTAAATACTAACAGAGTTCGAACAGCTAATTCGGTAGATCGATTTTCATCGGTAAATTTGTCTGATAACGATTCTTTAAAGATTAAGAAAATTATTACCAAAGCTGGTGATACGGTTGCGCCTATTTCAGATTATAAAATATTCAATGAGATTAAAGGGGCTTCAGCTTTTGATACTATTCTAAATCTTAAAAAGCAATACGCTTTTAATTACCTGCGCGAAGATACTTTTGGAATGCTTCAGTTTAATAACGACGGACAAACATTTCAATCGTTAGATCCTAATGCTTTGAATGTAAATAATATTATAAATATCGGCTTCAATGCACGTAGATTTTCGTATTTAAATAAAGAAAATGTCAGTTATTATAGTGTACCAACACCGGCATCAGAATTGTTTTATCGGAGCGTTACTGGTAAAGGACAAAATCTGGATGCGCTAATCACCATGAATACTTCAGAACAATTCAATATGTTTTTAGGTTATCGAGGGTTACGTTCGCAAGGGAAGTATGTAAATCAGTTGACATCAAACGGAAATTTTCGAATTGGATCGAGTTTCTTTACAAAGAATAAACGTTATCAGTTTAAAAATCATATTACCTTCCAAGATATTTCAAACGAAGAAAATGGTGGATTGGTATTTACAAACAACTTTGAATCTTCTAATGAACCTTTTAATAATCGAGAGAATTTAAGAGTTCAGACTGCTGATGCAAAATCGCTGTTTAAAGGTTTACGTGGATATTTCGATCATAGTTTCCAATTCAACAAATCTGAAAGTAACAAGGCATTATTGCGCCATCAGTTTACGTACGAATATTTTTCCAACGTATATCAACAGGGTAACTCGAAACCGTTTTTAGATCGTGAACCGTATTATGGAGAAACTTTTGCATTTGGGATTTACGATAAAGTGCGTCATACTCGTTTGGAAAATTCTTTTGATCTGGCATTCGATTCTAAAGCTATTGGTTTATTTGCAGTGAGTGCGGGAATCTATAATTTTTCTCACAGATACGAATCTATCGTTTTTGATGAGAATTCAAATAAAATCCCTAATCAGTTAAAAGACGATATTATCACGCTTGGCGGATCTTATATGTTGAATAAAGAACATGTGGTTGCAGATGCGTATTTTAAACAGTCTGTTGTGGGTAGATCGCTGACAGATTTGAAAATCAATGCAGCTTTCAACTTAAATGAATCATACGGAATTGAAGCTACGTATCAATTAGAAAGCAAAATTCCCGATTACACGTATCAGTTTTTTCAAAGTGGATATATTGGTTTAAACTGGCTAAACGATTTTTCTAACGAAAAATATAGCACGTTGAATGCCAAGGTTAGTTCGCCGTTTATTAATTTGGAAGGAACATATCAGTTAATTACAGATAAATTGTATTTCAGTAATAATGCAACGGCGGTTGATGCAAACGGCAGGTTTACCCAGTTATTGGTAACGCCAAAACAGTACGGTAAGGTGATCAACTATTTTATGGTTAAGGCTCAAAAGGAATTTACTTTTGGCAAATGGGGGCTTGATAATACCATCATGTTTCAACAGGTTGTTCAAGACGAGAATATTTTGAACGTACCACAGATTGTTACTCGTAATACAGTTTACTTTCAAGATTATGCCTTTAACAAAGCCTTGTTTTTTCAAACGGGTTTCATCTTTAATTATTTTACAAAATATTACGCAAATGAATACCATCCGGTTTTAGGAGATTTTGTAGTGCAGGATCAAGTTAAAGTAGGAAATTTCCCAATGTTCGATTTCTTCTTGAATGTGAAAATTAAAACAGCTCAAATCTATATTAACGTAGATCATTTCAATTCTATGTTAACGGGCTACAATTATTATAACACGCCAACATATCCTTACCGCGATTTAACATTTAGGTTGGGTATGAAATGGAATTTCTTTAATTAAAGTTGTAGTAATACAACTTTTTTCTTTTCTAAAAAGCATATTGTATCTTTGCATAAATTTATTAGTAATGAACTACGCAAAAAATATATTAGAAACCATTGGGAACACGCCTTTGGTTCAATTGAATAAAATTGTAAAAGATCTGCCTTGTAAGGTTTTTGCCAAGGTTGAATATTTTAATCCGGGGCATTCTTGTAAAGACCGTATGGCTTTAAAAATGGTGGAAGATGCAGAAGCAGACGGACGTTTAAAACCAGGCGGAACAATCATAGAAGGAACATCAGGAAACACCGGAATGGGCTTGGCATTGGCGGCTATTGTGAAAGGATATAAATTAATCTGTGTGATTACTGACAAACAGTCTAAAGAAAAAATGGATATTCTGCGAGCTGTTGGTGCAAAAGTTGTGGTTTGTCCTACCGATGTGGAACCAACCGATCCACGTTCATATTATTCGGTTTCTAAACGTTTGGCTGAAGAAACTCCGAATTCTTGGTACGTTAATCAGTACGATAATCCATCGAACGCAAAAGCAAATTACGAACAAACAGGTCCTGAAATCTGGAATCAGACAAATGGTGAAATCACGCATTTTATCGTAGGTGTTGGTACAGGCGGGACTATTTCCGGTGTTGGTAAATATTTAAAAGAACAAAAACCGGATGTGAAAATTTGGGGAGTTGATACTTATGGATCAGTTTTTAAAAAGTATCATGAAACTGGTATTTTTGATGAAAACGAAGTGTATTCGTACGTAACAGAAGGCATCGGTGAAGATATCCTTCCAAAGAATGTTGATTTTTCTGTGATCGATCATTTTACAAAAGTTACCGATAAAGATGCAGCGGTTTTTTGTAGAAAATTAGCTTTAGAAGAAGGGATTTTTGTAGGAATGTCATCTGGTTCGGCAATTAAAGGATTGTTACAGATGAAAGATCAATTGAAGCCGACGGATGTTGTTGTAGTTTTATTTCATGATTCGGGTTCACGTTACATTGGTAAAATTTTTAACGATGATTGGATGCGTGAACGCGGTTATTTGGAAGAAGAAATTGTTACAGCCCACGATTTAATCAAAAATCATATCGATAAACCTCTAGTAATTGTTCGTACCGAAGAATTGGCAAGCCACGCCATTGATAGAATGCGTAAGTTTAAAATATCGCAAATTCCGGTAATGGATACTACTGGTTTTGTTGGTTCTTTAGAAGATGTGGATCTTTTTAACGCATTTGTGAACAACAGCAATGTTGCCGATATGCCGATTAAAGATTTAATGCGCAAACCTTATCCAATTGTTTCATTGCAAACCAAGGTTGAAGAAGTTGCCAAGTTGATCACAAAAGACGACAACGCTGTTTTGGTTGATTTAGGAAACGGCAAGCATCATATCATTACAAAATACGATATCATTAATAATATCAAATAATATAAAGGAGCAGCGTTAAGTTGCTCCTTTTTCTTTTAGGCTTTTTATCAAAATTTTAAATTGAACCAACTGATAATTAGGAAGTTTTTAAAAAATAATTTATATTTATAAAAAGCTTTTTATTATGCGGGAAGATTTTTTACATTATGTGTGGAGGTTCAAAAAGCTTAACAATACTTCACTCAAAACAGTTCAAAATAATGAGGTTGTTATAAAAGATTTTGGTTTGTATTTAGGAACAGAAGGGCCGGATTTTTTTAACGCACAAGTTTATATCGATGGGCAATTATGGGCAGGAAATGTGGAAATGCACATAAATGCTTCCGATTGGTATGCGCATCATCATGAGATCGATCCGGCGTATCAAAACGTAATTCTGCATGTTGTTTGGAATAACGATTTATCGGTTTTACGATCTAACGGAACCGAAATTCCTACCATTGTTTTAAAAGATTATGTTTCCGAAAATGTTTTTAATGCGTATCATCAGTTCAAGTTAAATCCGCAGTACATTTTTTGCGAAGATTACATCAAACAGTTTAATTCGTTCGATTGGCTGTTGTGGAAAGAAAAGTTAATGATTGAACGTTTAGAACAGTTTACAAATCGAATTGTAACAGAACTAAAGCAGACAAATAATAATTGGGAAGAAGCTTTTTATCGTATTTTATTACGAAATTTTGGTTTGAACATTAATGGCGAAGTTTTTTACCAAGTTTCCAAAAATCTCCCATTGAAAATTATTCGCAAAGAGCAAGCGCATTTGGTACATTTAGAAGCGTTGTTTTTGGGAACTGCTAATATGTTGCAATCAGATCGTGAAGATTATTATCTTAAAACGCTACAGAAAACGTATAGCTATTTAAAACAGAAATACAACTTAAAGCAAACCGTAAATTCTCCGAGTTACCACCAGTTGCGACCAGATAATTTTCCAACAATTCGTTTAATTCAGTTTGCATCGTTCATTTACAACCAACCTTTTTTATTTGATTTGATTCGAAATCCCGAAAGTGTTTCTCGGAACAATTATTTGTTAGGCGCAACGGTTTCCGATTATTGGCAAACGCATTATGTCTTTGGCAAAGAACATAAAATCCGTAAAAAAACAGTTTCACAATCGTTTTACAATTTATTGCTAATAAATACCATTTTGCCTTTTCAATATGTGTATCATCAGCAGTTGGGGAAAGATATCATCGATGAAGTTTTACAGCATTATCAATCTATCGATTTGGAAAAAAACAGCACCACCGAAATGTTTCAAAAATTACAGGTTCCGGTAAAATCGTCGTTAGATAGTCAATCGGTTTTATTCTTAAAGAAAAATTATTGCGATTTAAGAAGATGTTTAAATTGTGAAATCGGCATAAAATTAATGAACAGATGAAAACGCAGCTTCCGTATTTTAGTAATAAACAACGCAGAGCTCTTGTGGTTTTTGTTGTGATTATCGTGCTTTTACAAGTTGTGATATTAGTCGTAAAAAATAAATCATTTGATGCCGAAATTGCTGATTATAAAATCGACACAAAAACGCAATCGCAAATTGATAGTCTAAAGCAGTTGGCATTTAAGAAATACGATCTTCAACCGTTTAATCCGAATTTCATCACAGATTACAAAGGATTCAAATTAGGAATGACTACTGCCGAGATTGATAAATTACTGAAATTTAGATCAACAGGAAAATATGTAAATTCTACTGCCGAATTTCAACAAGTTACAGGCGTTTCAAAAGAAACGCTCGATAAAATCTCACCCTATTTTAAATTTCCGGGAATGGACTCAGAACAAAAAATCGAATACTTATACAGAAAGTAGCGAAAAGGTTACGTTTAAAAATATCGATTTAAACAAAGCTTCCGTTCAAGATTTGATTGCTTTAAGTTGCATAGGCGATTATTTTGCAAATGCGGTTATCAATGAACGTGAAAAATTAGGCGGTTTTGTATCGATCCACCAAATCGATTTTATAAAAGGATTGCGTCCCGAAGCAATCAAAATTCTCAAACAAAATACGGTGGTTAAGAATCCATCGGCTATCAAAAAAGTAAATGTAAATACCGCTACAAAAGAAGAATTGGCTCAAATTCCGTATATTAACAGTTATATTGCCCGTGAAATTGTGGTGCAACGCAGCAAACAAGAAAATCCGTTAAAAATTGAAGATTTAGAAAAAATTAATAATTTTCCACTTGACAAATTAAAGATAATTAGGTTATATTTGGCTTTTTAGAAAAATAAGCAAAAAACAACGATAAAATACAGTACAATGAATTTTGAATACAACGAAACACAAGCAATGATTGCACAGTCAATCAGAGAGTTTGCTGAAAAAGAAATCAGACCATATATAATGGAGTGGGATGAAGCGCAAATTTTTCCTGTAGAATTATTTAAAAAATTAGGAGAAATGGGCTTTATGGGAGTTTTAGTTCCTGAAGAATTAGGCGGATCTGGCTTAGGTTATCACGAATACATTACTGTTGTAGAAGAGATTTCTAAAGTAGATTCTTCAATTGGTTTGTCGGTTGCGGCTCACAATTCATTATGTACAAATCATATTTTAACATTTGCAAACGACGAGCAAAAGAAAAAATGGATTCCTAAATTAGCAACAGGTGAGTGGATTGGTGCTTGGGGATTAACAGAGCACAACACCGGATCTGATGCCGGCGGTATGGCAACAACTGCTGTTAAAGACGGTAACGACTGGATCATCAACGGAGCTAAAAACTTTATCACGCACGCGATTTCTGGCGATGTTGCTGTTGTAATTGTTCGTACAGGCGAAAAAGGTGATTCTCGTGGTATGACTGCTTTTGTAATTGAAAAAGGAACTCCAGGTTTTTCATCAGGTAAAAAAGAAAATAAATTAGGAATGCGCGCTTCTGAAACAGCAGAATTAATTTTTGATAACTGTCGTGTTTCTGACGCAAACCGTTTAGGTGAAGTTGGTGAAGGATTTATCCAGGCTATGAAAATTTTAGATGGTGGTCGTATCTCAATCGGTGCTTTATCTTTAGGAATTGCAAAAGGTGCATATGAAGCAGCGTTGAAATACTCAAAAGAACGTGTGCAGTTTGGTAAACCAATCTCAGAATTCCAGGCAATTGGTTTTAAATTGGCAGATATGGCAACCGAGATTGAATGTTCGGAATTATTATTACACAAAGCAGCATACTTAAAAAACAACCATAAACCAATGACAACAGCAGGTGCAATGGCAAAAATGTATGCATCTGAAGTTTGTGTGAAAGTTTCTACCGAAGCAATCCAGATCCACGGTGGTTACGGTTATACAAAAGATTTCCCGGTAGAGAAATTCTTCCGCGATTCTAAATTATGTACCATTGGCGAAGGAACAACCGAAATTCAAAAATTAGTTATATCTAGAAATCTTTTAAAAGACTAATTCTTTTAGAAAATAGAGAATAGATAAAAGAGGAAAGACTGTAGTGGTTTTTCCTTTTTTTGTTTTTATAATTTTGTAAAATGTCAGTTTTATAATAGTAAAAAGTTTTTTGTAAATTTGAATGATGTAAAAGATTGAAAGATGGATATTCAAACAAGAAAAATAGAGTTTATACAAGAATTTTTAAAACTTCAAAACGAAGAATTAATTTCTCGTCTTGAAAATCTTTTGCGTGCAGGTAAATCAAAGAATGATGATTTTAAGCAAATGACAATCGATGAATTTAATAGTCGTATTGATCAATCTATGAACGATTCAAAAAACGACAGATTAACAAATTCTGATGATTTAATTGCTGAAATTGAAAAATGGAGCTAAAGGTTTTTTGGACAGATTTTGCAAAAAGTGAGCTTAAAAATATTTTCGATTATCATAAAGAAAAAGTAAGCGTTAAAATAGCTCAGCAGATTGTAGAACAAATTGTTCTTACGGCAAATGAATTAAAAAGTTTTCCTGAAATTGGCGCGGTTGAAGATTTTTTGGAAAGCAGATCCGAAAACTTCAGGTATATTATAAGTACAAACTATAAAATTATCTATTGGATCAATAAAGCTAAAGAGCGAATTGAAATTGTAGATGTATTTGATACAAGGCAAAATCCAATAAAAATTTCAAGGAAAAAATAATTCAAAGAGGAAAGACTGTAATGGTTTTCCTTTTTTTGTTTTAAAGATGTTTTGATGAGTTTTGTATCTTTGAGTATTTATCTGTATTTTATGTTTAAAAGGTTGTACTTGTTTTGCGTTATTGTATTTTGTTTGTATTTAGTTAGTTGCAAATTAAATAAAGAGCTACTTGTTTTAAAAGTTGAGCATACTTATGATGATTTAGATGGAAAGAAATTGTTTTATAATGATTTAGAAATAGGTAAGTATAATGAAATTAAAGGAAGGAAGTTTGGTGAGTTGGTTATTGATGATGATAAGATCTTAATTCCTAATAATTCAAAATTAACGTTATCAAATAAGTTGAATGATAATTTAGTAGTTGAGATTTTAAAAGGAGTCAATGAAATAAATTTTAAACATGGTGATACAATATTGTGGCGTAAAAGTCACGAAGAAATAGATCTTGAAAAAACAATATTAGTAGGTGATTTTATGTTTATTCATAATAAAGATTCTTTGAAATAAATTATTTATGGTAGTGAATAACTCTTTTTTCTATAATCTTTTCTCTTTTTTTCTAATGTAATTCAAAAATTATTTCTACTTTTGCACCCATAATGAAAGGAGGTGTATAAATTATGTTGATCATTCCAATTAAAGACGGAGAAAATATTGATAGAGCGTTAAAACGTTACAAAAGAAAATTTGACAAAACAGGAACGTTACGTCAGTTAAGATCTCGTAAAAACTTTACGAAACCTTCTATAACAAAACGCGCGCAATTACAAAAAGCACAATACGTTCAAAGCTTAAGAGATGCTGTAGAAATCTAATAAGTTTTTGAAATAATATTTTAAAAATCGCTAATTAAAGGTAACTTTGGTTAGCGATTTTTTTATGGAAAAATTTATTAAACCTTATTACGACTATCTTTTAAAAGAAAAACATTTTTCGTTACATACCGTAAACGCCTATGTGAACGATGTAGAGGCGTTTTTAAATTTTACTGCAAAAGATGTTTCTGCCGTTAATGAGATCGTTTATCAACACATCAGAAACTGGATTGTGTCCTTATCATCACAAAAAATGAGTAACAATTCCATAAACCGTAAAATAGCATCGCTAAAAAGTTACTTCAAGTTTTTATACATAACCAAAACAATAAATAGTTATCCGTTGCAAGCGCATAAAGCTTTAAGAATAAAAAAAGTATTGCAGGTGCCTTTTTCTGAAGATGAAATGAAGAAAATAGAGCGTATCGATTTCGATGATGATTATTTCGGGTTGCAAAATTACGTAATCATTGTGCTTTTTTATACGTTAGGTGTCCGTAAAAGCGAACTGATCAATCTACAGTTGCATGATATCGATCTAAATAAACGGGAAATTAAAGTTTTGGGTAAAAGATCAAAAGAGCGCATTGTACCAATATTACCTTCGGTAGCTGATATTTTAACTGAATTTATCGAAAAGCGTAAGCAGCAGTTTGGTAGTGGTTACAGCAAGAATATCTTTTTGTTAAAAAACACGCAAAATTTAAATCAAACATTTGTATATCGTTTAATAAATAATTATTTTAGGGGTGTAACTTCTAAAGGGAAAAAAAGCCCGCACGTGTTACGTCATACATTTGCTACCCATATGCTAAACGCAGGTGCTAATTTAAATACGGTTAAAGAATTGCTTGGTCATTCAAGTTTATCGTCAACCCAGATTTACACACACACCAGTTTGGCAGAATTAAAAAAAATGTATAGTAAAACACATCCGCGTTTTAATGCCGAAGAAGAAGATTTATTATGAACCTTTAAAATATAATTTTTATGAAAGTAAATGTTCAAGCGGTTAATTTTAATATTGATCGAAAATTGGTAGATTTTATAAACATTCGTTTAGAAAAATTACAGCAGTTTTATGATAAAATTGTTGGAATTGATGTATCTTTGCATACAGAAAATACAAGTGACAAAGAAAACAAGTCAGTAGATATTATTGTACGAATTCCGGGCGATGATTTAGTGGTTAAAAAAACAGCTAAATCGTTTGAGGAAGCAGCCGATATGGGTGCCGATGCCTTAGAGCGTTTGCTTGTTAAACGCAAAGAGAAAGTTAAAGCACATTAAAAAAGTAAAAAAACATAAAAAAGTTTTTATTTTTTTAAATAAGTATATATATTTGCAGTCCGTTAGAAATAGCGGACTTTTTTTAAGTTGCCTTTGTAGCTCAGCTGGCTAGAGCAGCTGATTTGTAATCAGCAGGTCGTGGGTTCGAGTCCCTCCAAAGGCTCTTCAACAAAACAAGTTGTAAAAATAACAGGTCAGGGGAGATACTCAAGCGGCCAACGAGGACGGACTGTAAATCCGTTGGGAAACCTTCGCAGGTTCGAATCCTGCTCTCCCCACAATAATCTTTTTTGCCGGCGTAGCTCAGGGGTAGAGTGCTTCCTTGGTAAGGAAGAGGTCACGGGTTCAAATCCCGTCGTTGGCTCAAAAGTGATTAAAGTTGAACACTAATTATATAACTAAGATTAAATTAATTAAATCATGGCAAAAGAAAGTTTTGATCGTTCGAAACCCCATTTAAACATCGGTACTATCGGACACGTAGATCACGGTAAAACAACCTTGACAGCTGCAATTACTAAAGTATTATCAGATGCAGGTTTATCAGAAGCAAAATCATTTGATCAAATTGATAATGCTCCCGAAGAAAAAGAAAGAGGTATTACTATTAATACATCTCACGTAGAATACGCTACAGCTAACCGTCACTACGCTCACGTTGACTGTCCAGGTCACGCGGATTACGTTAAGAACATGGTTACTGGTGCTGCACAAATGGACGGTGCTATCTTAGTAGTTGCTGCTACAGATGGTCCTATGCCACAAACTCGTGAGCACATCTTATTAGGTCGCCAAGTTGGTATTCCTCGCATGGTTGTATTCATGAACAAAGTTGACATGGTTGACGATGCTGAATTATTAGAGTTAGTAGAAATGGAAATCCGTGACTTATTATCTTTCTATCAGTATGATGGTGATAATGGTCCAGTTATCCAAGGATCTGCTTTAGGTGCATTAAACGGTGAACCAAAATGGGTTGAAACAGTAATGAGCTTAATGGCTGCAGTAGATGAGTGGATCGAAGAGCCAGTACGTGATACTGAAAAACCATTCTTAATGCCAGTTGAAGACGTATTTACAATTACAGGTCGTGGAACTGTTGCTACAGGTCGTATCGAAACTGGTATTGCTAATACAGGTGATGCTGTTGAAATCATTGGTATGGGTGCAGACAAATTAACTTCTACAATTACAGGGGTTGAGATGTTCCGTAAAATCTTAGACCGTGGTGAAGCAGGTGATAACGTAGGTTTATTATTACGTGGTATCGATAAAGCTGATATCCGTCGTGGTATGGTTATCGTTAAGCCAGGTTCAGTTAAACCACACGCTAAATTCAAAGCAGAGGTTTATATCTTGAAAAAAGAAGAAGGTGGACGTCACACTCCATTCCACAATAACTACCGTCCTCAGTTCTACGTTCGTACAACTGACGTAACAGGAACTATCATGTTACCAGAAGGAACGGATATGGTTATGCCAGGTGATAACTTAACTATCAATGTTGATTTATTACAACCAATCGCATTATCAGTAGGTTTACGTTTCGCTATCCGCGAAGGTGGTCGTACAGTTGGTGCTGGTCAGGTAACTGAAATTTTAGACTAATTATAAGTTTAAATAAATAATTTAAGTTGGCAGAAATTCTGCCAACTTTTTAACAAACGGGTGTAGTTCAAGGGTAGAATAGCGGTCTCCAAAACCGTTGATGGGGGTTCGAATCCCTCCACCCGTGCAAAAAATAATATTATGGCAAAAGTAGTTAATTATATATCTGATGCGTTTACCGAATTAAAATCTAATGTTACATGGACACCATGGGCAGAGGTACAACGCTACACAATTATTGTTGCTATCTTTACAGTAGTACTTTCATTAGCTACATGGGGCGTAGATACATTGTTTTCTGAAGCTCTTGCTGGTTTCTTCAACCTTTTAAATTCGTAAATTTAAAAGAGCATGACAGAAGGTAGTATTAAAAAATGGTATGTAGTTAGGGCGGTAAGCGGTCAAGAGAATAAAGTAAAAGGTTACATAGAAAGCGAAATCGTGCGTTTGGGTATGGAAGATTATCTTTCGCAGGTTTTAGTACCAACTGAAAAAGTTGTTTCGCAACGCGACGGAAAAAAAATAACAAAAGAGCGTATTTATTTTCCGGGTTATGTAATGATTGAAGCAAACCTTACCGGTGAATTACCACACATAATAAAATCTATTGCCGGCGTAATTGGTTTCTTAGGAGAAACGCGTGGGGGAGATCCTGTGCCATTAAGATTGGCAGAAGTTAACCGTATGTTAGGTAAGGTAGATGAATTGGCTGTGTCTGTTGATAATGGATTAATTCCTTACGAAATAGGCGAAACAGTAAAAGTTGTCGATGGTCCTTTTAATGGTTTCAACGGAACTATAGAAAAAGTGAACGAAGACAAACGCAAGCTTGAAGTAATGGTGAAAATTTTTGGAAGAAAAACACCTTTAGAATTAAGCTTCACACAAGTAGAAAAAATATAATTGTTACATACACATCAATCGCTTCCAATTGAAAGATGTGCTAAATTTTTTTAAAAATGGCAAAAGAAATTAGTAAAGTAGTTAAACTACAAGTTAAGGGAGGTGCAGCGAACCCATCGCCACCGGTTGGACCTGCTTTGGGGGCTGCTGGTGTTAACATCATGGAATTCTGTAAGCAATTTAACGCTAGAACACAGGATAAACCAGGAAAAGTTTTACCAGTACAAATTACAGTTTACAAAGACAAATCTTTTGACTTTGTAGTTAAAACGCCACCTGCTGCTGTTCAATTATTAGAAGCTGCAAAATTAAAATCAGGTTCTGGGCAACCAAACCGTAAAAAAGTTGCTTCTATTACATGGGATCAAGTTAAAGCAATCGCTGAAGACAAAATGGCCGATTTGAATGCATTTACAATTGAAAAAGCTATGTCTATGGTTGCTGGAACTGCACGTTCTATGGGAATCACGGTATCAGGAAACGCTCCTTTTTAATCTTAAAGAAAAGAAGAAATGGCAAAATTAACAAAAAAGCAAAAAGAGGCTGCAGCAAAGATTGAGAAGAACAAATTATACTCTTTAAAAGATGCATCTGTATTAATTAAAGAAGTTGCTTCTGCAAAATTTGATGAGTCTGTTGATATTGCTGTACGTTTAGGAGTTGATCCGCGTAAAGCAAATCAAATGGTACGTGGGGTTGTAACATTACCACACGGTACAGGTAAAGATGTAAGAGTATTAGCATTAGTTACTCCAGACAAAGAAGCAGAAGCTAAAGCTGCTGGTGCAGACCACGTAGGTTTAGATGACTATCTACAAAAAATTAAAGATGGTTGGACTGATATCGATGTAATTATTACTATGCCTGCAGTTATGGGTAAATTAGGTCCATTAGGTCGTGTTTTAGGACCTCGTGGTTTAATGCCTAACCCAAAAACAGGTACAGTAACTATGGATGTTGCTAAAGCTGTACAAGAAGTGAAATCTGGTAAAATCGACTTTAAAGTTGATAAAACAGGTATCGTTCACGCTGGTATTGGTAGAGTATCTTTCGGTGCTGATCAAATTACAGAGAACGCAGCTGAAATAATTCAAACATTAATTAAATTAAAACCAACTGCAGCTAAAGGTACTTATATTAAGTCTATTCATATATCAAGTACAATGAGCCCTGCTATTGCTTTAGATCCAAAAGCAGTATAATTGGTAGTTAAAAATTTTTAGTATGACTAGAGAAGACAAATCAATTGCGATTCAAGATTTAACTGCACAGTTAGCTGACACTAAAGTTATTTACGTTGCAGATATTTCTGGATTAAATGCAGCAACTACTTCAGATTTACGTAGAGCTTGTTTTAAAGCAGGTATCAAGTTAGAAGTTGTTAAGAACACCTTGCTTGCAAAAGCAATGGAAGCATCAGAAAACGAGTATGGTGATTTACCTTCTATTTTAAAAGGAAACAGCGCTATTATGATTGCAGAGGCTGCAAACGGTCCGGCAAAAATCATAAAAGAATTCCGTAAAAAAGGTACAAAACCAGAATTAAAAGGAGCTTACATCAACGAAGAAATTTACATTGGCGATAACCAATTAGATTCTTTAGTTGCAATTAAGTCTAGAGAAGAGATGATTGGTGAAATCATTGGATTATTACAATCTCCTGCTCAAAGAGTTATTTCTGCTCTTAAAAACCAATTTAAAGACGAAGAATAGTAGTTATCTACAACCGTTTTTAAATGTTCAACAGAACGCACATTAATAAATTATATTATTACAAATTCAAATTAAAAGATAGAAAAAATGGCAGATTTGAAACAATTCGCAGAGCAATTAGTTAACTTAACAGTTAAAGAAGTTAACGAATTAGCAACTATATTAAAAGATGAGTATGGTATCGAACCAGCTGCTGCTGCAGTTGTAGTATCAGGTGGTGGTGAAGCTGCTGCTGCTGAAGAGCAAACTGAATTTACAGTTGTATTAAAAGAAGCTGGTGCTTCTAAATTAGCTGTAGTTAAAGCTGTTAAAGAATTAACAGGTTTAGGATTAAAAGAAGCTAAAGATTTAGTAGACGGTACTCCAGCAAACGTTAAAGAAGGTATTTCTAAAGACGAAGCTGAAGGATTGAAAAAAGCATTAGAAGAAGCTGGTGCTGTGGTTGAGTTAAAATAATCTCACACATATAAATTTTTACGGTTTAGGCCTTGGAAGTTATTCCAATGGCCTAAACCATTTTGCATATAAAAAATAATCAATAACGAAGAAAAGGACAAGTAATTTTCCTGACTTGTTTTTAAGATGTGTTGATTGTTTAAAATTAGGAAGTATTAAATAGCTGTGTTTTTACACAAAAAAATTACTTTTTTAAACCAAAATTTTGTTCATTAATGATTACAAATCATACTGAAAGGTTAAATTTTGCCTCTACAAAAAATATTCCTGCGTATCCGGACTTTCTTGATATTCAGGTAAAATCATTTAAAGATTTTTTTCAATTAGAAACAAAATCTGATGAAAGAGGTAACGAAGGTTTATATAAAACCTTCATGGAAAATTTCCCAATTACGGATACACGCAATCAATTCGTTTTGGAATTTTTAGACTATTTCGTTGACCCTCCACGTTATTCAATCGAAGAATGTATAGACCGAGGTTTAACTTATAGCGTACCTCTTAAAGCTCGTTTAAAATTATATTGTACAGACCCGGAACACGAAGATTTTGAAACAATTGTTCAAGATGTGTATTTAGGTACTATACCATATATGACACCAAGCGGAACTTTTGTAATTAATGGTGCGGAGCGCGTTGTTGTTTCGCAATTACACAGATCACCGGGTGTATTCTTTGGTCAGTCATTCCACGCTAACGGAACTAAGTTGTATTCTGCACGTATTATTCCTTTCAAGGGTTCTTGGATCGAATTTGCTACAGATATTAACAGTGTAATGTATGCGTACATTGATCGTAAGAAAAAATTACCTGTAACTACTTTATTCCGTGCAATTGGTTTTGAAAGAGATAAGGATATCTTAGAGATTTTTGACCTTGCAGAAGAAGTAAAAGTATCTAAAACAGGATTAAAAAAATACATCGGTCGTCGTTTGGCTGCACGTGTATTAAATGTTTGGCATGAGGATTTCGTTGATGAGGATACAGGTGAGGTTGTAACGATACCACGTACCGAAATTATTTTAGATCGTGATATTGTTCTTGATAAAGACAATGTTGAGGAAATTATAGAGGCAGACGTTAAAACAATTCTTTTACATAAAGAAGACAGTAACCTTGCCGATTATACCATTATTCACAACACGCTTCAAAAAGATCCAACAAACTCTGAAAAAGAAGCTGTAGAATATATTTACCGTCAATTAAGAAACGCATTACCTCCAGATGAAGAAACAGCAAGAGGTATCATAGATAAATTATTCTTCTCTGACCAACGTTACAATTTAGGTGATGTAGGTCGTTACAGAATGAATAAAAAATTGAACTTAAATACGCCAATCGATAAACAAGTTTTAACAAAAGAAGATATCATTACGATTGTTAAATATTTGATCGAGCTTATTAATTCAAAAGCAGAGATCGATGATATCGATCACTTGTCAAACCGTCGTGTACGTACAGTTGGCGAGCAGTTATCGGCACAATTTGGTGTTGGTTTAGCACGTATGGCGCGTACAATTCGCGAGCGTATGAACGTTCGTGATAACGAGGTGTTTACCCCAATCGATTTGATCAATGCAAAAACATTGTCATCGGTTATCAACTCATTCTTCGGAACAAACCAGTTATCTCAGTTCATGGATCAAACCAATCCATTGGCAGAGATCACACACAAGCGTCGTTTATCGGCATTAGGACCAGGGGGTCTTTCTCGTGAAAGAGCAGGATTCGAGGTTCGTGACGTTCACTATACGCACTACGGTCGTTTATGTCCGATTGAAACTCCAGAGGGACCAAACATTGGTTTGATTTCATCTTTGGCAGTTTACGCGAAAGTAAACAACATGGGATTCATTGAAACACCTTACCGTAAAGTTGATAATGGTGTGTTGAATTTAACTGAAGCTCCGGTTTATTTATCGGCAGAAGAAGAAGAAGAAAAATTAATTGCACAAGCAACAATTAATGTTGCTAAAGATGGAACTATTGAAGACGAAAGAGTAGTTGCAAAACAAGATGCCGATTTCCCGGTAGTTGAACCTAAAGAGTTAAACTATGCCGACGTTGCACCTAACCAAATTGCATCTATTTCTGCATCGTTAATTCCTTTCTTGGAACACGATGATGCGAACCGTGCGTTGATGGGATCAAACATGATGCGTCAGGCAGTACCTTTATTACGTCCGGAATCTCCAATTGTTGGTACCGGATTAGAAAAACAGGTGGCTACCGATTCTCGTGTATTGATTAATGCAGAAGGTGAAGGAGAAGTTGTTTACGTAGATGCACAGAAAATTACTATTAAATACGACCGTACTGATGACGAGCGTTTAGTAAGTTTCGATGCTGACGAAAAAACATACAACTTAATCAAGTTCCGTAAAACCAATCAAAGTACATCTATCAACTTAAAACCAATTGTTCGCACAGGTGACCGTGTTACCAAAGGACAGGTTTTATGTGAGGGATATGCTACACAAAACGGTGAATTGGCTTTAGGACGTAACTTACAGGTAGCGTTCATGCCATGGAAAGGTTATAACTTCGAGGATGCAATTGTAATTTCTGAGCGTGTTGTACGTGACGATATTTTTACATCGATCCATATTGATGATTATACGTTAGAAGTTCGTGATACTAAATTAGGATCAGAAGAATTAACGAATGACATTCCAAACGTTTCAGAAGAAGCTACTAAAGATTTAGATGAAAACGGAATGATCCGTATTGGTGCAGAAGTAAAACCTGGTGATATCTTAATTGGTAAAATCACACCAAAAGGAGAATCAGATCCAACACCGGAAGAAAAATTATTACGCGCAATTTTTGGTGATAAAGCGGGTGATGTTAAAGATGCATCGTTAAAAGCTTCACCATCGTTACGCGGTGTAGTTTTAGATAAAAAATTATTTGCCCGTGCGGTAAAAGATAAACGTAAGCGTTCTAAAGACAAAGAAGATATTGCTTTGTTAGATACACAGTTTGAAGTGAAATTCAACGAATTAAAAGAACGTTTGGTAGACAAGTTGTTCCATTTAGTAAATGGTAAAACATCGCAAGGTGTAATGAACGATTTAGGTGAAGAAGTATTACCAAAAGGTAAAAAATTCACGCTGAAAATGTTACACGCTGTAGAAGATTTTACACACTTAACAAAAGGACAGTGGGCTACAGACGATTATACTAATGAAATGATCACTGATTTAATTCACAACTATAAAATTAAATTAAACGACATTCAAGGAGTATTGCGTCGTGAGAAATTTATGATTACAGTTGGTGACGAATTACCATCAGGTATCTTAAAATTAGCTAAAGTTTACATTGCCAAAAAACGTAAATTACGTGTGGGTGATAAAATGGCGGGTCGTCACGGAAATAAAGGTATCGTTGCAAAAATCGTTCGCGATGAAGACATGCCTTTCTTAGAAGACGGAACTCCTGTTGATATCGTATTAAACCCGCTTGGTGTACCATCTCGTATGAACATCGGTCAGATTTACGAAACCGTTTTAGGATGGGCAGGTAAAAAATTAGGTAAAAAATACGCAACCCCAATTTTCGATGGAGCTTCATTAGAAGAAATCAACGCATTAACAGACGAAGCTGGTGTACCACGTTTTGGACACACGTATTTGTATGATGGTGGAACAGGTGAGCGTTTCGATCAAAAAGCAACAGTGGGTGTAATTTACATGTTGAAATTAGGACACATGGTAGATGACAAAATGCACGCACGTTCTATTGGTCCGTACTCTTTAATTACGCAACAGCCTTTAGGAGGTAAAGCGTTATTTGGAGGTCAGCGTTTTGGAGAGATGGAGGTTTGGGCTCTTGAAGCTTATGGTGCGTCGGCTACATTACGTGAGATATTGACTGTTAAATCGGATGACGTTATTGGTAGAGCTAAGACGTACGAGGCAATCGTAAAAGGTGAACCAATGCCAGAACCAGGATTACCTGAATCGTTCAATGTATTAATGCATGAATTAAAAGGTCTTGGTTTAGATATCAGATTAGAAGAATAACAAAACCATATAGTATTCAGTTTTTAGGTAGATCGCCCAAAAACTGAATACTTAATTTCAATAAGTTTTTAGGATTTATACCCGTAAACCGTTCCGATTTTTTATAACATAGTTTATAATTAGCACTTCACGATAGGCATCTGAAGTTTAGAGAAGTAATCCGAGGTAGTGTTTAAGCCTTAATGTTGAAAGTCTAAAGTCCAAAATCGCACAAGACGCTAAAACTTTAAGACATTAGACTTAAATAAGAATCAATTTTTAATTGCAAGTAAATCAATAGTAAAAACTATGATGAATAACAGAAACAACAGTAAAGATAAAAATACTGTAAAAAGGTTTAACAAAATCTCCATAGGTTTAGCATCACCTGAATCGATCTTAGCAGAATCGAGAGGTGAAGTTTTAAAACCTGAAACTATTAACTATCGTACGCACAAACCAGAGCGCGATGGTTTATTCTGTGAGCGTATCTTCGGACCTGTTAAAGATTACGAATGTGCTTGTGGAAAATATAAAAGAATCCGTTACAAAGGTATCGTTTGCGACCGTTGTGGGGTTGAAGTTACAGAAAAAAAAGTTCGTCGTGACAGAGTAGGGCATATCAACCTTGTTGTGCCTATCGCTCATATTTGGTATTTCCGTTCGTTACCAAACAAAATTGGTTACATTTTAGGATTGCCATCTAAAAAGTTAGACGAAATTATTTATTACGAAAAATATGTTGTGATCCAAGCAGGTGTTGCAAAACGCCCAGATGGTGAAGAATTAAAACGTTTGGATTTCCTTACAGAGAACGAGTATTTAGATATTTTAGATACCCTTCCAATGGAAAACCAATATTTAGATGATCAAGATCCAAATAAATTCATCGCTAAAATGGGTGCTGAATGTATTATGGATTTATTAGAGCGTACCGATTTAGATGCATTGTCTTACCAATTGCGTCACGCGGCTAATAACGAAACATCTAAACAACGTAAAACAGAAGCGTTAAAACGTTTACAGGTTGTTGAAGCGTTCCGTGAATCAAACGAAAACCGTGAAAACCGTCCGGAATGGATGATTTTAAAAGTGGTTCCTGTGATCCCACCAGAATTACGTCCGTTAGTGCCGTTAGATGGTGGTCGTTTCGCAACGTCGGATTTGAACGATTTATACCGTCGTGTAATTATCCGTAATAACCGTTTAAAACGATTAATGGAAATTAAAGCTCCTGAAGTTATCTTACGTAACGAAAAGCGTATGTTACAAGAAGCGGTAGATTCATTGTTCGATAATACACGTAAAGCAACAGCAGTTAAAACAGAATCTCAACGTCCGTTAAAATCGTTATCAGATTCGTTAAAAGGTAAGCAAGGTCGTTTCCGTCAAAACTTATTAGGTAAGCGTGTAGATTACTCGGCTCGTTCGGTAATTGTCGTTGGACCTGAATTAAAATTATACGAATGTGGTCTTCCTAAAGATATGGCTGCAGAATTATACAAACCATTCGTAATCCGTAAGTTGATTGAGCGTGGAATTGTAAAAACTGTGAAGTCTGCTAAAAAGATCATCGATAAAAAAGAACCAGTTGTTTGGGATATTTTAGAAAACGTAATTAAGGGTCACCCGGTATTATTAAACCGTGCTCCTACGCTTCACCGTTTAGGTATTCAGGCATTCCAGCCTAAATTAATCGAAGGAAAAGCAATTCGTTTACACCCATTAGTATGTACGGCATTCAACGCCGATTTCGATGGAGATCAAATGGCGGTGCATTTACCATTAGGACCAGAGGCTATTTTAGAAGCTCAGTTATTAATGTTAGCGTCGCACAACATCTTGAATCCGGCGAATGGTGCACCTATCACAGTACCTTCTCAGGATATGGTTTTGGGTCTTTATTATATGACCAAAATCCGCAGATCTACACCAGATCATATCGTGAAAGGTGAAGGTTTAACATTCTACTCGGTAGAAGAAGTGCATATTGCTATTAATGAAGGACGTTTAGATTTGAACGCACCTGTTAAAGTACGTGCAAAAGATTTTAATGCAGAAGGTGAATTGGTTTACCAAATTATTGAAACATCGGCAGGTCGTATCTTGTTTAACGAGGTAGTTCCGGAAGCTGCAGGTTACATTAATGAGGTATTAACTAAAAAATCTTTAAGAGATATTATCGGAAAAATTTTAGCGGTAACAGATGTTCCTACAACTGCTAAATTCTTGGACGATATGAAAGATATGGGTTACGGATACGCATTTAGAGGTGGTCTATCATTCTCTTTAGGTGATATCAAAATCCCGGATCAAAAACAAGGAATGATTGATGATGCGAACAATCAGGTAGAAGGAATTACCATGAACTATAACATGGGTCTTATTACCAATAACGAGCGTTACAATCAGGTAATTGATATTTGGACTTCAACAAATGCTGCGTTAACAGAGTTGGCAATGAAAAACATTCGTGAAGACCAACAAGGATTTAACTCGGTATTCATGATGCTTGATTCTGGAGCGCGTGGATCTAAAGAGCAAATCCGTCAGTTAACAGGTATGCGTGGATTGATGGCAAAACCTAAAAAATCGACAGCTTCAGGTGGAGATATTATCGAAAACCCGATCCTTTCGAACTTTAAAGAAGGTTTATCGATCTTAGAATACTTTATTTCAACGCACGGTGCGCGTAAAGGTCTTGCCGATACCGCATTAAAAACAGCCGATGCCGGATACTTAACTCGTCGTTTACACGATGTTGCTCAAGATGTGATCGTTAATTCAGAAGATTGCGGTACATTAAGAGGTATTGAGTTTGAAGCGTTGAAGAAAAACGAAGAAATTGTAGAATCTTTAGGAGAGCGCGTTTTAGGACGTATCACTTTAGATGATATCATTAACCCGTTAACAAACGAAGTTATTGTTCCTGCTGGTGAAATGGTTAACGAAGCACATGTTGCTAAAATTAACGCATCGCCATTAGAGAAGTTAGAAGTTCGTTCTGCGTTAACTTGTGAGGCTGACCACGGAATTTGTGTGAAATGTTACGGACGTAACTTGGCATCAAACCGTATGGCACAGTTAGGTGAGGCAGTTGGTGTTATCGCAGCACAGTCAATTGGTGAGCCAGGTACACAGTTAACGTTACGTACGTTCCACGTTGGGGGTACGGCAGGTAACATTTCTGAAGTTTCAACTATTACAACAAAATTCAAAGGTCGTTTAGAGATTGAAGATTTAAAAGTTGTAAAAGGTGAAGATGCTGATGGAAAAGAAATTGATATCGTAATTTCTCGTTCAACAGAATTAAAATTAGTAGATTTAAATACAGGTATCGTTTTAAATACACATTACATTCCTTACGGATCAACAATTTATGTTAAAGATAAAGAAGTTGTAGAAGAAGGAACAGTAATCTGTAAGTGGGATCCTTATAACGGTGTTATTATTTCTGAATTTACAGGTAAGGTTGCTTACGAAGACATTGAACAGAACCAAACGTTTATGGTGGAGATCGATGAGCAGACAGGTTTCCAAGAAAAAGTAATTACAGAATCAAGAAACAAAAAATTAGTTCCTACCTTATTAATTTATAATAAAGATGGCGAATTAATCCGTTCATACAACTTACCAGTTGGAGCTCACTTAATGGTTAACGACGGAGAGAAAATTAAAGCTGGTAAAGTTTTAGTTAAAATTCCTCGTAAGTCATCAAAAACGGGAGATATTACCGGAGGTTTACCTCGTATTACCGAGTTGTTAGAAGCACGTAACCCATCAAATCCAGCAGTTGTTGCAGAGATAGACGGTGTTGTTTCTTTCGGAAAAATCAAACGTGGTAACCGTGAAATCATCGTTACACCAAAAACGGGTGAAGATGATCAACGTAAGTACTTAGTGAAATTATCGAACCAAATTTTAGTTCAAGAAAACGATTTCGTTAAAGCTGGGACTTCATTGTCAGACGGTGCAATTACACCAGACGATATTTTAAGAATTCAAGGTCCATCTGCAGTACAGCAATATTTGGTAAACGAAATTCAAGAAGTTTACCGTTTACAAGGGGTGAAAATTTCAGACAAACATTTTGAAGTTGTAATCCGCCAAATGATGCGTAAAGTACAGATTCAAGATTCGGGCGATACCTTATTCTTAGAAGAACAATTAATTCACAAAGACGATTTCATTCGCGAGAACGATCGTTTATTCGGAATGAAAGTTGTTGAAGATGCAGGTGATTCTGTAACTTTGAAAGAAGGACAGATTATTTCTGTACGTGAATTACGCGACGAAAACTCTATTTTACGTAGAGAAGATAAAAATTTAGTAGTAGCACGCGATGTAATTACCGCAACGGCAACACCTGTTTTACAAGGTATTACAAGAGCATCTTTACAAACTAAATCGTTTATTTCTGCGGCATCGTTCCAGGAAACTACAAAAGTATTAAATGAAGCAGCAGTAGCAGGTAAGGTTGATAATTTATCAGGCTTAAAAGAAAACGTTATTGTTGGTCATAGAATACCTGCGGGAACCGGTATGCGCCAATATGATAACATACTTGTTGGAACAGCAGAAATAAAACAAGAAATCGATTTAAATTTTTAAAGATTTTTCAGTAAAAATTTAATTTCAATTAATAGTTACTATAAAAGCCACCTAATATTAGGTGGCTTTTTGTTTTTATTTATTTTATATAAAATTTTAATTTTATTATAATTATTTTTCACGTTAAAAAAAATATAATTTAATATTAAAGAATTAAAAAAAAATAATTAAGTTTATACCTTATATGACTAATTATTAAAGATTATAATTATGGAAAAAAATACACAATTATCTAGGCTTAAAAGTTGGTGTTTCTCCAATAGAGCCTTGGTATTAATTTTTCTGGGCATTTTCCTGCCAACTATACAGTTAAAGGCTCAGTATTGTACTCCCGGAAGTTCGGGAGGAGCTGGTTCCATGATTGCTATTGTGCAATTTGGTACTATTAATAATAATACTACTACTTCGCAACCAACAGCTAGTCCAAATCACACATATTATCCAGGTGTTACAACATCTGTTATGATGGGTTCTATAGTAAATTTAAGTGTTACAATAGATGCTCCAAGTACATATACGGGAGGGGTAACATCAGTGTGGATTGATTGGAATAGAGACAATACATTAGATGCAACTGAACATTTTTATGTAGGTCCAGGCTCAAGTTCAGCAGGAATTCCTTCCGGTACAACTATTACCGTTCCGGTAACAATTCCAGTAACGGCTGTTCCGGGAGTAACCAGAATGAGAGTAAGAACAAGGGGGAATAATAACCCAAACCTTCCTACTGATGCATGTAATACAAGTTTTGGTTCAGGAGAAAGTGAAGATTATGATATAACTGTTGTGCCAGCTGTACCTTGTGCTGGTACTCCAACTGCAGGGACTGCTTCTGCATCGGTAACAAATGCATGTGCAGCGGTTCCTTTTACTATTTCACTTAACGGATCAACTATTGCAGGTGGTGTTACGTATCAATGGCAAAGTTCACCAGCTGGTACTAATACCTGGACAAATATAGCAGGCGCAACAAATATGTCTTATATTGTAGCAAATCAAACTGTTGCTACAGATTATCGTTGCGTTGTAACTTGTACAAATAGTAATAGTACGCAAACATCTACTATTGTTTCAGTAGGACAAAATCCTTACACGCAGTGTTATTGTACACCTATTTACACAACAGGATGTTCAACATATAATTTGAATAGCTTTAAAATGATGGGCGATGGTACATCGTCTATTAGCGACTTAAATACTGGCTGTAATAATACCACTGCAACTGGCTATTCAGATAGAACCGCTTTATTTACAGCATTAAATATTTCTCAAGATACTTCATACGAAGTAGAGGTAAACACAACGTCAACATCTGCTTTAGTCTATACTAGTATTTGGATTGATTATAATAGAAACGGTGCATTTGAACCTTTTGAAAAATTATTTAATGATTTAGTTACATCAACAAGCCCTGCATTTGCAAAAGCAAGCATTACAATTCCTGATACTGCGATTCCAGGAATTACAAGAATGCGTGTGAGAACAGTTTATAACACAACTAATTTTGATCCATGTACATCTTATACTTCAGGTGAAACTCATGATTATTTAGTAAATATATCAGCAGTAACTTGTTTCAGACCTATTGACTTAAATGTCTCTGATGTAACTAAAAACACAGCAATAGTAACAGTAACCCCCAATTTAAAAAATACAGGTGTTGTGACATACATGTATGAAGCACGTACATCAGGAAAACCAGGGAGCGGTGCGACAGGTTTAGGAGTTTCAGGTACTGCAACAACAAACCCCTTTACTATTACAGGTTTGCAACCTTTAACAGAATATACTATATATGTAAAAACAATTTGTTCGTCTACAGATAGCAGTGCATGGTCTAGTGGAGAATCTGCTAGAACAATGTGTGATTATCCAGAATTAATTGCTGCTCCGGGAAAAACTGTCTGTGGCTCACAAGAAGTAGATTTAACGGCTATTTTTGATGCTGGAATAGTTAAGTGGTATGATACTTTCACTAAAGATAATTTATTATACACAGGTGCAAATTTTGTAACTCCAGAATTGACAACAGATACTAGTTATTGGGTACAATCAGAGAATGTAGCGTTAGGAGAGGAAACCATTGGAACTGGTAATTATACTGCTTCAGGATCATGGGAGTTTTTATATAGTTTATACCATGGATATAAACATCAATATATATTTACTGCAGATGAATTAATAAATGCAGGAATATCTGGAGGAAGTATATCAGCACTAAAATTTGATGTAGTTACTCCGGGAGCATATAACCCTAGACTAAATTTTAGTATAGCAATGGGAACTACAACACAAGCTGTAGCTACTACTACGCAAGTAGCTAATAGTAATCTAACGCAAGTTTATAGTAATGCTTCTCAACCATTGTCAGTCGGTATAATGACATTTACATTTAGTACCCCTTTTGTATGGGACGGTGTAAGTAATGTTATTGTTCAAGTAGCTTCAGATAATGGGGCATGGACTACACCTTATGGTGAAATACGCGGACACGACGCTTTAGCGACAAGAACTTCTGTTCTTTATGGAGATGGTCAAGGAATAGCAGGTATTTTGGCAGCTACAACTCCTGCAGGTTCTATTTTTGGAACAACAAGCTCGTATCGTCCAAACACTACATTTGTTGGAGAATTTGGCTGTAGTTCTCCAATAGTAGAAGTTAAGGTAAAGGTTGAACCCAAACCGGCATTTGAGTTATCTTCGTCAATGGCAACCTCATGTGAAGGAGGTGTAACAACTACACCTGTAACTATTACTACTAATTTAGGAGGATACGATACGTTTGTATGGACGCCAAGCACGGGAGTAAGCGGCGATGCAGTAAACGGTTGGACTTTTAGTACGTCAGTTGAACAAGATTATGTATTGTCAGCGAGCCAGTCGGGTGGAATTTGCGAACATTTAAAAACGGTTCGAGTATTTGCAGGAAAAAAACCGGAAGCTTTATCTACTTTAGCAGCAACATATGATTTATGTAAAAACGAAGTAAAAGAATTAAAAGCTTTAGAAGCTTTACCGGCAATGGTAACCATCGGAACCGGTGTAAGCACAACATTGCCAACGAGTGCAACATCTGCATTTGTACAAAGTGGTGTTTATTCAAAACAACAATATATTTATAGTGCTGCAGAATTGTTAGCCCAAGGTTTCAATACAGCGGGATACATTACCAACTTATCATTTGAAACAATAAATTCAGGTGCAAGTTTAAGTAATGCAAGTTATACCATAAAAATGAAGTTGACCGCCAATACAACATTTGGAACAACTAATTTTGAAACAGGTAACCTGTCAACCGTTTACTCTAAAGAGAATCATACCCATACATTCCAAGGTGTGCAGACATTCAACTTCGATAGTCCTTTCTATTGGGATGGTCAATCAAACGTATTAGTTGAGATTACCCAAGAGGGTGCAGGATCAGGAAATAATGCCGAGACGTATTATACGCCGGTAACGGGCTCAAATGTAGGAATTTTTGCAACAAGTGCTACCGATCCTAATCCGGCAACGGGAACAAGAACGGTTAACCGATTAAATACAAAATTTGGATTGGAGCAGTCAACAGTAACATGGTCTCCTACCTCAAATTTATATTTAGATGCAGCCACAACAATCCCATATACCCCTTCAACCAATGCGTTAAAAGTATATGTTATTTCAAGTTTAGGAGGTAGTTATGTTTACAACGCAAGCTTAAAAGCACCTTCTGGTTGTGTTTTAGACAAAGCAATAACAATAAATGTTACCGATGTGGTAACGCCTATTGTACAAAACCAAACATTTTGTTCTGCAACGCCGGTTAGCAATGTTGTAGTATCTGGCGGCACAGGAGCAAGCTATACTTTCTATAGTTCTGCAACGGCAACAACCCCGATAACTACTATTTCACAAACGGGAACATATTATGTAGAATCAACTCAAGGATTATGTAAATCGGTACGTGTACCATTTACTGCAACTGTAACACCTTTAGGTTTACCAACCGCACAATTTACGCAGGTAGTATGCGGAGGAGGTACAGTATCAGCCTTAATGGCGTCAGGTGTAGCAGGATCACAAATAAGATGGTATGATTCGTTAACATCAACCGTGCCTTTGGCAGGAACACAACCTTTAGTAGATAATACTACTTATTACGCATCACAAGTATTAGGTAATTGTGAATCTGGACGCATTGCTATATTGGTAGATATAAACACAGCACCTCCGGCTTTAACCCCACAAACAATTTCTATTTGCGGTTCTTTAAATTACGGAAATGTAAACTTAAACCAAATTAGTGGATCAGAATTGGTATGGTATCCATCTGCAACATCGCAAACGCCAATACCAAATACCACTGCAATTGTAAATGGTACCTATTACGTATCGCAAAGAATAAACGGGTGTGAATCGTTACGTGTACAAATCACGGCGACTGCCCAAGGAAGTGTTCCTGCACCAACAGCAGGTATCCAAAATATCTGCGGTAACGGAACGGTAGCACAATTAGTAGCACAGATATTACCAAATGGAACGGCAGAGTGGTATAACAGTTCAACATCTACCACTCCTTTAAATGCGTCAACCGTATTGGTAAGTGGTACATATTACCTTACACAACGAGTAGGAAACTGTGTTTCTGTAAAAGTACCGGTTTCAGTTCGCGTGATTAATACTAGCGCACCTGCCGTAAGTCCAATGTCAATGTGTGCAGGTTCAACAGTAGGTAATTTAACGTTGCCATCACCAACAGGTGTTAGCTATAATTGGTATTTAAACAACACCAGCACTACACCTTTACCATTAACCGATGTGTTACAATCAGGCTATTATTTTGTAACCCGTATAGAGAACGGTTGTGAATCGGTTCGTACACAAGTACAAATTACGGTGAACAGCAGACCAAACAGTCCGGTTGGTACAACGCCACAGCAATTTAGTGATTATGCTGAAATCAGCAGTTTGGTAATGAACCAGCCAAATGTGGTATGGTATGCAACATATGATGATGCAATGAAAGGGAACAACCCATTATCACAAAATATGCCTTTAGTAAACGGAACTACCTATTATGCAGTAATTATTGGTGCAAACGGTTGTCCGAGTTTACCAACGCCTATAGAAGCAATCATTGTTTTAGGAGTTAATGATTTTGACTTGAGTAAGTTGAAGTATTATCCAAACCCGGTAAGTGATCAGTTAACCATTACTTATACAGAAGCTATCACCAATGTAGAAGTATTTGATTTAAACGGCAGAATGGTAATGAAGCGCAATTTTGATAATGAAACGGTTCAATTAGATTTTAGTACATTAAGTTCAGGAACTTACATGTTAAATATAAAAACGAAGGAAAATAGTCAATTTATTAAAATTGTAAGAAAATAATTATAAATAGTTATTATTGATAAGGCCCATCTTTTAAAGATGGGCTTCTTTTTTTAATTTATTTTTCGCAATAAAAATGTTAATAGTTAAAAAAAATATAATATTTAATTAAATAATTCAAAAAAAATAATTAAGTTTATCGTTTATAGTCTAATTATAAACAATATAATTTATGAGAAAAATTACACAATTGGAAACACTTAAAATTCGGTGGTTAACTTCTGATGTTTGGAAACTACTTATTTTAGTTCTGTTTTTGTCTGTTTTTACTACTCAGGCACAAACCTATAGTTATACAGGATCTGTACAAACTGTAACACTTGCTGCAGGATCTTATGAAATAGAAATGTGGGGAGCTAATGGGGGAAGTAACCAAGCACCTGACACAGGTGGTAAAGGTGGCTATTCTAAAGGAATTCTTAATGTGGCTACTCCAGGGACGTATTATATTTACGTTGGAGGTAGAGGAATGGGACAGCCGGCGTCTGGAGTTTCTGCTATAGGAGGTTTTAATGGTGGAGGAAATTCAGGAGCCTATTCTTCTACGAGTAATCCTGGAGGTAGCGCCGGTGGTGGTGCAACACATATTGCAACCGTATCAGGACTCTTGAATACTTTGTCAGGAAATCAATCAGCTGTTGTTATTGTAGCTGGAGGTGGTGGTGGTGCAGGAACTAATAATGGAGCTGCGACTTTGATAAACAATGGGGCTCATGGCGGTGGACTAACGGGTGGTAAAGGATTTTCAGGAAACTATGGCGGATTTGGTGGTACTCAAACTGCCGGTGGGAGTAATGCTACAGCTACGCTCTATTCTGGTACAATGGCTCAAGATGGCTCTTTTGGTCAAGGAGGTTCAGCTAATTTGTCTAATCCTGGATTTTCTCCATATCCTGGTAATACCGGCGGCGGCGGCGGCGGCGGCTGGTATGGCGGTGCAGCAGCATTGTGGGAAGGTGCTGGTGGTGGTTCAGGTTACATAGGTGGTGTAATGAATGGTGTAACTATCATGTTTGGACAAACTGGTTTTGTCCCAAATCCCGATCCTACAGGTAATGGTATGGTTGTTATTACATCTATGGCACCTTGTAGTGGAACTCCATCAGCAGGTACGATTAGTAGTACAGCTACAAGTACTTGTCCTGCAGCACCTTTTACATTATCTGTAACCGGTGCTACTAGAGGTGGGAACATTACTTATCAATGGCAAAGTTCACCTGCAGGCGCAAATACTTGGACAAATATAAATGGTGCTACAGGAATGTTTTACACAGTAACAAGTATTTTGGCAAACACAGATTATCGTTATGTTGTAACTTGTATTAATAGTAGCAGCACACAAGTCTCTAATCTAGTGTCGGTAACTGTCAAACCAATTGTAGATTGTTATTGTACACCTGTATATACAACAGGATGTGCGACTTATAACTTAAACAGTTTTGTAATGGCAGGTGAAAACGCAACTGTCATAAGTGATTTGAATACAGGATGTAATAGTACAACCGCAACAGGGTACTCTCAAAGAATGTCTTTGTTTACACCTATAGATCTTATACAGGAAGGGACTTATCCCGTACAAATTAATTCTAATTCTACTAGTACGTTAGTAAGAGCAAGTATCTGGATTGATTTTAATGGTAATGGCGCATTTGAAACTTCAGAAAGAATATTAACAGATTTTCAATTGGTAGCAAGTCCTGCTTTTGCTACTACGTCAATTGAAATTCCGGCAAATGCCACACCGGGTATTCACAGAATGCGGGTGCGTATGGTATATAATGTTACAGGAATTGATCCTTGTACTTCTTATGCCTCAGGTGAAACACATGATTATAATGTAAATGTTATAGCAACAAATTGTTATAAACCTTTAGATATACAAGAATCAAATGTTACTAAAAACAGTGTTACAGTAACATTAACTCCAAGTCCGAACAATTCGGGAACGGTAGCTTATGAATATGAAGTACGTGAATCAGGAGCTCCAGGAAGTGGAGCAACAGGATTGGGAGTTACGGGTACAGCTACAACGAACCCTTTTACAATTACAGGTTTACAGCCCTTAACAAAGTACACAATATATGTAAGAACTGTATGTTCACCAACAGATAAAAGCAGTTGGACATGGGGACCTGATATAAGTACGATGTGTAATTATCCTGATTTAATTGCTGCTCCTGGCAAAACTGTATGTGGATCACAAGAAGTAGATTTAACTGCTATTTATGGTGCCGGAACAGTTTTTTGGTATGATGATCCTAATGGGGCTAATTTGGTTCATACCGGGGCTACTTTTAGGACTCCTCTATTGACAGGTAGTAGAAGTTATTGGGTTCAAGCAGGAGACGCTCCTTCTAGTTTACCTAGTGTGTCCGGTGCTGCCAGAGTAGCTCCAGCGAATGGGGCGAGTGGGTTTGGTAATACTACACTTGCTTATGGAGTACAGTTTAATGCTGCAAGTGCCTTTAATATTAAGAGTGTAGATGTTTATCCATCTGGGACTAGTGCAGGAACAATAACATTGGTCTTGGCAGATAAAAATGGTAATATTTTAGAAACAGTAGGTCCCTTAACAATACCTGCAGGTACAGGTACTACTATACCAACAGCCACACCTGTGACTATACCGCTGAATATAACAGTTCCAATTGCTGATACTGGATATCGTTTATATGTTACAAATTTAACAGTACCTTTAATCAGAGAGTCCAGTGGATTGACTTTTCCTTATCCTATAGGAACTTTAGGTAATGTAACAGCAGGATGGGCTGCTGGAAGTGCAAGTGCATCCACTTATTATTATTTTTACAATTGGGAAATTGGAGACAATGTATGTAACACTCCATTACTTGAAGTACCGGTAGTAATCACGCCTAAACCGGCATTTGAGTTATCTTCGTCAATGGCAACCTCATGTGAAGGAGGTGTAACAACTACACCTGTAACTATTACTACTAATTTAGGAGGATACGATACGTTTGTATGGACGCCAAGCACGGGAGTAAGCGGCGATGCAGTAAACGGTTGGACTTTTAGTACGTCAGTTGAACAAGATTATGTATTGTCAGCGAGCCAGTCGGGTGGAATTTGCGAACATTTAAAAACGGTTCGAGTATTTGCAGGAAAAAAACCGGAAGCTTTATCTACTTTAGCAGCAACATATGATTTATGTAAAAACGAAGTAAAAGAATTAAAAGCTTTAGAAGCTTTACCGGCAATGGTAACCATCGGAACCGGTGTAAGCACAACATTGCCAACGAGTGCAACATCTGCATTTGTACAAAGTGGTGTTTATTCAAAACAACAATATATTTATAGTGCTGCAGAATTGTTAGCCCAAGGTTTCAATACAGCGGGATACATTACCAACTTATCATTTGAAACAATAAATTCAGGTGCAAGTTTAAGTAATGCAAGTTATACCATAAAAATGAAGTTGACCGCCAATACAACATTTGGAACAACTAATTTTGAAACAGGTAACCTGTCAACCGTTTACTCTAAAGAGAATCATACCCATACATTCCAAGGTGTGCAGACATTCAACTTCGATAGTCCTTTCTATTGGGATGGTCAATCAAACGTATTAGTTGAGATTACCCAAGAGGGTGCAGGATCAGGAAATAATGCCGAGACGTATTATACGCCGGTAACGGGCTCAAATGTAGGAATTTTTGCAACAAGTGCTACCGATCCTAATCCGGCAACGGGAACAAGAACGGTTAACCGATTAAATACAAAATTTGGATTGGAGCAGTCAACAGTAACATGGTCTCCTACCTCAAATTTATATTTAGATGCAGCCACAACAATCCCATATACCCCTTCAACCAATGCGTTAAAAGTATATGTTATTTCAAGTTTAGGAGGTAGTTATGTTTACAACGCAAGCTTAAAAGCACCTTCTGGTTGTGTTTTAGACAAAGCAATAACAATAAATGTTACCGATGTGGTAACGCCTATTGTACAAAACCAAACATTTTGTTCTGCAACGCCGGTTAGCAATGTTGTAGTATCTGGCGGCACAGGAGCAAGCTATACTTTCTATAGTTCTGCAACGGCAACAACCCCGATAACTACTATTTCACAAACGGGAACATATTATGTAGAATCAACTCAAGGATTATGTAAATCGGTACGTGTACCATTTACTGCAACTGTAACACCTTTAGGTTTACCAACCGCACAATTTACGCAGGTAGTATGCGGAGGAGGTACAGTATCAGCCTTAATGGCGTCAGGTGTAGCAGGATCACAAATAAGATGGTATGATTCGTTAACATCAACCGTGCCTTTGGCAGGAACACAACCTTTAGTAGATAATACTACTTATTACGCATCACAAGTATTAGGTAATTGTGAATCTGGACGCATTGCTATATTGGTAGATATAAACACAGCACCTCCGGCTTTAACCCCACAAACAATTTCTATTTGCGGTTCTTTAAATTACGGAAATGTAAACTTAAACCAAATTAGTGGATCAGAATTGGTATGGTATCCATCTGCAACATCGCAAACGCCAATACCAAATACCACTGCAATTGTAAATGGTACCTATTACGTATCGCAAAGAATAAACGGGTGTGAATCGTTACGTGTACAAATCACGGCGACTGCCCAAGGAAGTGTTCCTGCACCAACAGCAGGTATCCAAAATATCTGCGGTAACGGAACGGTAGCACAATTAGTAGCACAGATATTACCAAATGGAACGGCAGAGTGGTATAACAGTTCAACATCTACCACTCCTTTAAATGCGTCAACCGTATTGGTAAGTGGTACATATTACCTTACACAACGAGTAGGAAACTGTGTTTCTGTAAAAGTACCGGTTTCAGTTCGCGTGATTAATACTAGCGCACCTGCCGTAAGTCCAATGTCAATGTGTGCAGGTTCAACAGTAGGTAATTTAACGTTGCCATCACCAACAGGTGTTAGCTATAATTGGTATTTAAACAACACCAGCACTACACCTTTACCATTAACCGATGTGTTACAATCAGGCTATTATTTTGTAACCCGTATAGAGAACGGTTGTGAATCGGTTCGTACACAAGTACAAATTACGGTGAACAGCAGACCAAACAGTCCGGTTGGTACAACGCCACAGCAATTTAGTGATTATGCTGAAATCAGCAGTTTGGTAATGAACCAGCCAAATGTGGTATGGTATGCAACATATGATGATGCAATGAAAGGGAACAACCCATTATCACAAAATATGCCTTTAGTAAACGGAACTACCTATTATGCAGTAATTATTGGTGCAAACGGTTGTCCGAGTTTACCAACGCCTATAGAAGCAATCATTGTTTTAGGAGTTAATGATTTTGACTTGAGTAAGTTGAAGTATTATCCAAACCCGGTAAGTGATCAGTTAACCATTACTTATACAGAAGCTATCACCAATGTAGAAGTATTTGATTTAAACGGCAGAATGGTAATGAAGCGCAATTTTGATAATGAAACGGTTCAATTAGATTTTAGTACATTAAGTTCAGGAACTTACATGTTAAATATAAAAACGAAGGAAAATAGTCAATTTATTAAAATTGTAAGAAAATAATTATAAATTAGCCAAGGGGAATATAAAATGTAAATGTTTCCCTTGGTTTAAAAATTAAATTCAATATTATGAAACGATTAATACAAATTTTGTTGCTCTTAATTCCGCTTGTAAATTGGGCGCAACCTTATTCTATTACTTGGGATGGTTCAACAAGTGTAGCGCCTTGGGTTGAATTAGATAATCCCTATAGTGTGGTGAATCAAAGAGTTTGTCAAGGAACACACTCTATAAGAACCAGGTTAACGGGATTGCAGGGGCTTTCTGCTTCTGCAAGTTTAAGATCGCCCTTGCTTTTCACTGCTACAGGTGGAAACATTACTTTTTCATTTGACTACAAATGGTTACTTTTTAATAATAATTCACCTACAGCAATAGCAGCATCTAGAAATCAATTAAATTTAGTGTGGGAGTGGTCTAATTATCCAAGTGGTCCATGGAGTACTTTTCATACAATTGATAACAGCAATCACGTAGAATCTGTTAGCTGTAAAGCAGAAACAATAACATTTGCGCCAAATCCAGGTCCTTTATATGTAAAACTAACGGTTGCTAACAGAGGTTCTTCAACAGCAGATAATTTCTTATATTTGGATAATATCTCTGTTACACAAGGGCCTACACCAACGTGTCTTATACCAAAAGAAATATTTATTACTGAAAAAAAAGCTGACAGTTTTATAATTAATTGGGTAAACGCTAATACACCAACAACACCTAATTATGATTGGGAAGTAAGAACCAGCGGATTGCCTGGTAGCGGACCAGCAGGTTTAGTTGCACCAATTCCTCCAAGTACACCAAATAATGGTTTATCACAGCCTGTTACTGGTTTAAACCCAAGTACAACGTATTATGTATATGTAAGATCTAATTGTAGTTCAACAGATAGTAGTTTTTGGACTGGTATAAATGTTACTACTGCTTGCTTACCACCAACTTTTACGGTTCCTAGTCCTAATGTTTGCGGTATTCGTGAAGAAACTTTGAGAGTTACTGGTGCAGGTACTAGTTTTTGGTACGATATGAACGATAGTTTAATAGTAAGTAATTCTAATACGCATGTTATTCCTGAGGTTACAAAATCAGAAAGTTTTAATATATATCATGGAGTTTACGAAAATTTTGTAGGTGTAGCACAAGTAGGTACAGGACTTACCTCAGGAACCGATGCAACTCCTTTTACCAATAATAAATCTCAAAAAATCCAATATATCTACTTAGCTTCAGAATTAAGAGCATTAGGATTTACAAGAGGTATTATAAAATCTTTTGGTTTTAAAACCGGTACATCAGGCGGAACCCTTCAAAGAGATAATTTTACCATCCACATGGGGGAAACTCGTTATGAAGAATTTCCTGAGAACATTTTTGTGCCAGAAGCTAGATTAACACAAGTTAAGAATGTGGGTAATCAATTATTAGTTGCCAATGATGTTAATATGTTTAAGTTGGATACCCCATTTATGTGGGACGGAACATCTAATCTTATTGTTCAAATAGCATATGCAAATCCAACAGCTACTGCTGTGCCGGCGGCTACAACAAGTATTTTTAGTTCATTCACACCTGCAGCTAATCGTACAATTTTTGTGAGAGATAATGCTAGTACTTTGGGTAATCTTACTTCAGCTACTGCTGGAACACGCTCAGCTTTTAGACCAAATGGTTACTTTGATGTAATTGCAGGGTGTTTTGGTCTGCCTAGAACATTAAATCTTACTTATACCGAGCCACCGATTTTTAATTTATCTGCAGATGTCATAAATAATTGTGCAGGTAGCCCATTAACAAAACTGTATGTTTTAACAGGAGCGGGTGATTACGATACTTTTGTGTGGACAGTAACTGATCCAACACACCCAGCAGCAAATGATAACACTCATCCAAACCACCCGGCTAATGCTATTAGTGGTGATAAAAACGTAGGATGGACCTTTAATACAACTGGCTCTATGGAATATACATTAAGAGCATCAAGTAGTCTTGGTTTAGAATGTGTTATAACTAAAAAAGTTAGTGTAGAAAATAATCCTTCGCCACAAATGTTACAATTGTTGAATGACTACAAACTATGTACGAATGATATTCAAGAATTAAAAATTGATAATTTTGTGAACGAATCACCAAACAGATATCAATTTAACGGAAATCTTACAGGAGCTACAATAAGTAATGTTGTTGCGGGTGATGCTATTGTTAATGAAACAACATTATTCTCTGAAGGAACAGGTAGTTTAAAAGTTACACATGCAGCACAAACAAACGCAATAGTTGATATGGGAACTACAGTTAGCATGTTAAATTTAAAATCTATTGCTGTAGAATTTGATCAAATAGCAGCATTACAATCAACATCAACAGCTGTTATGGATTATGCTTATTTGGAGTATTCAACAAATAATGGTGCAACATGGAAACCATTTTTGCCAGCAGATTATGTAGGTAATGCAAGTACAACATTAACTAAACCTGTTGGTAATACCGGTTTACAAGCAATGTTCTTTACAACAACATCTTACGCAGATTGGAATGGTATCACACAAAGTACAGTGCCAACTGCTACACCTTGGAAAACAGAGAAGTTTATTGTTCCTGCGACTGATTTTACTGGAACGGGTAACTTTAAAGTTCGTTTTAGAATAGGTGCAGATGGAAGTGTACAATATCCAGGATGGTATATTGACAATGTTAAAATTACACCAGTAAGTAATCATCAGTTTACTTGGACACCAATTGCAAATTTATATTACGATCAAGCAGCAACATTACCTTACGATGGAACTGTTAATGCCGGTACGTTATATTTAAAAGGTACAACCAATAGCTTAAATGTTCCTTATAAAGTTGAAGTTACCAACCAATTTGGTTGTAAAGCAGAAAAGAGCTTTACTGTGAGTGTTGGTTTAAAAGAAGCTCCAACCGTTACAAATCTTGACAGATGTGGCGCTATTGATGTTTCAACAACGAATTTTGGTAAAAATCCAAATGGAACTTTAACTTATTATGCTAGTCCAACTTCAAGTTCACCTATAACTCAAATAACATCATCAGGTGTGTATTATGTTGAACAAGAAATTTCTGGATGTAAATCAGCACGCGTGCCTTTTACAGTAGTAATTAGTCCTATTGCACCTGTTCCCACAGCTGTAGCAATCCAAAATTTCTGTGGTACAGCAACTGTTAATGATTTAACATTTAATGCGCTTCAAGGATTCCAAATTAAATGGTACTTAAATAGTACAGGAGGTACAGCTTTAGCAAATAGTGCACCTATTAATAATGGAAATTACTATGGCGAATTTACTAATGGTGTTTGTACATCGCCAAGTAGAGTTATGGTAAACGTAACTGTTGGAATACAGCCTACGGCAATTTCACAAAGTAATGTGTATATCTGTGGAATATCAACTATTGCTGATATTAAAGTTACATCAACACCAGGCGCAATTGTAAATTGGTATCAAAATATTAACGATGCAACACCTTTAGTAAGTTCAACTGTTTTAACAACAGGTACTTATTATATTGCACAGAAAATTAACAATTGTGAATCAACAAGAACGGCTGTTGTAGTTTCAACAGTATCAAACTTAACAATGCCAACCGCTACAACTGTTCAAACATTTTGTGGTTCTGCAACAATTGGGAGTTTATCAGCTTCTGCAACAACATCAGGAGCAAACATTTTCTGGTATGGTTTTAGCGCCTCAGATACACCATTAACTAATACTACACCATTAACAAGTGGTACGTATTATGTAGGTCAGTCAATTGGTGATTGTGATTCTCCAAAAAGACCTGTAACCGTTAAAATTTTAAGTGTAAATGCACCACTAATTAATCCAATAACTATCTGTGGAGATGCAGTTGTGTCAACATTGCCTTTAAATGCTTCTGCGGGAACTAACTATAAAGTGTACAGTTCGGCATTCGCTACAACAGATATGGGACAGAATGACCCTATCACTACAGGAACGTATTATATCTCGTTAGTAGATAATGGATGTGAAACGGCAAGAGCTGCTGTTTATGTAACAGTTTTCGCTAGACCAAACGCTCCAACAGGTAACATTAATCAAGTTTTCCAAGATTATGCTGAAGTTAGAGAGCTAAAAGCTAATGAACCTAATGTAATTTGGTTTGATTCTTATAATGATGCAATCAATAATGTTAATCCACTACCTGTTAGTACGCCACTTCAAGAAGGTAAAACTTATTACGGCATACTTGTAGGTGCTGGTGGATGTGGAAGCTTACCGCTTGCAGTTACAGTTAAAATTACTTTAGGATTGAATGATTTGGATCTAGCTTCGTTAAAATACTATCCTAACCCGGTTGATTCTGAATTAACAGTTTCTTACAAAGAAGCAATTAAATTAGTTGAAGTTTATGATATCTTAGGAAAACAAATCAAAACTCAAAAATTTGATGCAAACGATGTTAGAATAGATGTTTCTACATTATCAGCAGGAACTTACATGGTAAAAGTTTATACCAATGCAGGTTCACAATTTATTAAAATTGTTAAAAAATAATTTTTAAATAAAAACGAGAGGCTTTAAGCCTCTCGTTTCTTTTTTATGAAGAATTAAACTAATATCCTACCGAGTAGGATTTTAGTTTTTTATATAAATAGCAAGTTTAACTAAAAATAACTTATTTTATTTTCAGATATAGGTTTGAAGTCTTATTTTTGCTTATTGCCAAATTAACTAATCATCAATTGGTAACTAATAGTATCCACATTATGAAAGAAATTACTAAAGAAGTATATTTAAAATGGTATGAAGACATGCAGTTCTGGCGCAAGTTCGAAGATAAACTGGCAGCTTTATACATTCAGCAGAAAGTGCGTGGCTTCCTACACTTATATAACGGACAGGAAGCAGTTTTAGCCGGAGCCTTACACGCTATGGATTTGTCAAAAGATAAAATGATTACAGCTTATCGTAACCACGTGCAACCAATTGGTATGGGGGTTGATCCTCGCCGAGTTATGGCTGAACTATTAGGAAAAGCAACAGGTACTTCTCAAGGTTTAGGTGGATCTATGCATATTTTTTCTAAAGAGCACGGTTTTTACGGTGGTCACGGAATTGTAGGTGCGCAAATTCCTGTTGGTGCAGGTATGGCTTTTGCCGATAAATATTTAGAAACCGGAGGTGTGTCATTAACTTATTTTGGTGATGGTGCCGCACGTCAGGGATCTTTACACGAGGCATTTAATATGGCAATGCTGTGGAAACTTCCTGTGGTGTTTATTTGTGAAAACAACGGTTACGCAATGGGTACTTCGGTAGAACGAACTGCAAACCATACTGATATCTGGAAATTAGGTTTAGGTTACGAAATGCCTTCTTACGCTGTAGATGCTATGAACCCGGTTAAAGTTGCCGAAGCTATGTTTGATGCTATGGAAAGAGCTCGTAGAGGCGAAGGTCCAACATTCTTGGAAATGAAAACGTATCGTTACAGAGGTCACTCAATGTCTGATGCGCAACATTACCGTACAAAAGACGAAGTAGAAGAGTACCGTAAAATAGATCCTATCACGCAAGTTTTAGATGTTATTAAAGAAAATAATTGGGCGACTGATGAAGAGATCGAAACAATAGACCAACGCGTTCGTGATTTGGTTTCAGAATGTGAAAAATTCGCAGAAGAATCACCATATCCTGATACAAACGTGATGTACGATGTGGTTTACGATCAAGAAAATTATCCGTTTATCCCTCATAAATTATAAAAAATGGCTGAAATTATTACAATGCCTCGTTTAAGCGATACCATGACAGAAGGTACCGTGGCATCTTGGTTGAAAAAAGTTGGAGATAAAATTTCTGAAGGTGATATTTTAGCAGAGATTGAAACTGATAAAGCTACCATGGAGTTTGAATCATTTCACTCGGGAACACTTTTGTATATTGGTGTTCAGGAAGGCGAAACAGCAAATGTTGACAGTGTTTTGGCAATTATCGGGAAAGAAGGTGAAGATTATAAGTCTTTATTAGAAGGATCTTCTTCTGAAGGGAAAAAAAATGAACCAGCCGATACTAAAGAAGAAAAGCAAACAGAATCTGATTCAAAAGCTGATACATCTGATAAAAAAGAAGTAAAAGAAGAAGAGCAATCAGAAGAAACCGCTTCGGAAATTCCTGACAATGTTAGCGTTGTAACTATGCCTCGTTTAAGTGATACGATGACGGAAGGAACGGTTGCTACATGGTTGAAAAAAGTTGGTGATGAAGTAAAAGAGGGGGATATTTTAGCTGAAATTGAGACAGATAAAGCTACAATGGAGTTCGAATCTTTTTACGCAGGAACATTGTTGCACATTGGTATTAAAGAAGGTGAATCGGCACCGGTTGATAGTGTTTTAGCTATTGTTGGTCCTGCAGGAACCGATGTTTCTGGTATTTTGTCTGGCGGATCTAAACCAAAAGCAAAAACCGAAGCTAAAAAAGAAAAATCATCAGAAGATAAATCAGATAAAAAAGAATCAAACACAGAGAAAGAAACTACTGCAAAAACAGAAAGTTCTTCATCTACAAATGATTCAAACAGAGTTTTTGCTTCGCCCTTGGCTAAAAAAATTGCTCAAGATAAAGGCATAAATCTTTCTGATGTAAAAGGATCGGGTGAAAACGGACGCATCGTGAAAAACGATGTAGAAAACTTTACTCCATCTGCTAAAACTGTATCAACAGAAACCAAGTCAGAAGAGAAATCTACAACGACAAGTTCAACTCTAAAAGCAGTTCCAACGGGAGAAGTTTATGCAGAAGAAGTTAAAAACTCGCAAATGCGTAAAACCATTGCGCGTCGTTTGGCTGAATCTAAATTTACAGCGCCACATTATTATTTAACGATCGAAGTTAATATGGATAATGCAATGACATCTCGTAAATTGATCAATTCATTGCCAGATACCAAAGTTTCGTTTAACGATATGGTTGTGAAAGCGTGTGCAATGGCGTTGAAAAAACATCCACAAGTAAATTCACAATGGACAGAAGCTGCTACAATTATTAATCACCATGTAAATGTTGGTGTAGCTGTTGCTGTTGAAGACGGATTGGTTGTGCCGGTTGTTAACCATACAGATTTGTTGAGTTTAACGCAGATTGGCAGTTCAATTAAAGAATTGGCAGGCAAAGCACGTAGCAAAAAACTACAACCTAAAGAAATGGAAGGTTCTACTTTTACGGTTTCTAATTTAGGAATGTTTGGAATCGAAGAATTTACATCGATCATCAACCAGCCAAATTCTGCGATTTTATCGGTAGGTGCAATTATTGAAAAACCAGTTGTTAAAAACGGACAAATTGTGGTTGGAAATACCATGAAAGTTACCTTGGCATGCGACCACAGAACGGTTGACGGAGCTACAGGTGCAGAATTTTTACAAACGTTGAAACATTTTATAGAAAATCCGGTTACAATGCTAGCTTAATCCATAGAATAGTATTTATATAAACCCGTTTTGATTTTTCAAAACGGGTTTTTTTGTATATTTGTTATAGTAAAAGTTATATTTATGGACACAATTGTTTTAAAAAATAGAATACATTCTTTTGTAGAAAAAGCAGATGAACGAATTTTGTCTATTGTAAATAGTGTCTTTGAAAACTATTACAATAAAGACATTGTTGCTTTTTATCCTGATGGAAAACCAATGACAAGAGAAGAATATAAAGAGGCTCTTTTAAATGCTGAAAAACAGATTGATGAAGGTGATTTTCTTGATGTTGAAGAATTGGAATAAAAAATGACAGTAAAAGTTAAGCGAATTGTTTGGGTAAGACAAGCAAGAGAAAATCTTTCTGAAATTTTGGATTATCGATATTCTAGCATACCTACAGCTTATGAAATAGTTAGAAAAGAAATTATAAATGCCTCTAAGAGTATTGTTTTTTCTGAACAATATCAGCAAGATGAAATTTTTTCTGAATATAGAAGAATAATCGTAAGAGATTATAAAATTTTGTACAAAGAAAAGGAAGGAATTGTTTACATACTTAATATTGTTTGTACGAGAGCTGAATAATAAATGCATAAAATCTACAAAACATTCGTCAAAGAATAGTATTTATATAAACCCGTTTTGATTTTTCAGAACGGGTTTTTTTGTATTTTTGTTTAAAACGTAAAAAAATGAAAAAAATTCTTCTGTTTGCAGCTTTATCGTTGTCGTTAGTTGCTTGTAAATCTAATAAAAGTGCAGATGTTTCTAACTATCAGGTAAAAGAAGCTGATGTAAGTTCAACTTTGAAATATTTAGCTTCTGATGAATTAGCAGGGCGTGATCCTGGCACCGAAGGAATTGAAAAAGCAGCAAATTATCTGGAAGAAATTCTAAAAAAATCTAACGTTAAACCGTATTTTTCTACTTATAAAGATACACTTTCTAACTATGACAATTCATTTAATGTGGTTGGATATATCGAAGGAATAGATCCGAAACTGAAAAGCGAATTTGTAATTTTAGGTGCACACTATGATCATATCGGAATTACAGAAAAAGGTTTTGACGGCGATTATATCAACAACGGAGCAAACGATAATGCATCGGGAACAACGGTTTTGGCTGAAGTTGCAAAGTATTTAGGTAAAACAAAAAACAGCAAACGCAGCGTGTTAATTGTTTTCTTTTCTGCCGAAGAAAAAGGTTTGTTAGGATCGAAACATTTGGCTAAAAAACTAAAACAGCAAAATATAAATGTGTACAGCATGTTGAATTTTGAGATGGTTGGTGTACCAATGAATTATGATTTTAAATTGTTTTTAACAGGATACACTAAATCAAACATGGCTGCGAAACTAAACGAATATGCGGGCAGTACGCTAATAGGAATGTCTGAAGGAGCTGAAAAATACAATTTGTTTGCAGCGTCAGATAATTATCCGTTTTACGAAGAATTTAAAATTCCGGCTCATACCGTTTCAGCGTTCGATTTTTCAAACTTTGATTTTTACCATCATCCAAAAGATGAATTTCAGATTATGGATACTAAATTCATGACCACCATTGCAAAAGAAATGCTTCCGGTAGTATCAAAAATGATTAATGCAGAAACCAAAGAAATAAAAATGAATTAGGCAGAAATGTCTAACCTTAACAATTCAACAAATAAACGATTCAATAATCTAAATGAAAACCATCATAATCACAGGAACAAGCCGTGGAATAGGGGCAGAGTTGGTTAAACAATTCGCTGCCGAAGGTCATACCATTATTTCCCTTTCACGAAACAGTAATCCTGAATTAGAAAACCTGCCAAATGTTTATTACAAATCGGTCGATTTAAGTAACGATGCTTCTGTAGCTGCATTTGCCGTAGCATTGAAAGATCAGTTTAAAAATATCGATATTTTAATTCACAACGCAGGAACCATCATCAATAAACCATTTGCCGAAATTTCATCTGCCGATTTTGAATATGTTTACAAAGTAAATGTTTTTGGGGTTGCAGCTTTAAACCGTGCCGTTTTGCCTTTAATGGGCAACGGCAGCCATGTAGTTACCATCAGCAGTATGGGCGGCATTCAGGGCAGTTCTAAATTTCCCGGTTTAGCGGCGTACAGTTCAAGTAAAGGAGCTGTGATTACATTGAGCGAATTATTGGCAGAAGAATACAAAGAACAAGGTGTTGCTTTTAATGTTTTGGCGTTGGGTGCGGTACAGACCGAGATGCTTCAAGAAGCATTTCCGGGTTATCAAGCACCGATTTATCCAAACGAAATGGCGGTTTATATTAAAGATTTCGCCTTAAACGGAAATCGTTTTTTTAACGGAAAGGTTTTAGAAGTTTCATCAAGCACACCGTAATTGAAAAACGTTTTAGCTACATATTTACCCGAAAATTCGGTCGATGCTGTTTTTGAACTGATAAAAGCATACCACATTCATTTTAAAATTGTAAATGGACGGGTAACTCGTCATGGCGATTATCGAAAAAATCCCGACGGATCGCACAAAATTACGGTAAATGCCACGCTGAATAAATATCGATTTTTAATAACAACCATTCACGAAATTGCACATTTAGTCGCTTTTCAAAAATATGGTCGGTTTATAAAACCCCATGGGTTGGAATGGAAACAAACCTTTCGATTATTGATGCTTCCTTTTATAAATGCGCAGGTTTTTCCAGCAGAAGTTGTGCCTTTTGTGGCAAGTCATTTTAAAAATCCGTCGGCAAGCAGCGATACCGATGCTATTTTATCCATGCAGCTTAAAAAATTCGATGCTCCAACAAACAAAGTTTTTGTAGATGAACTACCTTTGGGAACCATCTTCAAAATTGAAAACGGACGCGTGTTTAAGAAAGGAAAACTCCGCGTAAAGCTGTTTGAATGCACCGATATAAAAAATAACCAAGTATATTTGTTTAAACCTAATATGCAGGTAGAACTTTTGAATACCTAACAATGAATAAAAACTATTATGCAGTAATAATGGCAGGTGGCGTGGGATCGCGTTTTTGGCCAGTAAGCACACCCGAATTTCCTAAACAGTTTCACGATATGTTGGGAACGGGCGAAACTTTGGTTCAGAAAACCTTTACCCGTTTAAGTCAGCTTATTCCTAAAGAAAATATTTTAATTTTAACCAACGATAAATACAGCGATATTTTAAAAGAACAATTGCCCATGATTACCAATGAGCAAATTGTTTTAGAACCCGATATGCGCAATACGGCGCCGTGTATTTTGTATGCGTCGATGAAAATTAAAAAACAAAATCCCGATGCGGTGATGATTGTGGCTCCGTCTGATCATTGGATTGAAGACGAGGTACAGTTTGTATCAAATTTACAGCGTGCTTTTGATAATTGCGAATCCGATAATGTGCTGATGACTTTAGGAATTATTCCTACTTTTCCAAATACAGGTTACGGATATATCGAATACAACAAATTAGATTCCCGTCAGATTAAAAAAGTAGTTCAGTTTCGTGAAAAACCGGATTATCAAACGGCAAAAACATTTATTCAGCGAAGAAATTTCCTTTGGAATTCAGGAATCTTCGTTTGGAATGTTCGATCTATTTTAGAAGCTTTTGAGAAGTTTCAGCCAGAAATGTATCAATTGTTTCAAGCAGGATTTTCGACCTTCAATACTTCAGAAGAAAAACAGTTTATTGCAGAAAATTACAGCAAAGCCGAAAATATTTCTATTGATTATGCCGTAATGGAAAAAGCAGACAATGTGTTTATTTTGCCTGCGACTTTTGATTGGAACGATTTAGGAACCTGGGGATCTTTGTACGATAAACTGCCTAAAGACGAATGCGACAATGCCATGGTGAACGGCAATTTGTTTGTAGAAAATGCCACAAATAACATCATTCGAACAAATCCAAATAAAATGGTGGTTATTGGCGGTTTAGATGATTTTATCATTGTAGATAAAGACGATGTTTTGTTGATTTATCCTAAAAAGAAAGAACAAGAAATAAAGCAGATCGTTGCAAAAATGAATGCTAAAAAGTCTGAATAGATTCCGGCTTTTTTGTGCGTAATATTACCTAAATGTTAGTTTTGAGTAAAATTACCTGTAAATAGTAAAAATAATTGTAGTAAATTTATTTAAAATACAATATTAGTGTATCACAGAAATGCTTTTAAAAAATAAACTTCTAAAACCTTATTTATTAAATAATTACAAACGTAGTTTTTTAGTAATCTTCTTTTTGCTTTTTTGTGGTGTCAATATTTTTGCCAATACCAACTCTAAATTGGTTAATGATTTCATTAATGAAAATAAAGAGATTTTAGAACCTGCGACCATTAATAAAAATTATCTGCGAAAAACAAAAACGGTTAAAACACACGACAGACAGGTTTTACAGGTGGTTAATAAGGTTTTACAAGCCGAAGCTTATTCCAAGAATTTTGATAACATAAATAGCGAAAGTATTTCGCTTTACCTGGAAGCATTGAGCGAAGCCGAGAAAATCAATGATGAAAATTTACTGGTTTATGTAAATACGCAGGTTGGTTTTTTTTACTATTCGTATAACGAATATATTAAGGCGATGCCATTTTTTATAAAATCGTCTAATTTATTGGATAAAAGTACAATTGATAATCTTATTCAACCGGCAGATGTCTATAAAAAGAATGCTTATTTTTTTGGAAGCATCAATCAGCATCAAAAAAGCATCGATTATCTTTTAAAAGCTTTAAAATATACGCCATCAAACGATAAACTTTATGCTACTTTTTTAAACAATATTGGGTCAAGTTATTATAAAATGGGTGCGTTAGAAAATGCCCGTAACTATTTTATAAAAGCCCAAAAGGTATCATTAGAAAACAATTTCGAAGTACGTTATGCAAAAGTATTGGGAGATTTGGCTTTAATTCATTTTGATGCAAAGGAATATCAAAAAGCCATTACACTTTTACAGCAAGATATAGAACTATCAAAAAAAAATAAATCAGACAGAAATACCATGTACGCTCAAATTTTACTGAGTAAGGTATATGTTGAGACCAATGAATTTAGCAAAGCAAAACAAACCCTTGCATTGGCTAACGAATATGTTTTAAGTAAAGAATATTTAACAAGCCATGCCTACGAAATTGCCGAGGTAAACTTACAAATTGCCTTAAAAACAAACGATACTGTTTTAGAATTGCAAGCACGACGTGCATTAGATGTTTTAGGTGCCGATATTGTAAATAAAGATGGTGAAGAAGCCATAAAATTGGTTGGTTGGGAAACTCAGAAAGAGCAGTTCAACACCAAGTTAGAAGCAGAAAAAGCCAAAGTTGAACAAGCCAATTTAAAAGTTTTAATTATTTGCGGTATTGTTATTTTTATTATTGTGGTAACTATTTTTATTGTTCGATCTATTCAGTTTCGATTTAAAAATAAAGAAGCGCAGTACGAGAATAATATCCTGCAATACAAAATCAATCAATTACAGTCTAAAAGTAAGTTGGATGATTATGATTTAACATTGAAATCGTATCAAACTTATTTATCAGATCAAAACAAGCAGATGGATCTTATAGAGCAAGAACTCGATAAACTAAATACCAATACCGTTAGTAAAGATCAGGCTAAATTGTTTTTGCAAGAATTATTGGATCAGCAAAAAATGTCCGGAACCAATTGGTTGGCATTAAAAAATACATTTCTAAAAGAAGAAAACGACTACTATAATGCTCTGCTTGAGAACTTTCCTGATTTAAGCGAGCTTAACTTACGCATTGTAATTTTAAATAAAATGGACTTAAAACCTGCAGAAATTGCATTGGTTTTAAACATAAAAATCGACGTAGTGAATAATGCCTTGCAACGCTTACGTAAAAACTTCAAAGGCAGGTTTGATAAACATTCAATAAATTAGTGAATATTATTGCATAAATTATAGGTAATTATCCGATTTTATATTTATTTTTGTTAATGAAAACCTAAAAACATATTAAAAATGGAAGAGATAATTACTTCTCTGAAACATTGGGAAGCTGTTCGTAACAATCCTGATGTATTGACAGAACTCTTCATGAGCAACTTGGGATTCGAACTTGATATGAGTCTTTTTCCTGAAAAAAAGCCATTACATGCTTATGCTGCTGTTAAAGATGGGGAATTAGGCTTTTACGTGATATCAGAAGTAAACGATGTAGATTCTTCTCCAGAAGATTTAAGTGCTAATTGTTATTGGTGCCCTGCTTTAATGGCATTTGAGGGCGGGGGTCAAGAAATTCCTGAAGCCGAGGCTAACTTACGTTTGGGTACTTGGAAAGAAACTTTTCCTATTTGGATTCAGCAGATTGTTAAAATGCCTTTTGGTATCTATCAAACATTTCATATACCAACTACAGATTTGAAACCGCAGAAGTACGCTGCATTATTTGCCTTAAAAGATAACATTATAACTCCTGATATTAAAGAAGCAGATCTGGTTTTAACCAATAATGCAGGGATTTTTTATGACACAATTCGAAGTCAGCCACCATACTCTTATACCAGCCAGTATTATATTTTAAGCTTGATATAACCTAAAAAAATAATTATGAAAATTCTAAAAAATTCTTTAGTAATATTAATATTTACAATTTTCGGTTGCAGCAACGATCAAAGTAATCTAGATATTATTACAGAAGAAGAAAATATACATATTAATCAAACGAATAGTATTTCTAACTATAGTTTAGAAGAAATTTTAAATGGCATTCGCAAGTGGGATAGTTTGCGAAGCAACCCAGATGAATTATTACAACACTTTGAAAATTACAACGCATTAAATTTAGATATTTCACAGTTTCCTCAAGGAAATACTTTGCACGCTTATGCATGTATTCTTAATGGTGAGTTGAAATTTGCAGTTATATCGGAAGTTTATGATAGCGAATCGTATCAAGATAGTTTAATAGACTATATAAAAATAGTAGATCTACATTATACTGATATCGCAGTATTGACAGAGCAAACGTATGAAAGTTATACATTTCCATTACCTACTCAATATATTCAAGCTGCGGATGCTATAAACCGTATTGAAGATTGGAATGTTAATTTTGAAAATTGGTTAAGCAATACGACATCTGTTTATCAAGGTTTTCATATGCCAACCTATAGTTTACAAGCGCAGGATTATACTATTTATTTGGGATTGAAGAGCAATATAGGTAGCCCCAATATAAAAGATGCCGATTTGGTTATAGATAGTAATAATGGATTATTTTATGACACTGTGGCTGGATTTCCGCGTCCAGGACGACAAGGAAAATATTATCTCTTAGAATTAATTTAATTATGATGGAAAGCTACGCTTTTATATTTCATGCTTTTACTTATGTAAACACATTTATACTTATACTGTCCAATATTATAGGTGTTATTATGTTGAGAAAAAATAAAAGCATAATACTTAAGATCTTAGCATATTATTTATTTGTTTGTTGTTTTTTTGATGTTATTACTAGTTTCATTGTTTTTCTTTTGGAGCAAGGGGCTATTGAAGATTTTTCAACAATATATCTTGGGATTATTTTTAGGCTGATAGAATTACTTTTAATAGGTTATCTCATTAACAAGCATTGGTTAAAAAATAAGGTAGCGTGGCTTTTAATGATATTTAGCAGCATATATTTATTATATGATTTATTTACCTTTCAATCAAAAGGAATATTAAATTATGAAGCTAAGGCTCAAACAGTAGCTAACATATTATTAATTGGTTTAATTGTTGTAAATCTTTTAAAGCAACTTAAAAATGCTAAACAATTTAACGTAACCAATCAAATGCTAAGCATGGTTTTTTTAACGTATTTTTCTATACACTTGGTATATACGGTTATTCAGAATTTTATTATAAACCAATCCTTTACCGATAAAAGTTTTGCACTTTTTTATTCTAGTTATGCAATACTTCATATCATTTATTATGCTGCATTAGCATTTATATTGTATAAAAATCTTAAAAAAACACAATTAAAATTATAAATATTCAATGGGCACAAAATATGGAAAAATGGCAGAATTCCGACACGTTGCTTCTCTGGGTTATTATCATTATTGGGGTAATGATACTACTTGTAGGCACCTTGATAAGCGTTTTTTATATATCGTACAGAAAAGTTCTTCGGTCTAAAGACGAAGAGATTAGGATAAAAATGGATTATCAGCGTTCTTTACTGCAAGTAAGTTTAGAAGCACAAGAAAACGAACGTATTCGTATAGCGGCAGATTTGCACGATAACATCATCAGCACGCTAACCGTTATACGTTTAAAAGCCGCAATAGGATCCAACCAGCAAGAGTTAGATCAATTATTAGGAACGGCAATAGATGAATCGCGAAGAATTTCGCATGAATTATCGCCACCTTTATACGAAGAAAAACCGTTAGAAAACAACTTATTAACCATTTTGAAAAGTTGGCGAAGTTTTTATCATATAGATCATGTTGTGGATGTTCGTACAGATCGACCCATAAACAAAACCATAAAATTGCAACTGGTGCGTATCTTACAAGAACTGTTAAACAACGTTCACAAACACGCTAAAGCATCACATGTAGATTTAACATTGCGCATTACCAATAAATACATTGTTTTACTGGTTAAAGATAACGGCATTGGCTTTAATACCACCACAGTTAAAAATGGCATTGGTTTACAAAACATTGCATTGCGTACCGATAATTTAAATGCGCAATACAAATACAAAAGTTCAAAAGAAAAAGGAACCCGTTTTATTTTTTTTGTAAAGAATGGAAAAAATAAAATTAGCATTAGTTGATGATGATTACCTGATTGTAACATTATTAAAAAGTTTTTTTAACCAGGATCAGTCAACACAAGTGGTATATGATACCACAGACGGATACCAGTTATTCAATTATTTAGAAGAAAAGAATAACGAGCGGATAGATATTCTGCTGCTCGATTTAAAAATGAAAACAATAGATGGGCTAGAAGTACTTAAACACGTTAAGACAAATCATCCCGAATTAAAAGTTGTCGTTGTGTCATCGCACTATCAGGATAATTCCATAGGATTTATGACCAAAGAAGGTGTTGCCGGCTTTTTACCCAAAGGAATGTCTCCTTTTGAACTGCTCGATATTGTTAAGCAGGTTCATAAGAATGGTTTTTATCTGAATAAAGATCAAATGGAAATTCTGCGCGAACAAATTTCGTCTAAAGTATCAAAACCAATGCTCGATGAAGACGAATTGCTAACCGACCGCGAAAAAGAAATTATAAAGTTATTGTGCCAGCAAAAAACGGCAAAAGAAATTGGGGAACACTTATTTATAACTCAGCGTACGGTTGAAGGGCATAAGAATAATCTGTTTACTAAAATCGGCGTTCGCAACGTTGCCGGTCTAATAGTTTATGCACTTCAAAAGCACATTGTAACACTTGAAGAACTCTCTTTAAATTAAAGTTTATTCTATATAATTTGAATCTATGATCCGTCATTATAAGTTCTCGACAAGCTCCTTTAGATTTGTATTTATAAAAATAAGTAAATTTATCATAAAGAGAAAAGTGTTTAAGTAAACTATTACCCGCTCAGAGAAAAACTCATAGTTCGATTTAGACTTAAACACTT
>NZ_FOVI01000046.1 GCF_900115115.1 Paenimyroides ummariense
AACCAAAGCCTACGACTCCATTCCAAATTGCTCTCATAGTTTCTTTTTTAATTTATACCGCAATTTTCCTTCCAATGTGGTTTAAAATCAATACAAATAATTCTGTTGCAGTATATTAAAGCTGTATGCTTGCAGTTTTATTTTTATGGAAATAACAACTTAATTCATTTTTTCTACAAATTGCCGTAAAAATCTACAGCCCAAAATATTCGAAATATCAAGAAAGCAGTTTAACTTCTGATCATTTTAAAATGGTTTGTAATTTGATTTATAACGGTATGCGAGAAAAATTGACCTATACAGCAGATTTTGACAAACTGTCTTTTAAGGAGCAAGCCTTATTGGATAAATTAACCGTTGCCATACAGAAATTTGTACGAAAAACACCTGAACTAAGCCAAGTGCCTTATAAAACAAGAGATGCGCACGCAACAACTTATGACATTTTGCAGGGAAAATTTTTGGTTGATGATGCGTTTGAGCAACAATCATTGTTTCCCGAGAATGTGTTAGACGCTACATTGAGAATATCGAACGCACACATGAAAATTGTAAAGGGCAACGCACTGCCTGCGTACGGTTTTTCACTGAAATTATCAAATGAGACAAAGACCGTGGCTAATTTTCCGCTGGTTAATTTTCCACTGTTTCCGTTTAATAATGTATCGAACTTTCTGAAATTTTTCACTGCATTAAACACCTATTTTGCAGGAAACATGATACAGAAATGTTGGAGCATGCTTGGTATGACAGGTTGTATTATACGTATATTTCCACACGTTCTGCATCTTGATTTTTTAAAGAACGTAACGCAATTAATTAAAAAACGAAATAATTCATTATTTTCATTCGACTATCATTCTATTGGTGCTTACAGATTTGGAAACCATATCGTGAAACTGAAATTGGTTCCTGAACAAGCGGTTACAGAAAAATCTGCAAAAGAACTATTCAATAAAAGAGGGCAATACATTGCAAAACTTTACATACAATATGCTTATGATTTAAAGAACCAGCCGGTCAATATACTGCACAAGGAATGGAAAGACAGTCCCTTTATCTGTGTTGGAAAATTTATTTTCACCAATTATGCAGATAAAAACGATCCGAATGTGGAACAATCATCGTTCAATCCGTTTGAAAGTATTGAAGCATTTCAGCCCGTTGGCAGGATACAACATTTAAGAAATAAAGCCTACCAAGCTTCATTGGAAGAACGAAGGCGTTGAGCAATAACTATACAATGTATCGTGTATATGACTTTAAAACTTTACCAACAAAAATTTTAAATTATGTTCAGAGGAAAAAGTACCGTAAATAAAACGCTAATCGCTATTATTATCATTATATTGTTAGGTATAGCCCTATTGCTATATTCGTATGGATTGTAAAATACCAGATCTCAAAATAGACAATTGCTCTTTAATTTAAATTGGAGTAAAGGATTAGATTTATTCGCCACACATCCTGTAAAGATCAGAAAATTTTTACTTTTGCATGATAAAATTTTAAAAAGGAATATCATGCAAGAACTAATCGGAAAAATCAATGCTGAAATGGCCGCATTTAACGAGGATGCACAATTACAATCAGAAAAATCAAACAAGGCTGCTGGAACCAGAGCACGCAAATCGACATTAAATTTAGAAAAACTTTTAAAAGAATTCCGTAAGGTATCTTTAGAAGAATCTAAAAAATAAGAAAAGCTCCCACTGGGAGCTTTAATCATTATAAAGTCAAAACAGTTAATTTTAGTGCTATTGATGCTTTAAAAAAATAAACTCATAAAATATCACAGTTTTCTAAGCAGTTTCGTCGGTATAATTTAAATCAATCTTCAGAGGAATATTCAGTTCCCTTAATTTATCATTCCAGATATCGATCTGTTTCCAGTAATTCTTCTGTAAAAGCTTCTTTAATTTCGATTTCGCTTTCTACACTACTATTTTCATCCATGATATTCCCGTGTTAGTATTATGCTTTTATTTTTAATTATTCATATCATGGAGGATCCAGACCTTCAACCATTATAAATATCTTTTACGAACTATTCCGACCTGAACTGTTTAGGCGTAATTCCGGTTTGCCCCTTATAGAACTTCGTAAAATTGGTTACTTCGCTGAAACCGAACTTGAAGGCAATTTCACCGATCGACATATCCAACCTTTTAAGTTCAATTTCAATTTCTTCAATCAGCCGGGTATTTATCCACTTTTTAGCGCTGCTGTTTTCGTATTTTCTAAAGGCCCTGTCCAAAGTACTTAAACTGACATTCATCTGATTACAAAAAAACTTAACACTCTGGCGGCGGTTTAATTCTTTATTGAACAAATATTTAAAGTTCTTAATAAGCTTTATCTCGTTCGCAACCCTTAGTGTAGGTCTTTCCTTTGTAAAAACTTCTTCGCTAATAAGCAAAATGCTAAAAACATAATTTACAAGAATCTGTTCCTGAATTTCGCTTTGACCTCTCCTTAACTGGTCGATCACCAATTGAAAAAGCATCAGGAATTCTTCCATCCTGTCCCCGGTAGGAAAAAAAACAACCTTATCCACACTGTTAACAAAAGCGTATTCTTTAAAAAGAAGCTTTTCATGCGCGACCTTCCGAAAAAGGTTTCTGAAAAAATAAGCGCGAAACCCTCACAATCTTGAGAAGTATGGAACTGCATGTCTGCTGCAGCAGAAGTAAACAGTGCATATCCCGCGTTAACTTCAATAATATGTTGATCTATCTTATATGTACCTTTTCCTTTTATATAAAAATGAAGCATATAGACTCCCGTATTCTTAGGGCTAAAATAATGAGGCGTCAACTGACTCACATACTTTAAAGAATAAAGGCTTAAAAATTGTTTATTCTTCAGATATAAAAAAGGTTTGGTTAAAAAATCTTTCATTCTCACTAACTCTTTTACATTAATAATTTTAATCCGCCCCTGTCTGTTTAAAATTAAATCTGCACTTTTACTTTAAATGGCGACCTTAATCAGCAGTATTCCAGCATATTTATCCTCCTTGCATCATTACTCTGAAACCACTTCACGTAAGAACGCAGATCCTGTCTACAAAACAGGTTCCAACCCTTACTAATGCAAAGTAAGTACCAAAGTTTTAACAATTGAAAATCATAAGATTAAACAATAAAGAACCATAGTAAAACTGCTGATTAAATACTCAAAACTAGTTTACTGCACCATTATTTATTTAACTATCAGGCACTGATCTGCATAAAACTATAGCATAGATGTTAACTTTCACTTAACAAATAATGTTGAAACAGATAAATATTTCAATGCTATTCCTGTCGACTTAATTTTTCTATTTCAAAAGTAGTATGTAGCAATCAAAGTTTTATAATAAATACCTTTCAATAAATGGTTAAATCAAATCAGGTGTTTCACAGATGAAATTACATTAATTTAAGGCCAACAGATCATACGCCTGTAATTTAAAGCAGTTCACAATGCAGAAGTCTACACCTGATGATTAAAAGAAATATTTTTACCATTTACACTAAAAACAAATGAAGCTTTAAAGCTGCTGCAACTGAAATTTCAAGGTTTTAATGTAAAAGACAAATTTAAAAACTGAAACTACTGAATGAAACAAACAATTGATAGTATCTAAAAAGAAAAGGTCGGAAAAAATCTTCCGACCATCAGTATCAAAACTTGGACTTCTACTGTAACTGACAACAGATCCCTTTACCTAAAAATTTCGAAGAAACCAGTGATAACTCCTAAGCTTGCGGTAAAAGCGTTTCAGATATGAAAACAATCATTAGTTTTTCAATTACAGGGATTTTAGAATTTTTACGGCATTTTCATTTTCAGGATTAAGCCTGACAGACTCTTTATAAGCTTTCACAGCTTCTTTCTTTCTGCCCATTTTTAGCAATAGTTCGCCATAGCTGTCAAAAGTATTGTAAGCATCGGGATACAACCTGGTATTAAGTTCAAAAACTTTTAAAGCCTCATTATTATGGTCTTTAGACAGTAATTCATACCCAAAATTATTAACAGCCTCTTCGCTAATATTATATGCAGACAACGTACCTTGTTTAAACTGACGTTTTATTTCTTCAATGGTTTCACTAATGGATTTTGTTTTTTGATAAAATTCACTGACAGACTGTTGGTTCATAAGCCTTTCTTTCAACTCTTGTTCAGCCAGTGTTTCCACACCATAGTAACGTCGCTCTTCATCAGTTACTTTTGTAGTGTCTATCGTATAGCGTTGCCATTTTTCGTCTGTGGTATGATCTTTTATAAACTGCGTGCCATAAATTTGCGGTAGCTTTCTGCGCATAAGATCTCTGTCTACAGCCGCAGGATACCACCATTTGTTCAACGAACCGTCTAATTCTAACGCTGTCTTAAAACTTTTCACCGCCAGTGCAGATGCAATTGTATCGTTACCATGTTGAAATATTATACCTGCATTAAGGTGATCTGTACCCGTTACTACTTTTCCTGACTTTATCAATTCCAGAACACGGATCCTTCTAAGGCTGTCTGCTCCGTTTAATTTTTCCCAGTCGATATTTGCTACATTACGAGCAGACTGATCATCATCTGCCATCTGCTGCAACTCGCGATTGTTTTGCGAATAACCGCCTGTTGCTATGAAGCAAACTAAGAGTAACGTTTTTAAAATAGTATTTCTCATATTTTTATCATTGCTTTAGCAGGATTCTAAATTTTCTTCATTACAATTACACTTTCACCCTGTTTCTGCGTAAGCTGCTGTTTCTCTGGATCGAATGTAAGAAAGATGTCTTCATACTCAAACTTATTATTACCCAGGTAAGCAAACGGAACGTACATTTGACCAGCTCTGGAATCCTGAAAAATCAAGCTATTTCCATCAGAAGATATTGTTACCGAAATAGATTGGTCTGGATAAAAATAAGTGCCTTTAATTTTTGAGAAATCTTCCGTACTCATTTCATCTATACTATCATATTTTTTAGATATAGGTGCATTACCATAGGCAAATTGCAGCATGGCCACCTGAACCATATCGGTATTGATGTTGGTGGCATTTGCCAACGTTACCAGTCCTAATTGTTCGTTTGGAAAGTACCAGTAATCCGAAATATAATTATCGATCCTGCCCGTATGCCTAAATGCTTTTAAGCTGCCCAGCATAAACGTTTCAATTCCGAGACCATATTCATCATTTTCTATGTTCAGCATTAATTCTAAACTTTCAGGGCTGATAATTTTTCCCATAAATAAAGCAGAAACAAACTTATTAACTTCGGTTGCTGTTGAAAGCAAGCCTCCGCTCCCAGGTTCGTTCGAATAATTTATTGATCCGTTTTTAAGGTATTTGTCCTGAATGTTATAAGAATAAGCTTCATTTTTTGCAAGATCATTTTCAAAAGTATAATAGGTATTTTCTAACCTTAAAGGTTTGCAAATTTTCTCCTGAATAAGCGTATTGTAATCTTTCTTATAGATTTTTTCGAGGATAAAACCTATTAACGCATAGTTGGTGTTGCTGTATTCGTAAGCTGTATCTGGATCAAAATTATTTTTAGGTTTAGAAACATAATCAACAAATTCTGCCTGAGTATGCGGATCAGCTTCCCAAGCAGATTCGCCGGGAATTTCTGTAAAATTAAAAATTCCGGAACGGTGCTTCAACATCATTTCTATGGTGATTTTATCAGCATTTTCGAATTGCGGAAACCATTTCGACAGTTTGTCGCTAAGCTTAATCCTTCCTTCTTCCCTTGCCAACAAAGTAAGCACTGCCGTGTACGTTTTTGTAACAGACCCTATACGGAATTTAGTATTTATATCGTTTTTTTTCTGTGAATCAACATCTGCAAAACCAACCGATTTATTATAGATGACTGAATCTTTAAACAGGATGGATGCGCTACCCATAAACTTTCTGTTTTCTGAAAGATGTTCGAAATAAGTATCGAGTGATGATTGGGCGTTTACGGAAAACTGGGTTAACGCTGCAATAAAAAGGCTGCCAATTGTTTTAATATAATTCATTTTAAAAATCAAGATGTTTTAGATTCGATGTATTCTTCGGTAAAAAGACTGTTAGGCTTCAGGTAAAAAAAGCCGTTTTTATAATCCATAAAAACATTAAACCTTTTAAGCACTTCATTACCCAATATATGTGCCTTACGATTCCTCATGGGTTTGTTTCCCGTTATCTGCTGAACGGGAACATTTTCCAGCACAAGATTTCCAATCTTCAAGATTTGCAGTTCAGAAGTTATAACAGGAATTTCGTTTCCTTGCGCACCTTTCATGAGTACCCTTTTCAACTCTTTCATCGCAGGGAACTGTTTTTCGTGCAACTCTTCATTATCAAGCATCGCCGTGCGCTGATAGCCAGTATCAAAAAGAAAGTATTCTTTCAGGCTTTTACCATGGTGTATCATTTCTGCCTGTATAAAAGGAATCCCTTCAATCAATTTAAAAGGCATACGTGTATACGTGCCGTCCTTTAAAACCTCTGCAGGAACTTCGCTGTGAACAACCATAATCCCGTCATCGTAATTAAGCTCTACCGTTTTATCAGCAAAAAAGTTCCAGCCAAACCTTCCTTCGGTACCATGACCTGTTAATTGTGCATCGTACACTTTGGTTGAAAAAACCGATTTTCCGATCTTAAGCGCGTAATCGGTCTTATAAAGCTGGATGCTGTTACCTAACTTATTTTTTAGAACATCTGCCGTAATGATTAAGTCGGTACAACCTGTATCAAAATTAAGGATAAGCGAATCTTTATCATTAAAAACCGTTTTAACATAAATGGTATTTTGCTCGTTAATATGTAAACTAACGGTATCTGCCGTAAGCTGTGCAGAAGCGTTGAAACAAAGCAGCACTAAGGGTAAAAGCAGTAATTTATGTAATTGGGTCATAAACAGTTTTTTTTTTTAATTACGCTTATATTATCACGCCTGTCATCTTTAATTAAAACATATTGAGCAAATATAAAAACAAGACACTATATGGTGTTTAAAATTATCATAAAATTTTTTATCTTGCATAAAGAAAGCTAATAAATGAAAAGAAAACCAGCCAGCGGAACATTTAGAAACACAGAACGCAGCAAGCAGAAATTTTTATCGGCAGTTGAAAAAATACTGAAGACGAAAGGTTATGCCGGCTTAAAAGTTAACTATATTGCACAGTTAGCCGGTGTTGACAAAAAAATGATCTATAATTATTTTGGGAGTTTAGACGGACTAATCGACGAATATATAGCCACTCAGGATTTTTGGAGCAACATCGCTGCCGATATGGCGCACACGCCAATTAATGACGGAGGGAAAGAGTTCAGTAAAGAAATTTTCTTATCGCAGTATGATTATTTATCAAAAAACAAAGAACTGCAGAAAGTACTATTATGGCGGCTTTCTGAAGAACGAAAATCATTACGGAAGCTTACAGATGAGCAGGAAGAAAGCGGAGAACGCTTGTTCTCGCAAATCACAGATCCACATTTTGGCGAACATGCAGAAAAGTTCAGGGCTGTGAGTGCGGTTCTGGTTGCCGGCATCTATTATCTGAATATGTATGCCGAACACAACGGGAGCGTTTTCAGCGGTATCGACCTGAAAACCGACGATGGAAGAAATGCCGTTAAAGAAGCGGTTACATTTTTAATTGACAAAACATATGATGGATTGACAGCGGATTCACAAAGCAACACTACAATAGAGAAGACCATTTAAAATTTTGGACGTTATTTTTAAATTCTATAACCTTGGCAAATATTATGTGCAATACATTACCAAAGGTTTTGTAATTTCACATTTACTTAAAATCTAAAATGAGATGAAGGTAAAATCTTTAGAGATCAAAGATTTTCTTAAAATCGCTGCAGTCAAACCCAGAGCTGCTACCCAAACCGATTTCTGTGTAATAGATGCTGACAGTAAAAATTTTTCACTTAATGCCGAAAACTTAAATTTTCATGCTATATTTTTGTGTACTAACGGAAACTGTACCACTACAGTAGGACCTCACAGGTTTTTAACGGATTCAAAGTGTCTGACAGCCGTTCCACCGCATACAACATTTTCGATTAGTGATACCTCAGAAGACTTTAAAGCCTGCCTGTTGCTGTTTAAATCTGATTTTCTAAAAAAGGGGTTTGTAAAAACAGATATTATGGAAGAACTGCTTTACATAAGTCCGGAATACGCACCTGTCTTTAACTTAAATACTGCTGATTTTAATGACAGTTTATATAAAATCAAAAAAATAAAAGAAGAAAATGAAAAACAAACGCCATTTTGCACAGAAGTTAGCAGATTGTACATATTACAGATCCTTTACGATTACAACCGGGTATGCGAGCTATGCCTGATAAATTCCGAAAAGCTTATAAACAGGCAGTACCAGGTGTTATACCAATTCCGAAAACTGACCGAACAACACTTCAGCACCATGAAGACCGTAAAGGAATATGCTGATTTAATGAATCTATCGGCAAAATACCTAAGCGAATGTGTAAAGAACCATACCGGCGCGGCTGCACTGTCACTCATTCAGAACAGGATTATTTTAGAAGCGGAACAACTGCTTAATTATTCAACCCTGAGTATAAAAAGTATTTCGTATCAACTGGGGTTTTCATCTGCGGCATCCTTTTCCCGTTTCTTCAAAGGATTAAAAGGCATGTCTCCCGTTGAATTTAGAACGAAGCCGTAAAACTGACAATACAAACCGAATTTCTGCAATTGCCTTCGCTGCTTTAATTATGAAACTTTGCCACATAATTTAAAACAGCCTACCATGATTAAAAAATTAACGGCGTCAACAGCAATATTATGTGCAGCCGCTTCGATACTTTCGTGTAAAAGCAGCACAATTACTGAAGAAGTAACAGATGGAAAAAAACTGCAGGCAGTACAGTTCAGAACTGCACGACCAACCAACAATCTGGAAAAGGTTAAGACCTTCTATACAGAAGCACTGGGGTTAGAATTATTAGGGTCGTTTAAAGGGCATGCGGGATATGACGGTATTATGCTGGCGATGCCGGATAAGACACATCATCTTGAATTCACACAGTACGAAAAGTATACCGAATTACCCGAGCCTACAAAAGAGCACCTTATGGTATTGTACTACAGTAGCGCAGAAGCTTACAAAACAGCCAACGAAAGGATACAAAGGTTGGGGATTCTGCCCGTTGAACCTGAGAACCCCTATTGGAAAGACAAAAGTGAAACGTATGAAGATCCAGACGGATGGAGGATTATACTTTTTAACGGCGTTTACAATCCTTAACAATCATTGGAAATACGCTATTATTAAAGAGAAAAGCTTTTTAGCTTTTCTCTTTTTTTTAATGAATCCAAAGGTTAAATGGGGCTACTTCATTAAGCCCAAAAAGAGCTTTGGGTTTATTTTTTTTAATTTGCCTTATTATTACAATCCCTTTTTTCAAGTTGACATTTCGCTTCTTAACTTCTATTGTTCATTTTACATCTAAAATTTTATTTTACCGCTTGGAAGCTGTGAATCTTCGATTTGTCTTGATGCAAAACGAACCAAAAAATCAAGACTCCATAAAAAAACCTACTCTTCATATTTTTACACTAAACAAAATAAACTATTCATTCCTTTTTATTTAACAGTAATGTATTCATGAATCTTCGATTTCGAGCAAGCTCTCAAACAGTATTTCTTTTTCTCGGAAACTTCAACATTTTTGACACTCGTCGAAAAACTAATGTCATTTAGATTCTCATTATTATTCAATTTGTTTTCGATTGTGAATTCAATTAACCCAAAGGTTAAATGGGGTTACTTCATTAAGGCCAAAGAGCTTTGGGTTTATATAGATTATGTTTTTCGATCATATACTGTTATTAAGATTGTTGAACTATTTGGGAAATTAATCTCCAGTGATTACTAATACAAAATTTTCGGTTTTTTCCCTTCTTTTGATAGATCAAAAGAAGCAAAAATCTTTTTTCTTTTATCTTGCCGTATCATTAAAACGGTCAACTACGTTTTGTAAGCTAAATCATAAAAACGTCACTTCGTTCCCTTATGATTTTGCGCTTACTTTAACTTGTTAACGCTCGTTTTACTGATAAATGGCGCTCTGATCCTCCTAGTTAATCAATCCAGTTTCAATCCAAAAATCCATAATTTCTATAAATACTGTGATGTTGCATCACCTAAAGCAAGACAAGCTTGCAGCATCGCTTCCTATTTTGTGTTTAGGTTGTCATCTTGGACGGCATCAAATAGAGTGAAAGATATTTTTCGATTCTCAATCTCTATTGATCGTTATTGAAACATTTCGGTTTTTCTGTACTTTACGTCCAGGCTTTATTTTACAGCTTGGAAGTCGTGAATCTTACGATTTTTAAAGATAAAAAGTACCAAAAATCTCTTTTTGCGGTGATCTTTTAATCGGTCGAAGATCACTTTTGAAGCTATCAGATCGAAACGGTGTTTCACACCCCGATCTGCTCACGCTTCATGCAGTGGTTCGACACTTCCCGCTATTGGGCGGGACAGGCTGACTAAAAGCTCATACCGCTGAGTTTAATGTTTATTCAGTTTTCAATAAAGTTCTAAGAGTTGTGATTACTGAACCCAAAGGTTAAATGGGGCTACTTCATTAAGCCCAAAGAGAGCTTTGGGTTTATATAGATTATGTTTTTTTAGTTTTAATCATTATTTATTTTATTATTTGTCGGTAAGCTTCAACAATCTGAAAATTGGCAACAAAGCAGAACCGTAGATTTTTTTAGCCGGTATGTGGGCATATTTTTTAATAATTCTTTCAACCATTCTTTGTTTTCAAAAGAGGCAGATAAGCCAAGGTATGATTTGGAACAACTCATTTCTACGTCAGACATCAACGTATGGTACAGAAGATGCCTGTACAGCAACAGAAGGTGACTATACAGTGATAGTTGCTGAACATAATTTAAAAAATGATTATCTTTAGGGTATGAACCAAACGAATTATCTTATCACGCACAAACCTAAAAACGAACTATTAAAAAAATACATATCGTATTACTACTTTCATGTTTCCACTGAAGAGAATCATTCAGAAGCCTTTTATTTTTATCCAAACTATATGCACGCCCTTACTATTTACAAGGGAAACGATGTTGAAATTGATTCTGAGCAAAAAACTTCTAAAGTACGTACATCTGCCGACAAGGATAAACTAACCTTTCTTTACTGTATAAACCTTAAAGATAAGATCCATGTAGACTTACAAGGAACTTTTCATAAAATTGGAATTGTTTTTTACCCCTTGGGTCTGAATCATTTTATAGATAAACCAATAAATGAGTTTCTAAGCGGTTCTTTTCAGAAAGTACTAATGAATAATACTTTTGAACAACACATACGTACACTCAAAAAAGAGCAACCAATAGAAGAACAAATCGATATACTTGAAAACGCACTAATGGCTGTTATGCGGCCTTTCGAAAATAAGGTTCTGCAGAGAGCTGTAAGAGAAATCGTTCTTTCTAATGGTACGGTAAAGGTTGAAACATTGGAAGACATCACATTTACCAGCAGAAAAACGCTCCTTCGCCTTTTTAAAAAACACCTATACGCCACTATTGAAGAGTACAAAAAAATGGTTATGTTCCGAAACTCCCTAAATTATGCACTGCAGCACAAAGAATTTGTAAACCTTACGGATATTGCACTATACAGTATGTATTACGATCAGTCGCATTTTATCAGGCATTTTAAAAGCATCACCGAAGAAACACCAAAGACACTGCTTCCACAAATTGTACAGATAGGCAATGAGGATCTTTACTGGCATTTTATCGACGAAAAGTAAGATTGTCCCATTTATACAATTTTCCATTAGTGCGCAGTGTTATTTTTGCTACAGATTTAAACGACGCACACAATGGAATTTGATAAAAATACTTACAAGGTGTATACGTGGAAAAACTGGATGTACCTTCATTATATAATCAATCCCGGATTGACTTTTAACGAACTGGTATTAGGACAGCGCATTGCAAAAACAGGTCTGGTTGAAAGAAATACAGACAAACCTTTTGTAGCGCGCAATTATATACCATGCCCACATTGCAACACCCTGCACGGAAGTCACATTTGGAGCGGTTCTCGTGGATTTTACAACTGGTTCGGTCTTTACTGTCCGAACTGCAAAGGCATTATCCCCTGTATAAGAAACGCTACCTCATTTATAGTTCTTGCGATCAGTTCTCCGTTGTGGTATCCATTTAAAAATGCATTGAAGAAAAGCTGGTATAAAAAACAGGAAGAGCGTTTTAAAAACTTACAAACTGTAAATGAGCCAGCTCCCTATTCCACAACCAAGCAATGGGTTTTAGGAGGTCTGCTGTTCGGACTGATTATGTTTGTATTCAATTCGTTTATTTTTCCACTAATGGCATGTCAAAAAATACTTATTGAAAACTTAGCTGTTTCTTTAGCTATATGCTTGCTGGGTGGCTTACTATTCACACTTTTCATGAAATGGTACTTATCGTCAAAAAAAATCAACTAAAGCAAACATCAGTATTCACAAAAAACTTAGAACATTAATTTATAAACTTTAAATTTTAAACCATGAAACAATTATTTTACTTTCCGTTACTTCTTATATTTATCGTTATCGGATGCAGCAGTGACGACTCACAGGTTTTACCACCTCAGAAAAAAAGTTTAGAGGAGCAACTACTGGGTAAATGGAATATGACCACATTTAACTTTTATGATACCGAAAGCGGAGATTTGGTACAGGCACTAACAGAAAATGGCAACTGCAGCTACTTCGGCTATATGGAACTAATGACGGAAGGCAAAGAAACCGTTGGATACTATAATGCACAAAACAACTGTTCGGAGCAAAAACATCCGGGAACCTGGATCTTAAACGAAGGTTCAAAGGAAATAGTGTTAAAGGTGAGTCAAAGCGGTATGGAAGCAGCTTACAGAATACTCCATATCGACAATAATGAGATGGAACTACAGGTAATTCATGAAGGCGGTGTAAGACCATCAGACAGTGGTATAGACCTGCACGTGTTATTTGAAAAATAAATTCGTCATTTAAATTTAATACCAGAATTAGTGAGGGTTGTTTCATAATAGAGACAGCCCTTTTTTTAGGTAATAATTAAAATATATGTTTGATTATTTTTAGGCAAGACACAAATTACCTTTCATCATTTTCCTGAGATTTTTAAATGTTTTTCCCTTAATTTATAGCAAGAGCTACGGCACATAATCCTTCCGATTTTAATTAATCAACTACATCTACTACATTAAAATCTCTATTACGATGGAAGTGATCATGTGCTTTGCTCCTTTATGATTTTGCCCTTAATTACCTCCAGACATTATTTTTCAGCTTGGAAGCCGTGAACGTTTCGGTTTTAAATTGTTAAAGCTCGTTTTACTGTTAAATGGCGCTTTGATTCTCGTAGTTAATCAATCCAGTATTCAATCCAAAAATCATTAATTTCTATCCACACTGTCATGCTACATCCGATAACTATGGTTTTTCAAAATAAAAAATGTTAAAATTCTCACTGTTTTTTTTACGAATAATTTAATAATTTTACGTTGGAACAAACAAATA
>NZ_FOVI01000023.1 GCF_900115115.1 Paenimyroides ummariense
ATTGTATCAATGTCTATTTTATCAGAAAACATAAGGTATCTGCGTGCCCAACTTGGGGTCTCTCAAAAAAAGGTTGCAGATGATTTAATTATTACACGCGTAAGGTATGCGAAATACGAAGACGCAACATCGGAACCACCCGTGGAGCTGCTTATAAGAATGTCCAGATACTTCCACATAAGCATCGACCTGATGGTTTCTGCCGACCTGCGTAAAATTCCGCTGAAGGAAATTATGGAACTGCCTGACAACCGTATACTGCTGCCTGTTAAGGTGGATCATAATGGAGAAAATACTATTGAGATCATTCCTCATAAAGCATCAATGGGATACTTGAGCGGTTATGCAGATCCCGAATATATTGAAAACCTACAAACCATTTCCCTACCATTTCTTGGAGCGGGTACCTATCGTGCTTTTCCCGTTGAAGGAGATTCGATGCCACCGTACAAGGATGGAGCATTTATTATTGGAAAATATCTTGAAAAAGCAACCGAACTGAAAAAAGGAAAAAGCTATCTGTTTGTTACCCGAAGCGAAGGTATTACCTATAAAAGATTGGTAAAAGCAGAAGAAGAAACCATTACCGTAGCCGCAGACAATACTTTTTACGATCCTTACAGCATACCGCTTGCAGATATTTTTGAGATATGGGAATATGCCTGCAGCATTTCGACAGAAGAGTTCACAAAAGATGATTTTAACATGGATCAGCAACAGATTATAGAGCTGCTTAAGGAACTGAAAACACAGGTAAAGGAATTGAAGAAAAAACCTGTAAGTATTTTCTATGAATCAAATTAATCAGTTTAAAATCAGAAACAATTATACTAAGTCTTTTCAAGGAGTTGCTACATTTTTTACTTTATTTTTCTTAAAGCCTTTTCAACAACCACTATCATTAAAATACTGCCAACAATCATACAAAACATACCAATTGCTAAATCTATGCTGTCGTTTGTTTTAAACAATCCTTTTGAGGGAGCAATCAATGTAAAAATCAAACCAGTAAGCATCATTATTTTGGCACTGTATGTTTGGGCAAAATTCCATTTTTGCTGACTTTGCATTGATGTCTGTGTTCGGTATCCATACAAACCATTAATTTTTTTCGGTGGAAATATATACATGACTGAACCGGCAAGTATAAAAACAATACCCACACAAAGCAGCATTTGGTTGCAGTATTCTAAAATAGTATTTATCATAAGTTATGAGATGTTAGGTTAGTTTAAATACTTGCAAAAAAGTAAAGAATAAAAGCAATTATAAAACCTGCGTACATTATTTGGTATTTAATAGTTCCACTACTTTTTCTAATTCCTGTGGTTTTTGCGTACCAATAACCAATTGTTTTCCGTTTTTAAGTTTTATGTGTAAACCTTTGTTGCCGCGTACATTGTAAACTGTTCCGTAGCTTGTCCACAGCCGAATTCCCCAACCGCCAACAAAACCGTAGTTGATTACTTTCATTGTTTCGATATTTGATAAACTAATGGTTTTCCAAACAAATGGAAAGTGTGTCAGTCTAATGTTTTCTTTGGTAACAACTGTCTTCATTCGTAAAACTGCAAAAAGTATAATTACCAAAAATATTATAATCAACGCCCATAAATTATTAGATGATACCGCACCATTAGTATATTCTTTATACATAATAATTATGGGTGTTGCCGCACTTGCTACAAGTAATAACCAAAGCCACCATTGGTTAAAGCGTTGATTTTCTGTGAATAGTGGTTTCATAGATTGTTTTGTTTTAAGAAACTTACGATTGTTGGCACTAAATCTTTATGTATTGGTAATTCTGGTTTATTGTACGATTCCATATTTTGCTGGTCATTTTCTACTTCTTTAAAAACATGATTCATTTTATCAATAATTACCATTGAAGATTTCGGATTAGCTTTATGTAATAACTCCGCTTCTTTTTGACCTACTTGCAGATCTTTTGTACCATTAATAATTAAAATTGGAATGTTTAATTTTGCAATTTCAATTTGCGGATTTCTACTGATCCAGTCAATTAAAAAAGGTTGGTTCTGCTCTCCGAATAATGATTGAAGCATTGGATTAATATCCTTCACTATTTTTCCCTCTTTTAATTGAGTTAAAATATTATTTATATCATTACCTAACATTGGAGCCTGCTTGTTTAATTGTTCTTTAAGTATAACATCAATTGAATTTCCAGCGCCTGCAAGTGATATAAAAGCAGAAACTTCCTTTTTAGATGCACTCATACCGACTAAAGAACCTTCGCTATGTCCGGCAACAATAATGTTTTTATAACCCAAAGTATTCTTTAAATATTGAACAATGTTTTGCACATCATCAATTCCATGTTGAAAATCAAATGACGGTATTTCTTCTTGGTTTTTAATAGAATAAACAACACGTTTGTCATATGTAAAAACATTGTAATTTTTTTCTGCTAAACCTTCAGCTAAATATTTAAAAGAATTACTTCCTGCTGTTCCTAAGGTATTTCCGTTTCGATCTGTTGGTCCTGATCCTGCAATTAATAAAATAACAGTTTCATTATTGGTAGTTTTATAAAGATCACCATCAAGTTTTTCTGAAACTTTTAATTCTTTTACTTTAAAATTTTGTGCTTCTGAAGAATTACTTTTTTTAGCTTCTGCTTTTGTTAGGTTTAAAGTGAACGAATAATCCCCTTGCTTAAATGTTCCTTTAATATTTTGATCATCAATAAGTTTGCCTTCATATATCATCATTGTTTGATCTTGCTTTAAATAAAGCATATTGTTTTCAAAGCGAACTTCGTTTACTTCTATTCCAAAAGCACCTTGAGAAGGAGCGTCAGAAGTTGCTTTGTATTGACCGTTTTCTTTTGTTACATGTAAGACAAAAGGTAGTTTTTGATTAGGAATTTCAATGTTTCCGTTCCAAGTTCCTTCTATTTGAGCAAATGAAGTAAAGCTGAATAATAATGTAATAAGTAAGATAAAGTTTTTCATAAAAGTTAAATTGAGTTGATTAAACCAGAAGTTAAAATATCTGTAATAATAAGAAGAACGAAAAATAGCGTATAGTGCCATATTTTCTTTGAGTTTGTTGCTGTCTTAAAACCGATAAATAGTAAATAAATATAGTATATGAAAAATACAAGACCAGTAAGTCCTACAAAAATGAATAATATAGGTGGTGATTGTGTATAAATACTCCCGTCTTTTAAAGCGTTAAGCATTTTTGAAGTTTCTTCGGTTAGAAAATTATTGAAATTTTGGAAAAATGTAATATAAATGGGGATTAATGCGATGAGAACGGTATTTAAAATATCGATAAATCTAGTTTTTTTATTAATTATTTTTCCTAAAATCAAAAAGACAATCGTTAATGAAACAACAATTATTACATGCGATATAATGACTTGTTTTAAATTAGGTGTTTCTGATATATTTAACCTTAAGATCTGTTGCTGTAATTGAAAATAATAAGCTAAGAAAATACCTACGATAAAAGTAGAGATTCCCACAAGGAACAATTTCTTATCTTCAACAAGGGCAAAAGGATTTTTTAGGAGTTGTAGTAATTTCTTCATAAGTTAAATATTAAGGTCTTTAATGTGCTGAATCATATCGTCTAACTGGTTACGAACCGTTGGGTAGCTTATTCCCAACTGTGCTGCCATTTCTTTTAAACTGCCGCTTGTTAAAAAAAACTGCAAAATAAATTCCTGTTCTTTAGGTGACAGTTGAAGGAATATTGGCAACGGATAATTTCCTTGAACCACAGTTTGACAACTTTCGCAGGTTAATTGCGTTACACTTAATAAGGTCTCGCAACTAGGGCATTGAGTTGGTAATTTTGCTTTCATTTGAATAAAATTAAAATGTAGTTTAATTTTGTTTATTCAAAAGTAAATAAAATTTAATTAATAAGCAATAAAAATTCATCAGTATTACTTTTATGAATTTCATTAAACCTTTTGGATGCTTTTATTAAAAGTGAAATATATTACAACGTCTGCAGAAAATAAAAAATTATTACAATTATCAAAGGAGATAAAATTCTACTAAAAAAGTTGAAAATAGCATATTCAATCCGAGAATTGGAAATCTGACCGCTGTAACCATTATCGCAGAAACCAATGGATTTGAGTTAATAAAGAATAAAAGACAATTGGTGAGTTATGCAGGATTAGATGTAAGGGAAAAGACATCTGGAACCTCAGTGAAATCCAAACCCCAAATATCAAAGCGAGGTAATCGGAATTTAAGAAAGGTAATGCACTTTCCGACACTAGCTGCAATAAGGACTGATGAGAGGTTCAGAGATATTTTCTTAAGATTAGTTTCAAGGCATGGTATTAAAATGAAGGCTATAGTTGCTATTCAAAGAAAATTATTAGAATTAACTTTTATCTTTTGGAAAAACAATTCTTATTATAACGCAGAACATGAGTATTATATTATTTCGTCCTAGGACATATTAAGGAATGAAAAAAGGGAAACTTTACGTGGCTCCACTAATAATCTATTTAGGAGGTTTAGCTTTTAGCTATAAACCCGGAACTTCTTTTGCCTTTTATTTAGTTATAATATTTCTTTTTAAGCCACAAACTTATCTTTACTAATAATATCAGAACGGGAACTTCTACCAATGGTCCTACTACTCCCACAAATGCTTGTGGTGAATGGATTCCGAATACAGCTATTGCTACCGCAATAGCTAGTTCAAAATTGTTTCCTGTGGCGGTAAATGCAATTGCCGCATTTTTATCGTAAGGAACTTTCAACCATGTATTGATAAAGAAGCTTACAAAAAACATCAGCACAAAATAGACCACTAACGGTATAGCGACCTTAATGACATCCATTGGCAACTGTACTATTTTATCGCCTTTTAAACTGAACATTAATACGATTGTAAATAATAAAGCATATAATGTAATGGGCGATATTCTGGGTACAAATTTTCTATTATACCACTCTATACCTTTTGATTTTACCAATGCGTAACGACTTAAAAAACCTGTCAAAAACGGAATTCCTAAGTATATCGATACGCTTTCTGTTACGTCTTTCATAGATACACTTACGTTGAAATTGGCTAAACCTAATTTTGATGGTAATACATTGATGAACAGCCAAACCAAAAAACTGTAACTCAATATCTGAAAGATACTATTTAAAGCAACCAACATAGCTGTATATTCTCTGTTGGCTTTTGCCAAATCACTCCATACAATAACCATGGCGATGCACCTTGCTAAGCCTATCATTATTAAGCCTGTCATATAATCGGGGTCGTTGCGTAAAAACAAAACAGCTAATCCGAACATTAATACTGTGCCGATTACCCAATTCAACAATAAGGATATACCGATTACTTTTTTGTCCTTAAAGGCTTTAGGTAGCAATGAATAATCCACTTTTGCCAATGGTGGGTACATCATTAATATTAATCCTATTGCTAAGGGAATATTGGTAGTACCTACTGACAAGCTGTTTGTAACATTGGAAATTGTGGGAAAGAAATAACCCAATCCTACACCTAATGCCATGGCAAGGAATATCCATAAGGTCAGATAGCGGTCAAGGAATTTTAGTTTTGGTTGCATAGGTTATCGGCTGATTTTTGAAAAGACGTAAAACATTTCGCTTGCTATCTGTAAACTCCTTTCTGAATATATCCTTGTCTGTTCGGAAGTGTTATCTGAAATTTTAGGATCTTCAAATGTAATGGGAATCCTTTTTTCAGCACCAGCGATAAAGGGACATCCTCCGTCAGCTTGCGAGCAAGTCATTATAGCCGCAAAAGCAGATACTGGATTAAAAGGATTGTCATACTTTTTAGAAAATCCAATTATAGGTTGGGAATTATCACTATATTTTATAGCATAAACAGGATTAGTGCCATCATTTATTTTGAAAATATTAAATCCCTGATCGGATAATGTTTCTGCTACTTTTGGAAATAATGCGGTTTCTTCAGTACCTCCTGAATAGCAATTTACGTTCTCAATACCGAAATGAGAGGCTGCTACTTGTGCCCAAACCTGTGATAAATGACTCCTGCGCGAATTATGGGTACAAATGAAATTTATATTTATTTGCTGCTTGCTATTTATTTTTAATTGAATAAAATCAATCAACGGCTGTAAAGTACTTTTACGCTCATCGTTATTGATTTTCTCCCATTCTAATTGTTGAATTGTCTCTAACAATGGTGGATACATGGATATTAGATTTAGGGTTTAGCAGCATCCTGAATTGGGAGTGCATGAATTTGATTGATTTACTGTTAATTCGGAAAGACTTTTGTTTTGTTTTTCAGAAGGAATTCCGCAAGCATCCTCAGCCAAGCAAGCAGTCGCTTTGTTTTTCAGTACAAATGTATTTCCATTGAAATCCAAATCGTACTTACCAATAGTATCGCTTTGATATTCCACTTCTATCTCCGCATCTTCAATTCCTAATTTATCTTCTGAAAGTTTAATTATACTTAATAGCTTTCCTGGTTTCAATCTATGCTCATAATCATTGGCATTCCACAATTGAAAATTGACTGCTTTTTCCTTGCGTATTACACCGCCACAATCAATAAATTTTTTGATGATTTGTCCGACTTCGGTAACATGAAAGTGTTCAGGAACAAATGTTCCATTTTCTAATTGAAATTCAACATTTTCTAATGCTGGTAAAATTTCTTTAATTTCAGATAACTTCATAATTCTAATAATTAAAATGATAAAATAGATAATTAGATAAATAAACGTTATATAGCAATATAACGATGTTAAAATATAAAAAAATGCTTTAACAGCACTGCTTTACGTTTACATCCTGATTAAAAAAGCCATTAAATTCCTCTTGAAATTGTTTCCATACCTTTTCGTCAATACAATAACAAACTGATTTTCCTTCAATTGAACCTTGAATAATCCCTATGGTTTTTAATTCTTTTAAATGTTGTGAAATAGTTGCTTGCGCTAAACCTAACTCCTCAACCAAATCATTACAAATACATGCTTTTTGGTTGATAATATATTGCAGGATTGCTATTCTGGCTGGATGCCCTAAAACTTTAAGAAGCGATGCAAGTTTATTTTGCTCGTCTTTATATATTTCTGTTTTTGTAAGTCCCATTTCTAAATTTATTTACATCGCAATATTACGGTATTAAATTTAAATACAAGAAATTTTCATTTATTATTTTTGAAAACTCATTATTAACTTTAAAAATCAACAAAAAAAATATAAAAAAACTTGGATCATAACACAGAATCTTTTCTTTGGTCGCTGTGTCGTAAGAAAAGAAGTCTGCTAAAACAATAAAAGGGATAACGAATATCCCGTGCAAAAATATTGCAACCTGTTTGGTAAAATGTAAGAAGTGGAATTTGTGTAGCGGTACATTTTGGCAAAGGGATTGCACCGATTTTAAATGCGAAAAGGCGGTTCCGACCAACGGAAGGATGCGTCTTTTCGCCGCCCGATTTTGGCTGTCAGGCGACTTTCAGGGGTTGGGTTTGAAAGTTCTTCAGATTAAGGAAAAAGCCCCTGTTTTCGGTCATTCCATAGCGGAACATAGACCATAATAAGGAACAACCCATTTGAGCCAATGTTGCATTGATATACAAATCCTGTTTTTCCAATGCTTCGGCTAAACTGCAACTTGGCGTATCATCCAATTGTTCGGACTGTTTCAGTAGTTCGCCAAATTCATCTGTAACCATTGGCAGGCTTGCCACTGTTTCGTATTTTTCGGATTGGGGTTGTTTGATTTCTCCGATAGTAGATAGTATAACTTGTCCTGTCTGTTGGCTGTTCCCAAAATCCAACCAATACTTGGGTTCGTCACGGTTCATTCTGCGTTTGCTCATCGCTTTGAGCATTTCTGCAATATCAAATCTTGCCTGTACATTATCCACACAAGTAATGTAAATCGTTGCTTTTGAATTTTCGGGCAATCCACCCAACACATTGCGTTCAAACTTTTGGGTTTCGGCTTTCCAATTCGTACCCATGAACCGATTGACACGGTTTATCAACGCTAACGATTTGTACAGTTCTGTTTCACTTGGTGCAAACCGCTGTCTGCCCAGATTGGCTTCTGTGATAATGTCATCGTCCCATAAACGTACCTGCAATCCTGCGTGTCCCAATTCTGTTAAACTGTGGCTCATTTCCATTAAGGCGGTCAGCACCTTCGAGCCTGTGCCACCTGCACCAATCAGACTAATTTCAATCGGGTTGGTAGGGCTTATCAAATAGTTGTCTGTAAAATGAACGACTGTTTTTACTGTTTCCATTACAATAGATTTTTTAGGGTTTTCTTGTTCGGTTTCAATACTTCTTTTGGAAAGTATTTTTCCGTGTTTACAAGGTCTTTCCATAGGTTTACGCAATTGCCTTTTATCGGGTTATGATTGCCTAACAAATGGCTGAAATAGGAATTGAAAAAATAATACTCCCAAGCCTGTATAAATTCTTCTACCGAAGCCGATTTTTTAATATCAACGCTTACCGTTCCCATACAGACTTTACCGTCTTCATAGATGTTGAAATAAGGTGTATGATACAACTCTGTTTTTTCTGTTGGTCTTCTGTCGCTTGCAAGGGCAAACACCCTCAAACCGTTTTTACTCGCTTTCCAAAGCATTGGCGGTACTTGTGCTGTTCCGTTTGGAATTTGCAGACTATCCACAAAATACATCTGCCGTTGCTGTGCTTTGGTGTACCAAATTACCGCTCCCTTATCTGCATTGGGATTGATGTGCAGGATGTTGGTCGGCAAAATTCCGTTTGATTTCAGAAAAGCTTTGTTCTTTTCCTGTTCGGTATTGAGTGCCTTTGCCAATACGTTGGCTTCCTTTACTGTCAAAGGGTGGGCGTTTATCGGATTACCGTTTTTATCCATATCAAAATGCTCTACATATACATCGGTGTTGCTTCCTTTGGTTTCATAGAATACCAAAGCGGATTTTGGGTGGTATAATGTGCCAAAGTCCTGTGTTATATCGTTAATTGTTTCCATAATTTCCAACTTTAAAAGGTGTGTAAAATGTCGCTTAAACTGTGCAATAGTTCAAACAATCGGTTTTCATAGCAAAGGTTGTTGGCGGTTATATCCCTGCCGTCAAATTGTTTTAGGATAATGGGTTCTTCCATTTGTCCGCACTCCTGCATTTCGGTGTTGACGGATTCTATAAGGGTTTCATTCAGCCAACCTTTGTGGTCTGCATAGAATGAAATATACTTTTCCATACCAATTATGTTTTCCATATCTTCCTCCGATGCTTCTCCGTTAGGTTTGGCATTGCGGAACACATTCTCATTCGGATAGGTTTGATAAAGGGAAAAGGCTCCTTTTGCTACGGTCAAACATTCGGTATCAAAATCATCTTTGGCATTAAAGCTGTTGATACGCTGTTCAAATACGGTCAGATTGGTACGGTTATTAATCCGCTGTTCCATATAATCCCCAATGTATTCAGCTTGTTTGATTTCGGCAAGATAAACGGCTGTTTGCTCGGTTTGGTCATCCATTTCCACCCAATCGTTCATCATTTCATACATCCAATACAGATAACTTGCTTCCTGCCTGTAATACGGAATGTCGGCTATGTGATAGAGATAGGTACAAACTGATAACAATAAATGAGCATTTCTTTTCCGCTTACGATTGTGCAACATTCGGTACATTGAAGCAATGGGAATATAAAAAAGTGTTGAGCCTGTATTGTAGCGTTCCTCACTTACGAAATAGGTTTTCTTACTGTCCTGTACCAAACGTATTTCTTGCCAATCCAAAACCTTTAACTTTAGTTTTTCTTCCATATCTGACATTGCCAATGCCATATTATAAGGATAAGGAAATTGTTTGCCCTGCATCGGTTCAATTTGGTAATGCTCTGCTAATTTGGAAAGGGACTGAACAAAATCCCTTTCCGTTTTATCTGATTTCCTGCAAGCCTTTAAGGTTTTTGTTTCTTTCAGTTTAGGCAGAAACGTACACTTTAGAAAACCATTGGCAACATTTCTGTCGGTACTGATTTGCGTTTGTCTTTGCGTACTTCGTTTGCATCCTTTGGCTTTTGCATCCAATTGGCGAACTCGTTTAATTGGCGGTGCAACTGTCGTTGTCGTTGCTGTTCGGGTATTTTGATAGTTCCCGATAGGATATGTTTGTGCATAATTCATTGCTTTAAATATTTGGTTTAACCTTTCGTTCCCATTACGCTCTCAAATTTGTACTCTAGCGCATCATCTTTGATTTGCGGTGCAGATGCTTTCGCAGTTGTGAGTATCGGATACATATTGGCGTAAAAATTCATTACGGCTTCCACGCTCCAACGTGGTTCGGGGTCGGTAAGTCTTACTTCCTGTCCTTTATCTTTGAGTATAAACACCCGTTCTAATTGCGTTGCTAATAACATAATGTTCGTTTTAATCGTTAATACTCTGTTTCTTCTTCGTCCGTTTCATCTATGGGATAATCGGCTGTAACTTCTTCCGTTTTTGGCGGTTCGGGTGTGGTTTCTTCCATTGCTCCGAAAAGGTTTGGTGTATCGAATTTTGCAGACAATGCCGTTTTGCGTTTGCGTATCTCATCTGCTTTTTCGGGAAACTCGGTTATATCGGGAACTTTCATCCACGCTTCACGGAATTTTCCCTCTTTTTCGAGTTCGTCAGCCTTTGCCATTCCGTCTTTAAATTTCTTGTCTTTGGCTTCTTTTTCCTTTTTGGATTTCTCGGTCTTTTCTTTCTCCATTGCCGATTGCTGTTTGACAATTTCCATTTGTTTTAGGAATTTTTCCATATCCACCATTACACCCGAAACGGTCTGTATAGGCGTGGTTATCTGCTCAAAAAATCCTTCGTCAAAATCCTGTGGCGTGGCGTTAAAAGTCAATGGGGGAATTAGATTTTTGGCACTATCTCCGCATTGCTCGTTATTGAGTAGTACCGATACTATAAGGTTGTTTTCTGCTCCTTTGGAAATGTTCAGTTGTAATACACCTGTAAAGTCCAAAGCTTGTATCTGATTGAAAAAATTGGTATTCATCGTTCTGAAATTTTAATTGTGATCTGTTCGTTTTTTGATTGCTGTAAGTTTCTCGTGTATGTCTGTCCAATAGGCTTTTTGTCTTTTGTCGAACTCTGAAAAACTCTTGTCCTCGTGGTGGTATCCCGTATTGCGTTTGGCTATCTTGATAGCTTCTTTTAGATTGGTTATTTCAATTTCGCAACCGTTCAAATCCGTTACTTTAAAAAGGCAGGTCATCTTCTTTTACTTGCAGGTTTATATTCTTGTTTTCATCTATAGCAGATGGTTGGCTATTCATATTTCTACTACTACCGTGAAGCTTAATGTTAGATGTATGGAAATTTAAGCCTGCTTTCGGTTCTCCATCCTTCCCTATCCATGCTCTTGTACTTACCCTACCTAAAAGTTCCACCAAAGTTCCTTTTGTAAGTAAGCTTACAACTTTTGTTGATATCCAATAAGAACAGTCAAAATAGATTGTCTGCTCAACTCGTTCCCCTTGTTTGTTTTTAAAATTTTCGTTTGTAGCAATTGAAAAATTCACTACCTGTCTTTCGTTCGACAATGTGCGGACTTCCGCATCCCTTGTCACTCTTCCAATAATGTTCATAATAGAATTATTTAAATGATTAAAACTCTTTACTTCCACTTTCTCTTCTTTTTTCTGAGAAATATTTCCAAAAGAAAAACGGAAAAAAGAAAGCAGATAAACAAAGTGGTCTATGGAGAAAACAAAAAGGAAACGGAATAATTGGAGGGTACCTTTTAGGGAGGAAGCCGTTTATGCCGTAGTCTTTTGGTTGGGAAGATGCCACGGGAAGACCACTATAAATTAGCTGCCTTTTTACCGGTTGACTATGGAAGATTAAGCTTGAGCTCTTATAGAAAATGTCATGGATTCAGAGTCCGTGAATAAAAGTTTAAAAAAGAAGTTTGGAAGTATTGAAAAACTCTTTTTTAATGTTTTATCAAATTAAAACCTAAAGCTCTTTTACAGAATGATCTTGAGAGTGATGGTAAATGTGCTGTGGTTTTTAAAACATATCAAGTCAAATTTATTTTATTGGTAAATAGCTAAAAATTAGAATATCAATATCATGGAATAAGAATTACAATGAAAAACGGTAGTATATCTCGCACTTATAATTTCATAATATCGATTAAATATAAAATCTACTCAAAGTATATTTTTTAATTTTACAGATTATGAATATAAAGATAAGAAAAGAAGAAAAGGAAGATTTCAAAACAGTTTTTGAACTTATTCGATTGGCTTTTGAAAATGTAGAATTGAGTGATCATAAAGAGCAGTTTTTAGTGGAAAGACTGCGCAGATCTGATGCATTTATTCCCGAGTTGTCACTTGTTGCTGAAGCAGATAATCGAATTATCGGATACATACTGCTTACTAAAATTAACATTGAAGACGCCGATAAAAATACTTATCCCTCACTTGCATTAGCTCCCGTTGCTGTATTGCCGGACTATCAAGGAAAAGGCATTGGTGGAAAACTTATAAAAACTGCCCACGACATAGCAAAAAAATTGGGATTTGGTTCAGTAGTGTTGTTAGGACACGAAGATTACTACCCGAAGTTTGGATATAAACTAACCAAGGAGTTTGGGATAAAGCTACCCTTTGATGTTCCAGAAAATAACTGTATGGCAATAGAACTATCGCAAAATGCGTTGCAAAATGTAAAAGGTGTTGTTAGATATCCGAAAGCGTTTGAAGTTGAATAAATCACTGATACTTTTTACTTCTTTTCTTTAAATATCAAAAGAATCTACAAATCATTCTCTGTTTGTTCTTTTTATTACATGCGTTTATCCCGAAAACGGTTAAACAAACTGCTATATTAACTTCAATTAATCCCCTCTTTAGCCTCCTTTAATATATTTTCGGCTCTCATCTTTATGGCTTTAGGCAATAACCTAAAATTATCATCCATCTCTTCACGGTATTTATCCTCAGGCTGAAATGGAAGCCATGCTGTAATTTTAGATTTCGAAAAAGTTTTACTATTATTTTTTGTGTAAACAATAACCTTCAGTGGTTTTACATCTAATCCATCAGATTCTTCAAAATATGTAAGATAAAACTCAGGAAATCCGTTATTATCGGCATCTGCTATTTCACAATAGTTAATAAGATATCGGGGTTGGGATAATCCTTTTGCGAAATCCTTAAATGTCATTACTAGTACTATTCCTCCATGATCTTCAAGATAAATTCCTGAATGCAGATCTTTTGGGATATCGTCTAAAAGCGCTGTGTTTTTTGCTTTACTTTCGTTTAAATACCATATATAACTTCCATGTTTGGGTACAAACGTCTTTACAATCATTACAGGATTACCTTCTAAAGGATTTCCCAGATCTTCAATAATATCTACAAATTTTCTATCGTTAGAAAAGTACACACCTGTTTCTATCTGAGCATTTACAGACAAACTAACTATACTTGCAGTAAGCACTAGTATATTTTTTAAATTCATTTTAAGTGATTTAAATGAGTTTAGAGTTTATATTTTGTATTAAACAATTATTGATGATTCAATCAATTTTTCTCTTAATATCTTTTAGCAATAATCTCAAAAATTTCTAATATTATTTCGCAATGCAATATAGCCTTTTAATCTTTTATGGAATTTAATTCTTTAAAATAGGATCCCTATCAAGTAAACAGATCATTAAAAAAGCTATCTGGTAATTTTCGTGCTTAATAGAATTCTATTTTCTTCAAGAATACATCTGTTATTTAGATTACATGAGACATAAAAAGTAAAAAACAGCACGCTACTTCCACTTGCCTACTTTCACCACCCCACTGCTATAAATTGCATTGTAAAATAGATCTACAATGGAAAACCAGATAACAAAAGAAGATTTAAGACAGTTTCGTTTACTCTTGCTGAACGATATAGAGAATCTGATTGCGAATAAAAAGAAAGGATATACAACCAAGATAACGGAAGACCCAGAATGGATACGCAGTAAATCAATCCGCCAAATTTTGAATATATCTCCGGCAACTTTACAAAACCTGAGAATCAGTGGAAAAATAGAATATAGGAAAGTTTTGGGTTCCTACTATTATAAAAAGGAGGATTTGCTTAAGCTTTTTAATAAGTAAGGACATGATCGTAAAAAATTACAATCATATTTTTGAAACTATGGAGAAAGATATTAGGATTAATGTTTGGCATCTCGCATTAATTCTTGCGATATTGCGTCTAGCAGATTTACAAAATAATTTTAGTACCATTCGGGTAAGCAGATCTGTGCTTATGAAATTGTCGCACATTCGGACATTCCCTACTTATCACAAATATTTTAAAGAACTACAGGAATTCGGATACATTACCTACTCCCCTTCCTACCACCCAGGATTCAAAAGCACTATTACACTAAACATTGTAAAATAAACAATCTACTTAATTTAAGTGGGAGAATAAATAAATCTTGTTCTTCATCCACATATATTAATTGCTTTTGAAATAAAAAAGCAATTTAAAGATAATAACAGTAAAAAAAACTTCAATTTCAACTATCTGATTATTAAATAAAAGAAAAAAAACTTAACTTTTTTTCAAAAAAAACGTTCTAAAAGCTTGGTTGGTTTTAAAAAGCCTCCTATATTTGCACCGTTGAAAATAACAAAAGCATAAGCTCTAAAGGTTCAACAAAAAGTAATTAATTAAGAATTAAAATACAATATCTTAATTATAAGTTCTAAAATATTTTGCAGACATTAAATAGAAATTTTCAAATCTATTCCGTATGCAAAAATATAAATGATATTTCGGATTTTAAAGTATAAATTATTTTGTGGCAAGTTCGTGGCAATCTTAATTTAAAAACTTCAAAACCCTTACAATATATAATACTAAAGGAGTGAGTTCAAATACCTCTTTCTCCGCCAAATATAATCAGTATTATTATTGATTTGTGCTAAAAGGCCTATAAAACCTGCAATCGTTTAAGATGTGCAGGTTTTTTTATGACCATGAGAATCACCAAAATTTATAAAAACGCCCAAAATTCTGTGGCAAAATCGTGGCAATTTTTACTGTAAAAAAATATTGCCACAAAACACCACTTAAACAACTGATTTTCAACATGTAAATAATTTTAACGACTTGAATTTAAAGTATTGTAATTCGATATTTATCAATATTTAAATTTTCATATATGTTAGAAGCAAGCTACGGGTTAAATTTTTTCCTAAAAACTCATCATAAAGGATCCGATTTAAGGTATATATACTTAAGGATTACCGTTGACGGAATAAAAAAAGAAGCATCTACCAAAAGGAAATGGGACGCAGCCCGTTGGAATCAGAAAATCGAAAAAGCTACCGGAACAAAAGAAGATGCTAAGTCTTTAAATTTCTTTTTAGAGTCAATTAAAAGAAAGATTGAAAATTATAAAATTCAGCTCATCAATAGAAATACTCCCATAACTTCTCAAAACCTTATAGATTTTGTTTTAGGGAATACTGAAGGAAATACTAAAGTATTGGAGGAGTTTCAAAAGCACAATGACGAGATCTTCGCCTTAGTTTCTAAAGGAGAATACAGTAAGGGTACTCACGAACGATATGTAACAGCCAGATCCCATGTTGAACAGTTTATAAAACTCAAGTATAAAGTAGACGATTTAGAGTTCAGACAACTAAACCATGAGTTCATTCAAGATTATGACTTTTTTTTACGTACAGTCAGAAATTGTCAGAACAACAGTACCGTAAAGTATATAGCAAATTTCAAAAAGATTATTTTCAGAGCGATTTCAAAAGAGATTATAGCATCTGACCCTTTTAAATCATTTAAAAACAAAAAAACTGCAGTTAGGAAAACACCTTTAAGTTCCCAAGAATTGTATACATTAGAGAACAAAGTGTTCGATTCTGAAAGATTGAATGAAGTCCGTGATATATTTATTTTTCAATGTTATACAGGATTAGCATACATAGACGTTAAGCAATTGAATAAGGAAGAAATCAGAACAGGAATAGATGGCAAACAGTGGATAATTTCCAACAGACAGAAAACAGGTTCATCCACTACTATTCCCCTACTTGCAAAAGCAATCGAAATTCTTGAAAAATATAAAGAACATTCTTTTTGTAAAAAAAACAATGTATTGCTTCCCGTCAAATCCAACCAAAAGATGAACGAATACTTAAAGGAGATTGCAACATTATGTGGTATTGATGACCTACTTACTACACACAAAGCAAGGCGAACTTTTGGTAGTACTGTTACTTTAAACAATGGAGTACCTATGCACGTTGTAAAAGAAATGCTGGGACACCAATCAATAAGACAAACAGAGGAATACGCATTGACGGAACAAGCTACTATTGGAAAAGAAATGAGTATACTTGAAACAAAGATATCTACCAGATTAAAGAAAGAATCTTCAAATGCTTTAGACTTATTAAAAAATATAGAAAGTGAAATATATACTTTATCAAAGAATATGGAGGTCCAAGAAGAAATTTTAGCCAACTGGGGAATTACAACAATAAGTTACAACGATATGGAACCAGGCGAAGCTTTGGAATTGTTTTTAAAAGAGCTTACCGGAATTTAATATTTAATGAACAAATTAAAATTATGAAAACCTTACTTTTTACCACTTCAGATTGCATTTCGTGTAATACAGAGCTATAGAACACATTATACAATAATGAACTTCTGCCAAACCTGGTTAAAATGATATCCGGATTTTTAATTCTAGCGTTATCGTCGCGATGGTGAGTTATTTTTCGTTGAAGAAATATCGTAAAAACCGACGAACAGTAATGCAAAAATATGTACCGAACCCGGTACCACTTTCGATTACAGCGCTAATCTTAGGGATAGGTATCGGTGGATTTATCGATAGTGTACTTATGCAACAGCTTTTGTAGTGGCATAGCATGTTTACCAACAAACTACCGGCTGACAAGGTGATTGGAAAATCGGTAAATATGTTCTAGGGCGGTATTTTCCATCTGCTTACACTAACTTCAGTTATAATTGGCATAATGTCACTAATTCGCTTAATGAGAATGCATAACGTAAGCTCTTCTCCAAAGCTTGTTTGGGGCAGATTTTTTGCAGGATGGTTTTTTTTAACTTTGTGGAAGGACTGCTTCATCACCATATTCTTGAATTTCATAATGTACATGAACTTTCACAACAGCAAGTTTTATGGAACTACGGTTTTTTGTTGAGCGGTCCGTTGTTTATGGTAATAGGATTTTACATTATTTATCATAGAAATTATTATCCGAAAAGACTGGAGCAATTAGGTATTAGTTGTGCGTAGATACATTTCACTACACAAATTAAAAAAAGATGGGTTTTTTGACCGGGGAACAATAATTAACTGTTTAAAGCTTTAAAGTTTAAAGCAACGACAATGGCAAAACCAAGTATTGCAGCGCCGAAAACAACAAATTCACTGTTTATTTTTACGAATCTGCAAACTGTAAAAAATATTTACAATGGTTATCGAAATTGTTTTCCAGTCGGTGATCGTTTATTTTTACCACAAAAAAGCCATGCTTTAAAGTATAACAAAACTTTACACTTATAAAATTTACGTATATTTAAGTACGTATTGCAAAGAATTATTAAAATGAAATTTAGCGAAAAGGTAGCAATATTATATCAGGCGGGAGCAGCTCCAGAGCGAAACGGAATAATCAAACCCATGAAAACAGGTGGATATGCCGATAGCGGTGCAGATATTGCCTACTCACTTACTAACCAAGAAATAAAAGTTGTAACCCCGACAAATCAACCTTCGGCAGACAATGATTTTGAGTGGGTTTTTCGCGATACTGCAGAGGGAATTCAAAACGCGCTGAACGGGGGTGCAACCGTTCTGTGGCTCAATACAGTACTATATGAAGGGCATCCGATTGAGGAATTTATTTCTAAAGGTATTGCAGTTGTGGGACAGAATCCCAAGTTCGTAGAAATATATGACGATAAAGTGGCGGCAAACGAATTTCTTAAAAGGTACCACCTGCCCGTTCCAAAATCCACTATCATAACAAAAGGACGTATCGAGATGGATGACTTTAACCTAAATTTTCCTGCCGTCATAAAGCCGATCCGTGGTAGAGGAAGTCAGGGTGTTTCCTTTGTCAGTTCTAAAGAAGACCTCAAGAGTGCAGCACGGAAAAAGTTTGAAGCAAATGACTTTGGAGATGCGGTCTATGCAGAGGAATTTTTGACCGGTGAAGAATTGACAGTAACCGTTATGCCGCCGGGGCAATATATACTAAATAATATATGTACTACGAAAAACTTATATTGGACGTTACCTCCCGTTGTAAGGTTTAATCATGAAAATGGAATTGCACCTTATAGCGGAACCGTCGCTGTAATGAAGAATAGTAAAGTGATTTCTGATAAGCGATTATCAGACGAAAACATATTGAAGTTATGTTCAAATTGTGAAGTTGCAGCGGAAATGGTAGGTGCAAGAGCACCTATCAGGATTGATTGCCGTGCAGATAAAGAAGGTAATTATTTCCTATTTGACCTGAATATGAAGCCTAATATGACGGGAGGAAATCGTCCGCATCGGAAAGAGCAGGATAGCTTGACAGCTTTGGCAGCGAGGAGAATCGGTTGGAACTTTGATGAGTTAATATTTAATATTTTATTACAGAACTGGATAAACTAACAAAGCTACTACTCTTCAGTTTCTTAATTTGATTCTTTTTATTTATTTACAGATATCGTTCATTTTATCTGTTTTTAAACAAAGTGTTGCCAATACTTGCAATTTTCTGTTTGTAGGAATTAACATTAAAAGTTCTTAAATCAAGTACATTATAAACTTTTTGAAAAATCAGCCATTGTCTAAATAAAACCAAAGTGAAATTCCCAGAAAAGAATTGAAATCTTCAATCGCAAATGAACAAAAAATTTCAGTCAGTTTAAATACCGTTTCAGTATTCATTTTCTGCAGTTGGGGTATGTACGATAGTAAATGACCTTCTTTTATTTCTTCTTTTGTAAAATGTTAGTATCCTTAAAAAAAGAATGCTAGAATATATTACTGATGGAAAGAAATTGGATACATAATTTTACGCTAATTTGGAGCGGGCAGTTAATCTCTTTAATAAGCAGCTCCGCTGTTAATTTTGCAGTGATAATCTGGCTGAGCCTAGAAACCAGATCCGCAGAAGTTCTTGCCTACGCGGCGATTGCCGGACTACTTCCGCAGGCTGTACTCGGTTTTATTGCAGGTGTATATGTTGACCGTTGGAACAAGAAAAAAACGATGATCATCTCGGATCTGGTTGTTTCAGCATTTACGCTGTTGCTGGCTGGTGCCCTATTCCTTGGCGATCCTAATCTGATTCTGATTTACTGCGCACTGGGATTGCGCTCTGCAGGCTCTGCTTTCCATATGCCGGCTATGCAGGCAACAATACCTGTTTTGGCACCTAGGGATAAATTGGTACGTATTGCAGGTATAAACCAACTTCTTCAGTCAATTACCGTGATTGCCAGCCCTGCATTGGGAGCATTGCTTATTGGAAGTTTTAAAATTGAATATGTACTTCTTTTTGATGTCGCCGGCGCCGTGATTGCAATTACAGCTTTACTTTTTGTTAAGATCCCTCAAAGGGATCGGGTACTACAAGAAAATGATGATAAATCAGGAGCTATTAAATCATTCGTAAGTGATTTTCGTATTGGAATTACTGCTGTTAAAAAGATCAAAGGGCTATCGTCATTATTCGCAGTATCTTTAGGTGCCGCATTCTTCATGATTCCTATCGGACCTTTACTGCCCCTTATGACATTGGAACATTTTGCTGGCGGAAAGTATGAAATTAGTCTGGTTGAGATTGTTTGGGGGGTTGGGATGTTACTGGGCAGCCTTATGGTTACTGTTTTTAAGCCAAGAAAAAATAAAATAGTAGGTATCAACCTTTGTAATCTCAGTGCGGGAATTTTACTGTTTGGGGCAGGATTACTATCCGGATCCTACTTTGCCGTATTCGTAATTTTCATGGGTATATGCGGAATAACATACTCAATTGAAAGTTCTTTATTTAACACACTACTTCAAGAACATGTAGATGAGCATGCTTTGGGAAGGGTGTACTCTATATATTACAGTATCATAGTGTTGCCATCCGTATTAGGACTGCTCTTGACTGGAAATCTTTCAGGTTGGTTAGGTATCAACGAAATATTTATGGCCTTAGGTCTGTTGGTGGTACTAATTGGAGGTGTATCTTTCTTTATACCTGCTCTTATGAATTTAGAAAATCAAGAAATAAAACACTGATTCACTACTGAATTATAGAAAATCTAATAATATATCCTTAATTTTAGCAAATAACGTGAATGTTGCGGAAATGAAAGGAAACCAAGACTTACTTAAAGTATTCAAACAAATGCAAAAAAGCGGAGAAACATTTTTATCCACCAGACAGCAGCGAATAATCATCGTTACTGTAGCTTTAGTATTACTGTACCTAGTTTCCTACATGATGAACCCGTATGCAGAATATTGGAAAACATACTTTCAGAGATCGGTACCGGATATCTTTTTGGAGTGGTTGTCGTCTTTTGTTTTCTGTTTCTGCGTTTCCGAATTTAGTCTTTTTTTAGGTCATAAGCTAAACAAAAGAATCAAATGGACAGAAAAACCTATCAAACGTTTTTTTGTGGAAAGCAGTCTGAATTTTGTTGCAGTGCTATTTTTCCTGGTTATGGCCAGCATCGTGCATATTTTTCCCGACAGCAGTGATGAAATGGGTATTACGAACACACAGATAACGATAGAAGAAAAAGTAGATATAATGCAATGGATATTGGTAAGTTTCCTGATAGCTTTTGCGATAATTGCACTGAATACCGGTAATTATCTGCTAGAAAGCTGGAAGAATGCTGCCATTGACGCTGCAGAATTGAGGCAAAGTGCAACTGAGGCCGAACTGCATGCTCTTAGACTTCAGATAGATCCACATTTTGTTTTCAACAACCTGAGCGTACTTTCCGAGCTCATACTTAAAGATCAAAATACAGGTCATTTGTACGCGGAAAATTTTGCGAAGATTTACAGATATCTCCTGGTGCATGCCAGCAGGGACTTCATTTCACTGGATGAGGAGATAAAGTTTCTGAGATCATATATTTACCTGCTAGAGCAGAGAATTGGAGAAGGCGTTATATTTTACGTAAATATATATCCTTCACATGGTGCCTTAAAACTTCCTCCCCTGACATTGCAGATGCTGGTGGAAAACGCATTAAAACATAATAAAACCATCAAAAGCAATCCGCTAAAAATATCTGTCAGATCTAGTGCTAATCAAGAAATAATTGTTGAGAATAATTTAAACCCCGTAGGGACACAAGTACCTTCATCCGGTATAGGGCTTAAAAATATTATTTCACGATACAGGCTTCTGCAGGATCGATTACCTACAGTTGATGCGCAGGACGGGATATTTAAAGTTGTTGTACCTTTAGTAAATTAGAGTATGGAAATATTAATAATTGAAGACGAAAAACCAAACGCTGACAGGCTTACAAGGCTTATATTAGGAATTCTTCCGCAGGCCAATATTGTTGCTGTGTTAGATTCTGTAGCTGATAGCGTATCGTACTTAAAAGACAAACCGGTGTTAGATGTAATTATGATGGATATCCACCTGTCCGACGGAATAAGTTTTGAAATTTTTGAAAATGTTAAGGTAGACATTCCGATTATTTTTACAACAGCATATGACAGTTATGCGATAAATGCATTTAAACAGAACAGCATTGATTATCTGCTAAAACCGATCGAAGCTGAAGAATTGGAGGTTTCCTTCAGTAAATTGCAGTACGTAAGTGAAGTTACAAGTGCCCAATCGATTGAAAAATTGCTTAATGATTATCGCCCAAAGCAATACAGGAGCCGATTCCTTATACCTTTCCGTGACGGATTTAAAACCCTGCTTGTCAGCGATATCATCTTGTTTTATTCCGTATCAAGGGTAACGTACGCAAGACTTGGAAGCGGTATTGAGCATATTGTTCCAAAAACCTTGGACGAATTAGAGCAGGAACTTGATCCCAAAATATACTTCAGGGCTAACAGGCAGTTTATCATACATATCGACTGGATAGATAAGGTCCACAATTACTTTAATTCAAAGCTCAAGGTAGTCATTAAAAAGTTTCCAGAGACAGAAATTTTAATCAGCAGGGAAAAAGCACCTATTTTTAAAAACTGGCTTGGGTATTAAGTAACTATTTTTTAAGGTAACCACAAAAAATTTTCATTACGCAATAAGATGAAGATTTCTTTTGTAACAATTTAAAAAATCCCTGCTCAACTAGAACAGGGATTTTAATACAAGTATATCTTTATCTGCCAAGCGGCACAGCATAGCCTACCGTTGTAATTATTCCGCGGGTTTTGATTTCCGCGCCTTCGAATTCGGAAATATTCATTAATCCGTGGTAGTAGCGCACGTCCACTATAAATTTACCCATGCCGACAGGAATAGCGAGCCCGCCTCCAAACTGCATTCCAAAATCTATTTTCTTCAAACTTCCGAATTCAGCTACAGGATATTTTTGGTTACCCAGCTTCAGTGCAATTGATGGTCCCGCATTGATGTATGCCAGACCCAGATTAAATTTCAAAAGAACAGGAAGTTCCAGGTAATTGATGTTGAATTCTTCCGTAGTTATCCCGTCTACTATGTAGTATGCCATTCCTTTATTTGTAAAATTTATTTCAGGTTGTACTGAAAAGCGACTGGTTCCAACTGCTATATTGAGCGCAACTCCACCCTGAAATCCCCCTTTAAATTTTTCTCCATCATAACCTTTTATATTTATTTTGCTCAAACTGTTACCCGCTTTAGGAATGATCTGGAGACTTTGAGCATTTAGAGTGAATGCTCCGAAGAACATTGCTACCGTAAGGGTTGTCATAATTTTTCGCATCTGTATTTTAATTATGAATTATTTAATCTTCAAATGTAGCCCCTTCGTGGTCACAAAAGTTTCACAATTAACCCCAAACGTGAATACTAACAACCAAAACACCTTATATACCAACTGAAAAGTAATTCTAACTCTTTCTCAACTATTTTAAACAAAATCCATAGCACCATCCGATAATTGCGTACACACTTTAAGTTATTTGTGGTAAGCTCATTTAAACTACATATTAAGAAAACGCTTGTACAAGGCACCCTAAACAAATTATATTACAACAACGCACAAAAAAATTAAAACTACAAGCTTCCTTTCAGTTACTAAAATTGACTCTTCAGCTATACGTTTGTACGCTTCGGTAATTCTTTGGAAATAATTATCTGTAATCCTTTCTTTCTTTGCATTAAAATCAGACATAAAAATGTAAACTAATGAATACCAGATTTAATTATTATGCTTTACTGCTTTTTACCGCAGTATTCTTTTCATCTTGTGGAACAGGAAATGGAGAAGGAAAAACAGATGGTGCACCCCAAACAGCACCCGTGGAAACAGACTTTATTCAACTGCGCTCTACAAGCGGTGAGAGTGAATTAAGTTATCCCGGATCGATAGAAGGCTCTGTCAATGTTGAAATAAAACCGCAAGTAACAGGTTATCTTCAAGAAGTTTTAGTTCAAGAGGGCGACTATGTACGAAAAGGTCAGCCATTGTTTAAAATTCGCCCAGAAGTTTTTAACGCACAAGTGGGTAGCACCCGCGCTTCTTTAAAGGCAGCGCTTGCTAATCAGGCTTCCGCAAAAATTGAAGTTGACAAGATAAAACCTCTGGTAGCCGGAAAAGTAGTGACTGAAATGCAGTTGAAAACTGCCGAGTCGGCATATCAGGCTGCTACTGCACAGGTAGAGGAAGCAAGGGCTGCATTACTGTCATCAGAACTTAATGCTGATTTTACAATTATTAAGGCACCTGTAAGCGGTTACATTGGCCGTATTCCAAGTCGTGTAGGAAATTTAGTTTCACCTTCCGATGCAACTCCACTAACAATGTTATCTGAGATTGATCAGGTCTTCGTCTATTTTTCGATGAGTGAGGCAGATTTCTTAAGTTACAGCAAAACGGTCAATAATAAAGAAGGCAGGACAGCGGCGTCACTTAAATTAGCTGACGGAACAACTTATGAGCATAAAGGCTACATAGAGTTTGCCAGCGGTAACATTGACCGGGCTACCGGCAGCATGGTTATGAAGGCGGTATTTGAGAATCCAAAAAAATTACTGCGTTCCGGGGGTACCGCAAAAGTAGTAATTAACAACACGGTCGACGGAGTGGTAAAAATACCGAAAGTTGCAGTAAAGGACATACAGGATCTATATTTTGTATACAAGTTGGGAGACAGTACGAATGTAGAAATGGTTCCGATCGAAATTGCCGGTGGGACCCATAACGTATACTTCGTAAAATCGGGCGTGAAGCAAGGTGATAAAATTGCAGTTAACCGTTTGGATATGCTTCAGATGGGCGTTCCCATCTCGCCGAAAGTAGTTTCTGCGGATTCTCTTCTAAATTAATTAAAATCTAAAGCTTTGTATTATGCTTAAAAAAATAATAGACAGGCCTGTAACGGCCACTGTAATATCACTTATCATCGTCATATTGGGTGTAATGGGTCTTATGAACCTTCCGGTTACAAGATTTCCAGATATCGCCCCTCCAACTGTTATGGTTTCCGGATCTTACCCCGGGGGTAACAGCGAGTCCGTAATACGTTCTGTTGTTACACCGTTGGAGGAGCAGATAAATGGTGTTGAAAATATGCAGTACATAAAATCAACAGCCAGTAACGACGGATCCTTTTCCGTATCTGTAATATTCAAGCAAGGTACGGATCCTGACCAGGCAGCCGTTAACGTACAAAACCGTGTGCAGCAGGCAACCCCAGTGTTGCCAGAAGAAGTTATACGGATGGGATTAACCACGTCAAAGCAGCAAAACAGCATGATTATGATCTTCAACCTGTATGCTGAAAAGGGGCAGTATGATGAGAAGTTCCTTCAGAATTATGCAAATATAAACCTTATACCTTCTATAAAGCGTGTCCCTGGAGTTGGTCAGGCGATGGTTTTCGGTGCGAAAGACTACTCTATGCGCGTCTGGCTTGATCCTAAAAAGATGGCTACTTACGGACTGGAACCGGCAGATGTAAATAACGCCATCGCAGATCAAAGTTTGGAATCAGCACCGGGAAAGCTCGGAGAAGAATCTAAAGCATCACTTGAATACATTATACGTTATAAGGGTAAAAAAAATCAGCCGGAGGATTTTGAAAATATCGTCATCAAAGGTGAAGGTGCAAACATTATTCGTCTGAAAGATGTTGCGCGCGTCGAGTTAGGTTCGATCAGCTACAGCGGTGACAACTTATCTAGTGGAAGAAAGGCCGTAACGATTGCGATCATGCAGACTTCGGGTTCAAATGCCAATGATATAGAGATCGGTGTTAACGAACAGATTGAATCCTTGTCAAAGTCATTTCCTTCAGGAATCAAATATTACAAGCTTATGAGTACGAAAGATAGGCTTGATGAAGCTACTGGTCAGGTGAAAAGCACGTTGATCGAAGCATTTATCCTTGTTTTTATAGTTGTATTCATATTTCTTCAAGACCTTAGATCTACGATTATCCCAGCTATTGCAGTTCCGGTAGCAATTGTGGGGACATTCTTCTTTCTTATGATCCTGGGATTCACCATAAACATCCTCACACTATTCGCACTCGTACTGGCCATAGGTATCGTCGTGGATGATGCGATTGTCGTCGTGGAAGCTGTCCACAGTAAGATGGAAGGCACCGATCTGACTGCGAAGGAAGCTACCCATAGCGCCATGGGTGAGATTACCGGTGCGGTAATATCAATTACCCTTGTAATGTCTGCAGTATTTATACCGATAGGCTTCATGACAGGCTCTGCAGGAATGTTTTATAAGCAGTTCGCCTATACCCTGGCAATAGCTATCCTTATTTCTGCAGTAAATGCTTTGACACTGACGCCGGCGCTCTGTGCCCTTTTCCTTAAAAACACACATGGGTCTCATGCGGATGGAACTGAAAAGAAATCATTTACAAAACGTTTCGCTACCGCTTTTAACGCAGGTTTCAACAATTTTACAAACAGATATATCAGAGGGGTTAAGCTTTTAATTAAGAAAAAATGGCTGGCTGCGATGTTCATTCTTACAACATTTTTAGCGGCGGGGTGGATGCTTTTCAGCACTCCGAAAAGCTTTATACCGATGGAAGATGACGGTTTCTTTATGTACTCTCTGACAATGCCGCCCGGAACCGGACTTACACCAACAACGGAGGCTGCAGCGAAGATTAACAAGGCTCTTAGTGAAATAGAAGCTATAGAGGAAAATACATCGATAACAGGATTCAATATGCTTAGCAACAGTGCGAGTTCTGCATACGGAACCGGTTTCGTCAAATTAAAACCGAGAGACCAGCGCGGTGATGTTAAAGATATTAATGAAATAACAAAACTTGTTGATGCTAAACTTTCAGAGATCAAAGAAGGTATGGTCTTTACATTCCGAATGCCACCGGTTGAAGGTTACGGAGTTAGTAATGGTGCTGAAATAGTGCTGCAGGACAGGTTGTCACGCAGTCCGGAGATCCTTACACAACAGGCGGACTCACTTATTTACAAGATGATGGGAATTCCTGGTGTGGAAACGGCTTACACGACATTTCGCGCCGATTATCCCCAGTTGGAGCTTGAAGTTGATGAAGATAAGGCAAAGACGATGGGTGTGAGCGTTTCGGGACTGTTAAATACGATCCAAACCTATTTCGCTGGTGATCAATCGCAGAATTTTACCCGTTTCGGAAAATTCTACAGAGTTAGCGTTAAAGCTGACGGAGTATTTAGGATGGACGAACAGGCATTCAAAGATATTTTTGTTAAAAATTCAGGAGGTGAAATGGTACCTGTCAGCACATTAGTCCAACTAAAAAAAGTTTATGGACCTGAGGTTGTCAACAGACATAATTTATTTAATTCTTTAACCATCAACGTGACACCGCAACCGGGAGTGAGTAACGGCCAGCTAATGGAAGGCTTGGAATATGTACTTAGCGATCTGCCATCTGACTTCAGTTACGAGTGGTCAGGATTAAGTCTTGAAGAACAATCGGCCGGAAATCAAACAGCCATAATTCTAAGTTTGTGCGTACTTTTCGTCTACTTACTTTTAGCTGCACAATATGAAAGTTACCTGCTTCCACTAGCAGTACTACTTTCTATTCCTACCGGTCTTCTTGGAGCCTTTATAGGAACTAAACTTATAGGTTTTGACAATAACGTCTACGTTCAGGTCGGAATGATTATGCTTATAGGTCTGCTCGCCAAAAATGCTATACTTATCGTTGAATTTGCGGTTCAGCGACGAAAAGCGGGGCTAACTATTGTTGATTCGGCGATTGAAGCTTCAAAATCCAGATTGAGACCTATTATCATGACCTCATTAGCTTTCATTGCAGGTATGATTCCCCTTATGATCTCTACAGGAGGGACTGCCGCAGGTAACCAGTCGATAAGTGTAAGTACAGCAACAGGCATGTTCACAGGTGTAGTTTTGGGAGTTTTCGCAATACCTATACTGTACATACTGTTTCAATACCTTCAGGAAAAGCTTTCAGGTAATAAAGAAGTTTCACATGAACTAAAAACTAACGAAAATGAAGAGTAACATATTAAGCAATTTAATAATAGCCACCTTTCTTGCAGCTTTTTTTTCCGCATGTGCCGTTAGAAAGCCATATGCAAGACCCGAACTCGAGATGCCTGCAAAATATCGTACCGAAGTTAATGTGACAGCAGACACAATTCTTCTTCCATGGAAAGATTTCTTTAAAGATCCCAAGCTGGTGCACCTTATAGATAAAGCACTTGAGAAGAATGCCGACGTAACTATTGCATTGAAAACTATTGAACAGATGGAGCTGCAGTATAAGCAGGCAAAGCTTTCATTGCTGCCTACCCTTGATTCCTCTTTAGGCGTTAACAGGAGCTACCCTTCAAAAAACAGCTTAAACGGATCTTTAGCGGAACAGTTCACCGGAACCAAATACATAGACGATTTCAACGCCGGTCTTTCGCTGTCTTGGGAAGCAGACATATGGGGTAAAGCAAGGATGCAGCAGCAAAAGGCCAAAGCAGAATTTTTTGCTCAAAAGTATAATTATCAAGCCTTAAAAACCAGGCTGATCACTGAGGTAGCCTCTGCGTATTTTAATTTAATAAATTTGGATCAACAACTGGAGATTGCAAAGGAGAATGCAGCACTGAGCGAAAGAACACTTCAAATGATCTCATTGCAATATGAATCAGGACTTGTAACCTCTTTAGGTATTGAGCAAGCAACTGCACAGAAAAAGACTGCAGAACTGATCATACCTTTGGCTGAACAAAATATTTTAATACAGGAAAACGCTTTAAGTATTCTTTGTGGCGAATATCCAACTGCAATTGAAAGAAAGGTCGGAATGGATCAGATCGTTCCCGACGACCTTTTTGTCAGCGGGGTCCCTGCTTCTTTACTTAGCCGAAGACCCGATGTGCAGGCTGCAGAATATAACCTAATATCTTTTAATGCGCAGGCAGGACTGGCAAAAGCTGCCATGTATCCTTCCTTCAGCCTGACAGCCCAAGCAGGTACGAACTCTTTCAAGTTCAATACGTGGTTCGACCTTCCTGGCTCGTTAACTAAAAACCTTGCTGCAAATCTGGCCCAGCCAATCTTCCAGCAAGGTCAACTGAAAACAGCTTATCGTTCATCATTGCTGGAGCAAGAAAAAGCATCCATACAATTTAGACAAACCGTAATGACGGCTGTGAGCGAAGTTTCTGATGCACTCGGCCGATTAGAAGGTGTGGATAAGCGACTTGTTCTGACTCAAGAGCAGTCAACCTCGCTTAAAAAAGCGACGGCAGATGCAACGCTCCTTTATCAGAACGGAACGGCATCGTACCTTGAAGTTATTACTGCGCAAAACAGCAAACTTCAAAATGATCTTGAACTTATAAATCTGAACATGGAAAAGCTCAACAATATCGTTGAACTATACAAAGCTCTGGGTGGAGGAACCGATAAATAAGAGTTGAACATAAATGACTTCCGGATAAACAGGAAGTCAAGCTGATTGTTGTTGTCAGAGATACCTCCCCCGGGAGGTATCATCTTTTAACAAACCAAAATAAACCAAAGGAAAATGAATCTAAAAACAGATTAAGAAAGGGCTTCAATCACCATCGTAGTCCGTATAAAGAATTAGTTACGTAGACCTTAGGAAATCATTTACCTAACAGTCAAAAGGTTGATCTTATTTTTCGTAAATCTAATTGCAAGGAAATACTCAAAAAATCAAAATAATCAAGTAAAACGTATGGACATCCGTATAGAAAAATTAAGTTATAAAAATTTGGGTAAAATCAAGGATTTTATCGGTAAGGAAAATATTTTTACAAAGTTTTCCAGAAATAAATTGGAGTTCTATATTTATAGTAGATATTATATCAACGGTGAAATATCGAAAACTACACATACTTATGCCGCCTATTTAGATAAGCAGTTAGCTGGCTTTTTGCTTGCAACAATTGACAACAAACCAAAGCAATACAATTCAAAGCTGAGAAAGATATATACTGTCCTGTTGAAATTGACTGTAAGACTATTGAATGCAGAGGGATTAAGCGTGTACCATAATAACAGGAAGTTAATGCTATCAGAGCTAAAAAAGAATTATAAAACAGAAGGGGAACTTAACTTGCTGGCGATTGAACCCTTGATGCAAGGTACGGGTATCGGCACTGCACTGCTTAACAAGTTTCAGGAAGACCAAAAAGAAAAAAATATATTCCTGTTCACAGATTCAGGTCCGCAATATAAATTCTATATAAAGGAAGGGTTTGAACAGGGAAGCAACAGACTTATTTTTCTTGAAAATTATAGTAAGAAAATAGCTTTAACCTATTTTATATGTACCAAGAAACTGTAAAGTTAAAACAAATTTTGAATTTAATTTTACAGTATCGGCAAAAAGCCAATAATATCAAGGCACTTTTTCGAAAATTCAATCTTGAGATAAATTTATAGATTTCAAATTATTGATTTTTAACTTATTAAGTGCTTTCACGCCGTATCCTGTGTAATAAATATGATTTTCTAACAACTGAATTTTTTTTAATCTCCACTCTTGATCTGAATAACTTTGACCTAGGTACTCCCCTTCTTCGTAACGGAGTAAAGTTAGATACTTGCGAAAGTTACAACTGCTAAGGAAGCACATATCGGCATCGCGTAGAATCATTTCGAACATATTTACAGGAACTGAACTTTTTTTGGTAGCTCCAATACACGTACGCACAGCTTGTATGAACTCATCATTGCAATCCATTTTTTTTAGAAATTCAGCTGCAATTTTTTTGCTTTCTTCCTCATGATCCAAATATTTCTTAATATAGCCCGTATCCTGAAACCATGCTGCTACTATCAGTATTTCAGTTTCAACATTATTTAATTCACAGTATTCTGCAATTTCCTTAACTGATGAAACCACGTCAAAGGTCCTATGCAGGCTATGAAAGTGCAGCTTATGTGAAAGTTTTTCGGAAAGTAACCAAATCACATAATTTTTAGTTTTTGCTATAATGTTATTCATTTTATAAACTGATAAATCTATTTATCCTACATTTTATATTTAATAGATCCGTCTTTAGATCCCTTATCCCAATGTCCAAAGATTTAACTTTCCTGTTAAGTTCTCGCAATGATCTCTAAAACCGTACAAATTACATGATTTATATACTATGAGACGCGATAGAAAATAATCCTTCACCCGCAAATCTTATCAATATTGATTCCCCGTGAAAAAATTCCTCTATGTAATCGAGCGTTTTATTATTACAACTCTATAAATTTCCAGTACATTACCTTACTTTATTTTAAGTTTAGTAAGAGAAATTGTATAATTTTTTTTATCACCTACATGTAAAGATCCCTATCTGCATCCCAATTTTTAGATAATGCTTCTGAATATTCTTTTTCTATCATTTCAATTTTACTGTACACGTTAAAGCTCACTTTTTCAGGAAAAGTATTAAGCTTCCTCATCTTAAAGAACAAACCAAACTTAAAGAGAAAAGCAATAAAAAAGAGTAAGCCTAAATAAGGATTTGCTATGTTGTCCGGTTCCAAGCGCAAAAAAAGTATCAGAATCATGGTTAAGCACAAATAGCACAAAAAAATCGCGCTACGCCAGTTGATCTTTCCATAGCCCTGAAAGTATTTAATTGTTGCCAGGTTTTGTGTAAACAAAAAAGTGCAAGATACAATCAGAAGATATGTTTCAATCACTAAATTGTTGGTAGTCATTAGAAGTACGCCAACAATTAAATTTAATATTGAAAAGTTTATAAGTAAATCGAAGAGGCTGGTATTCTGCTTATTTTTAAAAGTGAAGAAAAAATCCAGATAACTAATAACCAATATAAGCAGAGCCGTGATTTTGTGCATAGGAAAGGTCAGATCCAGCATAGGACCGAAAAAAGTCCAAACTGACATTAAAAGTAGTGCTGTACCTTCCATCATATATATGGAAGTATAAAGGATTTTTTGCTTAAAGAATTTTAAAGTACTCATAAAACTGAACATTTATGTTTATTAAAAATCGCAATTATTAACCAAAACGCTTAAACATATTACGGAAAATCAAAATTTCCACATTTCTTCCATTAGGCAGACAGCTGTAATATCCTGCATTATCTTTTTGAACATGTTACTATTTGTAAAGTAGCCTGTAATGTGTAATCTCAGGTCAATAATTATGATATTTGAATACAAATAACTACAGATATTCGAAGGAAAAGAGCTTAAATCTAACTGAAGCGTATAAAATCGTTACTGAAGCGAAAATACTGATTTGCAGAAGTATTATACCCTATTTTTACTATATTAAAACTGACAATAAATCTTATAGAGAACGATACAAAACGATGATCTAAATGTGTGCTTCAGTAACTAAACGTAATCGCTTCAGTAGTTATTTTATCCCTTTCAGTAATCTTTCACCCAACCTGCGATCGATAGCGATATACTTTTGTAACATAATAATTATTAAAATTTATTGAAATGAAAAAACTGATTTTTACAGGACTATTGTTAGTTATAACAACCTTAACGGTTAAAGCACAAAGTATTGAGCTGATTCCCAAAGCAGGTATTAATCTGTCCAACCAAAAAATAGAACACTTTAACGGTGAGAAAAATAAACTAAATTTCCAGGGCGGTCTGGGAGTAAATATCCCAACAGGTATTAAAAACTTTTCTATTCAGCCGGAAATAAACTTCGTAGGTAAAGGGACGAAATTTAAATATTTAAACCACAGCAGTGAAATTAATCTAAACTATCTGGAAGCGCCGGTGCTGGCAAAGTATTCATACGGTGTCGGATATGTAAACGCAGGACCTGCGGTGGGATTTCTAATAGATAAAGATTCCAAAATTCCAAACTACGCGGGAAAATTAAACCGTGTAGAGTTCAGCATTCATATGGGTGCAGGTGTGGCTATACCGCTAGGACCCGGTAAAGTCATAGTTGACGGCAGATATGTGCTCGGGTTGAACAGTTTAAGTAAATCCACAGAAATTAAAAATACAGGTATTATAATATCGGCAGGATATGCCTTCGCATTGTAATCTAAAAACGTATTTAATAAGGAAACACGCATTGTACAGCAATGCGGTGTTTCCAACTTTAGTAACCCACAGAAAATAGTTAAATATGAAAACAATCATAATTACCACAGATTTTTCCAATGTTGCAGATAATGCAATGATTTGTACATTAAATGCTATAAGTGAGAAGGACTATAAAGTTGTACTATTTTATCACGATATATCTTATAATGATGTACTTAATGCGACACTTAAAAGTAATAATATTAATACTATATCGCCCGATCAAAAAGATCAGATTTCCGAGCTTTGTAGTTCTCTGAAGGAAATATTTGAAGTTGAAGTAATTCCATACATAGCAGCGGGTGATTTTCACGAACAGATGTTGATATGCTGTCACAATTTTTGTGCAGATTTAATAGTTATGGGAGTAGAAGATAAATTTTTTAGTCAATTTTTTCGCGATAATACATATCGTTTAATAAATTCTGTAAAATTACCAGTGTTAATCATACCATCAAATGCTAAATTCAAGCAGCTTAAAAACATTTTTATAGCAGTTGATATAACGAGGGCTGACTATAGATCAATACGTGAAAATGCAAATCTCTTTATACAGCACTTTAATACGCAAGTAGAAGTTTTACATGTCAACAGCAGCATTTCTTTGCCTCAAGAAAAATTGCCGCGCTACGATGAAGGATTTTCACTAACAGAAATTGAACTTTTTTATCAAAATACTACTTCGGATAATGATGGGTATGGAGAAATAGATGAAATTATCAATTCGCATCGCGATTTGCTGTTAATACTTCCATCTGGAGAAAGTTTCCACGATTCATCAGCAAAAAATAATAATCCTGATTTGAGCTTTGGTAACTAATCAATGTTTATGGTTTGTATTTAAAATATTGATGATTAATATTATAAGTTATGTTAATTCAGAGCATCGAGAAATAGAAGTTTTAATTTTCTCGATGCTTTTTCTTTAAACGAAGAGCAGCAAGTTTAGATATTTCTCTTTGAAGCATTTTCTACTGAAATAGTTGAATAACGGATAGTGCAAAAAAATACTAAAAGTACAAAACTGTAAAATAAATTCGTCCGTTATTACCGCAGGCAAATAAAAAAAACAAAAGCTCTAATGGGAGCTTTTATAAGATAAATATGATAGCTAAAGCAATGCAATTAACTCTTTTGATGAATCATCCCTTCAACTTTGTTCTTCAACAATTCAAATCCTCCGGGATTGATTTTTCTGAGAATTTCCATACGTAATTTATCATCAGAACATAAATCATCGTAGGATTTGTAATTAGCAATATTCTCAGATATTTTGCCTAATAATTCTGTCTGGATAAATTTCTTTTCTTCTTCGGTAAACATATCAAATCTTTCTTTTTTTTTACAAAGTTAAGAATTGAAATAATTTAATTATCTTGAATTTTAATTAAATTAATAGTTAATATATATAATCGCGTCACTTAAAGTGTACAGGTGCGTACTAGATGCTATTTAGACACAATATGAATTTGCCACCGTTGGTTTTACTGTACACCAAATGACCAAAAGGGTTCTCCATATAACACCCTTCTTTTAAATTTTAGTGCTGATAATTACAAAAACCGTCATCATTTGGAAGACGGTTTTTGTATTTTTTAATTCATTCCATCTGAACATCTTAAAAGGTACTATTTATCTTTCACCTTAAACTCAAAACTACTTTTCCCGTCTTCATCCAAAACAATAAAAGCATCAAAATTTTTACCTGATTTACTTTTCATTCCCTTAATTAAATCCGTTCTTCCGTAATTAACTAATTTCTCAATTTCGCACAAACTTAACTGTATGCCACAGATCATCCGGAACTGAATCCAACCACAATTTTCACCTTTACATTTAACAAATTTTTCCTTAACTGATAAATAATTTTCTTTACACCTAGGACACAAAATATCAGGTTGTTTATTCAACTCCGATTGAAGTAATTCTTTAGTAATAACTGTAGAATATTCTTCCAAATCTTTCTGAAACAATGCGGCATCTAAATTACCCAATTCTATGTTTCTCAATGCCAATTCCCATTGAGCCGTCATAGCAACATCGGCAATATTAAAATCCTTAACCAGCTCATAAACCTGTAATCCCTTATCTGTAGGAACCAATGATTTTTTATTGCGAACAATATATTCGCGATTAAAAAGTGTTTCAATAATGGCCGCCCTTGTTGCCGGAGTTCCAATACCGATGCCTTTTAACACGCCTCGAGCATCTTTATCCTCAATATCATTACCAGCCTGCTCCATGGCACCCAATAAAGAGGCTTCTGTAAAAAGTGATGGTGGTCTTGTCTGCTTTTCTAAAATAGTTCCGGATTTAATTTTAAGGATGTCCCCTGCCTTCAATTCAGGCAGCTCCACTATTACTGAATTTATTTCTACATCTAAACTAGAATCCTTATTATTGAAGTCTCCTTTAACAGCACGCCATCCCGGTTCAACCACGGATGAACCTTTAATGTAAAAATCATGATGCAGCACCTGAAGCTCTGCAGTTGTAACATTTTTTATACATACTTCGGAAACAGCTTCCAATAACCTGAAAGCAATAAGATCGTAAATCGCACTTTCCTTTGCTGATAACGAAGAGGGCACCTTTTCCGTTACCAGCAATCCATGATGGTCTGTTACCCTTAAGTCATTTAAAATCCGCTTATTCAATCCACCCGATTTTAAAACCAATTCTGCGCAATGATATTTCTCACGAACTTTAAGTCCGTTAATCAATTTTGGAATATCAGCCCAAACATCCTCCGGTATGTAGCGGCTTCCTGTTCGCGGATAGGTAATGAACTGTTTCTCATAGAGCAATTGCGCTATTTTCAAGGTTTCATCAGCAGACAGGTTCAGCAATTTATTTGCTTCCTTCTGTAAGCCCGTAAGGTCAAACAGCAGCGGCGGTTGTTCGGTAACAGTTTTTGTATCAACAGACACTACTTCAGCGGAACCGTTTCTTTCAATTGAGTTCCACACCTGCTGCGCTTCCCGTCTGGTTTCCCATCTGTTTTTAGATCTGCTAGTGAACGAAACAAACTGTTTATTGTGCTGCAATTCAATCTGAAAATAAGGTTTTACCACAAATGCCTTATTTTCTAAAAACCGTCTGCAGATCATTGCCAAGGTCGGAGTCTGAACCCTGCCAAGAGAGTAGATACCTTGACCGGCAGCTACGTTCAATGCCTGTGAAGCATTGATACCGACCAACCAATCCGCTCTGCTACGTGCCCTAGCCGCATGATAAAGTCCTTCAAATTCACTTCCCTCTTTCAGGTTTTCAAAACCAGTGCATATTGCTTTTTCTGTAAGCGAACTGATCCACAAACGTTTCAAAGGCTTTTCAATACCGAGATATTCATAAATATATCTAAAAATAAGCTCTCCTTCCCTACCTGCGTCCGTTGCAATGATTATTTCCGTACTATTTTTAAACAGCCGTTCTATAACTTTCAACTGCCTTACCGCATTCTTATCGTCTATGTATTTACCTTCCAGTTTAATTTTCCGAACAGTGAGGACAAACGGATTTGGTATAATTGGCAAATACTCCACTCCAAATCCTGAGATTCCGTAATCCGAAGGCATCCCCAAAGCGATCAGATGACCGAAAGCCCAGGTTACAAAATAGCCGTTCCCCGAATAGTAACCGTCGCTTTTATCAACGGCTCCTAAAAGTGCAGCAATCTCCCTTGCCACACTTGGTTTTTCTGCAATAACCGTCTTCATAAACTAAATTTTTCTTCGTTTACTTTTAACAGCATCCTGTTGTTTTTTCTGCTTTTGATCTTTAGGTTTATCCTGCGCCGGTTTCAAAGGCTCTGTAATCTTCTTGGTCTTCTCGTTGGTCTTCCCTTCTGAGTTAACATCAACCTGTGTTTTAAAATCCTCTGCGGGCTTCGCTTTTTCCTTGAGTTGTGCCGGAAAAGCAAAATCAGTTTTACCGGTATCTGCATTAAAAGTAATATACCCCTGGTAGCTTTGTCCTTTTTTATCAACCAGTCCATCAATATAGACCGACTGTCCCGCTGCAAACTTATCATACTGCTGATCCGTCAATTCCTTTCCTCGAAATACCCTTGGAGCTTCTTTCGATCCATCGTTATTCGAAACCTGTTCTGCGACCGTCTCCTTATTGGAAACACTTCGATCAAACAAAAATTCGACATATTTTTTATCCGCATTAAACTGCATGGTGGCATCAAAAGCCGTTCCTTTGTTTGAAATCATTCCTTCTAAATATAGCGGTTTACCTTCCTGCAAAGTCTGTTTTTGCGCATCATCCAGTTTCACTCCCTTAATCTCATCTGGAATCTTCATTCTGTCTGCCGCCATCGCCACAAGCTCATTGGTCAGCCGGTCTACGCTAATGATTGAAGGTATTGTTTCACCAGACTTGGGGTTTACCAAATCAACTACCCTACCCATATTGCCTGTCTGCTGCAGGTTCTTCTTATCCTCCTCACTGAATTCGTGACCAAAGAGTGGATATTTCAGGTTAGGTTCCTTTCTGATACCATGAATGGCAATCACCACATCTCCTACTTCGTTCGTTTTAAGCGATAAACGGGCATCCATTCTGGCTTCTGCAGGACCGATTCGAAGTACCAGAGGTACCAGCTCATTTGTTTTATAGCCTTTCAATAAGGGCTCCATCATGTTCCTTTCGATCAACTCCCTTTCGCTAAGTCCGATATCGGACATCATTTCCCAATCAATCTTCTTTGGGTCGTAACGGTACTGCGTATCCGTACCGGTTTCCTGTGTTTTTTGTGTATTATCCATAGTACTTGATTTTTCATTTGTTAAATCCGGTTGTAGTGTAACCGCGTATTTTTTTAATTCTTCCAGAGCGGAAGTCTGTCCAGAACCCAGCGAATTATTTGCTCTTTTTGCCAAATCAATAGATTTATCTGCTGGTACTTTAAAGAAGTCAAAAGAACTGGGATTTCGTAACTGACTTAAAAAATTTGAAAAGAAGTTTGAGAAAAAGTCTCCGTGTTTGTCGACTCTCATAAATTGGTTCTGATTACTCTTACTGGGATTAACGGTATGCATATTACCACTATCGTCAATACCCTTAACCGCTTTTACTTTTTTGTCATCTTTAGAATGTGCCAACATTACCTCTTCCGACTGTTGAACCTTTTCTTCATTAGCTGTTTTATCATCCATGATTAAAAATTTAAAATTTACCTCAAGCTAAAACAAGCCATCCGAACGAACTATAATCTGGCAGTTTCAGTCTTTAAGCAGCCTTCTTTTTCTTTCGTTCAGCAACTGATTTGGCGTAACTGTCCTTGACTAATTGTTCCACATCGGAACGTTTATAGTAGATTTTACCGCTGATACGGTAGTAGGCAAGCATTCCGTTAGTTCGGTATCGCTGCAAAGTCCTAGGGCTGATCTTTAGAAGTAGCAGTATATCCTGGTTATCCAGTAACTCTTCACCATCTACTCCCTCCAAACTGTTGCTTTTTGTCTTAACCAGTTCATCCAATAAATCAAAGCGCTGTATGATACGGTTCATCCAGCTAATAAATTCCATTCTGTCTAAATTCATAATAGTAGGTTTAAAAAACCGGCTCCCAATAGTTCACAAGACAAAGCCAAAGGAGCCGGTAACGTTGCACAGGACAAAATTGCGTCAACAAATGCCCTCAAATCGCCAAGGTAGCGCCAAGACCTACCCATGAAAATCAAAATAATTTGCTTTTTTTTAAAGAAAATAAAACAAAGAATGCCCATAAACAGCAGATAAAAGCTGCTGTTTATGGGCATTCTCTTGGTATGAATATTCAATCCAGATCCTTTTGCATATAGTTCTCCAGATTGGTTGTAAGCTGATCCAAAAAGTAGGTTTTGCTTTCCGAACGATCTTTCATCCTGTGGTATATTAGATATGCAACTTTGATTTAATTAGCTCATAATTAAAATAAAAGAACAAATAATTCGTTAAACTTATAATATCTTCAATTTAGAAAATATTCAAACAATATAATCTCCACTTGACGCAGGAAAAGAGTACATAAAATGAGAAAAACACTTATAATCTTTACTTTAAATTTACTTTCACTAAGCCTTATAAGCTGTGAAGAAGAAAACTGCTATACACCACCTGAACCCACTGTTTTTGAATTTGTAAATGCGCAAGGACAAAATTTAATCGCTAGTGGGATATTAACCAAAGCTGAAATTGTTATTTATGAAGATTTGGGCAATGGAAACAGTTTAGGAATTAATGTACAAATAACAAAAGATAATAAAGCATTACTGGAAAATGTTGGCTGGTACGATGGGAACAAAAACTACATCGTTTATATCATTCTAGATTCTTTGAAGACCTTTAATTTCACAGTCAGATCATCTAAAATAAAAAATAGTTGCAGTGGCTATAAAATTGATAATGTAAATTTTGACAATATTGATTCAATCAAAAAGGATGGCTACTACATGCTAACAATTGAATAGAAATTATATACTTCATCTATTATTAATTCAGGTAATAAATATAACCAATTAGCTGTTATACTCTTTTTATAAAATAGAGGAGGACAAACAAAATAAAGCTAAAAAAACTGTAAAAATTACAGTTTTTTTAGCTTTATTTACTTACACCGGCTCTCTCATAAGCTTCAAAGACAAGATCCTGAATAGCTTTTTCAATCCGCCTTCTGCCATCGTCTTCATTAATATCAATTCCACAAACTAAACTTCCATTAGATTTTGAATGTAAGGAAAGATAATAAATACCTCCCACTATTAAGGCTAATTTTGCCCGAAGATCAACGTTTGTTGTTTCAAAATCTGGCATAATTACGGAAAATAATTGTTCTCCGATCTCTTCTCTTCGATCAGCAACCTTTCTCAACATTTTATTTTTCTCCCCTAGTTCCCAATGAATTATTTTCTGTAAAGCCTTGTCTTTCTGCAATACTTCAAACTGACTTTGTAGTATTAAAGATATTTCCTTTTTACCAATAACAGACGCATTTTTTAATAGATCTTCTATATGCTTTTTGGCTTCAAACTTCCAAAAATCCTTCTGACGAATATATTCTTCAATCAGGTTATCAATACTTCCAAAATAAGTCCACACCAATTTTTTGTCCACTCCCGCGGCAACAGCGATGTTCGGAGCCGTGAGCCCCGGATAACCTTTTTTTTGTATTACCTTCCCTACGGCTGCCACCATTCGGGCCATTGTACGGGATTTATCCCTTAAAGGTCCTGATAAAACTTTTCTTTCTTTAGGTGCAGGTTCCTTACTGATTTCCGTTTCAGATTTTTTCTTTCTTCCCATTCTTATTGCAAATTATGCACAGACTCTGCAATTTGCAACTTTTTACTGACATATTCAAATACATTGAGTGCTTTATCAAGATGGTCTTTTGTATGTGTAGCCATCAGACTCATTCTTATGCGAGAATCTTTTAGTGATACCGCAGGATACATTATAGGATTGGTATAAACACCGTTTTCAAGCAAAATTTTTCCTGCCTTACTATTTTTGTAAACGTCACCAATTTTCACAGGAATGATTGCTGAATCCGTATCTCCAATATCCAAACCAATATCTATTAAGCCTTTTTTATAGTATTCAACATTTTTCCACAATTGTACCTTCCAGTGTGGCTCTTCATCAATAAGGTCAATAGCACGGCTCACTCCTACTATTGCAGGAGTTGAGGCAGCAGAAAACGCATATTGTCTTGACTGGAAGTGAAGATATGAAATCAATTCAGGATTTTTGGCAACAAGGTAGCCACCTACGTTAGCAAAAGTTTTACTGAACGTTCCTGTAATGATGTCCACCTGATCCAATACATCAAAATACTCCATAGCCCCGCGTCCGGTGTTTCCAATAACACCAATGCCATGCGCATCATCTACTAAAAGGACACCACCATATTTGTGTGTGACTTCAAGTATTTCTCTCAATTTCGCAATATCACCGTCTTGAGAGTAAACCCCGTCAACAATAACCATTTTTGTTCTGTAGACATCTTTTGATGCTGCAAGGATGCGTTCAAGATTTTCCACATTATTGTGAAGAAAACGCTTTACGGTAGATCCGGTAATCCCTTCATAAACACTGGCGTGCACTGCCATATCTACGATAGCAATGTCTTCCTTTTTAAGAAGACAAAGCAGAGATGCGCTGTTTGATGTATAGCCCGTAGTATAGACGATTGAAGAACCTTTAGGACGCTTAAAGAAAGTTGAAATTTTGTCTTCCAATTCCTTATGGTAATCTAAGTAACCACCGATAAGTGGTGATGCCCCCGCACCTGTTCCGTACTTCTCCACTCCAGCTATTACTGCGTTTTTAACTTCGGGATGTTGCGTAAAACCGAGATAGTCATTACAAACAAAACTGATGTAATTTCCCTTCTTGATATAGCCTTGTTCTGCAAGACCTATTTCAGGACCGCAACCCGAAGTAGCTAGTAGACGGTAGTTCATAAATTCATTTTCACGCAGGTAGTTCAAATATCCCTGATGTGCTTTAGCTCTTTTGAAGATATCGTGATTAGGAATGTTTTCAAAGTCTTTAAAACTAGCTTTAGAAAAGTCAATATTCATACATAAATGTTATAAAAGTTATACGCTATAAATTTATAATATTTTCACTTAACGGGGAAATAATATAAATTTATAGTTTAAACATTATCAATATTACAAGCAATTGAACCATTATAAATATTATATATTTATATAATTTTTCCCCAATCAAAGTATTATTATTATAATACTCTATAGTATATTGGATTGTCAATAAAATTTATGGGGTTCATATTTAAATAAACAACAAAGGAATAAGATTATTTAGAAAATCCTTTATTTTCGAACAAATAATAAAAGGGTATGATTATACATACCCTCTTTTTGTTTTAAACAATTAGCTACCTACAAAGAATATCCTAAAGTAAGATTTATTGCAATCGGATTAATTCTTAATCTGTTAAACTCTGTCTTTGAGTTAGGTGTTATACTATAGGAATAAGATCCTACAATACCAACTTTATACCTTTCAAAAATTCTTTGAACATATCCTAATTCTGTCAATACCCCAAAAGTATAGTTTTTCATAACATATGTATCTTCATACAATGTTTGTGAAAACTTATTTGAATCAATGATGAAATTGATTTTAGGTCCTGCACCGATAAATAAATACTTACTTTCATCAAAATTAATCTTATAACGCAAAGATGATGAGAGTGAAAGATATCCCCACTTTTTTGAATAATCATCGTATGGAGCTTCTAAAAAAATATTTTTTTCTTTTCCCCCAAGCATACTAAAATTAATCTCATTTGATAGATAATAGTTTTCTTTTTCAAACAAATCAACACCAATACCTACATTAGTCGTATTTATAGTCTTGTTTAAAATATCTAAATCGGCGTGACTGCTCTTAACAGAGGAAATAGTTCTGCCAAAATTCAGCTTCACTGTTTGAGCAACTGAGATGTTACAGCATAAAAGAAGAACGGTATATAAAAAATATTTTTTCATTTTGATTAAGGTGTGATATATGAGTATGATACGCTCTTAGCGCCAAAGCCATAGCTTGGTACATTTGCATTTATGGCTTGCCCTGCCATATTCCATCTGATCTTCATAGTATAAGTTCTGACATTCAGATAATTCTTTCCGTTGATGATAACATTTGAAAAAGAATAACCTTGGGTTTGAGCACCATAATCATTATATCCCTGATTCGTCATCGAATTAACAAATCCGAATGCACCGTCCGGTAATAATATATTGACAGAGTGTGTATTTACATCCGCTACATACGCAGCCGCAGCAGGGTATTCATATCCTTTCCATATTATTTTTTGATTAGGAAGTACACCAGCAGGTGTTGCAGAAATAGTGGTAGTGTAAGGACCGTGTATAGGCGTATTGTTAGCCTTAATCGAATTAACAATATTATTAGATTTTTCAGGATTAACAACAACATAATTGTTATCCCTAAAAAATTCTTCTTCCATTTCTTGTGTAGTTTTTTCAGTAGCATTTGAAATAATATTCATTATTTCAGCTTTTGCAGCCTCATCATTTTTTTGCTGTACTTGAACTTCATCTTCATTTGAACAAGAAAATAAAGCAAATGACAAAATAGATAATGTTAAAAGTTTGTTTTTCATGATTTTAATATTTAATAATTATTTCTACTCTCTTAAGGATTTTCGAATAACTCCTATACGCGCGTAATATTTTTATTTGATACTGTATACTTTTTCTTGTAAATATTTTAATTCATATTAAACATAATATTGCTACTTGAAAAGCAATATAACATCAATACTGAGGGCTATCTTTCTTGTTACCTCCCTACAGATTTGAATCTCTGTACACAATGCAGCCATACTAAAAAGAAGCTTTAAATACAGAAAAAACAATATTATTATTTGTGAAATATTATATTTTTTTTTCTCTATTCAAAGAAAACAATTTATAATTAATTACACAAACATTTATCATTTTTAAATTTTAAGCTTTTAGACAATAACCTTATATAGGGCTTTTTTATTGTGTATTCTAAATAAATATTTTATAAATAAAATTAAATCGAACTATATAATTTGAAAATTTGCCAATAATTAAACAAATTTATATCTTCAACCAAAGAAAATTTAAATTAAAAACAAATAAGTAAATAAAGTATCTAATGTTTTCAAAAACCATTTAAATGATCCTGGATTGATGATGGTAAATTTTAAGAAGATTCACTAAAGCAACTGAACGAACAAGAACAAATTATTCGATTCCAGTCATGGTTAACTGGTGTTAAAGATGAACGTCATACTTTAAAAAAGAAGATGAGAATATTCTACGTAATAAAGACCTGTAGCTATTTAATATTCAATACAAAATATTGTCATTACTATAGTATTGCAGCTAATAAATTCCATTCTCCTATATTCATACAGTAGGTTTAAAAAGCATACCTAAAGTAGTTCCGAAGAGAAAAACAAACAGGAATTTCCAATGTTGCGCAAGACAAATTGTACTATATAATGAACTCTAATAGTCTAGCAGTATCCAAGACCTACCCATGAAAATCAAAAATAATTTGATTTTTTAAAAGAAAATAAAACAAAAATGCCCATAAACAGCAGCTTTTACGTGCTATTTATGGGCATAATCTTGGTATAAGGATTCAATCCAGATCCTTGTGCATATACTTTTCCAGATTGGTTGTCAGTTGATCAAGAAAATAGGTTTTACTACCTGAACGATCCTTCATCCTATGAAACGAATGATGAAGGTCACCAAGCTTGATGCTGAAAGCCATTTCAAAAATCATTGCCAGTTTCGAAATCCCAACCCTACCATTGGAAACAGCACCGGTAGCATGAAGCGCATAAACCAGCTCGATCAATGCATTTTTAGAATGCGTCCAATAAATATCTTTCAAGTACGCTTGTGCTGCTATTTCAGAAACTGCCTCCGATTCGTCAGGATCCATACGACGAAGCAGGTAATGATACAGTAGATCATCAGAAATGATTCTAGAAACTTTGTAATCGTAGTATGTAGAGAACTGGGGATCCATTTCAAATGCCACGCTGTTGAGTCCGCTGTAAAATTCTATGTTTCCCAAACGGAAAAACCGGTTGTCCATATCTGTTCGGTTAGATCGGTAGTACCTGTAGAAATCTGAAGAAACCGTGTGCTCTTTGAATGTTTTTTTCAGTTGTTCCAGTTTAGAAGAAAAATATTGCATCAACAGCTTGCCGTCTGGTACGGGACAAGCAATTTCCATACGGTATACCTTATTGTAGAAAATCAGTTTACCAAGTATCTGGGGCTTGATGTTCTTAAAGAAATCTATTTCCTGTAGTTCGTTATCAAAACCTGAGTTAATTACAAATTCCTTTAGTTCCATTAACAAGTCTTTAAGCAATAAAGTCATCGAATATGATTCTTCAATAATTTTGGATGGTTTCATAGTAAGCCTCTCTTCCTTTCTACTCACTTTAGAGAGTGCCTCATGAAAAAAACGATGTTTCATAAGTATTGAGTTTAATTAAGTTGCAGGGGGTCCTTATTAAAAAAATACATGAATGCAATGATTGGATG
>NZ_FOVI01000024.1 GCF_900115115.1 Paenimyroides ummariense
AGTACTTTTCTGTAATCTCCTTTTACGTATTCGTAGAAACCGTTGAAAGAAGGAAGTAACTGATGTTGTTTGATACAGTCTATGTATCCGCTTACCGCATTGGACAAGGCTACTTCTTCTGAACGGGTCGGTGGTTCGTCGTCACGTTTCCACAGGGTCAGTATCAGTGTTTTGATGCTCTCCCGTTTTTCAATATCAAACACGCTGTCGTCTGTGTAAAAGGGGTTAAAAGCAATCGGATTGTCCTCCGTATAAGTAAAATAAACTCCGTCTTCGCCTTTGGTTTTTCCCTTGATCAGTTCGCATAATCCCTGATAGGAATTACCGGTGTCTACGAGCAGTACGTGTGCCCCCTGTTCATAATACTGCCGTACCATATGGTTGGTGAAAAAGGATTTTCCCGAACCCGACGGACCAAGAATAAACTTGTTCCGGTTCGTGATGATCCCACGTTTCATTGGCAAATCCGATATATCGAGATGGATCGGTTTTCCGGTCAGTCTGTCCGCCATCTTAATGCCAAATGGAGAAGGGGAATTGTGATAGTTTGTTTCTTCGGTAAAAAAACACAAAGCAGGTTCGATGAACGTGTAAAAGCTTTCTTCACTTGGAAAATCACCGGAATTGCCTGGCATTCCCGCCCAATACAAAGTCGCAGTATCTACGGTATTGTGTCTTGGTTTGCATTCCATAAGTGCGATGGCACTACCGCAATCGTTTTTCAGCTGTTTTAATTTTGAAGGATCTTCCGACCATGCCATTACATTGAAATGTGCGCGTATTGAAGACAATCCGAAGCTGTGTGCTTCATTCAGATACTTTTCAATCCATTCCTTGTTAATCTGGTTTGCGCGACTGTACCTTGCCAATGAATGCATGTTTCGTGCGGACTTTTCAAATTTCTGCAGGTTGTCTTCACTGTTGTCCAAGAACAGGTACTGGTTGTAAATGTGGTTGCAGTTTAAAAGTAGTCCTACAGGCGCGGAGAAAGATAATCGGCAGTCGCTCCGGTCTGTTGAAAGTTTTTCAAAACGGGTATCTGCTGATACGGTTGCTGGCAGATCATCTGTGTCCGAAAGAGTATGCAGACTCAATCTTCTGTTTCCGATACGTACTTCCTCTGTTCCCAATGCGATATCCTGCATCGGCGTTCCCGATTCTTTGGATAGGGTTAGGTACTGTTCCAACAACCCTTGCTTTTCATTGCATCCGATGATGTCTTCTTCAGTCAGTCTTTTCAGGCTTATGAAACCGCTGTCGTTTACGATGCGCTCAAATTGTGCGACTGCTTCCATAAAACGGCTGATCGTTTCTTTGTTTCTGATTTCTTTCGGAATCAGCGTGCCTTTGCAAAGCGATGAAAAGTTGCTTTGTGTGCGCATGCGTTCTTTAGTTGTCTTTGTAAGAAACAGATAACAGTAATGGTTCAGAAACGGTCGTTCGTTGAAATGCTGCTGATAAGACCTTACTAAAAAGGTCTGATCTTCTTTGGTTAAATCCGGACTGTAATTTTCCTTGATGTACCAATCCTGTTTGTGAATGATGGTATAATCAGGAAGCGTTTTGATCGCCTTATGCCATGCGGAGTGAATGGCTTCATATTCAGCGGAAGCAACCGTGAATAGTTCGGGCAAGCGTACCTTAAAACAAACAGTAATATCTGCTTCTTTTGAAATAATGCAGTTGTTTTCTACTGCCAGCAGTGGAAACTTGTTTTCCAATGTGGTGGTTTTAGCTGTGTTTCTCATTTGGCAGTCTGTTTTGAAGTGTATTTAAGGTAGCGGTGAATCGGTTTTCTGCAGATGATGTATTTGGGATGTCTTTTCTTAGCTGCTATCTTCATCAGTCCGTGTTCACTATATTTTCGGTTTAACGAGAATGTCTGCCATACAATGAGTGATGCACTTCCTGCTCCCAAGACAATGCAGATAAATGAGTTTACACCGATCATATACATGATCATTACAAGGATGAGCATACCGAGCAGTCCACCTGCAAAGATGAAGAGATACTGCGCTTTAAGTCCTTTAAACTCTACCGTCCTGCCAATGCCTTTATTTATGTTGTAGTTCATAAGGCAGCTTATTAAAGGAAGAAGGAGCGTAGGATGGTTGCAGCGACGATTAAAAAGATACATGCACCAAACCAGCTGGCTGCTGTTTTGCTTGTATCTGGATCTCCCGAACTGAATTTGTTGTAGACTTTAACTCCACCGATTAGCCCTACTACTGCACCGATGGCGTAAATTAATTGTGTTGCAGGATCAAAATAGGAGGTGACCATTTGGGTAGCTTCATTGATTCCTGCGTTTCCGTTTCCCTGAGCGGATGCCGTAATTGCTGATAGCATTACTACTACTGCTGTTAAGAGCATTTTTCTTTGTTTTTTCATGATTGTAAGTATTATTTGTTATGTTATCCCACACTTTGCGGGCTTTGGGAACAAATATCTTATGGAAGGAGGTTTAATTTTTTGAAATGGAAGTGTGGGGCAGTTGGTGGATGCTTGTTTCTTAATAGTAAGTTTGAATAGCACAACTCGCAATTATTCACTTAACAATGAAATAATATGTCCAATCGTTTTGTTAATCTTTTCTAAATATAAGAATTGAGTAAATCAGCTTCTTTTGTAAAAAAAATATTGTGATAAAAAAAACACTACTACTTCTGTTAGGCGTAGCTTCTTTTAGCAGTTACAGTCAAAAAGTTTTGTGGGAAAAAACAATCGGAGGCGAGCACTCTGAGTACCTTTTCGATATGGTTCCCACACTGGACTACGGCTTTCTTTTGGCTGGAAGTTCCTTATCGGACAAATCAGGATTAAAATCACAAAAAAGCCAAGGGAACTTGGATTACTTTCTGTGGAAGATGGATAAAAGCGGTGAAGAGGAATGGCAGTTGAGCTTTGGAGGTGACGGTCAGGATATTTTAAAGAGCATCTATCCTACTAATGATATGGGATATATTTTGGGTGGTTATTCTACTTCTGGCAAAAGTCAATCCAAGTTTTCAGAGAACCAAGGTAAAAGCGATATCTGGATCATCAAAATTGATGCAAAAGGGACACAAGAGTGGCAGCAAAGTTATGGTGGAGATGGTGATGATAGATTGGTTCAGATAAAGCAGGTTAAAGGTGGTGGTTACCTAATTGCGGGAACGACTAATTCAGATGTAAGTGACCAGAAAAAAGATGAAAAGTTTGGTGGATTGGATTATTGGATCATCAAAATCGACAAAAAGGGCAAAGTTGAATGGGAAAAAACATACGGTGGTATGTACAATGATGAACCAAGAACCATTTTAGAGACCGAAAACGGATATGTTATTGGCGGAGTTTCTAATTCACCAACTTCAGGAAATAAACAAAAGGAGAACTACGGTGGCTATGATTTATGGATATTAGAGCTTGATGTAAAAGGAAACCTACTTAATGAATATCTGTTAGGAACTGAGAATGACGATCAGTTAAACGATATCATTTTATCAGAAGATAAAGAAACATATACTATTACGGGTGATACCTATTCAGAAAATGGTATAGGTAACTTAGCTCTAAAATCGGAGAAAGAAAGTGATTTCTTTATGATTAAAATAGACAACCGCTTTAGACCTGTAGACCAATATACTTTTGATTTGGAAGGAAGCGAGTTCTTAATGTCAACAAATATTACGCCGAGTAAACAAGTATTCTTATCGGGTTATAAAGCAGATGAAAAGTCCAACAAAAAAAGTTATGTAGCCATCCAGTTAAATGATAAAGGAGAAAAGGTATGGGAAAAGGAACTGTCGACAAGTGGAGATGATCTTCTTAGAAAAACAGTAATAACCCGCGACGGCGCATTGGTTTTAGCGGGTAGCTCAACCGGAAGAAATGCAAAATATAAAACATCGGTGCAAGGACGTGAAGATTACTGGGTAGTCAAACTGGGAAGAGAAGAAGAAATCAAACAGCCTGAAATTAAAATAGAAGCATTTCCTAATCCAACCGAAGGATTTACACAGATAGTAATCAATCATGAGTACAAAGAGGGAGTCGTAAATGTTTTTGATTTAAACGGTAGGTTACTGCACAGTGAAAAACTGAAGTACGATATGGTAGCGGTGAATTTAGGCACATATGCTTCAGGAACCTATGTTATTAATATAAAGACTGATGTTGTAAACACTTCGGTTAAAGTTATAAAGAGATAATTATGAAGAATTTTTTAATTTTTGCTGTAATCGTTCTGAATTTTATAGATGTCAGGGCTCAATTAACTGAAGCTTCTACAGATTATAGTGATTATTTTCACAAAACAATTAATCATCCAACACCAGGTAATTTCTATAATTATTCCGAGGAAGGAAGTGTAGATCATTTAACGGGCAGATTTGGAATAAATGTACCATTCCATACAATTGAAACAGAATATCTAAACTTACCAATATCCTTAAATTACTCAACAAGCGGTGTTTCTTTAGATATGGTTTCAGGAGAAGTTGGAATTGATTGGGGATTAAATGCAGGAGGACAAATAACCAGACAAATAAATGATGTTCAAGATAACTTAGGAACAGTAACGTATAGTAATTATCGTTTCAGTGATATGAATGCAAATTTGAAACCTACTAACGGTGATGTAGGGTACGCAAGTTATAATCCTAACATTATTAGAACTATACGAGCAGGTTACGGAGCCGAAAAGGGAAATACAGGATCAAGATTTGGAAGCTGGTTTATAAATAATTTTCCTAAACGTATTGAATTTCTTAATGATACCGAGTATAGTGAAGTGGGTTCTTTAATTGAGATGACACAATATGAAAAATTTCCTGTCTCAAGTGAACATAGTAGCGCAGTATCATTAGTTGTAGATACTGAACCAGATATATTTAGATGTAAGGTTGGAGATTTGGATTTTTCATTTGTGTTCAAAAGAAAATTTAGTAATATGCTTGGAGGACATCACCAACATACATCAAATGAAATTAAAACATTATACGAACCAGTCGCAATTGACGAAATAGGTATAAAAATTGATTATGAAGTTTCGTATATTCCTTACCATAATAAAGTTAAAAATCCTTTAGCATCTAATACTACAAATGAAAGAGAAGGTAGTGACTTAGCTTATACTAAATTTATTGTAACTGATAAAAAAGGAGTAGTTTATACATTTGAAAACTTTGACTTTATTGATCAGGATTATATTCAGGAAGCATTGGTAAATACTTCTGTTGAGCAAAATAATAGAAGAGTATTTCAGTGGAAAACTTACAATACCTCGACAAATAACTGGAAGTTGACAAATATTAAACTACCAGATAATAATATGATATTATTTAATTATATTCCTAATAAGAGACTCTATCACACAAGACCCCCGAGAATGCATGATGGTAGGTTTCTAGGTCAGTCTGCAAATCCTGATTATGGATACCACCTTTCTCCAATGTTAACCACATATGCATTAGATCATTTGGATACAAATATTGAAGGACATTCCTTATCTCAGATTGTATATCAGAATCAACGGATAAAATTTCACTATTCTAACTACAGACCCGATTTTAAATCAGGAGGACTGAATCTTGATAAGATCGAACTATGGCATAAAGATGAATATATCGCTAAAAGTTTCAAACTGACAAAAATATATTCTTATGCAGATATGGATAACGAACACGAGGACTATAGGATGTTTTTACAAAAGATTGAAGACAGCAGTAAGGAAAAATCGTATACGTTTCATTATGAAAATATTGATGGTTTGCCGAGTCGTGGTCATTCAAAGTATCAAGACATTTTTGGCTATTTTGTGGGAAATTTATCTCCACTAAATAGTAATCCTGCTTTTCCACAATTGTACATATTGAAGAGTGCTCAGTATGGAAATACAATTCAGTACGAGAGACCAGTCGGAGATTATTTAACAATTAATAATGGAGCAGATAGGTCGGTTAAGATCAATGCAGCTACTAGGGGGGCAATGAACAGAATAGACTTTCCAACTGGAGGAAAGTTAGAAATTGTATATGAAAATAATACTTATTTTAACAGTTTATTGCTTAATCATAGAGCCTTGGGGCCAGGAATACGTGTTAAAGAATTAAAATACTTTAGTAATGAAAATGAACTAAGTAAAAAATCGGAGTTTACTTACGACATATATGATACCGATCTTAATGCTAGTCGTTCGTCGGGAGTACTCATACATAAGCCTAGCTTTGCATACATTGGTAATTGGAATCTAAATAATTACAGTCATAGTCGAAAACTTAATGTCGAGACTAAAGTATTTGATATTTATGATTATGACTCTCGAAAAAGTTTTTATGAAGAATATTCAATTCGAAATCATAATTCAAAGGAAGAATTAACTAGGTTGGGTAAGTCTGACAATCAGATTTATGAAGCTATGATAAAATTGTCTACACACAGTTTGAGAAGTAAGTTTGATTATTTTGGACGTGAAATTATTTACTCAAGTGTGTTAGAAAGGAACGTCAATCTGAATAATAATAGTCAGTCTGTATCGACAAGGTACTATTTTAATTCTTCTTTAGCTAAACCAATAGTTAATTCGGTAACGGGACCTTCAGACGATCCAAGTGATTTTGTAAAAGGTACTGCAAGTACTTCGTATTCAGTGTTTTTACCGTTTTACTCATATCTTTGGAATGGTCAATTGAAGTCTTCTTCAGGGTTCATTGAAAGAAAGGGTAACGATATTTATCCTTTTCCCGAAAATAATTATTTCGGAGATATAAATTCAAGATTATTAGGGAAACTTATCAAGAAAGAATATTATGATAGTTACAACAATCTAAAATATTTTGAGGAATATGAATATGATCAGATTTCATACAACACTTCATCATTAGTTCATTTGAAAACAGGTTTTCTCAAAACGCACCTTTACTACGCTAATGACTTACAAAAAACATTTAACAAAGAATATAAATTCGCACCAGACCTAACACATAGTCAAGCAGATGTCCAAAGTTATCATGGTGTTTACTTATTTTCGAACAACAAGATTGTTTTAAACTCAAAAATTATCCCAAGTAGAAAAACAATAACAAACATATTGGACTCTGGAAGTATTACGGAATCTTACGATTATGATTATATCTCTCAATACGGAAATATCAGCACGGAAAGCCATCTGGACAGTAAGGGTAACAATTTAACTACAAATTATCTCTATCCTGTGACAAATGATGATTATCCATGGCAGAATAGGATGCTTGAAAAAAATATAATACAAGCTCATAAAATAAGGAGTAACCTGAATAATACAACTATCAAGGAAACAGATATTGTATATAAGCAATGGGAAAATGGCGCTGTTCTTCCAGAGTATATTACTTCAGGGGTTGATGAGTACGCTGGAAAGTTGATTACTCAGGTAACAAAAAGAGATGCTGACGGAAGAGTTTTGGAGTTTCTGAAAGAAAATGGTAACTCTGTTTCCTTAATCTGGGCATATAACAAAAGTCTTGTTGTAGCTCAATTGGAAAATGCTACTTATGGTCAGATACCTACGCAATTAATTGCTGCTATTCAAAATTCAACGGATTCAGATACTTATAATGAAGCTGAATTAGTAGGTTTTTTAAATTCTGTAAGAATTGCTCCTGGTCTTGCTGCGGCAATGATAACTACCTACACATATAAACCTTTAATAGGAGTAAGCACCATAACGGAACCTAATGGTAATAAGACTACTTTTCAGTACAATGCTGCCGGAAAATTAGAACTTGTTCGTGATCATAACGGTAATATAGTGAGTGAAAGTAAGTATAACTACAGAACTGGGATTTAAAATAAAAATGAATTTTATAGTTTATATTATGAAAGTTAGTAGCTGTTTATTACAAGGTATTTACCATCAAAATATCGTACTATTTTGTTTTACTGTTTTTTGCTCTTTTTTAGGGTTTTCACAAAGTTCAAATCAGAACTACATCAAAACTACCACATACAAAGTCGCATCAGCAGCCAAACTGCCTGCCGAACCAACTCAGGAGCAGGCTGCTGTTGGTGTTGTTTATCACGACGGATTAGGAAGACCTTTTCAGAAGGTTTATAAAAATCAGTCCAATATTAAAGTTATTACCCACATTGCATATGACGGGTTGGGTAGGCAAGCTAAAAATTACTTGCCGTTTCTTTCATTACAGCAGAATCTCTCATATGAAGCAGATGCTGAAAATAAAACGATGGTTTTTTACGAAGGAGACTGGCACATTAACACCGAAATACCTTATTCAGAAAATACGTATGAAAATACACCGATGCATAAAGTATCTAAGTCAGCATCTCCTGGTGAAGGTTGGGAAACAGGTAGTGGTCATGAGATAAAGTTCTCTTATGCAACTAATACAAGCTCAGAAGTTACAAGGTTTGATGTTTCATTAGATTCAAACCTGCAACCAACGCTTGTGCAAAATGGCTTCTACGCAGCTGGTTCCTTATATAAAAATGTTGTCAAAGATGAAGACGACCATACTCAAATAGAATTTAAAAATAAACAGGGGCAAATTCTTTTGAAACGACAGGTATCGGGTAATGTAAATCATGATACGTATTATGTTTTTGATCATTATGGAAATCTCTCTTTTGTTCTTCCACCTATGTTATCAGATAAAACATCTATAAGCAACCTCGATCTCGCAAAACTGGGTTATCAGTATAAATATGATAATAGAAGAAGGCTGGTTGAGAAAAAGTTGCCAGGAGTAGACTGGGTATATATGATTTACGATAGAAGAGATCGGTTAACACTTGTTCAGGATGGAAACCTGCGTACATCATCAAATAATTTTGGTACCCAGGGATGGTTATTTACAAAATATGATGTTTTTGACCGACCTGTATATTCAGGCTTCTATCCTAATAATACTGATAGGGTTGCATTGCAGAACACATTATATAGTATTAGCGGATATACAGGAAATAACGAACAAATAACTAGTTCACCTTTTTCGGCATCAGGTGTTAGTGTGTATCATACAAACTCTTCTTTTCCTAATGCGAATCTGACAGTTCTTCAGATTAATTATTATGACAAATACCCTTTTGATATGCCTACTATTCCAAGTAATTCATTTGGACACCCGCATATAACCGACGATTTTACTGCACAGCAAAACACAAAAGGATTGCTGCTGGCAACCTATATAAGGAACGTAGAAAATAATGATTGGACCAGACAGTACACCAGATACGATCATAAAAGCAGGGTGATAACAGGAAGAACTGTTTACCAGAATGGGGGATATACACATGTTGACAATAAGGTTGACTTTAGGGGTGTTGTTTTAGAAGATGTAGTAAAGCACAAAAGGATAAGTTCAGAAGCTGAAATATCTGTAGGTAATAAATATGTTTATGACAATAATGATCAGCTGAAAAGTCATTCACAAAAAATTAACAACGGCTTGGAACAGCGTATTTCCGAGAATATCTATGAGGAGCTAGGTTTGTTATCTATAAAGAAGGTTGGAGGACAAATAGGGGCGACGCCTTTACAAACTGTCCGTTATTCATATAATATCAGGGGATGGTTAACTGATATCAATAATTATGACTATTTTACTGACAATCTTTATAATCAAAGAATATACTATAATAACTTAAAAAAGAGTTCTCTCGCAACAGGTGCTCCACTAAACAATCGTTTATTTAACGGTAATATTTCTTATAGTGAAACCATAACAAAAAGCGATAACATACGAAGGGGGTACAAATATCAGTATGATGGTTTGAATAGGATGACTCACGCAGACTTTTTTGAAGGAGTCTTTATTCCCAGAACTACTCCTGACGGTAGTTTTAAAGAACATCTTGCGTATGATAAAAATGGGAATATTACAGGAATAGACAGAACCGGTCAAAAACTTCCGAACGGAAGTATCCTTGCAATTGATGTGCTCAATTATATATATGATGGAAATCAGGTTGTCCGCGTTACAGATGACACAAACAACCCGGAAGGTTTCAAAGATGGAAATCATAATGGTAATGCTTATAGTTATGATGCTATGGGTAATCTTAAAGTTGATCATAACAAAGGAATTACAGATATTAAGTATAATTATTTAAATTTACCTATGGAAATAGTCTTGAGCACAGGAAAGATTAATTATGTTTATGATGCTTCAGGCGCGCGGCTTAAAAAGATTGTTACGCCTTTAACGGGACCCGTACAAACTACTGATTACTTGGACGGTTTTCAATATTTAAACGGAGTTCTGCAGTTTTTTCCGCATAAAGAGGGATATGTTAAAAAAACGGACACGGGTGCTTACCTTTATGTTTTCCAATATAAAGATCATTTAGGGAATGTTCGTTTAAGTTATGGTGATGTTGACGCAGATGGAAGTATAGATTCTTCGACTGAAATTCTAGAGGAAAACAACTATTATCCTTTTGGCTTAAAGCATTCTGGTTATAATCAAGTAGCAAATACTAACCGAAGTGAGTCTGCTGAAAAGTACAAGTTTGGTGGAAAGGAATGGAATGATGAACTTGGTCTAAATTTGTACGATTTTGGAGCAAGAAATTATGATCCGGCTTTAGGTAGGTGGTTTAATGTGGATCCATTGGCGGATCAAACTATGGAGCCGTATCTGTACGCTGGTAATAATCCAATTCGTTACACTGATCCTACGGGGATGGCAAAAGATGATATTATTCACATAAATTCTGAAGGATATATAACAAAGGTTGTGAAAGCCCCAGGGAATCATATTGTGGTTAATGAAAAGGGAGAACAGTTGAAATTTAATGACCCTAATTTTGATAATCAACAATTAGATAAGATTATCGGTAGTGAAGATACGAGATACACAGCTGATTGGTCAGGTAGTGATAAAACTAAATTATTCACAACTTTTAGTAATAAACAAATGTCAGACACTTTTAATAATATAGATGTTAGAGGAATAAATAATAATTATGAAATAGCAAAAGCAGTTAAATGGTTAGGACCTCCTTTACATATGTCAGAGGATATTTATTTAGGAAAATTAGGTGTTCGTGAAGGAAAATTTGATTTTGCTGATGATATGGCAACTGTCACAGTTAGAGGAGGAAATGCTAATATAACAAATTATAATTATCCTCCTGACGGGAGCGGTGGCTTTATAAAATTTCAAAATAGCAATACTTTATATAATGTTTATGATGCAGGAAACTTTATGACAGGTAAAGCTTTTAATTTGATAGGAGTTGATTTACAAAGAGGATTACAAGGAGCTGATTTACATAGCAGGGCAACATTCATGGGTGCTGACTCAAAAGCAGATCAAAGGGCATTTACAAACGGCTATAATTATAAAGGTATAAAATGGAAATAATCAAGAAGAAAGCCATACTTTCTTTCATTGCATTTGTGATTTGTTTAACAAAATATTATTTATTTAATGTTTTACAGATATTCCCTATTTATGGAAGAGAGAACTCAATAGTTAGTTGGTTTGTTATTATGCCTGTTATTTTAATAGGATGTTACTTAGCATTAAATATAATCTTAAATTATTTTTTAAAGAAAGAAAAGGTAAGATTTATAGATTTATTTTTAGCTCTCCCTATTTTATTGTTTACGATTTATTTTATGTTCATACGTTAGGGGAATGTATCCCATGTCGACCCGAACATTTATGCTTGTACTATAATAAACACAAAAAAGTACAAATTTTGAGGCATTGAGTGGAATGATGAACTTGGTCTAAATTTGTATGACTTTGGAGCACGAAATTACGATCCGGCTTTAGGTAGGTGGTTTAATGTGGATCCACTGGCGGAGAAATATTCTAGCTTGACACCATATGCATATTGCGCAAATAATCCCATCTTATATATAGATCCAGACGGGAGAGAAATTGTATTACCAGGCAGCAAAAAAGCCCAAGAAGCTTATGTAAAGATGCTACATGCCTCCACCGGCAATAATTACTCTATAGTAAATGATAAGCTTACTCTGGTGGGAACTGATGCAAACTTTAAGGGTACAAAGTCACAAACATTAATTAATACTATTCAAACTGGAATGAGTGCAAAAGATGTTTACACGATGACCTTAGTAGGGGATAAGAATGATGATAAGGGAATATTTATAGATAGCTATTCAGATATGAAGATAGATGTTTCAGATTTGAAAACTTTAGGAAATGCAAGTTCAGCTTTACAAGGTGCTGCGATAGGTCATTTCTTGAATGAGGTTCAAGTAGGAGGAGCATTTGATCCGGCACACAAAGCCAGTTTGGGTGTAGAGGGTAAAATTTATGGAGAATTGGTCGGGGATAGTTCTATTAGTACAAGAATTGATTATCCAACGGGAGCTGCAACAAATGGTCTGCAATCGGTAATTTATGAATATAATTCTACGAATAAGTTTGAATTACAGCAGGGAGCTAGCTCTACAACAAAACCAACCACTATTAATATTGGTGGAGTTAATATTCCATCTAACGAAATTATAACAACCCCTACAGGGGAACTAAAATCAGCAACTAAAGTACCATGAGAATACTAGTAGCATATGGAATTATTTTGTTTTTATGTTTTAGCTGTAAAGCACAGGAAAGAATGACCTTACGTTATGTTGGTCAAAATTACAAGGAAACTAAAAACAAAAGTTTTATCAATAATGAGCTAAAGTTTATAAGAAATGGAGATACTTTAAGATTTAGTATCAAAGTTCCTTATGATGCAAGTAAGAGACAGTTTATTAATGAGGGTATTTTTTATAACTGTCATTTAAAAAAAGAGACAATATATGATATTACTTTGAAAAAAATTTGTGTGACAGATATCCCTGAAGCATTTTACAGTTATTACAAGACAAATACTATTATGAATGAAATTGACTGTTCAAAGTTTACAGAGGTAGAAAAGGATACGGAATATAAGTATTTAGGAAAGTACGGAAAATACTTGGACATTGAGGGTGTACTGTATGAAGTAATTGGATTAAGTCCCGATAACGGATGTGTTTTTCCACATTAATAGTTTTGGGATTATCTGGACGCTCTTCAAAGTCTGCTTGATTGACATAATAGAGGTAATGGTTTAACAAAAGGCTACCTTAAGAAATTTGAATTTTATATTTTTTTTTTATTTTTTCTCTTGTGAAAATGTAAACGGTAGACCGAATTGTGATTTTTCATACTACCCACCACAATTTTTTAGGCGTAAAAAATAGAATGTATGAAAAAAATGATTTTCTTAAATGTGTTTATTACTTATTTTTGAAGTACGCATTATATTTTGTTGTTCTTGCATTTGCAGGAGATAGATTTAAAGAGAGTGTAATTAGTGATTCAACAACAAATGAAGAACTATTCAAATTGACAGTTGGATACATTTTATTTGTTTTGCTTTATACATTGATATTAATTGCATTTTTTAGTTTGCCGTTATACTTGATTTTAAGATTAAAAAATAAAATTGCTTTTTTATTATTTTTGGTGCTTTTCTTTATTCTTAGATATATTATTTACGAAGATAAGAATAATATAAATGGACTAAAAGACACTATAATTACTGAAGATGAATATTATTTAATGACAAGAAACAAATAAATATCATAAGTGAATCAAATATTCTCCAAATTTTTAAAGATATAAGGAAATTTTTAGAATCTAATGGATGGTAATTACCAAAATAAAGAAGAAGATTTAAAATTAAGTATTTTTCAACAGTGGATAACTGAGATTATTAAAAATAAATATTGGGACAACTATAGAGAATTACATATTGATGAAATTAGTAGGGATTTTGATGATTATAAAAACTGGTTTGAGGAGGCTTTAGTTATTCTAGAGATATTTAGAGAGTGTTTATACGATGATTATAAGGTATTACTTGTTATAGAACTTAATTATCTCATAAATTCCATGGAAAACAGTAGATTGGACTGGGAATTTTTAAAGAACAATATTAGTCATTTTACACCCCCGGCCTTTTATCTCTTTCCTAAAAATGATTCTAAGTTAATTAAAACATTAAAAATTTAAGTTTCGCACAAAGTTTAAATAATGACTGGATTAAAAGCTATTTTAAAGAAGAATTTGATGGAGAAGATTATTTAGGTACATTTTATTTTAGTTGGTAAAATTTACGTCAGAATTATCAAATTTGTATATCAAAACAAAATATATCTATAAATAAAATTTTTTTTCTCAATGTTATTTGTTTTTATATTATTAAACGGATGTATTGATAAAGAAGATAAAGAAATTGAAATCCCCATTGAAACTGAAAGTTCTCTTGATTTTGAAATAAATTTTCTCAAAAGTCTTCAAACATAAAGACATAAAATTGTAAATAATAGCACCAAGTGTTTCAAATGTGTTGTTGGAATTAATGAGTATTTAAAAATTTCAAAAATATTACTGAAATGGGAAGAGTTTATATTGATAATTTTGAAATTGGTGTAATAGGATATATTATCATCTTAATATTAATGATCACGTTTTTATTTACTATTCAAGTATGTTTTTAAAAGGAAATAGGATGTACGCTTTATTTGTACCATTAATTATCATAAGCTGTAATACATTAAAAGTGGATAACAATTCCATTTCTAATGGTTCTGAATTTCAATATGAAAAAAATGGGAGTTCTAAAGATGGCTACAACTACTTAGGTAATGAAAAAGACAATTTTGAGATAAACTTTTTATATAGCTTTAATGATAGTGTTTATATTAAAATTGATGGAGATGAGTTATTTAATAGTAAAATTATTACAGATGATATAACCGATAACCCTAATTTAGGCTTTAAGTTTAGTGTAGATAAGTACAATGGAAAAATAGTAAATATTATTATTCCATATAAAAATGTTAGTGAGTCATTTTATTTAAATGACAAATATAGATATGTATATATATTTTATTACGATGAAAAACTAATCGTCAGGTATTCAAATAAAGCATATAATATTTATTAGTAATAAGTAAATAAATTTAGCTCTGGCTATGGCGATGCTGAAAGTGCAAGACATGTATTTAGCATACATATTTTGTACTTTCCACATCACTATTTATTTTGTAATAATCTTCCATTTCTGAAAAGACGATTCCATTGGATAAGAATTAGTATTTAGGTCTTAGTTTATCCATTCGTATGTCAACGTAAAATGTATGCCCGGCTATTTCTATTGTAGGAAGTATTCCTTGGTTGACACGCATATCGAATGCAACGTCGTTAGTTTCAGGTTCTATTCTTTTACTTTTCATGGTGATCGGTTTTAAGAATTATGCAAATCAGTCTATATGAATTCTCCAATGTCAAAGTCACTTAAATTACTTTTCTGTACAGTAGGCGGGATATTGTTCGAAACCGATGAAAGTTTGTTGTCCAAAAGTTTCGCAATTTTTACAGACGCACCTTGAATGGAATCTTCTAATAGGCTGAATAATTCAGTTCCCTGTAACCGCTTTACAATATCAACGGCTTTACCTTTTTGGTTTTGATTTAAATCCACTTTTTGGAGCAGGTTAGTTACAGTTCCTAATTCTTCAAAAGTTACTCCCTGTGCAAAACCGTTATCCGTATGGGAGATATGGTACTGATACCATTCTTCCTCTTCTTCCTCTAAATTTGGGGTACTGGTAAATGCCTTATCCAATTCTTCTTTCGGAATCTGACGGTAGAGTGTTTCATTCTCATCGTACTCGATATCTAAATCGTCGGGATTTATTTCAGGGGTACTTTTTATAATCTCAGTTTGAGCAGTTTTTTTGGATGTTGTAATAACTGGTTGAGCTTTTGGCTGCCCCATGATATCGGGGAGAGTAGGGTTTGCTTTTGGCATTATTGATTGCTTGTCTGCTTTTTTGTTTAGAAAGCCTTTGTCCATCAATAATAGTATAACTACTAATATCAGGCTTATGATGATGATTTTTTCCATATTTTATATGATTGGTTTGAAGTGCTGGTTGAAGTAATCTGTTATATCACCTCCGAATTCTTTGAAATGATGTTCTAATATATTATCTATGTAGGAGTAAAGCGTTGTTTTTTCTTCTTTTGTAAGTTGTACCATGCGGATAAGCCTTTCGTGATATTCTGGTCGTATATAGACTACTTTACCGTTTCTCCCGGAATGATAACTGTTGACCAAAAAGGTTTCCTCATAGTTGACTTTTTTTGGAGCATTGGCTTTAGGTTTTTCTTTTTGATTGATCCTAGTTTGATTCTTGTTTTCTGATCTCTCACTTTCTTTTGGTTTTAAAATGCTTTCATCACCACTTATGATGTTCATCAGGTAATCCTCGTCAACAATTGGCTTCCTAAAATCACTATTTTTGTTTTCTGCGTTCATAATCTTATTTATAAATGGGTTATTTTTAAGAATTCTTCGATGAAGAGATCCATTCTGGTGCTTTTCAAAAGTGGTATTTCCGCTGGGAGCAGACTTGATCTGAATATGTAATTTTCCGTACCGTCTGTTTCTTTTCTAAAACGTTTGCTGTCCATGATCCTTGTTTCCATCAATGGTAGTTTAAGTTCTGTGATTACTTTCTGGTATGCTTCGTATAGTTCGGTTTTTTCCCTACCGTCTACCTGATTCCAGAATAACCATAACTCTTGATCTTTATTGCCTTCTATTGTTTTAGGTAGATCCAAAAATGCTTTGCTGAATCCCAGCGAACTTTCTACTACTTGACGGTCGGCGGTAATGGGTGAAAAGATGAAGTCCATCATTTTTAAGGTGGTAAGCACGCCTGTGGTATTTGCCGTACCTGGAAGATCAAAGAAGATGACATCGGGAACGACGACTGATTTTTCCTCATATTCTGCTGCTTTTTCCAAGGCATGCTCGGCCTTTATCTTAATGATGGGATACGCTTTTTTGTTGATTGTCTGAAACTGCTTCATGGCTGCTTTCTTGTGGTATTCGTTCTGCATGATATTGTTTTTATCCCGCTCCCGCATATTGGACAAACTGTGTTGGGGAAAGTCACAGTCGATGACAACGACATTGTAACCTAAGCGATAATGAAGTACACTTGCTACCAATGTTGTTAAGGTTGATTTTCCGACGCCTCCCTTTTGGGTGGAAAAACTGATTTTTAAAGTTTTCTTGTTTGTTTTCATATTTTAAAAATTTAATGTTATATGCTTTGATTGTTTTATATTTTGACTGCTTTGAATTTTAGTGTATTATCTTATTGGTATATTTCTGCTTGTACATTTTCCATTATTGCTAGGTATAAATGCAGAGTATTGTAATTCTGTATTGCTTAATGTATTTCATTAAATATCATTTTGTGACTGTACCTTTTTACATAGAACAATATATTTTACTGCTTTTACGCTTTTACATTTTTATACTTTTAAAACTTTATGCTTTTACATTAAATTGCTTTTGTTTACAAGCAGTTTTATTGTTTGATTTCTTCGAACTTATACGGGTAACTGCAAAACCATACAGCAAATAAAGTGTATGGTTGAGCATAAATCTTGATAGTGGAATTATTTGACTTTCCCAGGCTTCCTTTGTTACTTATTTGGAAAACAATGTTTTAGTTGACTAGGTTTTACTTTGTATTTGAGATTAAAAACCTAGATTATGCAAAACTTAAATGATAGATCTAAGATCAAAGCGAATCACACAAAGATGTTTTTCCCTGCTACATTCAATCCGTCCAGCAGGGCGGATTTTTGTGTTCACCGGAACACGGCAAGTTGTGTTTTGAGCATCTCGAAACGATTTCAGATGCTCAAAACAACTTGCCCTTTGCAGGGGGCGGAAAAACCTCCGAAGTCTGTTTTTTTAGTGAATTTAGGGAGGATTGGTTATGGAGGAGAACAATAAAAAACAATTGAGAAAATCGGGTAGACCTTTGAAGAAGGACCCTGTGAAATTCCGATACACTGTTTCGTTTAATGACGAAGAACATGCACGGTTTCTCGCATTGTTCGATAGTTCGGGAATAAAGGTTAAAGCACATTTTATAAATTCCTGCATCTTTGAAAAGACGGTTAAAACGATTCAAATTGATAAAGGAACCGTTGATTTTTATATGCGTTTGACTTCATTTCACAGCCAGTTCCGTTCGGTTGGTGTGAACTATAACCAGATTGTAAAGCTATTATACCGTCATTTTTCAGAAAAAAAAGCAGCGGCTTTTCTTTACAAGCTGGAAAAACAGACGGTTGAATTGGCTGAACTCTGTAAGAAGGTTGTTCAGATCAGTGAGGAATTTGATGTAAAATATTTGAAAAAAGAGAATGAGAAATGATTGCAAAAATAGGGAAGAGTGCAAACTTATATGGAGCATTAGCGTATAATAATACTAAAGTTGATAAGGAGAATGGCAAAATCTTGATGGTTAATAAGATGATCGAAACATTAAACGGACAATATTCTGTTGGGCAACTATTCCGATCTTTTGAGCCTTATCTGATTGCTAACCGCAATACCGAAAAGCATACTTTACATATTTCTCTGAATCCAGATCCTAAAGATCTAGTAAGTGACGATAGATTTCGACAAATAGCCGAAGAATATATGGACGCAGTGGGATATGGTGAGCAGCCTTTTGTTGTTTTTAAGCATACGGATATTGACCGTACGCATATCCACATCGTATCTGTTTGTGTAGATGAACAGGGTAGGAAGATATCTGATAAGTTCGAAAGAGTTAGATCAATGAAAGTATGCCGGGAACTGGAAAAGAAGCACAGTTTGATCGCTGCAACGGAAAAGGAGCATCAAGTGAAAAGTAAAGTCTTTAAACCGGTAAATTATAAAGCTGGAGATGTAAAAAGTCAGATTGCTTCTTTAGTGCGGCACTTGCCAAACTATTATAAGTTTCAAACGTTGGGCGAGTACAATGCATTACTGTCTTTGTTTAATATTACTACTGAAAAGATTGATAGCGAGATAGAAGGTAAAAAAAATAAAGGTTTACTGTACTTTCCTTTGAATAAAAAAGGGGAAAAGGCAGGGATTCCTTTAAAAGCTTCTTTATTTGGAAAAAAAGCAGTGTTATCTGCTTTGGAACAGCATTTTGAGAAATGTAAAGTAACTTTAAAAAATCATGCTTGTAAACAGACATTGAAATCGGTTATTTCTAAAACACTCAAACATACAGATGATGAGGTGAATTTTAAAAAGCAGCTACTTGAACAAGGGATAAACGTGGTAGTTCGACGTAATGATTCTGATAGGATATACGGTATCACATTTATTGATCATAATTCTAAGACGGTGTGGAATGGTTCACGATTGGGTAAAGAATTATCTGCAAATGTTTTTAATGATATTTGGAATAAAGGTATCATCATAAACAGTACTACACCTGGTTTAATAGAGCGTACGGAATTACATATAGATCGTGAAGATATCGCCTCAGAAGAAACGCATAGCTTTTTTAACTTTTTGTATTCAAATAAGCATGAAAACGGTTTGGTTGAAGATTTCGGAGGTTTGCTTCCGTATGCGCAAGATGAAGATTACGAAGAGTTGGATTTTTCGAATAGAATGAAGAAAAAAAGCAGATATAAAAAAAATTAAATTTCTTTTCACTAATACATTTAATTGAATAAAAATTCCTGATTTTTTACAATTTTAAAGATACCGACCGAAGTAATTTAGCATTCTAACTTTAATACAATTTAATGATTATGCAAAATTCATCAAAAATATTTATGCCTATATTAGTCATACTAAACTTACTATTTATTACTATAGTATGTTATCTTTTGTTTTTAAAACCAACTGATTATTTGTTACAGACAGAGAGAATAGATATCAAAAATAAAGAAGGAGCAAACAGAGTTGTCATTTCAAATGAAGAACACATTCCAAATCCAATAATAAACGGAAAAGAATATGAGCGTAGAGTGATTCCGGCAGGATTATTATTTTACGACAAAAAGGGTGATGAACGAGGTGGAATAGCTATATCGGAAAATGAAGATATGAATTTTAATGCAATTGCTTTTGACTATCAGAATGCGGATGCTATTGGAATGTATTCACAAGACAATTTAGTTACGAATTACTTTAAGGCGGGTATAACGATTAATGATAAGGATCTCTCTGGTAAACCGGGACATAATGTAAATAGAATAAATTTGTTTACTGAAAACGGCGATGCGGCTTTAATTATGAAAGATGTGAACGAAGTACCAAGACTTGTCTTAAGAGTGGACAATTCTGGCGAACCCACAATTGAAATGTATGATAGTAATGGACACATTACCTGGAAAAAATAAACAGTATAGTTTAAAAGTATCTTAGAACCATATGGCAGATCAATACAAACGAACGAAGCTGGTTTTTGCTTGGAAAAAATAATACGTTGCTCGGGATAAACTAAATAATAAATAAAATTTTAAAAATGAATATACGAAAAGAAGACAATAAAGATCATAAGGAAGTATTCAAACTAATTGAAAATGCTTTTCAAGATGAACAATATACTGACCATAAAGAACAGTTTTTAGTAGAAAGGTTGAGGAATTCAGAGGCATTCGTTCCTGAATTATCTTTAGTAGCAGAGATTGATGATCAAATTGTTGGTTACGTTTTGCTAATAAAAATTAAAATTATAGATAGTAATTCCAAAGAAACTTCGTCGTTGGCATTAGCGCCTGTGGCAGTTCTGAAAAAGTATCAAGGAATGGGAATTGGCGGCAATCTGATACGGAAAGCACATGAGATAGCTAGAGAATTAAATTTTGGATCCATAATCTTGTTAGGGCATGAAAACTATTACCCGAAATTTGGATACCAAATGACAAAAAAGTATGGAATAAAATTACCGTTTGATGTTCCTGACGAAAATTGTATGCTGATAGAATTACATGACAATGCTTTGCAAAATGTACATGGAACAGTAGAATATCCTGCGGAGTTTTATGAATAGTCAATTACTAAAAGCAGTCGGAAGGTAGTTTTCCTGTGTAAAACTTAAAATCTTTTATAAAATGTGATTGATCATAATAACCTGCGTCTAAAGCGATCTGAGTCAATTTATCATCAGCAGCAGTTCTATCGAATATTTTTTTGAACCGTACTATGTTAGCGTATTTTTTCGGGGTTGTTCCAACCTGCCTTTTAAATTTTTTTTCGAAAGTATCCCGGCTTACCGGTAAATCTTCTAAAATTTCGTTTATAGTAATCGATCCTCTTCGCTGATGAATTTTTGATATAGAATTGTACACATATTCATCAAATTTTTTCTGTACAATTTTATCTATTAGAAAAAGTTCTACTTTGTTTATGATTTCTGCATCTGAAGAAAGTTCCATTAATGATTGTAGTAATGATATATTGGTTGATTCGTCAAAAAGGCCATTAATTGGAATGAATTTTTCGAAAAATTCATTTAGAGGTTTATCGATTATAATAGAAGCATGTCCGGGTTTAATGACGATGACAAAAAGCTTTGCAAAATCTGAGAATGTAAAGTGAAAAAATCTTTGGGTAATACCAAATGAGACAGCTTTTGGTAAATCTATTTGAGTTCCGTCAACTTGAGATAGTTGTACACTCCCTCTCAAAATATAGTTAAGAGAAAATAAGTTACTCGGTAAAGTTTCCAACACCGTACTTTCGGTACATTCAATTATCATATATTCCTGAATAACCGATTCTAGAAAGTTACAAGGGCTGAATCTACGTTCAGTCCATTTAGATATTTTACCTTTTTGAAAAAAAATATCATCTGATTTTGGTTGTTCCATCTTTACTTAATTTTATGTCGAACTGAATCTGAATAAATTTATTTAAGTTGGTAATCATTCAAATGTTTTTGATTTGTATTAATTGCATCTGTTTCGAAGTAAATTACTTTCTACAAATTCAAGATAGGTAAAGATATCAAAAATACAATTTAGAGAAAGCATCCTTAATTGTACTATTGTAAGTTTTTACGAAAGCACGAAGCATTAGTACGAGTAGTAATCTTTGTCTTTCCAAGGCAGGCTTTCTCCATTTGTCTGTAGCTGTTCCTTAATGATTTTTCTTGCATCTTGCAACTTTAAAACCTAATTTTCAGATGCATTGATTAGTGTAGTTTTATCAACATCGGGACCGCCGGTGATTACTAAAAATATTTTGTCGGTGTCATTTATTAGTTGATTTTACAGATGTATTCAAAAAGGGGGGGGTACTGTAAAATATGGACAAAAACAGCCTTTATAAGCAAGTTTAATATAGTTGATCCAGGTAAATTTTAGATTAGTCAAAATTTAAAGGTAAAATTATGCAGGGAGAAGACGATTTAAGAGGTTTAGCCAAAATAATGGCATTTATGCGGGCAGTAAGTATTCTTTTGGTACTCATGCACCTTTATTGGTTTTGTTATGGTTTCTTTTTAGAGCGAGGCTGGACATTAGAAATCATCAATAAGATATTAAGCAATTTCGACCGAACGGCAGGACTGTTTTCACATAATCTATACACTAAAGTTTTTGCAATAGTCCTGCTGGCTTTAAGCTGTTTGGGAACAAAAGGTGTAAAGAATGAAAAGATAACCTGGACTAAAATTTACTTCGCTCTAGGTATTGGCTTTGTGTTATTTTTTCTCAATACACCACTATTAAAACTTTCGCCAATTGTTGGAACGTTCTTTTACATCCTTACACTTGGTCTAGGCTACATCGCTTTGCTAATGGCTGGTGGATGGATGAGCCGTTTGCTCCGTACTAATTTGATGGACGATGTTTTCAACAACGAGAACGAAAGTTTTCAACAGGAAACCAAACTGATGGAAAACGAATATTCTGTCAATCTTCCCACAAAGTTTTATTACAAGAACAAATGGCATAATGGTTGGATAAACATAGTCAATCCATTTAGAGCAACAATAGTGCTAGGAACTCCGGGTTCCGGAAAATCGTACGCGATTGTAAATAATTACATCAAGCAACAGATCGAAAAAGGTTTCTCAATGTATATATACGATTTTAAGTTTGATGATCTTTCTACTATTGCATATAATCACTTATTGAAACACAGGGACAAATATAAAGTTCAGCCAAAATTTTATGTTATCAATTTTGACGATCCAAGAAAAAGCCATCGTTGCAATCCGCTCAATCCTGAATTTATGACGGATATTTCCGATGCTTATGAAGCGGCTTACACGATAATGCTGAATCTAAACCGCAGCTGGATTCAGAAACAAGGTGATTTCTTTGTGGAAAGTCCGATTATTTTGTTGGCGGCAATTATATGGTTTTTGAAAATTTATGAAGATGGAAAGTATTGTACGTTTCCACACGCTATTGAATTATTGAATAAAAAGTATTCAGATGTCTTTACTATCTTGACTTCATATCCTGATTTGGAAAACTATTTGTCTCCGTTTATGGATGCATGGCAAGGAGGCGCTCAAGACCAATTGCAAGGTCAGATAGCATCTGCAAAAATTCCTTTGTCAAGAATGATTTCTCCTCAATTGTATTGGGTAATGACAGGCGACGATTTTACTTTAGATATTAATAATCCGAAAGAACCAAAGATTTTATGTGTTGGTAATAATCCCGATAGACAGAATATTTATTCGGCTGCATTGGGATTATACAATTCAAGAATTGTGAAACTCATTAATAAAAAAGGACAATTAAAAAGTTCTGTTATCATTGATGAATTGCCGACAATTTATTTTAGAGGATTGGATAATCTGATTGCTACAGCGAGAAGTAATAAAGTTGCAGTTTGTTTGGGCTTTCAGGATTTCTCACAACTAATTCGCGATTATGGTGATAAAGAAGCTAAAGTGATTCAAAACACTGTAGGCAACATTTTTAGTGGTCAAGTAGTAGGGGAGACTGCAAAAAGTCTTTCGGAACGTTTTGGGAAGGTATTGCAGAAACGTCAGAGTTTATCAATCAACAGAAGTGATACATCTACATCAATTTCTACACAATTGGACAGCCTGATTCCAGCTTCTAAAATTTCCGCGCTCACTCAGGGCATGTTTGTGGGGTCTGTTTCTGATAATTTTGATGAGCGTATTAAACAGAAGATTTTTCATTCTGAAATTGTTGTAGATAACGAAAAGGTAGCTGCTGAAACAAAAGGATATAAAGAGATTCCTGAGATTTTATCATTTAAAGATGGAAAGGGGAATGATAGAATGAAGGAACAGATCGATATTAATTATCGTCAGATTAAGTCCGATATTCTATATATTGTAGAAAACGAATTAGATCGTATCAAAAATGACCCTAACTTACAGCATTTGATTCAAAGTTAGCTTCCTGTATTTACTTAATAAAGAGAAATATGTAGATATATTTTACCAATTCATATTGCAGTAAGATTATGAAATAATTTCTTTATTTATACTTGAACGAAGTATGTTCTATTCAACAATCAATTTCTCATATTTTATAAGTCCGATTTGTTTCAGACCTTTTAGCTAATGGGAATAAAAAAGCTTATTACGCTAAATGCTAAAAAAATATAAATGTATTCTACAGAATAAATAATTTTTATAATTTAGTGCTATTGAAAAATTTGATTAAACATATCGGTTTTACAATTCTATGTTGCTTGGTATTTAGCTTTATACCAAGCAACACGTATGCTTGTGCTAAAAAAATGACTGACACTGAAAAGAAATGTTGTTCGAAAAAAGCATCTGAAAGTACGGGAAGAAAATGTTGTTGTAAAACAAATAAATTCAAAAAAGACAAATCTATAAGCGAATGCGGCGGTAAGTGTAATGACAGTTCTTGTAAATGCAGTACTGGTACATCATTATCTCTGTCAGCTGTCCCTACCCGTATTTATTTTACTACAAAAGCAGCTTTTGCAGATACGAAAACACAGAAGTTCGATTTCAAAAATACTTATTATTCTTCAGGATATTTTTCCATTTGGCAACCGCCAAAAATAGGCTAAACTTTAATCTGACAGCCATAATTACGTCTAGTCGAAAGCTATTCAGTTTTGGCCCTCTCACTTTAATTATCATAATTAATAAAATTTATCAAAATGAAATCAATAGTAAAAATATTGCTGGTAGTTTCTTTAGTACTATCGGCAACAAACACTTTTGCACAAATGGAAAATACCAAAAAAGAAACCGTTCATATTAGCGGTAATTGCGGAATGTGTAAAACAACGATAGAACAAGCGGGCAATGTAAAGAATGTTGCGGAGGTCGTTTGGGATAAAGACTCTAAAACAGCTGTACTTACCTTTGACGATGAGAAGACAAATAAAGAGGAAATTCTAAAGCGTATAGCATCGGCAGGGTATGATAACGATAAATATTCCGCACACGATGATGTTTACGCTAAATTGCCAGCTTGTTGCCAGTATGACAGAAAGTCGCAGTCTGAATCTCAGTAGACGATTATTTATATTGCAGATAAATTAAATAAAACCATATCAGTAGACATTCCTTGGGGTAGGAAGATATATAACCTTTATGTCTGTTTATACAGGTGATGTCTGGCTGATTATAAAATATACAGATATGAATCAAAATATTAAAAGCGCTAAACTAAAAGGCTTATTTACAGTAATTCTATTATTGAGCACAATGATAAGTAAAGCGCAAATGTCAAAAATCGAATTACAAGCTACGGGGCTTACATGCTCTATGTGCTCCAATGCAATTTATAAACAGCTGGAAACAATTCCGGGAGTAGAAAAAATTGATACCGATCTGAATACTAACACCTTTACTGTTGCTCTTAAAGAGGGTAATGCCTTAACACCAAGAGCTTTTAAGGAAAAAGTTGAGAAAGCGGGTTTTTTTATTGGAAATTTTATTGCAACTACCACATCAGATATCAGTTTGCAAAGTAACTACATTATAATCGATGGCAAGCCGAAAAGCCAGAAGGTTACAAAATTTAAAGTTCTAGATAAAGGATACCTAACCGACAAGGAATATAAAAAGGCAGTAAAAAATTATAAAGGAATAGCCTCGTATTCAAAGGAAAACGAAGCGGATTTTCATGTGAAAATATTAAATTGATGAAAAAAATAGTCTTTGTTTTTTTAGTGATTTTTTCGCAAAGGTTAAGCGCCCAGGAACTGTTCGTTATTACAGATCCTGCTAGCAATGTTCCTGCAAAATCACTTTCGGTCAATTTAATGCAGTCCATGTTTCAAGAGAAGTTTGTCTCGGGATACAACTACCATTTTATGCCAGAAGTAACTTACGGTTTAAATAAAAATTTAATGGTTCGTACTTCTGCATTTGTTAGTAATAGAAGCAACAAGCTGTACGTAGAGGGGGGAAGCTTTATGGCTAAATACCGTTTTTATTCCACAGACGATTTAAATAGCCATTTCAGAATGGCTGCATATGGAAGGTATAGTTTTAATAGAGCTGACATACATCAGGAACAGATAGAAATACTGGGACATAATACAGGTTACGAAGCTGGGATAATTGCAACTATGCTGATTAAAAAATTAGCAATCAGTTCATCGCTTAGTTATGAACAAGCTTTAAATAATCGTCCTGATCATGATTTTCCTGCTTATTTTGGCAATAATGCTACCAATTACACCCTTTCGTTCGGTAGGTTGCTTTATCCGAAGAAATATAAAAATTTCAAACAGACAAACATAAATTTAATGTTGGAGTTTGCTGGCCAGACCATAAATGAGAACGGCAAATCTTTTCTGGATATAACTCCCGCCGTGCAATTTATTTTTAATAGCCAGGCAAGAATAGATTTGGCCTACCGGCGCGAGATATACAGCTCTATGCTCCGTACAGCTCCTAATGGTGTCTATCTAAACTTGTACTATACGTTTTTTAACGTTACCGGAAAAGGTACTGCTAAAGAATAAAAAGATTGGTAAAATGACTTTGGTTTACTAGAAAGAATCGTAAAAGTAAATTTATAATAAGTTAGCAATTGAAATTATTCAATAGAAAAAGATTTTTTAAGGCTCAGTTCTAAAACCTGCTCTTTAACTGGTAAAGAGCAGGTTTTTAACTAGCATTACTGCTTCATGTATTTGAATATGCGTCCACTTAAAATTCTATAATTCTTTAGTACGTTTCCGTATTTATCTGTTTGTATGTTGGTGTGAGATATTTTAATAATTTCAATTTCCAATTCCAGTAAATCATCTTTGATGGCTTCCTCGGGAAAAATATCTGAAATTTTAATATCGAAATAGTTCGCAATAAGGTTTAGCTCTCGAGCAGTATAAAGTTTGCCGGTCGTAAGGCTTTCAATTTCTTCTATAAAATTATCGGCATGTCCTATACCTATTGAAAGGGTCTTCTCTGAAACACTTGGGTTGGATGTAATTCGTAATGCTCTTATTTTGTCTATTAAGAATAGATCTATTGCTGAAATGATGATTTTATGTTTCAATTTTTTATTTTTTGGGTTGAAGGTTCTTTGGAAAAATCTCCTTTTCAAAACAAATGCTGGTTTCTATATCAGCATATTGTCCATAGTTAGAAATTACTTTAAAGTCATTTTTTTTATACAGATTAACGGCTTCAATCATCTTAGCGCCTGTCTCTAGTATACATCTTTTATAACCCAATTCTGCTGCCCATGATTGCAGTTCATTCAGAATTATTGTTGCAATACCATTTCCTCTTTTATTTTCACAAACAAACATTCGTTTAATTTCAACAATTCCTTCTTCATATTCTTTAATAGCTCCGCAACCAAGTGCTTTGTCATTTTCATAGGCAATAATAACATGTTTAATCAAGTCCGTTTTGTTATACTGTGCAAAAAAGTCGTTTTCTGTTCCGTTTTTAATCGCCAAGTCTTTGTCTAGTTGTTGTATTAACAGTTGAAAATCCAAATTTTTAGAATCTGCTCTTTTAATCGTATGCATTAAATTATTTTTTTTATAATGTGTAAGCCTACTGCTTTTGTAAGCACGTATTTATAATCCTAGCTGTTTAACAATATCATCCACTTTCTTTTCCGTAGAAGCAAGTTTCTCTTTGCAGAAAACGATCAGTTTCGACGCGCGCTCCACCTTTTCAGCCAGTGCGTCAATACCAATGCGGTCGTTTCTTAAATCATCTAAAATCTGTTCTAATTCCTGTTCTGCTTTTTCGTATGTAAGTTCTTCCATGTCGGTGTATCTTCTATTTTAGTGTTAATAGTTCGGTCGTAAAGTTCAATTTCTATAAAATCTCCTTTTTCAAGTATAGTGGTACGTTTTACAACCACCTGTTCTTTTCTTACCAGCGCGTATCCTTTTCTTAATACCGCTTCAGGGTGGTAAAGGCTCGGATAATGTTCCCAATCTGTTAGTTTGCTGTTCGCTGCTCTAAGCTTCATTTTTGTAAGGTAGGGCAGTTGTTCCGCTTTTTGTTTTAATGGTGTTCTGGTTTCTCTTATTATATAGTTGCTGAATAGTTGCAGTTGTTCTGCTTGTTCGTTTTTTAGCTGTAAGGCTTGCTGGACTTTTTTGTTTGGTAAAAGGCTCAGTTGTTGTGTAGCCTTGTTTAGTAAAGAATGTGCATTTACCTGCTCTTCGTTTACAAAGTTAATAATACGGTTGGTCAGTGTGTGCAGGTTGCCGCGCTCCGTACGGGTCTGTGCTTTGCTTAATGCTGAAAATTCCGTAATATGATGTTTTAGGTCTTTGTTCAGCTGTTGCAGTTTCTGGTCGTAAATGCGTTTAATGTTCAGATAGGCGAGTTGTATGTCGTTTTCAAATTCAACAGTACGCTCCACTATAAAGGCACCTGCGGCACTGGGTGTCTTCAGCGCGGTATGTGCCGTAAGGTCTGCAATGCTTGTATCGGTTTCATGACCTATACCGGTAATAACGGGTAGGGGGCAGCTGCCTATAGCTTTTGCCAGTTGATAATCGTTAAATGCCTCGAGGTCAAATTTCGATCCTCCTCCACGCAGCAGTACTACTGCATCAAAATCCCCATAAGGAATTGTCTCGAGCTGTTCGGTTATTTCTTTGGCAGCGGTATCTCCTTGTACTTTTGCGGGAAAGGTTTTAACATGGTACGCATAATTGTAGGAATTTTTTTTAAGCTGGTTCAAAAAATCTTCGTACCCCGATGTATTGGGCGATGCTACGAGTGCTATTCGCTGAATTACTTTAGGCAGTTTGTGTTGTTTGTTTTTCTCTAAAACTCCTTCTTTCAACAGTTTTTCCAGTACGGCTTTCTTTTGGCGTTCCAATGCACCAAGGTTGTAGTTAATATCAACTTTGGTAATAACGAACGATAATCCGTAAACGGTATGGAAAACGGCTTTACAGTAGCACATAATTTCGCTTCCGGGCTTAATGATCTGGTCAAAATCTGTTCCAAGTTCTTCCTTTAGGTAAGTAGCTGTATAGTTCCACATCTGGGCGGTACTTTTGGCAACAATGGTTCCGTCTTTTGTTTCTACCAAATCCAGATAGTAATGTCCGCTGCGGTCACTCTTTACATGCATCAGTTCTGCCTTCATCCAAAAATATACCTCGTTCATACGCTCATCAAAAACTTGTTTGATGCGGTTCATGATAACCGATAGGGTATAGGCTTTTTCTGGAATCATAGTTTGATTACTTGGTATTATAAAGATAATAATTTAGCCATTATATACCCGATATTTTTAATGCGTAGTCTGTTTGTAAAGATGTATACGTAAAAAAAGAGGTTGCAGTATAATACTTGCAACCTCTTAATAACCAAAAAAACACTTATGAGTTGTAAATATAGAAATTAATTTAAAATAAATTTTCAGTAAAAATACATCAAAGATTAATAACAGGGAAAACGATTGTAAATAAAGGCTTTACAATCGTTTTTTAATTTTTTGGTCGTGTAATAAAAAGCAGAAAAGCAACGATTGGCAAAAGTAAGGTTACTAAAACGTTACTTTTAAACATTAGGAAAAATAGTTTTAAGAAACTATATTTCAGCTTTCTGCATAGTTTTTCATATTGTTCCGTGGCTCACATAGGTTTAATTTTATCATTAAGAATTGTGAGTATGGAAACGACAAAAAAATCAACGTTTAAGGTGCTGTTCTACCTTAAAAAGAATGCCCCGAAGAAGAACGGAAAGGTTACGATTATGTGCAGGATTACCGTAAACGGCAAACAGTCTGCATTCAGCACCAAGTTGGATATTTCTGCATCGAATTGGGATTTGAAATACGGCAGGGTTTTCGGCAAAAGTCGAGAAGCCCAAGAGATAAACGGTAAACTTGATAAAATCCGTTTTGGTATTGAGGAATGTTATTCTAAAATCCAAAAAAATGAGGGGACGGTAAACAGTGCAAAACTTAAAAATACCTTTCTCGGAATGGAAAGCGGAGAATTAACCTTTTTCAAATTCTACGAACAGTTTATAGCTGACTTTGAAAAAAAGGTAAACAGCGGACTTCGGGTACAAGGCACATATCGCAGGTATAAAACGCCTTTAAAGCACTTGCGGAATTTTGCCCTTGTGAAATACGGTTATACCGATGTAATGTTTAACAACCTTACTTCTAATTTTATACAGGATTTCGACTACTATTTACGTGACGATTTAACCCTAAATCATAATACTATTTGGAATTATATGATTGGCTTTACTACGCTTTGCCGTTTGGCAATGAACAGAAAGCACCTCACTTTTAGTCCGTTCAGCGAGTAATAAGAACACCAAAAAGGACAAAGACAGGGGGTATCTGTTACGGAATGAATTGGAACAGCTTGTAACGTTTAACTGCGATAAAAAGAAAGACGAGTTTGTTAAAGACTTGTTTGTTTTCAGTTGCTTTACGGGGCTTTCGTATTCGAATATAAAAGGACTTAAAAACAGTAATATCCAAGAGTTCTTTGACGGTAACCAATGGATTATTGTACGCAGGAGAAAAACAGCAACATGGTCCAATGTAATGCTGTTGGATATTCCCAAAATGATTATCGAAAAATATGCAGGACTATCAAAGGACGGTAAGGTTTTTCCTGTTCCGTCAAACACTATCTGTAATGATAGTTTGAGAAGAATATCCCAACTGATTGACTGCCTGAAAGAAAAGAAAGTAACCTTTCACTTGGCACGCCATACGTTTGCCACGCTGTTTTTGAGCGAGGGCGTTCCGCTCGAAAGTTTGAGCAAAATGTTAGGGCATAAAAATATTGCTACCACACAGATTTATGCAAAAATTCTCAACGAGAAAGTCGGTAAGGATATGCAAAAGGTATCACGTAAGTTTAAGGGTATGGAACGGTCTTTTGTGGCAAGCCTGTAACACACAATGTTTCTTTTATTGACCGATACGGTTACGGTTTCACACAATCAGCTACCGCTGATAGTTAGCTTACAATTCCCTTAGAAGATTACCACTTTATGCTAAAACAGAATTTCAATTATTCATAAAAATAAATACTTGTATAAACATCTCCACCGGATGTAATAAACCTTCGTTTGGTGATATATCCATCGTGCGATTTCTCAATCTCGATATGCTCACTGTTTGGAGAGGGAGCTTCATCCAAAGCCCTAATAATGTTTTGTGAGAAGAAATACCCGGTAAGATACGACAGCGAGTAGTTGAACGAGGGGTCTATCAATGCCATAAACAAATCCAAACGGTGTTGTTGCGTAAGCCCATTTTTTAAATCTGATGCATATTGAAAGGTGTAAGAGATATTATTTCGTTTATATTTCGAAAATGTACCTTTATCAATATCAGGATCTTCTATCACATAATTTGTAGATCCAATGGTAAACGAAATTTTTTGGTTATTATAGGTAATGTTTTGTGTATAATCATTGCCAATAGTACCTGTTTTCTGAACTTGTATAGGAATTCTGTTTTCGTTGTATATCATTTTAAAATCTTCGTACTGATTAGGTCTGTCAGGTCTTTTAATCCGTCTTAAAATTTCTGGAAAGTTGCTATTGCCAATATAGAAAAACTGAAATGTAGTGTAGCTGTTTATAGCAGATAGACGTCCCAGCTCATCATACTCATAATAGAAAGTTGCTGTATCGTAATCATAATCTGCTCTGTTTGACGAAATAGAAAAATGTGTCAATCTTTTCGTGAAGTCTTCTGTTTCTGAAACTTCATCATCATCTTTATTGCAAGCGGTAAATATACTTAAGGTAAATACAATCCCACATACCAGCACCGCTACGTACTGAACTTTTTTATAAAACTTTTTCATATATTTTAATTTTATAAACAGCTACTTCAATAGCTGATTTTCTTCCCAAAAATCGTTACTGCTGCTTGCTGTTTAATTAGTATTTTTACTTTTTTGGTATTACCAAAGTGAAGCAGTTGGCAAGGCATAAAAAGCCGTATCCTTTTCTTTTTGCCACGGAGCCTGGTGAAATTGCCAGCACTTTTCTACCTTGTCAAACTTTTTCGCCATATCCATTTCTCCCCATTGATAACCTGTTTTATATTCTTTTCCATTGCTGGTTATGCTTCCAAATATGGTAGGATAAGAGAAACCCGACACACCATTGGTGTATTGAATGGCTTTTTCAAACTTCAGTATCGTTCCTTCCGGAAACCTGGTGATCTCCACTAAATCGCCAATCGCTTTTTGTTCTTCAAGATATTGCCATTTCGGATGCAGGCTATCCAGCAGCATATAAGAATAATCCCTGTTTGGATTCATTTTTTGCTTGTCTTTGAATAATGCTGTTTCTTTGTTTAAAGTTACTGTTTTTCCTACCCATTCTTTGAACGGCTCATACTCGTTAATGCTTGTGGACTTGGTCTTTACCGTTGTGAATATGATAAAGACCAAAAGCCCGATGCCGCCGATCACGACTAATGCAATGATACTCATTATTTTTTTCGCAGACATCTTACTTCTTTTCTGTGATATATATTTCCATCTTATCGTCTGTAGCTTTCATATTAATCATATAACCTACTTGTTCGGTAATCTTCACCGGGGTGCTTTCAGTTTCAAAATCGGTACTATTCAATTCTCCTTTTGGTTTATGCGTTTTGCTCATTTCAGTCGATTTTGCCATGTAATACATATCTCCTTCGACCTTGATCACCTTAAACCAACCAAAACCGATTTCCGACGCAATGCGTTCCCCTGCTTCTTTAAATACTTCATACCTGCCAAGATAAATATCCCCAACCACAGGAGCCTGTTCCATAGCCACATACGCTGCCGATTTAGGGACCGGGGGCTTTGTTTCCTGATAAACGATCAATCCCATAGTGGCTATCATTATTGCTACGAAGATCCATCCTATAATGGTCAGCTTAAAAATATAAGGAGGCTTAGGTGCTTCCGCTACTTTTTGCTTGGCAAGTGCTTTCATTTCGAATGTCCAATAGCGGCTGGCTATCTTTTTTCGCTCTACATCATCCCAAAATTCACCATAGGCCTTTTTGGAATAAACGGTAAAAAGTGCCGTTCTCGATTGTGTGCGGTATATACCCAATACCATTGGGTTAGACGATTTTTTTGGATTATGCAGACCATCGGTACGATGGCTTACCTGTTCTATTTTATTGATTACAAAAAACATATTGATTCTTTTTTATGGTTCTAAAATTTCAAATACAAGTGTGGATCCCTCTACCGAAATAAGATCATGACCTTCTTTTTCATCCAATGGAATCAGATAGAGTTTCCGTTCGGTTTTATTGAAATGGTAATGATAATAATAGCGGTCTTCCATTTTAAAAATGGCGAATGAGGGACGTTGTTTTTCATCCATCAAAATGGATAATATTCGTTTATTTTCGTTGATCTCAAAAGTACCTTTCTTTTCTCCGTTGATAAAAAAGTTGCTTTCAATGAACGCAATGGTTTCATTACGACCAACGTTCGTGTATATGCGTTCCATCGGATGGAATTCCTGCTTTAGTTGCCAATCGTAATCAGTGAACTTTTTAGCATTGGAACTTGCTGAATTCTGAGTCATTTCATCCTCTATCTGATAGAGCAAAGGCCATACATCCTTAGAAATCAATCGATTTCCCGGTTTAAGCCAATATACCCGATGGACTTGCATATTCTTTTTTATAAATGTCTGCTCAGGCACATGCTCATCAAAACAGATAAACTGGTAATGTTTGCCATCATTATCCCGGATAGTCATTTCATAGTAATCGGTTTCCAAAAAATCTTTCAAAACAAAAGCATTTTTCCTTGCCGGACCGAGAAACACGTCGAGTGATGTGAAATTGTATGACGGATTATCACTATCAAGATTGCGGAAAGTTTTTGGAGTTCCGTTTTCCAGTACAAATCCACTGATCTTTTGAAACAGCGAAGGACGGAAAATAGACGATACGTCACTATATTCGTATTGCTGTATTTTCTTTTCTACATAACTGATGATGGCACTGAGACCGTTCCATGTGCCTTCGAAATAGTTATTTTTTTGGAATTCGGGTCTAAAATATTCGTCAATGATCTTTTTTGTGGCTTCATCGCTCATGAGTTTATCTGTACCGTAGCCATTTTGGATACGTATTTTACGGAGTTGTCTGGATATAGCGATGACTATTCCATTGTTTTTTCCATACGCTCCCTGGGCATATCCTGTCAAATTATTAAATACATATTGGTTAAAATGCGCTTTGTCAGTATGGCGTTTATCAATAGTTACAATGGCTATTTCAGCAATTCCTTTCTCCCAGCAGTCATTTACAATACTATCTAATTGTTTTATCTCTTTATCGGTAAAAATCTTTTCATTGTCAACTACACGCTCTTTCTCGACGGCAAATTTTTGGTTTTCGGGATTAGCTTGTCCAAACACTGCCGTTGAATAAACGCAATAAAACATTATATAGAGCAGATGTGGCATTTTTATATTATTTGTAGTTGTTATGATATTTTTCGAAACGACTATTACATGATAAAATTAAATTTGTCTTCAAATAATTTACTGATTATTGGCAATGGTTTTTTCACTTCATTGGCTGCTGTTATGATACCCAATATCATAAGTATAAGAAAAACCAAACCGATGACACCCATAACAAATGTAAGCGATTGCACTATGGATAATAGTATTCCTGCGCAAACGTTAAAAATAACAGTAGTGATGAATAGTCCTAAACCTTGCTTTAAATGGTATTTGCTAAGATCGTTTCGCTTGTCTTTTCCCCAAAAAAACAATGAGCCATAAAATTCCAAGGTAACTTAAAATAGATAGTACTTTCGGTGTCATAATTTTTTCAATTTTTCTTAAACAAAGATCGAAAGATTCTTAAGAATTGATGTTCTATTTTGCTTAACAAACCATCTACACTTTTTTGAAGTGTATATACAAAGCATCTACAAGTGATTTAATTAGTTTGTTTTCAGGATATTGAAAATAAAATCTCAATCAGTTTTAATGGTGCCTGATTGGGATGTGATACATTTTTTTTATTACTTTGTAGGAGTATGTATATAGAAATTGTATGAGATTTAAATATATTTTATATTCAATATTTGCTCTTCTGGTATGTGCAAGGCTTAGTGCTCAGCACATCAATTCCAATACCCAAAAAATTTTGGATAAACTGGACAATCTTCAATTGCACAACCAGCAAAAAGAAGCCATTAAGATTTTGGATGCCAGCATTAAGTCCACTACTTCACCCGCTGATTTAGCTTATCTCTATGCTTACCAAAGTAGCATATATACTTCGATGGACAGTCTTCTACTTTCTAAAAGACTCATTGATTTAAGCTTGGAAAATGCAGAGAAGTCGAAGAAAAAAACATCTTTAGCCGTGGCGTACAGAGCTAAAGCATTCCTGAATAATGCACTTAATCTGCCGGATGCAGTTGTAAAGGATGCTCTTTACGGACTAAAACAGTTGGAAGACAATGAGGACGACCTTTCTACCAAATACCATCTGAATTATTTGCTGTATGGTGCTTACAGCAAATGGGACAACAGCGAAAAGATGAAACATTATATACATCAGGCTCGATACTGTGCTATCAAAGCAAACAACATCAACTTACAGACGAATGTAAACAACGGTATTTCAAGTATGTACCTGACAAGGTACAAAAAAAGTAAAGAGCGAAACCTTTTAGACAGCAGTTATCATTATTTGAATAAGTCTTTTGCTTTATTGGAAAAGCAGCCGGATAAACTAAGTGTTAATACATACGTGATTACGTGTATTAATTTGGCAAATTATTACTTAGATCATTCCGTTGAATCTTTGGAATATAGAGAGCAAAAAGCATTTGAATACCTTAAACTAGCAGAACAAAAACTGGATAATAATGAAATTTTTGCTGATAAATGGGGTAATATATTTGGCATTAAAAGTGGATTTGCAAAACAAAAAGAAGATTGGGGGCTTGCCAAACAATATCTTTTGCAGGGACTTAACAGATTAATGAGTGCCAGCGGAAACCATTTTAGGTTAGAATATGCCATCAATCGTGATTTAGCAGATATTGCTCTCAAAAAACAAGATTATAAATCAGCATTAACTTATCAGCAACGGGCAGAAGATTTATTAAAAAAATCGTTCAACGAACAACAACTTTTCAATGCACAGAAATTAGAGGTGCAGTATGAAACCGAAAAAAAAGACCGTGAACTAGAACTTTTGACCGAACGAGAAAATTTCAGGAAGCGGCAAAATTATCTCTACGGGGGAATTGCGATTGCGCTGTTATTCGGACTCCTGTTTATGTTCGTATCTTACCATTTCCGCCTGCGATATTCCATAGAACGTGAAAAAAAATTGGCTCAGGAAAAAGAAGATCAGGCACAGCAGGCTACTATGCAGCTTAAGTTGGAAAAAGAAGAACAAGCGAGATTGAAAGCCGAACAGGAATTACTGGATTTAAGGCGGCAGCAATTGGAAAAAGAAGCCTTGACAAATTCCCTGATAATTGACAGAAAAAACGACACGCTTAAACAGATTCAGGATAAAATAAATAACGGTGAAGCAAATCATATCCAGAAACTCATTAAGGAAGAAATGCTCCTACAGACAGATTATGAAGACATCAAAATGCAGATACAGGAGCTACATCCTGATTTCTTTAGCCGATTGAATGAGAAAGCAATTCAGAAATTAACACCACTTGATCTGAAATACTGCACCTATCTCTACCTGAAAATGAGCACCAAGCAAATTGCTCAGGCTTTGCACGTAGAACCACAAAGTGTCCGTATGTTTAAATACCGTCTGAAACAGAAGTTTGGATTAGGGAAAGAGGATGATTTGGGGGATTTTTTGGAGAGGTAAACTTCTGTTATTTAATTTAGTTTTGCAACTTGATGCTATTTAAAATTGTGAAAATAATTAAATGAGAAAGTTGGAAAGGATATGCAAAAGGTATCGCACAAATTTAAAAGTATGGAGCGGTCTTTTGTTTTGCATCTATGAAAACTACAAAGCGACTCAAAAAATCAATGTTATAAGCATTGGCTTTTTTATAATTTAGTAGTTGAAAAATATTTACAAATTCTTAAGAAGAAAAAACACATAAAATGTCCAAAACTGAGACATCTAAATGTCTGGAGTTGCTAACTTTGTTAAGACACAATTCTAGTGCTCTTTATCTTTAAGAGTATGAAAAGAAATACGAAGAATTGTCAAAATCAAAAAACATAATAATCAACTCACACGAATCTAAAGCGATATTAAAGCTTTAAGCGAGACTCAAAACAGTGCAGCTGTCGTTAAGACACATCGGTAGGTCGGTGAGCTTGTAGTCACTGAGTTTGCCGAAGTGTCGAACCGCGATGGGCTAGACAACAAACAAGATTTTGACCGCTAAAAACTTGACCGCAAAAAAAAGACTTTTGGTTCTTTTAGTCATAAAAGAACAGAAATCCGGAATATATATCTTAGTGCAATGGAGATCACAAAGCCAGATATCCCTATCACAAATAATCAATTCAACGTTCAACACATCACCGACTCAACAATTACCTAATTCCCAATTACCTAATTTCACCATTCCCCCGTCACTGAGCCCGTGGTTGCTGAGTTTATCGAAACATCGAAGTATGGTTGTTTGCACGGGTTGATTTTAATTGGTCAAATTTATATAGATGTTATCAAGTTTTTTTAAGATAATGAAAAGAAGCCGCCTCACAACGTAGGCGGTTTCTTCTTTGTTTTCTTAAGTTTTAATCCCTTTTTAAAACTTCTCTAACTTCAATGCTTCCGCCTGCTTGATGAAAGATCGGATTAGCTTTTGCGGTTTCTACTGCTTCATCAATAGTTTCGGCCTTTACCACAACATAACCGCTAACAAATTCTTTATTTTCGGCATAAACTCCGTCTGTAACTTCCTTGTCGGAATGTATGATTTTTGCACTTCCTGCAAATGGCAATACAGTGTTGCCTTTGTCCACCAGTTTGCCTTGTGAAGCAATTTCTGTTAACCAATACATACGTTCCTGCATTTGTTCAGGTGTTGGTCTGAAATCGGAAATGTCTTTTAATCTAAAGATCAATACAAATTCTTTCATGTCTGTAAAATTTATTTATTGCTTGTAAGACAATTTCAAGTTGCGGAACGTGACAGAAAAGTATATAAGTTTTTAAATTTTCATCAGTTTGTCGGGGTCAACTACAGAAAAAATACTTGTAATTTTCCCTTCTGCGTTTAGCTCAAATATTTGGCAGTTTATCAAAGTTGTACCTTTGTAAAACAGTAATGCAGACTGATGGTTAACTTCTTCTATTTTAATTTCAAGGTCTTTTTGATTATTTTCATAAACGTAGGTCATCAGTTTAATTGTATTCTCAATTCCCGAAGTCAGTTCAGCAATAGCCTGTAATTTATTTCCTGCATCTGCCAAAACCTGCACTTCATCAGACAGCATTTGCTCCAATGTTTTAACATCGCCTTTACGGATTGCGCACACATATTTTTCGATATATTTCCGGTCTTTTGCGGACGAACTTGTGATTTCTGGTTTCCGTAACTTCAGTTTCTTCTTTGCTCTTGTGAGTATTTGTCGTGAATTTTCTGTCGAAATTTCTAATATTTCAGCAATCTCAACGTGTTCGTAATCAAATGCTTCTTTCAGCAGAAATACTGCCCTTTCTTTTGTGTTCAAAGTATCAAGTAAAACAAGTATTGAATAATTGAGTATCTCGTCTAGTTCAATCGTACTTTCGCTTTGATTGGTAACTATTGGTTCAGGCAATCTTATTTTTTGCTGCCTTTCTCTGTCATTTTTCTTTTTTAGGTTTATGGCTTGGTTGATGACCGATTTTATCAGATACGCATTTGGATTAGAAATTGAACTGACCTCTTTTTCGTTGAATTTTATCAGGACCTCCTGAATTACGTCCTGACAATCGTCTATATTTCCCAAGATGTTATAAGCATAAGGAAATAGTTTTTTTCTCAATATGTTTAAATCGTTCATTGTTTGATTTTTAGAGTTAAACAATTTCAAAGATAGGAATGTGACAAGTTTCAGGAAAATCTTTCAACTGCATCGTAGTTCCGTTTTGGTTTAAGTGGGAAGAAGCCGAACGCAAGGTAAAGCAAAGGCGCTATGGTTTTTATCTAATTGCATCCCGCCCTACCAATGCATATCGGCTTTTAATACCGTCTCGCGCTACTCAGGTAACATAATCGTTTAAACTGTTTACTTCTTCAATAAACGTTTTTATTGTTTCAAGATGCTGAAGATAGTATGGATGCTCATATTTTTTCTTTGCTGATCGATGCCGAATCACAACAATAGCAATTAGAAGGATGCAAAGGAGTAGGAGGGCGGAGGTTGCTGAGTTAGTCGAAGAGTCGAAGTATGGTCACTGAGCTCGCCGAAGCATCAAAATATCGCCCTGCAAATGCCTGTCTAACTTGTATACCGTCTAGCACTAAATCAGGTTGTATATACCAAAACTGTAATTTTTGTTTTTATTTTTCTGATTTTTAATTAATTAACATACTGTTGTGATTGTTACATTAATATAGCCCTACATTTACATATATAACAATTATGTTGTATTAAATATTTTAATTATGGAAAATACTCCAAAACAAGGTTTCAAAATTACAAATTGGGATGAATCGTCAAAAAAGTTAAAAGAACAATTTTCACAATTGACAGACGCTGACTTAAAATTTGAACCCGGTAAGGAAGATGAGTTATTAAACCGTATTGAAAAACGTATTAATAAAAGAAGGTCAGAGGTTATTGACATGATTAACAAACATCAGAAATAGTTTGTTAAAAGTCAAACAAATATTGGAATAAAAAAAGCGGGTAATCACCCGCTTTTTTTAATGATATAATAGAATTAATACTTTAAAACATATTTTATGCAAAACGATATAACTTTAAAAGAATTGAAACAAAAAACTAAAGAGCAGGTTTTTGAATATATTAATGAAAAACTGAGCTTTGAAGAAATTATATTAAATAGTTTGCGCTATTCTGAAGATTTTAAAAAAAATCAACACTATAGGTTCGATATGACCGGGTTGGGAAATACGGAACATCATAATAAATCAATATTGGATAAATTTACAGATTTGGGCTTATTTGAAAAATTCGATATGTTACTGGTAAGGTTTTATAACCGGTCAGGCGAGTTAAAATATGTCTATAACGATAAGAATGAGGTTCATGTTGATGATATAAGTGGAATGGGTACAAGGGAAATAATTTACAAAATACTGCAAAAATTATAGTTTGTAAATCGTCAGCAAAAGGTAGACATTTTGTAAGAAAAACTAAAGGAGTGTTTTCATAAAAAATGTAACTTTAATTATGGCAACACCAAAAAAGAAATCAGCAGAGAGTTTTGTAAAAGACATCCGTAAAAACTTGCAACCTCTTTTTTATAAGTAAACTTCAATTTAAGCAAGGGGCAAGTAAATTTTTTTTTTATTTACATTATAAAAAAATAAATAAAATGTTATTTTATAGATGCCTGCAAGTACTCGTTATAAGCTAATAGGTACTGGTGCCTTAACTAATTTGGCACTTTATCTCTAAACGTTTCTGCAGCTCCTGAATTTGTATCAGAAATTTCTTGATGTTCCGAAGCTGAAAAGTTAAAGATTCTTTTTTCTGTACTTGAATATTTTCAGCAGCTTTAAGACTTAAAAGATACGAAATATATAAAAGTTCTGTAAGTTGCTGAAGTTCTTCTAAACCGCTATCCTTACCGTCTGCTTCTGTATTCATATTATCATTGTTGATATTGTTATTATTGCTACTTTTAGAAGATCTAAAAACACTATACAAGGTAGTGATAATTAATGGTTAACAGTGATAAATTAATTTTAAATTTGGTTTGATTGTAATATCTGAAGAATTATCTTTTAATAGTATCAGTAAGATTCTAAGCGATAGTGAAATAACGTGATATCTCTCATTACCTGTACGTCTTCAAAGTAAATTAGACAGTTAAAGATAGAAACTAATTTAGTGTTTAGTTTATAAATTTATTAATTTTTGTTGGTTGTACAATTGTCTTCTTTTCTGAATTGTGCTGTTTTTTATTTCATTTCTTTTTTCTAATATTTTATCAGATCTTCCATGATATACATCTGCGGGAGTCAGATTTTCTAAAGATTCGTGATACCTGTTGTTATTGTAATGATTAACAAAATCACTTAAAGCATCGATTAATTCTTCCGGATGATAAAAATGATTGAGTTTTACCACATTTTTCATTGTTCTGTGATAGCGTTCAATTTTACCTTGGGTCTGCGGATGCATGGGTTTTCCGTGAACCTGTTTCATACCCAGATCTTCTTTCAGATATTTTTTTAGATCGTTAGATACGTAACAAGGTCCGTTGTCTGATAAGAGTTTTGGTTTTCGCTTTGTCTTTAAACGTGCTTTTGCAATTGCAGCATCCACGGTTCTTTTTACATCATCAGCCTTCATTGAATCACATAGCTCCCAATGAATAATGTATCTGCTGTAATCATCTAAAATAGTGCTTAAATAATACCAGCCCCAGCCTATGATTTTAAAATAAGTAAAATCGGTCTGCCACATTTGGTGAACAAATTGGGTTTTATCCTTAAATTCATTTGATGCAGCAATTAAAATATGATTTGGCGCTGCAATTAACCCGCGTTGCTTTAGGATGCGGTACACGCTTGACTCTGAAATATAGATACCTTGTTCATCGGTGATTTTATATGCCAGTTCACGTGCGGACAATTCTGTATGTTCCAAAGCTAATGCAACTACAAGATTTTTCTGATCTTCCGGTATACTGTTCCATTGTCTGTTAGTTAGCCTTTTAGTTGGTTTTAAACCTTCATAACCTGCTTTAAGATAATTGTTATACCATTTGTAAAACGTACTTCGTGGTATTCCAAATTCATCAAGTGTTCGTTTTACGCCTAACTCGCTACGT
>NZ_FOVI01000026.1 GCF_900115115.1 Paenimyroides ummariense
AAAAATTAGTTGCAAATCTGGTGTGGACACTAAAATCAAACAAATGAGAAGTCTTGAACTTCTCGCTGCTTAATAAAAATAGATATTATAAAAAATTCGTTATAAACAAAAGAAGGTGACCTTTTTAGACACCTTCTTTTAAGTGTTCAAGAACCTGTGGAAATTTTATTATTAGTAGGTTTAATCTATAATATTATATCGTGTATCTGTGGCAAAAAGGTAAATAACTGAATATTATTGGTTTAATATTTTTTAGATAATGTACTAAGAGTCAGTTCAAACTTAACTAAAACTTGAACTTTACCTAAAATAACTAAAATCGTGGTTATTTTCTATATTTAACAAAGTTTCGTAAATTAACTTAATTACATTTTCCACATCATTTTTATGAACCATTTCAACGGTTGTGTGCATGTATCTTAAAGGTAATGAAATCAAAGCTGATGCTACACCGCCGTTACTGTAAGCAAAAGCATCGGTATCTGTTCCCGTAACGCGAGAAGATGCTAACCTTTGAAAAGGAATACTGTTCTTTTCGGCTGTATCAATAATTAAATTGCGTAAATTATTTTGAACTGCAGGTGCGTAGGTAATTACCGGACCAGATCCAATTTTAGTTTCGCCTTCAATCTTTTTGTCGATCATTGGTGTTGTGCTGTCATGACAAACATCGGTAACAATTGCAATGTTCGGTTTAATACTTTGCGTGATCATTTCGGCACCGCGTAAACCAACTTCTTCCTGAACCGAATTGGTTATGTACAAACCAAAAGGCAATTTTTTGTTGTTTTCTTTCAGTAAACGCGCAACTTCTGCAATCATAAATCCACCCATACGGTTATCTAATGCACGACACACAAACTTATTATCGTTCAAAATTTCAAAACTGTCAGGATAGGTAATAACACAACCCACATGAATTCCCAAAGCTTCTACTTCGGCTTTTGATTCGCATCCGCAATCAATAAAAATATTTTCAATTTTTGGTGTCGGCTCGTCTTTCCCAGCACGTAATCTGGTGTGAATTGCCGGCCAGCCGAAAACACCTTTAACAATTCCGTTTTTTGTGTGAATATTAACTCGTTTTGAAGGCGCAATCATTTGGTCGCTGCCGCCGTTTCTAATCACGTAAATCATTCCGTCTTCTGCAATATAGTTCACATACCACGAAATTTCGTCTGCATGTCCTTCAATAACCACTTTAAATTCCGCATCTGGATTTATCACACCAACGCAGGTTCCGTAAGTATCTGTAAAAACCGTATCCACATAAGGTTTTATGTAATCCATCCATAATTTTTGTCCTTCTTTTTCAAAACCTGTTGGTGATGCGTTGTTTAAATAACGTTCTAAAAAGGTCAACGAATCATTGTTTAGTATAGTTTTTGCAGTCATAATTTTTGTAAAAATTTTAAACGAATTTACTAATAATTTTGTTCTATATTTACTTTAAAATTACACGCTTAACAATGAAAAAATTTTTAATAATATTTTTTTCTTTTTTTGCATTACAAATCAATGCACAAGTACATGATTGGGAGAAATATGCCGATTCTTTGCGGACAAATGTTTTAGACGACGGTGAGATTGAAAAAGAATTTTTACTGCCTGAATTACATATTAATTTTTCGAAGGAAGAATTAGAACGCATTAAGATACAGAATGTTTTAAAAAGAAGAATTTTGCGGGTTTACGGATATGCCGTTAAAACCAGCGACAACTTAACGTCTTTAAATGAAAATATGGCGAAGATGGAATCAAATTCGCAAAAAAGAAAGTACGTAAGGCAAACAGAAAAATACCTGAAAGATCAGTTCGAAGAACCTTTGAAAAAACTTTCGCGTAAAGACGGACAAATTTTGGTTAAACTAATCAACCGCCAAACAAATAAAAGTACGTTTGAATTGGTTAAAGATTTAAAAAGCGGCTGGTCTGCATTTTGGAACCAGCAAGCAGCTAAATTGTTCGATATTAATTTAAAGACAAAGTACGAACCTGCCGATGTTCTAGAGGATTTTTACATAGAAATGTTGATACAGGAACTGGCTGCCGAAGGCAGAATTGATTACCGCCCAGCAGCCCGAAATCTTAAAATGGATCAGGTAAAAACCAAGTGGAAAAACAAATTAGGCGATTCTGGTTATTATCCCGAAGAAAATTAATCAAACATTTTTGGTATATTTGCAATAAGCAATACATTCATGGAACAATTCATTGTATCGGCACGAAAATACCGTCCGCAAACTTTTAAAGACGTTGTTGGTCAGCAAACAATTACAAGCACGTTAGTTAATGCCATAGAGAACAATCATTTGGCTCAGGCATTATTATTTACCGGTCCGCGCGGAGTTGGTAAAACTACTTGTGCACGTATTTTGGCTCGAAAAATTAACCAGATCGGTTACGATGATCCTAATGAAGATTTTGCTTTTAATGTGTTTGAATTAGATGCGGCTTCGAATAACTCGGTGGAAGATATCCGTAATTTAATTGACCAAGTTCGTATACCACCACAAACGGGAATCTATAAAGTGTATATTATAGATGAGGTGCACATGTTGTCATCGGCAGCTTTTAATGCATTCTTGAAAACGTTGGAAGAACCGCCAAAACATGCCATTTTTATTTTGGCAACAACAGAAAAACATAAGATTATTCCAACCATATTATCTCGTTGTCAGATATTTGATTTTAAGCGAATTACCGTTAACGATGCAAAAGAATACTTAAAGGAAGTTGCTGTTAGCCAGAATATTACTTTTGAAGATGATGCTTTGCAGATTATTGCTCAAAAAGCAGATGGAGCTATGCGTGATGCGCTTTCTATTTTTGACCGAGTTGTATCGTTCTGTGGAACCAATTTAACTAGGCAAGCTGTTGCAGAAAATCTCAATGTCTTAGATTACGATTATTATTTAAAGGTTACCGATTTAATTATTTCAAACGATATTCCGAACTTATTGTTGGCATTCGATGGAATTTTGGCTAAAGGTTTCGATGGAAATCATTTTGTAACAGGTTTGGCATCGCATTTTAGAAATTTGTTGGTTTGCAGAAATCCACAAACGCTTATTTTGTTAGATGTTAGCGATGAAAACAAGAATTTGTTTTATCAGCAGGCACAAAAAATCTCTCAAGAAATATTGATCGAAGCAATTAATATTGCCAATGCGTGCGATTTAAAATATAAAACATCGGTAAACCAGCGTTTGTTGGTAGAATTGTGTTTAATGCAGTTGGCAACGCTTACGCACCCTGAAAAAAAAAAAATTTAAATCAGAACTGATTCCGGCAGCATTCTTTATAAATGTAAGTAAAAACAGCAGTCATTCCATTGTGGTTGAAGAGCCTAAAGCTGTTATTGTCAAAGAGAAAAAAGATGTTGAAGATGTTTCTGTAAATTCAAATATAGAAGATTTAAATACGCAGAAAATTATCTTATCAAAAGAAACGGGCGAGCATCAGATTTCTGCACTTTCATTAAAAAGCATCAAGAAAAAAAGAGAGTTAGAGGCTTCTATAAATCCAATTCAGATCAATCAAGAAGATTTACCGAACGATCATTTTACGTTTGAAGAGCTTAAGCAACATTGGGATTTTTGTTCAAACCAATACTACACAACCGGCAGAATGCTTATGTCTTCAACTATGAACATGGCAAATTTGACTCTAAATGAAAATATTTTAACTGTTGAATTTCCTAACACGGGCAGTAAATTAACTTTTGAAGAAAATTTGTACGATCTGGTTTCGTTCATTCATAAAAAACTAAACAATTATCATTTAAAAATTGATGTTAGGGTCAACGAACAAACCGAAATTAAAAAAGCATACACCATTCACGATAAGTTAGATTATCTTAAAGAATTGAATCCGGCATTGGTTCTTTTAATTAAAACGTTCGATTTAGAAATAAAACCATAAAAAAATGAAGACTAAAAATCTTCATTTTTTCTATCGTCAATTTCCAACTTCAGTAAAATTTTAGCTACATCGCTTTCAGCAAAAGATAAATTTCCGGCAACAAAAACGCCTCGTTCACCAGTTGTAAAGTTTTCAATTCCGTAAACGGTAGCTTCATCATCAGGATCGCTCATGCCTTCGTATCGGTAGATTTCCACAATTCCAAAACTGTTTGGCGATGCTAAAATTTGTTTTTCTTCTACATTAAAATCAACAGAAAATCCTTTGTCTTTTAATTCTTCCAACGCTTTTTCAACGGTAGCGTAATGATACATTTTTTTCATAGTTTGTAATTTTATCTGTAAGTTAATAATTTTTGGTTTAACAGCTTTAAAAATTATCATAAAATCTAATAACAACTTTTTTGTTTGTACTTTTGTAAAAAATGTAATTATGATATCAATAGGAAACTTCAATACGTTAAAAATTGCAAGAAGAACAAATGTTGGGCTGTATTTAACCGATGGAAACGAAGATGTGCTTTTGCCTAAAAAATATCTGCCCGAAAATTTTGAAATTGGAGACGATATAGAAGTTTTTGTTTATTTGGATCATGAGGAACGACCGGTTGCTACAACGCTTGAACCGTACATTTTTTTAAACGAATTTGCTCTTTTAAAAGTGAACTACATTAATGATTACGGCGCTTTTATGGATTGGGGTTTAGAAAAAGATTTGTTTGTTCCGTTCAGAGAACAAGCACGCCCAATGGTTGCCGGTAATTATTACATGATTTATATGAGGCTTGATGATAAAACGAACCGTTTGGTTGGATCATCGAAATTAAATCAATTTTTAGATAACTCAGAAGTTACAGTTGAAGTAGGGGAAGAGGTTGATTTAATTGTTTCGCACATTACAGATGCAGGAATTAATGTAATCATCAACGAAAAACATAAAGGATTGATGTATCAGAATGAGACTTTTGAAGATTTTAGAACCGGTGACCGTATTATTGGATACATTAAGAACATAAGACCCGATGGAAAAATAGACGTTTCAAGAAATAAAATCGGCTTTGAAAAAGTATCAGATAGTGTTACAAAAATTCTGACCGAATTGGAAATGAACAACGGTTTTCTTGGTTTGAACGATAAAAGTCATCCCGATGAAATTAAAACGGTTTTGGAAATGAGCAAGAAAACGTTTAAACAAACAATCGGAGTTTTATATAAAGAGAAGAAAATTTTAATTAAAGACGACGGAATTCATTTGGTTTAATGTTAAAATATTCATAATAAAAAAATAAATCACTATATTTATTTGAAATTATAATAAATATATGTGTTATGAAAAAAACGTTACTTATAATTTTTGGAACTGCTTCTTTACTAGCCTGTAAAGGCAAAATCGACTGTCAGGAACTTTCTGGAACTTACAGCACATTTATAGAAGCCCGCAAGGATATTACAAAAGCGAATTATCCTATTAAAAAAATTCAGTCAACTCCCGAAAGTTCTTGGATTAAGCGTATTGAATTTTACAGCTGCAACGAAAAAGAAGGGTATTTGATTATTTACACAACGCGTGCAGAAGAGTATATTCATGCAAATGTACCTATAACTGTCTGGGAGGAATTTTCAACTGCAAAATCAAAAGGATCGTACTATAATACAAACATTGTAAACCGTTATCCGTTCAATTTAAAATAAATACCTAAAAAGTGGTACGTTAGTTGTATATTATAATGTAATATTTTCGTTTAGATTATTATTACATTAAATTTGCACAGCAACATTATACTAATGAAGAAATACCTTTTTATACTTTTTGGATTACTTTTTTTTAATTCATGGAATGTACAGGCACAGATTGACGATACCGATTTGGAAGAATTGGTGATTGATAAATTGTCGCGCAGCAGCATTATTGATATCATTAAAAAAGTACGTAACCAAATGTATAATAATTATGCCGATAACAATTACAATTACTTGGTATCGCATCAGGCAACGATTAATGATACGGCTCAATTGCTGAATTCTGAAACAGTGTTTGATGTGAACATTAACCTGAAAAGCAAAAAAATTAACAAAAGCATTGTTAAGGATTCAAGAAATAAAATGGCAATGGATACCTTGTTTTTTAACCGCTATTCAGGGAACGATTCACCAATGTACTGGCTTACCGAAGTGGTTATAAGAAAGTATGTAAATGTACCCGAATTAGATTTTTTTAACAATTTTAAAGATTATACCTTTTCACGATCTAAAACAAAAGCAGGTGATTATGTAATTGAATTTTATTCGGAACAGTTTTACGAAGGATATTTTCTGTACGATAAAAATTTCAATTTAAAGAAAATGGAATTTGTGCTTTTGAAACCTTATGTAATTGATCATAGCCAGTCAAGAAACGGGAAGTTTATGTTCGAAAAAAACTGGATCTACAAACAAGAAAAAGTTTCAATAACTTTCAATACAAATAACGAAGGCAAAAATTTTGTGAGTGAATTAAAAGCTTCAGAAGAAATACAGGATTATAACTTTACTAGATTTGATTCAAAAGGTGGAGTAGTAATAAAGGATATTGATTTAGATTTTAAATCGAATTTAATTTTCAAAAAGATGTAAAAAAAATCCCGAAGTGAAAATTTCGGGATTTTTTGTTTATCTCAACTCTGCACCAACTTCTGTCTGTAACTGGTTTTGAATTTTACTCATTATTTTATCAATCTGTGCATCGGTTAAGGTTTTGTCTTTGTCTTGTAACTTCATGCTGATTGCATAAGATTTAGTTCCTTCAGGTAATTTATCGCCTTGATAGACATCGAACAAAGAAACATCAGAAATCAAGTTTTTATCAACCTGTTTTACAATTTTATAAACATCTGCAAACGAAACTTCATTCTTTATCAATAATGCCAAATCGCGTTTTACAACTGGATATTTAGAAATTTCTGCAAATTTAATTTTGCTCGAAACTACGTTTAAAATCGTATTCCAATTAAAATCGGCATAAAAAACATCTTGTTTAATATCGAAATGTTTCAAGATCGATTTCTTTACATTACCAAACGCAACTACTTTTCTGTCGCCTAAATAATAGGTGATTCCTTCAGAAAAAACATCACTTTCATTAGGTCTTGTTTCAATATTTTTAAGTCCTAAACGAAGCAATAATGCATCGATATATCCTTTAAACAAAAAGAAATCAACAGATGTTGCAGGTGTATTCCAATTGATACCGTTACTGTTTCCTGTTGCAAATAAAACCAAATGTTTGTATTCTTCGTAACCAGACAACGTTTTGGCGTAGGTTTTACCAAATTCAAAATACTTTAAGTCGGCTTTTTTACGGTTGATGTTGTAAGCAATCGATTCTAACCCACCAAAAAGCAAGGTTTGACGCATGATTGATAAATCCTGACTTAACGGATTTAAAATGGCAACCTGCTGGTTTTTATTGATATCAGCAATTAAATCTGAATAAGCTGTGGTTGTTAACGAATTCGACATTGTTTCGTAAAAACCTTGACTTACCAACTGATCTGCTGCAATATTTTGCACTTTATGATCGTCGGTTTTAGATCCGTAAGCAATTGTTGCGTTAATTTTAGATCCAACTTTTATGTTGTTGAAACCATACACACGAAGAATTTCCTCAATAACATCGATCTCACGCTGCACATCAACACGGTAAGGCGGAATCGACAATCCTAAACCTTTATCGGTAATATTCGTAACTTTAATGTCTAACGAAACCAAAATTTTCTTGATTGTTTCGTTTGGAATATTCTCTCCTAAAATCTTGTTGACGTTGCTGTAGTTTAAGAATACAGAGAAATCTTCTATTTTCTTTGGATACAGATCAGTAATGTCAGACGTAATTTCACCGCCAGCAATATCAGTAATTAATATAGCGGCATGTTTTAAAGCGTATGTGGTAATGCTTGGATCGATACCTCTTTCAAAACGGAACGATGCATCGGTAGAAATACCATGAGCTTTCGCCGTTTTACGAATGCTTACCGGATTAAAATACGCACTTTCTAAAAATATAGCTGTTGTGTATTCGCTGACTCCAGAATTTAATCCGCCTAAAACACCTGCCAAACAAAGCGGTTGGTTTTCATCGCAAATGACAATGTCTTCTGCATGCAACGTACGTTCAACACCATCTAATGTTGTAAATTTTGTGCCTTCTGTAGCATTTTTTACGATAATCTTGTTTCCTTTAATGCGCGATGCATCGAAAGCGTGCAATGGCTGACCCAATTCGTGTAACACGTAATTAGTCGCATCAACAATATTATTTTTTGGAGTGATACCAATTGCTTTTAACGAATTTTGCAACCAAGCCGGCGAAGGTTTCACTTCGATACCCGAAATGGTTACACCCGCATAATGCGGTGCCAATTTGCTGTCTTCAACAATAATATCGTACTTCAAGGTGCGTTTTTCAACCTTAAACTTGCTTATACTTGGTGTAATTAATTCAGAATAAGTATTTTGCGGTTTGTTTTGAATTAAACCTGCACGCAAATCACGCGCAACACCCCAATGACTCATAGCATCGGCACGGTTTGGCGTTAAACCAATTTCAAAAACGGTATCAGTATATACTTCAAAAACTTCGGCAGCTGGCGTACCTGGTTTAAATTTATCATCTAAAATCATAATTCCATCATGACCTTCGCCTAGACCTAATTCGTCTTCGGCACAAATCATTCCGAAACTTTCTTCGCCACGAATTTTACCCTTTTTAATAACAAAATCATTACCTTCTTTATCAGTCAAAACAGTGCCAATAGTTGCAACCGGTACTTTTTGCCCCGCAGCCACATTTGGTGCGCCACAAACAATTTGTACAGGTGGTTCACCATTGCCTAAATCAACTTTTGTGATACGAAGTTTGTCTGCATTCGGATGTTGTTCGCACGAAATTACATGACCAACAACAACACCTTTTAACCCACCTTTTAAACTTTCGTAAGCGTTGATACCTTCTACTTCCAATCCTAAATTCGTTAAAATTTCGGCTGTTTCTTCCGGAGCGATATCTAATTTGATAAACTGCTTTAACCAGTTATATGATATTTGCATTGATTTGTTTTTTAAAGCACAAATATACAGATTGCTGTACGTTTGATGAAATTATTTGTTTTATTTATGATAAAAATTTTGAGCGGACTTCGGCAGACGGAATCATACATTCGTCTTTTTTACCGTACCATTTATAACGATTTTTGGCAACATAGCGATACACCGAATTACGCAAACTTTTTGGAACTATTTTACCAATTTGCAACAACGGATAGAAACCGTTTAACTGTTTAGCAATTTCTATGGCAGCATCGCTTTCGGTATAATATGCCACACCCGGATTATATAGAATGATAGAATCTACCGACGGATTTACGCCAATGTATTTAATGATTTCTTTACCAAAATCGGACTGTAACGATGCAAAAACAAAAACATTATTTTTATCTGCTTTTATGACTTTTTGAATGGTTTCATCGCAAAAATTACAAACGCCGTCAAAAAGAATCAACTGTTTATTTGATGGTATTTTATCAATTATACTCATTTTTTATTGATTTTTATTCAATAGATATTATATCGGGTAATTCTTTTAAACGAATCGATTTGTCTTTGTTTTTATTAATGTATTCTATGATTAGATTAAAATCTTTAAACTTACCCATAATTTTATCATTTAAACTATAGTAACCAAAATAGTCAACACAAATAATGTTATTATCAAATTCTAATTTATACCTAACATCAATATAGTTAGGCTTAAAGTTAATACTATCTGGATTGTGAATATTAATAGTTATCTTTTCTCCAAATTCTCTCTCATAGATTTCAAAATATGAAATACTCGATTCTAAATTTTCTATAAACTCTTCACAATTAATACTTTTTATTGTTGTTACACCTACATTGCAATAGAAGAATTTACCATAATAAACTTTATCCTGGTTAGAATTTTCATGAATAGTTTGTTTACATGAAGTTACAAGTAATAAATAAATTAAGATTAAACTAATTCTAATCATTTTTGATTACTTTTTTCGTTCGACCATTTCTAATTGATCCAAAGCAACTTTCGATGTAAAAAAACCGTAGTTTACTGTTGCTTTATTCTTCTCGATTGAATCAATAGTTCCAACCGATTTTCCATCGATCATGCGAACGCGATCGCCAACTTTTAACTCGAAATTTGTTTTATTTGCCTGTTGTTGCTGTTGTTCTTTAGCTTTTTTCTCTTTCTTTTCTTCTCGAATTTTTTCCAATTTTTGTTCTACATCAACCTTTAACTGTAAAATTTCCTGTTCTTTTACTTTTTTCTCTTTTATGGTAATTTTTTTTCGTTTAGAATTTTCAATTTCAACCGTTTTAAGCAATTCGCCAATAAGCGTTTTCTTGTCTTTATTGTTGAAATATTTTTCAGAAAGATCATCAAAACGTTGTCCTAAATAGATCAATCGCTGGTTCGCATCGTACAATTCCTGATAACGTTCTAACTTATCTTGAATTTTTGTGTTGATGTTATTCATTTTATTGCTTTCTTCACGGGCACGTTTTTCTTCTTCTTTTAAATTTTCCGATGTTTTCTCTAAACGTGAACGTTCTTTTTGAAGATTTGCAATGGTTTTATCAAAACGGACCTTATCTGTTTCGATTTTCTTTTTCGCCCGATTAATCAATCCATACGGTATTCCGTTTTTCTGTGCAACTTCAAACGTAAAAGAACTTCCAGCTTGCCCTAAACTCAATTTATACATGGGTTCTAACGATTTTTCATCGAACATCATGTTGGCATTTGTTGCGTGCGGCAGTTCGTTCGCCAGAATTTTCAGGTTGGTGTAATGCGTAGTGATGATTCCGAAAGCTTCCCGATCATAGAACTCTTCCAGAAAAACTTCAGCCAAAGCTCCACCTAATTCCGGATCGGATCCTGTACCAAATTCATCAATTAAAAACAAGGTTTTATCGTTACATTTCTTCAAAAAATAATTCATGTTTTTCAATCGATAACTATAAGTACTTAATTGATTTTCAATAGATTGATTGTCTCCGATATCGGTTAAAATTCTATCGAACAAAAACGTTTCACTGCGTTCGTGTACCGGAATCAACATACCGCTTTGCAGCATTAACTGCAACAAACCAATTGTTTTTAATGTAATTGATTTCCCGCCCGCATTTGGTCCCGAAATAACAATAATACGCTCATTATTAGTTAATTCTATGGTTTGCGGATATGTTTGTTTGCCCTTAATTCGATTGTTTAATAACAAAATTGGATGGAACGCATCGCGAAAAAATAATCTTTTTTCTGTTGAAATAGTTGGCAGAATTCCGTTTATTTTTTCGGCATGTTTTGCTTTTGCAGCAACAATATCAATATGCGCCAAAAGATTCTGGAAAACAATCAGTTCCTCATGAAACGGACGAATACTATTGGTTAAAACACGTAAAATGCGCATGATTTCCTCGCGTTCTTCGTATTCTAAATTACTTAATTCCCTTGAAAATTTAAACGTATTTTCGGGTTCCATGTAAATAATGCTTCCTGTTTTAGACTGACCCAAAACCGAACCTTTTACTTTTTTACGATGCATTGCCAAAACCGCCAAAACCCTGCGATTTTCTACAATTGACTCTTTAATATCATCTAAATACCCTGCCGAATTATACTGTTGCAATGCAAAACCAAAACTCTGATTTATCTTTCCGCGAACAATCTGAATATTTTGTCTAATTGCTTTTAAATCAACCGATGCAGTATCTTTAATTTCGCCGTATTTATCTAAAACCTGCTCAATATTTTGCAGAATCAATTTATTAGGCTGGGTTATAGTTGTAGCATTGTATAATGCACTGTAATATTCGTGAAATTTCTTTAAAAAAGTAATTAATTCGTTCGTGGTTGAAACCAAAGAAGCTATTTTTTTAAAGCTTGATGCTTCTAAAAAACTGTCTTCGATACGCAACATTTTTAATTCGTAATTAATAGGATCAAAATAATGCGATGGTATGGCGTTTTGATTGCTGAAAGAAGATACGTATTCCGACGTTTGTTTTAACTCTTCTAAAAGCTGTTCTTTATTATCAATTGGTTCTATAAGCAATGCATGTTCCTTACCAATTTCGGTGGTACATAAATCGCTTATTTGTTCTAATATGGTGCTGAATTCTAAATCTTGTAGCGTTTTTTTCGCAATCAATTTCATTTGTAAATACTCTATCAAACATCAAATTTACAAACAATTTATCATTTAAAGGAATATGTGCTACATTTGAATTTTAAAAAAAGAATAGAATGAATAGCTGGAAAGAATTTATCGCCTTAGAATCATCAAAAGATTATTATCAGAAATTGAAACAAATAGTTGATGCTGATTATGAAAAGGAAACGATTTATCCACCAAAAGAATATATTTTCAACGCATTTAAATATTGTCCGTTAGATAAAGTTAAGGTTGTTATTCTGGGTCAGGATCCTTATCACGGACAAGGTCAAGCGCATGGTTTAAGTTTTTCTGTGAATAAAGGAATTGGTTTACCACCATCATTACGAAATATTTACGGTGAACTACAAACCGATGTCAATTTCTATAATCCGGGTCATGGCGATTTAACCGAATGGGCTAAACAAGGGATCTTATTGTTGAATGATGTTTTAACTGTTAAAGCAGGTCAAGCTGCGAGCCATCAAAAATTAGGTTGGGAACAGTTTACTGAAAATGTAATTAGTTTTCTATCGAACGAAAAAAGTGGTTTGGTTTTTATGCTGTGGGGAAATCACGCGTTTAAAAAAGGAAAAAACATAGACAGATCTAAACATTTAGTTTTATCAAGCGGGCATCCGTCACCCATGAGCGCCAATCAAGGCAAATGGTTTGGCAACAGACATTTTTCTCAAGCAAATAATTATTTAATTCAACAAGATAAAACACCTATCAATTGGCAATTGAGCTATTAATACTTTACAAATTAGTTAAAATGCAAACAATAATGTTAAAAAGTAAATTTAACTTGGTAGCCTTTTATAATAAAAGTATATTTAATGAATAAAATTTGTTTTTGTCTAAAAAACAAAAATTTGTTTGTTGTTTACTTAAATTTAAAAGCTACCTGTTAATTTGGGTAGCTTTTATTAATTTTGCAGAAAATACTATTAATATGTCTGGCAATTCAATTGGAAATAAATTTAAACTAACAACGTATGGCGAATCGCACGGAGCGGCAATTGGAGGAATAATCGATGGATGTCCGTCTAATGTGGTGTTAGATTTAGATGCTGTTAAATTGGAATTAGATCGAAGAAAACCTGGACAGTCGAAATTAGTTACTCAAAGAAAAGAAGCAGATGAAGTTATTTTTTTGTCAGGTATTTTTGAAGGCAAAACCTTGGGAACTCCCATTGCTTTTCAAATAAATAATACCAATTCAAAATCTGATGATTACAATTTGCTTAAAGATGCTTATCGTCCGAGTCATGCCGATTTTGTGTATCAGCAAAAATACAAACACCGTGATTACAGAGGCGGTGGTAGAAGTTCAGCTAGAGAAACTGCGGCTCGAGTTGTAGGTGGTGCCATTGCAAAGCAAATTATTAAACCTGTAGAGATCACAGCATATGTTTCTTCGGTTGGAACAATTTCTGTCAATAAAAAATATACAGAACTTAATTTATCATTAACGGAAACCAACAATGTTCGCTGTCCCGATGTTGAAATTGCCCAGCAAATGGAACAACTTATTTTAGAAGCCAAGAAAAAAGGCGATACTGTTGGAGGTGTTATAACTTGTGTGATAAAAAATGTGCCGATTGGTTTGGGCGAACCGGTTTTCGATCGGTTAGAAGCCAATTTGGCAAAAGCAATGTTGTCTATCAACGCCTGTAAAGGCTTTAGTTTTGGTAGTGGTTTTGAAGGAACTAAAATGTTTGGATCGCAACACAACGATTATTTTAATGAAGACGGATCTACCAAAACCAATTTTTCAGGTGGAATTCAAGGCGGAATAAGCAACGGAATGGATATTTATTTTGATGTTGCTTTTAAGCCAGTCGCTACATTGTTGCAACCGCAAGAAATGTTAACCACGAAAGGAACATTGGAAGTTATTAAAGGAAAAGGCAGGCACGATGCTTGTGTTCTTCCTCGTGCTGTACCCATTGTAGAAGCGATGGCTGCTTTGGTAATTGCCGATTTTATAGTTTAATCATTACATTCCATCAAAATTAAATGCCCGTTTTTGTAAGTAATTTCAACCAAACCATCCGTTAAAACCTCGTTACTGCTTCCGGGTTTAAATCCTAAAATTAATGAATCGTTTTTAAGCTCGTATTTTAAGTTTTTTGTCGAAATTCCATCAACAGTTCCAACAGGAATCAACGATAAAATAGTTTCTTTTGGATACCATTTCACGAAATTTTTCTGCAAAGGAAAAATTTTAGAATAATCGTCGATCATTACTAACTTTATAACTTCTTGATATTTAATAAGATTGGTGATGTTTGTAAACGTATGATCCATTCTTTTGCCGGTTGCCCAAACAATATTCGCTGCAGGTATTCTTCTGTTGATCAAATAATTAATCGCCTTGTCAATATCGTACGAATCCTGCTCGGCTAACTTCACAATTTCAATAGGATACTGCAAATTCTTGTAATATTCGTAATCAAAATCACGGTCAAAATCGCCAATCAACACATCAACTTTAATTCCCAAATCCAAAACGCGCGTAATGGCACTATCTAACACAATAACCAACGGATTCCATTCCAATAATTGGTTCAATAATTCCATAGAACAAGCTTCGCCATTGGCAATTATTAATGCAGGTTCCTGATCGTCGCGTACAATATGGTGTGAAGACATTTATTTGAAGTTTTAAAACCACTAAATTAAGATGTTTTCTTTATTTTAAAAGGATTTAATTATATTTGAAGAAAATTTAAATTCTTATACAATGGATTTACAACAGGAACAATGGTGGAGCGATTTTCAGAATGATGAAAACGCTGTTTTATTAGATGTTCGTACAGAAGATGAAGTAAGCGAAGGTGCAATTCCAGGAGCAGTTCATCATGATTTTTATCAGGGACAGGATTTTTTAAATGCTTTAGAAAATTTAGATAAATCGAAAAATTATTATGTTTATTGCCGTTCTGGAAACCGCAGCGGACAAACGTGTTTATTGATGAACCAGTTAGGTTTTGAAAACACTTTTAACTTGGTTGGCGGAATGAACGAATGGGAAGGACCAACGGAATAATTAAGGCGAAAGCCTTTTTTTTATGTATCTTTTTAAGATTTTATAATGGAACTAATCGATTTTATATTACATATTGATCAATACTTGGAAGTTTTCTTGCAAGATTACGGTATTTGGGTTTACGCCATATTGTTTTTAATTATTTTTGTTGAAACCGGTTTGGTGGTAATGCCTTTTTTACCGGGCGATTCGTTATTGTTTGCAACCGGAATGTTGGCAGCACAGTTTCCTGAAAGTTTAAATGTTTGGCTGGTAATGATTTTATTGTTCATAGCAGCTGTTTTGGGCGACACCGTAAATTACTCTATTGGTAAACAAATTGGTATGCGAATCATCAATTTTAAAATATTGGGTAAACAACCGGTTACAATTGAACATATTAATAAAACGCATTCTTTTTATGAGAAATACGGTAGCAAAACTATTGTTATTGCTCGTTTTGTGCCTATTGTAAGAACGTTGGCTCCGTTTGTTGCAGGTATTGGCAGAATGAATTACGCTACCTTTTTAACCTATAATTTCGTTGGTGGATTTATCTGGGTTTTCGGTATTACTTTGGCAGGATATTTTTTAGGAAATATTCCATTAATAAAAGACAATTTTTCAAAAGTAGTGTTGCTGATTATTTTGGTATCGGTTCTTCCGATTATTTATTCGGTTATTAAAGAAAAATTAAGTAATAAAAACAAAACGCTTTCGTAATGAAAGCGTTTTTTGTTTTATATCTTTAAATTATGATGTAATGAAAACATCAATTGCTGATGCGACGTTTTTTGTAACATCTGATTCATCCAACCAACTTGAATTCCTAATTTTTGATTGAATTTAAAACCTGCACCAAAATACAATCGGTCTCTATCAAAAACGTTTGTTTTTCTTGAAGTTTCATCGGTATTCATAAAAAGTTCGTTGTAAAAACTTGCGTACAAACTCTGATTTTTTTCGGTATTCTGATAAATAGGAACATCTAATCCTAACTGATACCTGAATCTTGATTTAAAATCCTGATTTTCTATAAATCGTTGTTCAAATCTGAACCGATGTTTTACAGTAGCTGTTGCAATTTTTTGGTTTGTAAGTACATCCTGAAAAATTCTGTTTTCAATAAAAGGAACATCAGGTTTTAAGTATTGCTCTGTATCAACAAAAGCATAACCGGTTCCCAAAGTTAAATTATCGTATAGCATATATTGAATAGAACCACGAATCAACAACTGGTTTAAATCTGAAAGAACTTCGTAATTTCGGTACTGTACATCGTAATTGATATTCCATTTGGTATCTTCAATTTTCGCATTTCCGAAATACATATACCAACCACCTAATTTTGGTTCCTTCTTTGGATTGTTAGAAAAGCTATTAAAATTAAAGAGAATAACTGCTAAAAATACAACTGCTTTTTTCATAAGTGGAGGGTTTACAATGATTACTGATTTATTGAGAATGTGTTTTTAAATTACTTTTGCTGGTTTCCAAGATAATAGCGAACTGTAAACCATACATTACTGCAGCTAAAACCAAATGTGCAGCCTGAGTACCAAACGGAAAATGTATGTAATACATTAATATACCCGTAATGATTTCTAGAATCAGCAAAAGCATGATCCAGTTCATTTTGGTGTTGCCTAAATTAAGGCGTTTATTTCTTAAAAACAGGTAAAGGTTTACAAAAAATATCACAAAAGAAAAGGTTCTGTGGATGTAAAAAGTAACATCGGGATTTGCTAACCAAACTGAAACATCGGTAATTCCGCTTTTGGTTTGAACATCGATAAACTGGCGAACCTGTGTGCCTAATCCAATCTGTATCAACGAAAAAAGCATCGCTACCCAAGTGAAAATATGAAAAGTAGCGTCGTATTTACCGACATATTTTTTGTTGATTCTTGCCAAATGAATCAGATAAATTAGTGCGGCAACATTCAATAATGCGGCAATCATGTGTGTGGTAATTTTAACCGGATTTAATACCGAAAAAACTACCGTTGCACCTAACCACGCGTTAAATCCTAATAAAAACAACACAATTCCCGCCCATAAAACAACCGATTTTTTTGTTTTCCAATATTTAAACGAAAGCACAAACAAAATCAAACATGATAATCCGGCTAAAGCGCCACACAAACGGTTAATGTATTCAACCCAGGTGTGATAAGGATTAAATTCGGCATAATCGTGTTTGGTGTATGCTGTCCACTCACTCGGGTTGTAAACATCTTTTGTAGTAAAACTGTTGTTTGCTACCCAAAGCGAATTATTTTTAATGATAACCTGCCCTTTGTTGTATTCGTGGTTGGGTTTCCAAAGCAATTCTTCAACCTGGGTAGGCGGTATGTAGTAACCAAAACATTTAGGCCAGTCGGGACAACCCATGCCAGAACCGGTCATTCGAACCGTGGCACCGGCAATAATTACCAAATAAATTAAAACAAGTGAAATTTTTGCCCAACGGATAAATGTTTTGTTTTCCATGATTATAATTTTGGATTTACCGGTTTTAAACCTAAACTGTCTGCTTTTTTCATCATAAACTGATACGCTTCTGCGTAATCATTCGCGATATCGCCTTCTAAAATAGCTTCTTTAATGGCATCTTTAATTTGTCCGATTTCTCTTGAAGGTTTTAGATCGAAAATTTCCATAATTTCTTCGCCTGTGATTGGCGGTTGAAAATTACGCACATGATCACGTTCTTCAACTTCGACAATCTTTTGACGGACAATTTTAAAATTGTTATGATATTTTTTAAACTTCTTTTGATTTTTTGTAGTGATATCCGCCTCGCATAATGTCAGTAAATTTTCAACATCTTCACCGGCATCAAAAACCAATCTACGAACAGCCGAATCGGTTACCAAATCTTCTGAAATTACAATTGGTCGCGAACTCATTGCTACCATTTTTTGTACAAAACGCATTTTTTGGTTTAACGGCATGTGCAAACGTTCAAAAATTCGCTTAACCATTTTGCTGCCTAAAAACTCGTGTCCGTGAAAAGTCCAACCGTTTTTTTTGTTGAACTTTTTTGTCGGAGCTTTGCCAATATCGTGCAACAACGCAGCCCAACGCAACCAAAGATCATCGGTATTGGGGCAGATATTATCAACAACTTCTAAGGTATGGTAAAAATTGTTTTTGTGTGTATGTCCTTCCACTTCTTCCACATTATTCAACGCCGTTAATTCAGGCAGAATCAAATCTAACAGACCGGTTTTGTATAAAAGCAGAAAGCCGACAGACGGTTTTTCGGTCAACAAAATTTTATTCAATTCTTCAACAATTCGTTCACCCGAAATAATTTTTATTCGATCGGCATTTTTTGTGATAGCATTTAACGATTCTTCTTCAATAGTAAAATTCAATTGGGTTGCAAAACGAATGGCACGCATCATACGCAACGGATCATCAGAATATGTAACATCGGGATCCAAAGGAGTTTTTATAATTTTATCAGTTAAAGCAGTCATTCCGTTAAAAGGATCAACCAAATCACCAAAATTTTCTTCGTTCAACGAAAAAGCCATAGCGTTGATGGTAAAATCACGTCGGTTTTGATCGTCTTGTAATGTTCCATTTTCAACCAAAGGATTTCTGCTTTCATTTCGATACGACTCTTTTCGTGCACCAACAAACTCAATATCAATATCGTTAAAACGCAGCATTGCTGTGCCGTAATTTTTAAAAACCTGTACTTTTGGGTGGTGCGGAATTAGTTCAGAAACCTTCAAAGCCAGATCAATACCGCTGCCAACAGCCACAATATCAATATCTTTTTTTGAACCGCGTTCTAAAATAAAATCGCGAACAAAACCACCAATCACATAAGCTTCAACCTTTAATTCTTTTGCAGCCTGTGTTATAATTTTAAAAATGGGATCTTGTAGCGCTTCGTTATAATTGGATGATTGAATCATTATTTTCTTAAAATTTTTACTTGTGCATCGTTTGTAAGTTTAATTACGGTTGATGATTTTTTACAGATTTTTGTTTGATCTAACTTCACAACATAATCCACACCGTTTATGATTTCCTGCGAGATTTCAGAGAATTGGCTAGGAGTAGGTTCACCGCTGATGTTTGCCGATGTGGATACCAACGGACGTTTCATTCGCTCTACCAACTTATATACAAACGGAGCATTTACAATACGAATTCCCAATGAATTGTCTTCGGCTATTAGGTTTTTTGCCACATTTGTAGGTTGATCTAAAACTAATGTTGTTGGTTTTTCGGCACAATCTAAAATGTCAAAAGCTACAGAAGGTATATTTTTAAACACATTGTAAAGCAAACGGTCGCCATTCACCAAAACAATCATGCTTTTGCTTTCGGCGCGTTTTTTTAGATCGTATATTTTTTTAACAGCTTCTTCATTCGTCGCATCGCATCCCAATCCCCAAACGGTATCGGTAGGATACAGAATAATGCCGCCATTTTTTATAACTTCAAAAGCTTCGTGAACTTCTTTATTAATGTCTTCCATAAAAGGGAATTAGATTAGTTTGATTAAAACTGAATTTTCTCGCCTACGTTCATTCCCGAATTTTTAGCGAAAACACCACATAAATGGAATAGTAGGCGTGCACCAACATTTCCGTCCCAATCATCACTTCCCGGAGCAACTTCTACCAAATCAATTCCGATGATTTTTTTGTTCGATGAAGCCAATCTGCTTAATAAATAAGTCGCTTGTTCGTATGATAATCCACCAGGAACCGGAGTTCCCGTGTTTGGACAATACCAACGATACAACGCATCAATATCAAAACTTACTGCTACATTTTCAGGTAATTGATTCAAAATTTCATCACACTGATCTTTCCACGTTTTTCCTTTGAATTGGTTCGATTTTAAATCGGTATCAGTATAAACTTTTACTTTGTTCGATGATTTGATCACATTTACTTCGCCTTCACTAAAATCACGAATACCCACTTGAACAATTTTTTCTATTTGAGGCAATTTAATCGCATTGTACATGATTGATGCGTGCGAATAAGTAAAACCTTCGTAAGCTTCGCGCAAATCCATGTGGGCATCAAAATGTAAAATACCAAAATTATCGTTTTTAGATGCCAAAGCTTCGTAATAACCCATTGGTGTTGAGTGATCGCCACCCAATAGAATCACTTTTTTACCTTGATTCATCCAATAAAGCGTTCGTTCTTTCACTTCTTGGTTGAATTGAGCCGATGCTTTATTAATTTTATCTAAATCTGACTGCAATTGAGGAAATGTTTCAATAGCCTCGCCGTTTTCTAACGCTTCAATGATAGGTTGCGCTAAACTTTTATATTTTTCACTGTTAGTAATCCATTGTTCTGGTGCTTCGTCCATGTAAATTCCCAATTTCCATAAATCGGGAAATTCCTGATGCAATAAATCTACCTGAAAAGATGCGTTAAAAATAGCTTCAGGACCTTCGCTGGCGCCACTTCCGTAGCTTACAGTAACTTCCCACGGAGCAGGTAAAATAATGATTTCACTTTCTTCTGCGTTAAATGGTAATCCATAAATGGTGGCATCTGCCAAACCTGGTTGAGATGGATCGAAATTTTCTATTTTTTGTTGTTTTGATAACATACTAAATTCCACTGATTTTTAAAATGCAAATATAAAAAAAGCCAGCATAAAGCCGGCTAAATATCTTAAGTTGTTTGGATACCTGTCTTTAAAATCTGACCAAAATCGTACATTTCTTCAAAAGTAGTGTACAAAGGTACCGGAGCCAAACGAATAACCGCTGGTTCGCGCCAATCTGTAACAACACCTTGTTTCATTAAGTAGTGAAACAATTCTTTACCTTCGCCATGTAAAATAATTGACAATTGTGATCCACGCTCTGCTTGATTTTTAGGAGTAATGATTTCTAAATTTGTACCGGTTTCTTTAGCTGTTTCTTCAACAATAAACTCTAAATATGCGGTAATTAAATCACGTTTTTTAATTAAAGCTTCCATGCCAATTTCATCGAACATTTCAACCGATGCCAAATACGGAGCCATTGCCAGTACGCCTGTACATGAACTTTGCCAACCTAAAGCTCCTTCGTTTGGTGTGTATTCTGGTTCCATTAAAAAACGACGCTCTTTATTGTGACCGTACCATCCCCCAAAACGATTGATTTCTTTATTATTATGGTGTTTTTCATGAACGAAATATCCTGCAACACTTCCCGGGCCCGCATTCATGTATTTGTAACTGCACCAACATGCAAAATCAACATTCCAATCGTGTAATTTTAGTTCGATATTTCCTGCGGCATGCGCCAAATCCCAACCAACTTTTGCTCCAACGGCATGTCCGGCTTTTGTGATATTTTCCATATCTAAAACCTGACCGGTGTAATAGTTAATTCCGCCAATTAAAACCAATGCCAATTCATCGCCAACTTCATTAATCTTCGCAATAATGTCTTCGTTGCGTAAATTGTGTTCGCCTTCTCTGCGTTTCACTTCAACAATTACATCTTTTGGATCTAAACCATGAAATTTAACCTGCGTTTGAAACATATATTGATCGCTTGGAAACGCTTTTTCTTCGCAGATAATTTTAAATCGGGTAGAAGTTGGGTTGTAAAACGAAACCATCATCATGTGCAGATTAACGGTTAAGGTATTCATTACCGACACTTCGCTTGGTTTTGCACCAACAATTTTTGATAAAGGATTTGAAAAACGTTCGTGATAATCCCACCAAGGTTTTTCTGCATAAAAATGACCTTCAACAGCCAAATTTGCCCAATCGTTCATTACATCATCTATATACTTTTTAGCGCGTTTTGGCATTAATCCTAACGAATTTCCTGTAAAATAGATAGTTTTTTTACCATTTACTTTAGGAAATTCAAATTCTGATTGGTATTTTTTTAATTGATCTTGCGTATCTAATGACTGTGCAAATTCTCTTGTATTTTGAAAGTTCATTTAGTTTTATTTTTTGAAGGCTAAATTTAATTATAATATATGTGTTGAACAAAGAGTTTTAGATAGAAAAATAGATTTTTGAAAATTATTCCTCATCATCATCTTCTGGTTTATGTCCATCTTTATCAATATCTTCATTTAAAAAAGGAACATAAATTCGTTCACTTTTTATCACAATAATCATTGATATAACTGCATGCAGAAAAATGCAGGTGAGCAGAAAAATAATTCGTCCTTTACCAAAAATATCATTGTTAAAAATAGCTTCGTAATGATAAGCCACAAAACAATATCCTACAAAAACCAGAGTGTTTAAAGTAATAACACGAAAAAACTTTTTACGATTTGATAAAACAATTATGGTTACCAAAAAGCAAAGCATAGAAACTGCAACAACGGCTAATATTCCTTGTAAAAATGTCATATTAAAAATTCTAGTGTAAATATCGTTATTTTTGGAGGATTAAAGCAAAAATCCGACCAAATTTGGTCGGATTTTATTTATAAAGAATTATAATTTATTTTCCTGCAGCGATTAAATTTAAGGCAGAACCTGCTTTAAACCATTCAATCTGACTATCATTATAGGTATGGTTTGCCATGATGATGTCTTTAGATCCATCTTTATGAACAAATTCCAATGTTAGCTGTCTGCCTGGAGCAAATTCGGTCAAATCTAAAAAGTTAATGGTATCATCTTCCTGAATTTTATCGTAATCCGATTCGTTTGCAAAAGTTAATCCCAACATTCCTTGTTTTTTAAGGTTTGTTTCGTGTATACGAGCAAACGATTTTACCAAAACGGCTTTCACACCTAAATGTCGAGGCTCCATTGCAGCATGTTCACGAGAAGATCCTTCGCCGTAGTTATGGTCGCCTACTACAATAGAAGGAATACCCGCAGCTTTGTATTGACGTTGTACAGCAGGTACTTCTTGATATTCACCTGTTAATTGATTTTTAACGCTATTTGTTTTATTGTTAAAAGCATTTTCTGCACCAATAAGCATATTGTTCGAAATATTATCTAAATGTCCGCGGAAACGTAACCACGGTCCCGCCATAGAAATATGGTCTGTTGTACATTTACCAAATGCTTTTATTAACAGTTTTGCACCCGTTATGTTTTGACCATCCCAAGGTTGGAAAGGTTCTAACAACTGTAAACGAGAAGAATCAGGCGATACAATTACCTGCACGCTTGATCCGTTTGCAGCCGGTGCTTGAAAACCAGGATCTTCCACATCGAAACCTTTAGTCGGTAATTCGTCTCCAAACGGAGGTTTAAACATTACTTCTTCGCCATTATCGTTCAATAATTTATCTGTAATTGGGTTGAAATCTAATCGACCAGAAATTGCCAATGCAGCTACCATTTCCGGTGAAGTTACAAACGCATGCGTATTTGGATTTCCATCGGCGCGTTTAGAGAAATTTCGGTTGAACGAGTGAACAATGGTGTTCTTTTCGCCTTTATCGGCACCTTCACGATCCCACTGCCCAATACATGGTCCACAAGCATTAGTAAATACTTTAGTTCCCATCTTTTCAAAAGCAGCAATAATGCCGTCACGTTCAATGGTGTAACGAATTTGTTCTGATCCCGGATTGATCCCGAATTCTGCTTTTGGCGTGATACCCAATTCAACCGCCTGATTAACGATAGAAACCGCTCTAGACATATCTTCGTAAGACGAGTTGGTACAAGATCCGATTAATCCCCATTCTACTTTAATTGGCCAATCGTTTTTAGCAGCTTCTTCTTTCATTTTTGAGACAGGTGTTCCACGATCTGGTGTAAAAGGACCATTGATATGTGGTTCTAATTCTGATAAATTAATTTCAATTAACTGATCAAAATATTGTTCTGGATTTGCATAAACTTCAGGATCAGCAGTTAAATAATCGGCTACTTTATCCGCAGCATCAACCACATCAGCGCGTCCGGTTGCATTTAAGTATCTTCTCATAGAATCATCGTATCCGAAAGTTGATGTTGTTGCACCAATTTCGGCACCCATGTTACAAATAGTTCCTTTACCTGTAGCTGACATTGATTTTGCGCCTTCTCCAAAATATTCCACAATAGCGCCGGTTCCACCTTTAACGGTTAAAATATCAGCTACTTTTAAAATCACATCTTTTGGAGCTGTCCAGCCGTTTAATTTTCCAGTTAATTTAACTCCGATCAATTTTGGAAATTTCAACTCCCAAGCCATACCAGCCATAACATCAACCGCATCAGCTCCACCAACTCCAATAGCCAACATTCCTAAACCACCAGCATTTACAGTGTGAGAATCGGTACCAATCATCATACCGCCTGGGAATGCGTAGTTTTCTAATAATATTTGATGGATGATACCTGAACCAGGTTTCCAAAACCCAATTCCGTATTTGTTTGATACTGATGATAGAAAATCAAAAACTTCTTTTGACTGTGTATTCGCTACTGCTAAATCTTTTTCGGCACCGACTTTTGCTAAAATTAAGTGATCGCAGTGTACCGTTGATGGTACAGCTGTTGTAGATTTACCTGCTTGCATAAATTGTAATAATGCCATTTGCGCTGTAGCATCTTGCATTGCCACACGGTCTGGAGCAAAATCTACATAATCTTTAGAGCGTTCAAATTTCTGTGAAGGCATACCTTCCCATAAATGCGCATATAAAATTTTCTCTGAAAGTGTTAGCGGACGTCCAACCAATTCACGTGCTTTATCTACACGAGCCGGCATGGTATCGTACACTTTTTTAATCATGTCAATATCAAAAGCCATAATACTGTTTTATTTATTTCATTTTTAGTTTAACAAAAAACATTATACAATTTACTGATTTTTTTAATGACTGCCTTTAATGTAGATTAATAAAGAGTAATTTAAAATGATTCTAATAAAGAAACTTTTTCGTTATTTTAGTAGAAAGATTTACGTTATGAAAAATATATTGATATTAGTTCTCTTTTGTTTAGGATTTAACTTTAAGTCGTTCTCGCAAGATTTATCCAATTACAATTCGTTTATCAAGGATAATTTCCCTGAATATTTTGAGCATTTTAAAATTACTGACTTTAAAAATTTTAAGGTTGAAAATACTAATACATTCAATTTAACTGATGATGTTGAAGTATTTAAACTGAATGAATGGTCTGATTTTTTAGCAACCGACAATGAGTTTTTTATCTATAACAGTACAAAAAGTTATGCTGTAAATTTTAATACGTATGGCGATATTGACCAAGCTGTTTTGTTGATTGATGTTAAAAACAAACAATACCATAAGCTTACATTTTGTGGATCGCCTTGCAGGTATGAAGAGGCAAAATGGGTAAATGATGCAGTTGTGATATTGGTAGGAGGTTTTGAAGATAACGATAAATACAATGCAGTTACGAAACAGTCAAAATATTTTGGTATGCTAATGGTTGTTGATTTGGATAAGAAAACAAGAACTATATACTTTAATAAATTAGACGAAGCTGATACTTTTTTTAGCGGAAAACTTTTTAAAAATAGAATCTGGGATTGACTTTTGACCCGGTTTTGCGGCAGGGATAGCAGCGGTTAGCCCGCAGGTTGGTTTTGTGGAACAAAACGCAACCGAGGACTATGAGCGGATAGCCCGATGCTTTAGCAGCCGCCCAAATTGTAAAACAAAAAAAGCGAGACAAACTTAAGATTGCCTCGCTTGATTATGATGATTCAACTGTTATAATTTAGTTGAAACAGGTTTGAATTTTGTTAAGTTGATGCCTTGTACCGATTTTTTGTATTCTTCGATAGTTGGGATACGACCTAAGATTGCAGATAATACTACAACTGGTGTTGAAGCTAATAAAGATTCTCCTTTTTTGTCTGCTCTATCTTCTACTACACGTCCTTGGAATAAACGCGTTGAAGTAGCTAAAACTGTATCACCTTTTTCTGCTTTTTCTTGGTTACCCATACATAAGTTACAACCCGGACGCTCTAAGTACATTACGTTTTCGTACTCTGTACGAGCTGTTTGTTTTGGTAATGCATCAGAAAATTCGAATCCTGAATATTTTTGTAAGTATTCCCAATCACCTTCTGCTTTTAATTCATCGATGATATTGTATGTTGGAGCAGCCACAACTAATGGTGCGTTGAATTTAACTTCACCTTGTTGTTTTTCAACATTACGCAACATTTGAGAAACGATTTTTAAATCGTCTTTATGCACCATGCAAGAACCAACGAAACCTAAATCTACTTTTTTATCGTTACCGTAGTAAGATAATTCACGGATTACATCGTGTGTATAACGTTTAGAAACATCAGCATTGTTAACGTCTGGGTCAGCAATCATTGGTTCATCAATAATATCTAAATCAATAACTACCTCAGCGTAATATTTAGCGTTAGCATCTGGTTGTAACGCTGGTTTTTCACCTGAACGAATTTCTTCGATACGTTTGTTTGCTTTATCGATTAAACCTTGTAATACTTGGTTTGCGTTATCCATACCTTTATCAATCATGATTTGGATACGAGATTTTGCAATTTCTAACGATTCGATTAATGTTTCGTCTTGAGAAATACAGATAGATGCTTTTGCTTTCATTTCAGCCGTCCAGTCTGTGAATGTAAACGCTTGGTCTGCTAATAATGTTCCGATGTGAACCTCGATAATACGACCTTGGAATACGTTTTCACCATCAAACTGTTGTAACATTTGTAATTGTGTAGCATGAACCACATCACGGAAATCCATGTGAGGTTTCATCTCACCTTTGAATGTTACTTTTACAGATTCTGGAATTGGCATAGAAGCCTCACCTGTTGCTAAAGCCAAAGCCACAGTACCAGAGTCAGCACCAAAAGCAACCCCTTTAGACATACGTGTATGAGAGTCACCACCAATAATGATAGCCCACTCATCAACCGTAATATCGTTTAATACTTTGTGGATAACGTCAGTCATTGAATGATATTCACCTTTAGGGTCACGAGCTGTAATTACACCGAAATCATTCATAAACTTCATTAATTTAGGAATGTTTGCTTGCGCTTTTTTATCCCAAACAGAAGCTGTATGACATCCTGATTGGTATGCACCGTCAACCGTTGGAGCAATAACTGTAGCAGCCATAGCTTCTAACTCTTGAGCAGTCATTAAACCTGTAGTGTCTTGCGAACCTACAATGTTAACTTTCACACGCACGTCTGAACCTGCATATAATACTTTTCCAGGAGCAACGCCAACAGCATTTTTGTTGAAAATTTTTTCAACAGCAGTTAATCCAACGCCTTCTTTAGTAATTTCTTTAGCGGGAGCAAAAACTTGAGGAGCTTCAATACCTAAAGTCTGAGCTGCAAACGTTTGAATTTTTTTACCAAAAACAATAGCGTAAGAACCACCAGCTCTGATAAATTCTAATTTTTGTGGAGTGAATGATTTAGAAATATCTTTTAATTCAACCTCACCGTTGTATAATTTTTTTGTTTTTGTATTGATCGTTAAAACAGTACCTGTAGCAACAGAATATGCTTGTTCTAAAACTACATCACCGTTTTCATCACGAACTACGTTTCCGTTTTCATCAACTTTTTTAACCCAGTTTTGTAAGTCAATACCGATACCACCAGTAACGTCTACTGTAGTTAAGAAGATAGGAGAAATTCCGTTTGTACCCGCAACAATTGGAGCAATATTTACGAATGGAATGTATGGAGAAGCTTGTTTACCTGTCCATAAAGCCACGTTATTTACACCTGACATACGAGAAGAACCAACGCCCATTGTTCCTTTTTCAGCAATTAACATTACTGAAGCATCTGGATGCTGTCTTTTTAAATCTTCAATTTCGGCTTGTGCTTCAGGAGTAATCATACATTTCCCGTGTAACTCACGGTCTGAACGCGAGTGTGCTTGGTTACCCGGTGATAATAAATCGGTAGAAATATCACCTTCTGCAGCGATATACGTTACTACTTTAATTTCTTCAGGAACTGCTGGTAATTTTGTAAAAAACTCTGCTTTTGCGTAGCTTTCTAAAATATCTTTTGCAATTTCGTTCCCTGCTTTGTAAGCATCAGCTAAACGAGCAGTATCTGCATCGTATAAGAAAACTTGAGTTTTTAATACTTCAGCTGCTTGAGAAGCAATAGCTTCATCATTTCCTAATGCTAAATCTAATAAAACTGAAATTGAAGGTCCACCTTTCATGTGAGATAATAACTCAAAAGCGAAAGTTGGTGTAATTTCAGCTACAGCTTCGTTACCTAAAATGATTTCTTTTAAAAATTGTGCTTTAACACCTGCCGCAGGTGTAGTACCTGGCAGAGTATTATATATAAAGAATTTAACAGAATCCTCACGGTATTCGTTGTTAACATCTTTAATTTGTGCGATGATTTCACTTAATAAATCCGCACCATCGATTGGTTTTGGATGAAGCCCTTGACTTTTTCTTTCTTCGATTTCGTTTAGGTAATCCTGATATAAGTTCATAATTTTATTTTAATATTTCCGACAGATACTGAAAAAAACAATGCTGCCGTTTTTGCTTAATTGTGTTTAGTTAATTTGACTTTTTTAAAGTTTGGTGCAAAATTACAAAAAGGAATTCATATTTAAAAATTTTTAATAAAATGTTGAAATAAGGGAATTATTATTTATAATTATTCTATTTTGACTTTTATAATTCAATGAATTAACAAAGTGTATTGTGAATAGTTTAAAAAATAATCTTTTTTTTATTATTTAGATATGTTTATATCCATAAAACTGATAAATAAGCAAAAAGCCCTTCAATTGAAGAGCTTTTTGCTTATTGATTTTTTAACCAATCACTTTTAAATGAGCAGTTTTGGTATTCGTCGTTAATTTGTATATAGGTATCTTTTATAGTATTAGCGATCCATTTTGCAACTGCTTCGTTTTGTTTTGTTCTTAACGCTACACTACGTATTTGCATATAATCATTAGAAAAATCGGCAGCGTGTTCTGGAATTTTATTTGTTACTTGAATAATCTTGTATTGAATATTATTACCGTCTGGAACTTGCGTAGTAGCAGAAATTTCACCCACTTTTAAGTTAGATACCATGCTGTACATGATTCTGTCTTCCATTCTATTCAATTCAAAACGCGTATCCCCCGTTTGTCTGTCTGTTATGATACCACCACTTTGCTTGGTTTCTTTTTGTTGAGAATACTGGCGGGCTGCATCGGCAAAACTTATTTCTTTATTTAAAATACGAATGCGCAAATCGTCTAAATCTTTTTTGGCTTTGTCTAAAGATTCTTGTGATGGTTTTGCAGACATTAAAATATGACGCAATTCCAGATTTTTACCTACAATTTTTTCTAACTGTATAATGTGGAAACCATATTCGGTTTCAAACGGTTTTGATATTTCGCCTTCTTTCAACGAAAAAGCCACATCTTTAAACTCTTTTACAAATTCTGTTTTTTTATCAATACTGTAAAAACCACCGGTTTGTAAAGATCCTTTATCTTCTGTGTACACATAAACTTTACTTGCAAACGAAGATCCATCTAAAATATCCTGACGAATTTCGTTTAATTTATCAATCACCGCCTGACGTTCTTCTTTTGTGATAACTGGTTTCATTACAATTTCTGATAACTCAATTTGATCGCCAATCATAGGAAGCGAATCTTTAGGAATGTTGTTATAAAACTGACGAATTTCTTCAGGTGTAATTTTAACATCGCTGGTTAATTTTTCCTGCATACGTGAAGCCAGCTGGTTTTCTTTCATAATATCAAAGAAATATCCTCTAAATTCTTCGTAATTTTTTTTGTTGTAATATTTAACCACATTGTCAATAGATCCTGCTTGTTCAACCATACGGTCAATCTGCGAATCCATCATTCCATTAATTTCATCATCTGTAACAACAATACTGTCTTGTATCGCTTGGTGAGAAAATAATTTATTCTCTAATAAAGTACCTAAAAGCTCGCAACGACTAAATTTTGATGTGTCATAACCGGTTGCTTTTGCCTGTATAAACGTGTTATCGATATCAGAATCTAAAACAACATAATTCCCAACAATACCAACAATACCGTCGATACGTTTTTTTGTTGATTCTTGTGCCTGTACATTCACAAAGCCCATAACCGCTAAAATTGTTAGTAAGGTATTTTTAAGAAATAATTTCATATTTGTGTATTAAATTTTGCAAACTGCAACAAAGATACATAGCTACAGCAAACTTTTATATTTTTTTAATTTTAATTAAGATTTTTTTTGTTGTATTTGGTTTTTAGCTGATCTAATATCGGTTGATTTACTTTTATATCGGCTTTATTGATTAAATCTTGATTGTATTGATTTTCGAACTGATTTTGATAATCTGATAAAACCTGACTTTTAACTTCTTCGTACGTTGGCTGATGTTCGTCTTTTTTTTCACGAATATAAAACACGTAATAATTATTGTTGTATTTAACCACATTTTTACCAAGCGAATTAAAATCTAAGTTTTCAGGTAAACGCTTGTCGTTCATATAAAATCGACCTTGATATTTGTAAACCATTGGAAAATCTGCCTCTTTAACCTGATAATTGTTTTTTAGCAGTTTATTATATGTTTTAGCATCAGATTTTTTATTGAAAACGTACACTTCGCCAATAAAATTTGCCTGTTGAATGTATTTTTCTTTATTCGTTTCGTAATAATTTTGTAGGGCAATGGTATCTTTTGCGCTTTCGTTCCAAATGTTTTTCTCTAACAAATCAAACAAAATCAAACCTTCTTTATATTCGTTTAGATTATGAGCAAATTCAGGAAACTTGGTTTCTAATTCGCTGTTATATTCCTCTTTCAATTTTCGGTACGAATAAAAATCAAATGCTTTTTTAACTAAAAGATCGTCGGTTTTTACTGAAGCATATTGCCTTGGAAAAGAATAAATGTGCTCTAAAACATTTTTTGCCGTTATTTTTTTGTCTGAATAGGTAGCAAGAACCATTTCTGTAGCAGTATTACTTTCAACAGTAGGCTGATTTACCAATTCTTCGCGCTTTAGCAATTTAACCGTTTCTTCGATATTTTTTTCGTTGGTTGTAAAATGATACATCTCTTTTAAATGCAGCATTAAATCTTTCTCCAGAATTTTTGAACGACTGTCTGATTTTATCCTGCGAAGAAAATTCGCTTTCAATTCGTCTTTTGTCGGCTTGTCTTTAATATTTGTTACTGCGACAATGTGCCAGCCGTACTGACTTAAAAATGGTTTAGAGTAGGCATCTTTAAAATTAAGATCATACAAAACATCCGAAATTCCATCGATATTTAACGAACCTTCATTATAAATGCCTAAATCGCCGCCTTTATCGCGCGTATGAATATCTTCTGAAAAGTGGAAAGCCGCATCGTAAAAACTATCGCTTACTTCTAAACGCTTGTAAATATCGTTGATTTTCTTTTTGGCTTCGGCATCGTTTTTATCTTTGGTTTCAACCAAAATGTGCGCAATATTTTTTGTTTTAGGTGTTTCACGCTTGTTGTAAACCTTAATTAAATGATAACCGAAATTAGATCGAACCGGCATAGAAATTTGTCCGATATTTGTATTGTACGCACCACTTTCAAACGGATATACCATTTTAAAAACACTGAAATAACCTAAATTTCCGTTATTGGTTTTGGCACTTAAATCGTCTGAATATTTAACAGCGGCATTTTCAAACGATAATCCTTTTAAAATTTCATTTCTAACATCAATCGCTTTGTTGTAAGCTTTCAATGTATCGGCAGGCTGCGCAAATTCATCAACATTAATTAAAATATGCGATGCTTTTATTTCGTAATCGTTACGGTTTAAAGCTTCGTTCAACAATTTGCCTAATTCTTTCTCGTTTATAAAATATTTCTCTGCCAATTCGCTTCTGTAAATCTTAAATTCTTGTTCAACAGTGGGCGATTTGTCAATTTCCAACGCATACGCATTTTGCAATCTTAACTTGTAGATTTTATACAGATTGAAATAATTGTCGATATCTTTTTGAGATTCATCGGCAATAATATCGATATTTTTATTGTACAATCGCTCAAAATCGGCAACATTATAAATACTGTCGTTTATGGTAACCAGAACATCGGTTGGTTTTTGCGCAAAAGCTGAGATTGATAAATTAAGCAGTAAAAAATTTAAAGTTACTTTTATAAGTTTCATTACAATTTTGGTTGATTTCACAAAGTTAAACTTTTTTGCGAGAGAACATAAACCGATTAGAAAAACCGCAACCCGATTTGTTTTAAAATACACTTTAATATACTATTTTTGCAAACCTAATTACAGAGTAATGAGTTTTAAAGACGAAATATTAAAAAGAAGAACCTTTGCGGTTATTGCGCATCCCGATGCTGGTAAAACAACCTTAACAGAAAAACTGCTTTTGTTTGGTGGTGCAATTCAGGAAGCGGGTGCCGTAAAAAGCAATAAAATTAAAAAAGGAGCAACATCCGATTTTATGGAAATTGAACGCCAAAGAGGAATATCGGTGGCAACTTCGGTTCTTGCTTTTAATTATAAAGAGAAAAAAGTTAATATTTTAGATACACCCGGGCATAAAGATTTTGCCGAAGATACCTTTAGAACACTTACTGCGGTTGATTCTGTTATTGTGGTGATCGACGTTGCAAAAGGGGTAGAGGAACAAACCGAAAAGCTGGTTGAAGTTTGTAGAATGCGTAACATACCTATGATTGTGTTTATTAACAAATTAGACCGTGAAGGTAAAGATGCTTTTGATTTGTTAGATGAAGTGGAACAGAAGTTAGGATTGAAAGTGACGCCTTTGTCGTTCCCAATTGGTATGGGTTACGATTTTCAGGGGATTTACAATATTTGGGAAAAGAACATCAACTTGTTTTCTGAAGACAGCCGTAAAAATATCGACGATGTAATTACGATTGATAATTTAGAAGATGAAGCGTTAGATAAATTGGTTGGCGGAAAGGCTGCTACTAAACTGCGCGAAGAATTGGAATTGGTTGCAGAAGTATATCCGGAATTCAACCGTGAAGATTATATAAACGGAGATTTACAGCCGGTTTTCTTTGGATCTGCCTTAAATAATTTTGGAGTTCGCGAATTGTTAGATTGTTTTATTGATATTGCTCCGTCGCCGCGCCCAAAAGATTCTGATACTAGAACAGTGCAGCCCGATGAAAATAAATTTTCAGGATTTGTTTTTAAAATCCATGCAAATATGGATCCAAAACACCGTGACCGTTTAGCGTTTATCAAGATCGTTTCGGGAACTTTTGAACGTAACAAACCTTATACACATGTACGTTTAGGTAAGAATTTAAAATTTTCTTCACCTAATGCATTCTTTGCAGAGAAAAAAGAAATTGTTGATATTTCGTATGCGGGCGATATTGTTGGTTTGCACGATACCGGAAACTTTAAAATCGGTGATACGTTAACGGAAGGCGAATTGATGAATTTCCGTGGGATACCATCGTTCTCTCCGGAACATTTCCGTTATATTAATAATGCCGATCCAATGAAATCAAAACAATTGGAAAAAGGAATCGATCAGTTAATGGACGAAGGTGTGGCACAGTTATTTACCTTAGAATTAAACGGACGAAAAGTTATTGGAACCGTTGGTGCCTTACAGTACGAAGTTATTCAATACCGATTGGAACACGAGTACGGCGCAAAATGTACCTACGAAAATTTCCCAGCTTTTAAAGCGTGTTGGGTACGTCCTGAAGATCCCAAAAACGAGGAATTTGCAGAATTTAAACGTGTAAAACAAAAATTCTTGGCTAAAGATAAATCAGGACAATTGGTTTTCTTGGCAGATTCTGATTTTTCAATTCAAATGACTCAAAGTAAATATCCAACCGTAAAATTAGACTACGTTTCTGAACGAATTTTATAATAGCAAAAGCGACTCAATTGAGTCGCTTTTTAATTTTATATAACCTAATTATAACACACTACATTTTAATTCTACAACCTTTGAATACTAAATGCTTATCAATTTTAGGATCTTCTAATATTTGATAAATAAGTATGGAATCATTATTTTTAACTATTTCCAAAGGACTGTATATACCGTTTTTATCTTTATAGGTTAAATTTGCGTTTCTTGTTTTCTTATTAAAATAATCAGTAACTATTAAAATTTTCTCTCCAAATTTTGTAAAATCTATAGAATGTATAATTAGTTTATATCCTTCAATATTATTACTATACATTTCATTATTATATGTAAATTTTTCCTGATTTATATCTTGATTTCTAAATTCATAAAAATTCTTATCACGATCAGATAATAAATATTGCAAATGAAAGTCTTCATTATCAATTGATGGATTTAAATACCAATAAATAAATATTCCAATTATTAATATAAATGGTAAGACTAATATATATTTTAGCCCTGATTTTTCTTTCATAAGAATTTAGTTTTTCAAATTCTTTTTTCTTTTACGAAGGTAGTAAAACACTAAAGTGGCAATCAGCAATAATGGCCAAATATATAGCAATCCTAAAAAGAAACCGGGTATCCAGCTTACACCACCTTTAATAGAGTTCCACATTTTTGAACCATACGATACCGTTACGCCTGTTTCGGTTGTCTGTTTGTAAAAAGTTATTTCAAGTGTACTCATAGACACTCTGTTTTGTAAGTAATTTAGTTGTCCTTGTTTAGATTCTATTTCTTCTCTAATCAATACCAATTCTTTCTCTATTTCTAAAATTTCAGAAATTTTATTTGCCTTTTTAAGGAGTTCCAAATAACGACTTTCTAATTCTTTTTTTGCTTTTAATCGAGCTTCCAAATCAATGAACTGTTCTGTTACATCTTCAGAAGAAATTTCTTTTTGATCAAAATAAGCAACTCCTGTTGTTATATCACGTAAAATGTTTTCGAAATTTTCATTTGAAACCCTAACGACAATGTTTCGTGTTATGGAATTGTAATCTTTTCCTTCGTTATCGGTTTGTATCTGAGCTTTATATTTTTTTACTGCAGTGTAAATTTTATCGGCAGTTTTTTCAAAATCATTAGTTTCAAAACGAAGCTTACCATTTTTAACTATCTTTTGTTCTGAGGTATTTGAGGAATCTGAAGCATTGGCAGAAGAAACTGCTTTATCTGATTCTGTGGCTGGTAACTCAACTTCGGCTACTGTTACATCAGCTACTGACTCTTCAGCTTTTTTGCAAGAAGTTAACGTAAACGCTAAACAAGCGAATAAAATGTATTTTTTCATAAGTGAAATTTTAGATTTTAAATATATTACTTTTCTTAATTATTAAGCTTTAAAATTTCGGTTATCTTTGACATTAAAACAAAAATGTATAAAGTTATATTTACTATCTGTGTACTATTTTCACTACTATCTTGTAAAAAATCAAAACAAGAACCAGTGGTTGATTCTAGTAAATCTAAAGATAGTATAAAAGTCTATGGGCAAACTGTTGACAATGAAACACGTTGTGTTCATTATCATTCGCAATTAGATATTATTGCTATTAAATTTAAGTGTTGTAAAAAGTATTATCCTTGTTATGAATGCCACAAGGAAGCCGAAATACATGAACCACAAGTTTGGAGTGTAGCCGAGCATAACCAAAAAGCTATTTTGTGTGGGGTTTGTAAACACGAATTAACCATTGCAGAGTATATAACCAGTGGTAATAAATGTACTTCTTGTAAATCTAATTTTAATCCGGGTTGTAGTTTGCATTATAATTTGTATTTTGAGAAGGAATGAAATCAACTAAAAACAAGTTGCTTTTAAATCTTCAAACTACTTTCAAACGGCACACGGTGAATCAAGCTTCGACCTAAAGTAACTTCGTCGGCATATTGCAGTTCGTCGCCAACGGCAATTCCACGCGCAATGGTCGATGTAATAATTTCGTAATCTTTAATCTGTTTGTAAATGTAAAAGTTGGTAGTATCTCCTTCCATAGTAGAACTCAGCGCGAAAATAATTTCGGTAACACCGCCGTTTTTTACTTTTTCAATCAATGGTAAAATGTTCAATTGGTTAGGACCCACACCATCAATCGGAGAAATTTTTCCACCTAAAACATGGTAAATTCCTTTATAAAGCTGTGTGTTTTCCAACGCCATTACATCACGCACATCTTCCACCACACAAATTATCGAGTGATCGCGCGACGGTTTTTCGCAAATTTCACACAAATTAGTATCCGATATCGCATAACAGCTTCTGCAGTATTTAATTTCGTTTCGCAACAAGTCCAGCGCAGTCGTTAAGCCGGTAGTTTGCTCAATTGGTTGGCGTAGTAAATGCAAAACCAAACGCAATGCCGTACGTTTGCCAATTCCGGGCAATTGCGCCATTTCGTTCACTGCGTTTTCTAATAATTTCGAAGGAAAATCCATTCTGCAAAATTAATACATTTTACTTGAAAATTAAATGCTGCTTTTTAATACGGCTACAATAAAATATTTATTTTTGAGAAAATTTTAAGAAATGACTCCCATTGTAATTTTAACCATATTAATCATTTATTTCGGAATCTTAATTGGTATTTCGCATTTTGTAAGCCGTAAAGACAGTAGCAATGCTGCTTTTTTCTCGGCAAATAAAAATTCAAAATGGTATTTGGTTGCCTTCGGAATGATTGGTACCGCACTTTCGGGTGTAACTTTTATTTCTGTTCCGGGCGAAGTTGGTGCACCAAGTGGCGAACAATTCAAGTATTTTCAGTTTGTTTTGGGAAATGCAGTTGGGTTCATTATCACGGCAACCGTTCTATTACCTTTATATTATCGATTGAATTTGGTTTCGATCTACGAATATTTCGAAAAACGATTGGGATTTTATAGCTATAAAACCGCCGCCGCCATATTTTTGGTGAGTAGAACCATTGGTTCGGCTTTTAGATTGTATTTAGTTGTTATTGTTTTTCAGCGGTTTGTGTTCGATGCTTTTGGGATTCCCTTTGCAGTCACAGGATTAATTTCACTCGCACTAATTTACGCATATACCTATAAATCAGGCTTAAAAGCCATAATTATTACCGATACCTTACAAACATTTTTCTTGATAAGCTCGGTTATTTTGACTATTATTTTTATTTGTTATAGTTTAGATTTAAATGCGATCGAGGCTTTTGAAACCGTCAAAAACAGCAGTTACAGTAAAATTTTCTTTTGGGAAGATTTTGTTAATAGCCGTTTTCATTTCATTAAACAGTTTTTGGGTGGAATGTTCGTAACTATTGCAATGACAGGGTTGGATCAAGATTTAATGCAGAAAAATTTAAGTTGTGCCAATATTAAAGATGCACAGAAAAACATGTTCACGTTCACGGGTATTTTTGTTTTGATCAATATCTTTTTCTTGGGAGTTGGTGCTTTGCTTTATATTTATGCTGATGCAAACGGAGTTTCGGTTCCTACCGATTTCATTACCGGAAAACCTCGTACCGATTTGCTTTTTCCTGAAATTGCTTTTCATCATTTGGCATTGGTACCTGCAATTGTCTTTTTGTTGGGATTGATCGCTGCTACTTTTGCAACAACCGATTCTGCTTTAACGGCTTTGACAACTTCTTTCTGTATTGATTTTTTAGGTATGGATAAACCTGAGAATGTGCAAAAAACTAAAAATGTTAAAATTCGAAAAATTGTTCATTTAATTTTCTGTCTGATCATGTTCGCGGTCATTGTAATCTTCAATATAATAAATGATGCATCCGTAGTAAGTATGATTTTCAAAATAGCTTCATACACTTACGGACCATTATTGGGATTATTCACTTTCGGAATGTTTTTTAAATCAAGAAAAGTTCACGATAAATTAGTGCCTTTTATCTGTTTAATTTCGCCATTTATTACCTTATATATAAGTAACAATTCTAAAACATTATTCAAAGGATATGTTTTCGATAACGAATTAATAATCGTAAACGGATTAATTACTTTGATATTACTGCTGTTTATAAGCTTTAAGCAAAAAATCGAACTAAATTAAGTTCGATTTTTTTAATATTTATTAATACTTAAAAGTACCAATGTACAAGCTTCTTCATATTCAATGCCTGCGTTTTTTAGTTTTCCTTGAAGCTCTCTGTTTTCGGTTCCGGGATTAAAAATTACACGTCTTGGATTTAAACCCAAAATGTAATCGTAAAAAGGTTTTTGGTTTGTCGGATTCAAATACAGCGTTATTGTATCAATATCTGTATAAGGTATTAGATCTTTTGTGATGGCAACGCTATTAATTTCACCTTCGCGATTTCCAAAAGCTTTAACTTTATGATTGTAATTTAATAGTTTTCTTACCGCCATGTTAGAATAACGTTGCACATTTTCCGATGCTCCCATAACTAATGTATACTCTTTCATCTTTCTTTTTCTTTACAAGTTACGTTTTTTAGAATGAATTTACAACACTATTTTTTAGATTAAACCATATTTCACATACAATAGAGTTAATTCCAACTGTTAAAATTATTTTCTAACTACTTAATGATAAGTTAACTAAAAAATAACAATAAAAAAAGATTGAAAATAATTAGGATAGCATAAAAAAGCGGTGGTATATTTGCACCGTTGAAAAACAAAAACGTCCTTTAAAAGATTAGAAAACACAGATAAATTTATAAAAAATAAATTTGGATTTGATGTAAAAAAGGTTGTAGCTTTGCAATCCGTTTCAGAAATGAAACAGGCTGTAAAAGTTCTTCAAAAATCAGGTTTAAATTTTTTAAAAATAAATTTGTGAGAATCAAAAAGAAGTTTTACTTTTGCAACCGCTTTGAGAGATAAGCGCAGAAAAGAAGACAAGTTCATAGACATATTGGATTAACAGAAAATTAAAGAGTGAGAGCTTTTAAGCAATTAAAAGGTCTTGAACAACACATCAAAAAATAATAAAAATATACGATGAAGAGTTTGATCCTGGCTCAGGATGAACGCTAGCGGCAGGCCTAACACATGCAAGTCGAGGGGTAGACATCTTCGGATGTTGAGACCGGCGCACGGGTGCGTAACGCGTATGCAATCTACCTTATACTAAGGGATAGCCCAGAGAAATTTGGATTAATACCTTATAGTTAATTA
>NZ_FOVI01000049.1 GCF_900115115.1 Paenimyroides ummariense
ATAAGTCTAAAAGCTTTGCAGAGCGAATGGTGTACTTTGCCAGTTTTGGTTGTTAATAAATTTATGAATTTTTCAAAGAACAAATCTAAAGGCTGGCGCGAGCATCTTGCTCGTGCAATAATTAACCAACAGCCTCTTTACAAACGTATTGAGGCTGTTTTATTATAAAACACTTTACTGCTGTTGCACATTTAATAGTTTCTACTTTTATGTTTTCCACACCCTGAAGGCTATGTGGAATTTAAAAATAATCAATACCTTTATACGTATCAATACAAAGATCATTTAGATTCACGAGACAAAGCTTTGAGAAAGCTTTAGTCGAAGAGACCCGAACGCAGTGAGTGTACGCCTAAGCTATGCAGATTGCGACGGTAACGGAACAATAAACCCCGCTACCGAGATATTAGATGAAACCAAGCCTGCGAGGTTAGCCGAGACCAAAACATACAAATAAAAAAGACGAGGCAAAACAACTATTACCCGTTTGGTTTAAAACATCAGGGATATAACAACTTGCCGGGCGATGGCTATAAGTATAAGTTAAACGGTAAGGAATACGAAGACAGTTTTGGGTTAAATATTTACGAAATGGATCTTCGCCAGTTAGATCCTGCTATCGGGCGTTGGTTAGTTCAAGATCCTGTAACACATCACTATTTTTCGCCTTATAGTGCGTTTGATAATAACCCGGTGTATTGGAGTGACCCGAGTGGAGCGGATGCCACTAAAATATTAGACAAAGAAGGAAATCTGGTTGGGGGTTCTTTTTCAGGGCAAGATGCAATAGATGCATTTAATTTTTTAACTGGTTTTTCTACAGCAGAGAAATTTGAAGTAGCTGTACAAGCAATTATGGTGATTGATACTTCCCCAGGTGACGATGGAAATGGTGGTGGCGGAGGTGGAAACGGTAATGATGGTGGTGGATGGCAAAAACTAGATAAATCAACTTTGAGAGATTATGCACAGAAAATTTGTAATTGTTCCGGAGGATTGCTAGAGCAATTTACAGGTGCTTTGTTTGAAAATGCTTGGCATAATTCATATCAATCAATTGGAGCTAAAGATAATTATAGAGTTAACAAAAATAAAATGATGGGAGGAAGTAGGACAACTGTTCCTGATGGAGTTTCTGATGGATTAATAAGAAGATGGTTTTTAAGTGATATAGTTGTCTCAGGAGCAGCTTGGTTTGAAGTAAAGGCGATGAATGGAACTATATATAATTCTACAAGTAGTAGTCAAATAAAAGGGCATATAACTAATTTAGCATCATTTGTACCAGCAGGTTATAGAAGTTGGGGCTATTCAAAAGCCAGCGCAGCGTCATTAACCTTAGTCACAACAACGGGAGTTTCTATTTCAACAAGTGTAAATGCGTTGGCAGCATCAAATAATATTATTCTATATCAATATACAGCACAGTATATGATGAATGGTTCGCAAATGATGATTCAATTTCAACTTTCTACCCAAAATGGAGTAACAGTTCCATTTAATTATACTACACCACCAGTACCATTAAAATAATATAAAATGAGATTTTTTTTAATTTTTTTACTATTTTTTATTCAGATTAACATGAGCGCACAAGGATTGTCATATCAAGTAATTTCTCGCGAAAAAATAAATAATATTTTGAGAGAAAAACATTCATTAGTTACTAGTACATATATAAATAATTATAATTCTTGTTTTGTAACCATTTTTAAGGATGGTACCGCACTTATGGCTCCTCCCATTTTAGGAGGGGATGAAGGGATATTTTTTTTAGATGTTAAATCTATGGAAGAAATGGTAACTTCAAAAAAATATCCTGTAAAAGGTATTGGAACATTTTGGGAAAAAGAGAAAGACAATATAGAAAAGATAAATTCCAATATTCATTTTTACCGTGATAGATTATCAGAAATATTGAATACTGAATTAGTATTTGATAATAACTCTGAATACTTATGTAAAGTTTCAAAATTAATAAATGAAACATTAGATAAGCGTAAAAAAAATAATAATATAAAAGAATATGTTTCTATTTATATTGCGGAACTTATAAGACAAAAATATAATGGAAGATGGGGGTTATTCATAGAATATACATTCAATAATTACTATATTCCATATATAATAAGTGAAGATAAAAGTTGCGATGTAATCGGAAGTGTCTTAAATGAACTTGAATTAGCTAAATATATGCCACTGAATATAGAAGCAATTGTTATCGAAGCAGGAAAAAAATTCTACAAATATGATAAAAAAAGGTATATATTGTTAGAATGAATTAGTTGCAACAGCCTCTTTACGAACGTTTTGAAATTGTTTTTGGAATAAAAACAATTATTACCCGTTTGGTTTAAAACATCAGGGATATAACAACTTGCCGGGCGATGGCTATAAGTATAAGTTCTTAAACAAAGAATACGAAGACAGTTTTGCTTTAAACGTAACCGAAACCGACTTTAGACATTACGACAGTGCATTAGGACGTTTTAATGTACTAGACCCAATGGCTGAGCTTGCGCCTGACTTTACACCGTATCGTTACGGGTTTAATAATCCTGTGTTTTGGCAGGATGCAACAGGTTTGTTTGAAACAGAAGCACAAGCAAGAGCTTTTGCTCTTGATAATGGTATTGGAAATTATAAATTAGAATATGATAGGCAATCAAAAGGTTATACTTTAACGATAATAGGAGGAGAATTTGACGGCAGATCTTTTTATGATTTTACAGAATTATTACCCGAAGTTTTAGTTGGAAGTGATGGAGACGGTTCTGGTGGCGGTGGAAATGGGAAAAATGGGGATAGCTGTCAAAGTTGTGTAGATCCTTCAACAATTGGAAAAAATTTATTAGGATTAACATATCCAGGAGGAGATAATCCAAGGTCTTATAATGGGGAATATAATTATTCATATGTACCTAAGAAAAAATCTGAATATCCTGCTATTGGACACGATAGGAGATATGATAAATTAAAAATAGAAGGAGCCTCGGGATTACTTACAGATACAAGAGCTATTGGGGCGGACTGGAGATTTGTATGGGAAGAGTTAGTTGTAGCAGCTCACCCACTGTCAAGTCCAAGTGATAAGGCATCCGCAGGTCTTTTAGGTGTTGGGTTAGGTATAGCCGCTTTACCCAAAACAATATATCAGTTGAAAAGTTCATCAGGATTTCTACCAATTATCTTATGGTACAATGTAAGTAATCAAGGAGTTAATAATACACCCACTCCCCATAAACATTAATATATTATGAAAAAAAGAAAAATACTTTTTGTATTAACACTTATAATTTTCTTTTCTATGGGTATTCTTTGGTTTGCATATAATTTTGCGCCCGGTAGCTATCCACATGTTGAAAAATATGAATTAGATTATTCACAAGATGAAGTGAAAATTGCTGTAGATAAATTTAAGAAACAGCATTCAGAGTTTATTGTTCCAACAGTTACAATTAATAATAAAGGTAGTTTAGATTTGACAGATGGTCAATCGAATGAAATTACAGATTTATATAAAATTTATTTTTATTATAAAGATGAGCAAAAAATAATTTATACGTGGATACAACCATTGGATAATAATAAAACAATATTTGCTTTCGTTGCAATTAATAAAGGTTTAAATCTTGGAAATTGGGAAGATATTAATAAAGATTTTAGTGATTTTGAAAATAAAGAAGAGAAGAGAAAATTTGAAGAAAAAATTCTAAATAAAATAAAGGAGCTACTATCAAATTGATTCATAATTTACTTTTTCTAAAAAAATAAACTTAATAGTTACCACAACACCCTCTTTACAAACGTATTGAGGGTATTTTAAAAAAGATAATTGCTGGTGTTTGGTCACAGTATCAGGGATATAAAGATATTGCTAATAGTTGCCGCAGTGAAGAAGCTGAAGCTTATAAGTACAACGGTAAAGAGTATGAAGACGCATTAGGACTGAATATGTATGAGTATGGCGCACGTAATTATGACCCTTCTGTTGGTAGATTTTTTAATATGGATAATTATGCGGAACAATATTTGGATTTAACTCCATACCAATATGGAGCAAATAATCCAGTTTATTTTATTGATGTAAATGGAGATTATATTTATATCATGGATAAAGGAATTAGATATAAATTTGATAGTGGTAAATTATTTGCTAAAGATGATGAAGGTAATTGGGCAGAACACACCCCAAAAGCTGGAAGTTTTCTTGAACAAGTTTATATGGAATTAAAATCAATGTATGAATTTTCTGGTGGTAGTACTGGTCGAACTGGTGACGGAGGTAATTCTTTTGGAAAGTCATTGTTAACTTTATTTAACAATGATAAAAATAATGTTGATATTTGGGAGAGTAGTAAATTTCCAAGCTCTTATTTTAGAGATATAATGGGGTTTTTCAATGATAAAGGTAAAAATCTTTTATTGTTAAATTTAAATGAGAAAATAGAGTATTATTCGTATAATAATACATTTTATACTTCCGATTTAATGTTTATTATTGGTCATGAGCTTGGTCACGCTTTATCATTTTATTACGGAATTAAAAATAGAAGTGATGAATGGTTTACCCCACCAGGTCATAGAGCACTTAAAAAAGATGAGTTCTTTGCTCTATTTATTGAAAATCAATTATTAAATCAATTTAACAAACCCGCAAGAATAAATTACTTTACAAAAGATGACTTCAATAAATTTGATCAAAAAACAATTGACAAAGGATATATAATCAACTCCGAAACAGGAGAATATCTGAAGAATGTCAATAAGCATCTCAATGATTATAAAAAAAGTATTCCTTTAAACTAATAAATATGAGAAAGCTATTAATATTTATTTTACTACTAAACTTTAATGTTTATTCGCAGGAAAAATTTGATGTTAAAATTAAAGAGTTAAATAGTAGTATGAATAAGAACAACACACTTCTTTCAAAAAAAAGATTTTCTTTCTTAAAAAAAGAGATAAATAATTTGAGTATAGAATTGTTTGATATGATTACAGATTCATTGAATAATACTAAAAGTATTGTTTTACATGTAGAATTTGTACAATCATACGGTTACTCTTTGGGGATTCCCTCATATTTTTTTTATGTCTACGATGTAAATTCGAACAAAGAGTGGGTTTTTAAATATGAAAAAGATGGGAAGAAAAATAATTTTAATCATATTGAAAAATCTAAATTAACAGAATACGATTTAAAATATTTCGAATTTATTTCGCATACGGAAATGAATGAGCTCATTAAGCTTTCAAATTCTTATAAGTCAAATATTATTTATCCACAAGAAATAGAATTTGAGTTTGCAGAATTTATCTATTATTTGAACTACGAAAAAAATATATTCAGTTGTAATAACTTCATGCTCCACTTTCCTTTATCAGTAGAAAAAGGATTTGAATGATTTTAATTATAAAGTAATTTTAAAAATACAGGGTAATGTATCAGAAGTGTTGATAAAATTTGAAACACTTGTAAACTGTATTTATAATTTAAACCACAACAGCCTCTTTACAAATGTATTGAGGCTGTGTTATTATAAAACACTTTCCCGATCGCGCGGATTTGCAATCCGTGCCTTTAGTTTACGACACCTCTGGCAACATAACCCAAGACAAAAACAAAGGTATAACTGCAGTAAGCTACAACCATTTAAACTTACCCTATCAGGTAACCTTTGCTAATGGCGGTACTATTAAATATACTTATGATGCAGCAGGTATGCGTTTAAGCAAAAAAGTACAGCCGAGTGGTGGTGCGTTAGTAACTACCGATTACTTGTATAGTTTCCAGTATTTAAACGGAGTATTACAGTTTTTTCCGCATGCAGAAGGATATGTAAAACCAAACGGAACAAATTCGTATCTTTACGTTTATCAATACAAAGATCATTTAGATTCACGAGACAAAGCTTTGAGAAAGCTTTAGTCGAAGAGACCCGAACGCAGTGAGTGTACGCCTAAGCTATGCAGATTGCGACGGTAACGGAACAATTAATCCTGCAACAGAGATATTAGATGAAACCAAGCCTGCGAGGTTCGCCGAGACCAAAACATACAAATAAAAAAGACGAGGCAAAACAACTATTATCCGTTTGGGTTACAGCACCAAGGTTATAACGAAGTTGTAAACAGTAACCGCAGTGAAGCAGCAGAAAAGTATAAATTAAACGGTAAGGAATATGAGGATGCTTTTGGCTTAAATATATACGAAATGGATCTTCGCCAATACGACCCGGCTATTGGGCGTTGGTTAGTTCAAGATCCTGTTGTACACCATGAGTTTTCACCGTACAGTGCGTTTGATAACAACCCGGTGTATTGGAGTGACCCGAGTGGAGCGGATAGTGAAACATATGTTACAATTGCTGATTTATTTAATAAAGCTGGTAGTGGAATTACAACATTTAATTTTGAAAATGGAGAACTTGTAGGTGAATCATTTACAAAGAGTATAGAAACATCATTAGAACAAACTTACTTATTTTTAGACGCACCTACAGAAGGCGGTGGAGGCGCAAGTGGCGGTGGAAACGGTAATGGTGGTGGAGATCCTAAAACTAAATTTAAGCAGAACAATAATCTAATAGGAACAACAGCTCAATCAGTTTTATCTTCGTCAATAGTTTTCGAAGGTCTTTCCGATTCACAGTTAGAATACTTTAGAGTAATACCAGAGGACGCAAGAGATAGTTCGCATACAATAATTCCAAAAAACGTCGTTAAATACAAAACAGATGGATTATATATGAAGGATTGGTCAGAATCTAATTATTGGTTTAAAATCGGAAATGGTAGATATGTGACAGTAACTAACAAAGATGGTGTCTATTATGCAAAAGATAGCTCTATATGGGTAAATTCGATAGCTTTACAGCTTTATAGTGCTTTTAATTTTAAATCAGTAAATAAACCTCATTGGGTAAATAATCCATTTAATTCTAAGTAATATGTTTAAAAAGAATTTTATATTAAAAAGAATTTTATTTTTTGTTTTGCTTGTAGTAGCTACTGTGTATATTATTAATTCATATAATAGATTTAACTCAACATTGGTTGGTTCTAATATTGAGGATGTAAAAAAAAGTTGGGGAGAACCATACTTTCAGAGTACTTCTAAAGGAAAAATACATCAACATTATCGATCCTTGTTTATTTATAAATGTGTTTTTATTTACAATGAAAATGATAGTATATTAATTGAAAAATGGAAACAGATTGATTAAATAGACCAACAGCCTCTTTACAAACGTATTGAGGCTGTTGGTGTAAGAAAATACCTGTTCATTGTGTAGGAGCGTAGCAATATAAGTTCTTAAACAAAGAATACGAAGACAGTTTTGCGCTTAATGTAACAGAAACTGATTACAGACATTATGACAGTGCATTAGGCAGGTTTAACGTAATGGACGCTTTGAGTGAATTAGCACCTAATTACACACCTTACCGTTATGGCTTTAATAATCCGGTGTTTTGGCAGGATGCAACAGGTTTGTTTGAAACAGAAGCACAAGCAAGAGCCTTTGCTCTTGATAATGACATTGGAAATTATAAATTAGAATATGATAGACGATCAAAAGGTTATACTTTAACAATAATAGGAGGAGAATTTGACGGCAGATCTTTTTATGATTTTTACAGAATTATTACCCGAAGTTTTAGTTGGAAGTGATGGAGATGGTTCTGGTGGTGGCGGTTCTGGCAATCGTGGATTAGATTTATCTTCTGCTATGTGGTTAGGAAATATCGGGCTTGGTATGCTTTCAACAGATGTTACTTTGCAATCAGGATTCTTAAAAAGTAATGAACTATGGCATAAAACCAAAACAAGAGGTTATTCATTCGCAACGCAAAATAAATGGAAGAATCCTGGAGCTAAATATTGGCGTAATCAACAAGTAAAACCTTATCAAGGGGCTAGAAAGTTAGGAAGCAAATTAACAAAAGCCGGCGGAGTATTAGTTGCAGCAGATATTGCGATGTCGGGAGAACTTAAACCTTCTCATGGTATTAATGTCTTTATGTTAGGAATATCAGGAACAGGAGTAGGTTCGATTGTTGCAGGTGTTTGGTTCGTTGCCGATATGGGTACTGGTGCTTATAATTATTACTTTTCGGACGATGGCTTTAAAACAATTTCAGATATGATAGATCAAAATGTTGGTTCATATGAGATGTATGAAGGGGTATATTAAAAAATTTATATTATGATAAAAAGCAAGTTTTCAGGAGATGCAATTTTTTGGGGTATTTTTATGCTAATACCATTATTTTCGTTTATAATTTTCTCAATAAAAGGTGTAAACCAATATTCTGGTAAAATAGGTGAAACATTAATCTTATTGTTATTTATCATCCTGTTTTATTTTTTACTTAATTTTCTTAAACACATGAAAGTCATAAAAATAGAGAATGGTAAATTAAAATACTATTCTATTTTACGACCATTCGGAAGAACTTTAAATTTAAAAGATTATAAAGGAAAGATTATTTTAACAGAAACAGGAACCAGAGGCAATTATAAGACAGTTTATTTGGTTAACAATCAAAATAAAACCTCTTTTAAGATAATGGGGTTACATTATAAAAATTTTGAAGAATTAAATAATGCAATACCACTTAAAATAATGAAGTACCCATCTGGTATTATGAACTATCTTAAGATTTTATTTCTTGAAAAAGTTTCTGTAGATACGAAAAAGTAATTGTGTAATCCCCGATTGGGTTACAGCACCAAGGGTATAACGATAAAGCCAATAGTTGCCGCAATGAAGAAGCCGAAGCTTATAAGTTCTTAAACAAAGAATACGAAGACAGTTTTGGGTTAAATATTTACGAAATGGATCTTCGCCAGTTAGACCCTGCTATTGGGCGTTGGTTAGTTCAAGATCCAGTTGTACACCATGATTATTCACCGTACAGTGCGTTTGATAATAATCCGGTGTATTGGAGTGATCCCAGCGGAGCAAACTCTGTAAGATACAATTGGGGATCTGGAGATTACGATGTATTGGACAAAGATGGTAAATGGGTTGGAAGTTTTGGACCTGGTATGTTGGGGGATTACCAAAATAATCCCGAAGAGTTTTTACAAAGTTTCTTTTCGCTTGAAGCACCAACTGATGATATCGGAGGTGGAAGTGATGGAGGCGGGAGTGGAAGTTTTTCCGCAGAACCACAAAATCCACTTCCTCAACTTTTTAGGGCTTTATTTAGGATATTGACAAAGGCTCCTAAAGGTAAACTTGCTAAAGAAGCTGTTAAAACAAGTAGTAAATTCTCTAAAATAACGCCAAAAATTGCTAAACAAATGGAACGTAGAGGATGGACAAAAGAGTCAATACATGAAACGGTGAATAATGCATATACAACAAGAGGGGCAACAAATAGAGCTACAGGAAATAGAGCTACAGCATATTTCAGAAAAGATGGTTCATATATTGTTAGAGATAATGTTACTAATGAAGTTATTCAAGTTAGCAATAGGTTAGACCCTAAATGGATTCCTGATGCAACTATTACAAACCCATACATTCCAAAGTAAAAATTAATTATGAATAAAGTAGAAATTATATTTAAAGAAAAAGCAATTACCCGATATGGAATAACTCTTTACTCCAAAGAAGATACATTAGATTTTATACTGAAATGTAAAGATTATGGAATTATCATTTTAGGTATTGATGCTTTTTTTATTTCTGATATAGCAACTGAACCAAGTCTTGAAAATAGTATAGATTATTCGACAAATATGAGTAATGGTGATATTTATGAAAAAGCTTTAGAGTTTATTAGTAAAAGAAATGAAGATTTGTATTTTGAAATAGTATGTGAGTAAACTATTGACAAATAAACCACAACAGCCTCTTTACACACGTATTGAGGCTGTTTTGAAAAGAGATAATTGTTGGCGTTTAGTTACATCAAGGAGTATGACGATATAGCAAATAGTTGCCGCAATGAAGAAGCCGAAGCTTATAAGTTCTTAAACAAAGAATATGAAGACAGCTTTGCGCTTAACGTAACCGAAACTGATTACAGACATTATGACAGTGCGTTAGGAAGATTTAATGTATTAGATCCAATGGCTGAACTGGCACTCGACTTTACGCCGTACCGTTACGGGTTTAATAATCCTGTGTATTGGGAAGATTCAACGGGACTTTTTGAGAGCTATGGAGCTGCACAAAGTTGGATAGATAAATGGGGATTAATTGGAGCAGAAATATCATATAACGAATACAAAGATGTGTATGAGATTTCTAATCAAGGATATTCTTTTTACCAACGAGGAGAAGATATTATCAGTAGTATGTATTCATTGGAAACAGGAATAACAGTAACTACTTTTAAAGGAGGAGCTTCTGCAGCAGGTGATATATGGAGTCCTGAATTTGGAGCTGGTTTTATCTCAACTGTACAACCTGGTTCAGGAAGAATTACGCCTATTGGCGGTGGTGGGGATATATTTGGATTGAAAGAAATGTTCTTTGGAGAAGTAGCAAAAGCAACAGATAATCCTTATACAGGTATCATTGTAGCGGCTGCTTTTAATAAAGGGAAAGTAAGCGTATCGAATAGAATAAAAAATATAAGTAAAAGTGGTGGTACCCAATTAAATAGTAAAACTTTGTGGAAAGGTAAAGGAAAGGAAAGAATCGATGTTGAAAATCCAAATCCTTTGCAGAGACCTGGTCAAGTCCATTATCAAGATAATGTTGGAGGGAAATACATATATGATCCTTCAACAGGAGTTTTTAGGGATGCTCCTAAAAAGGTTAACGATTTATTAAAAAACCCTGAGTTTAAAAGAGCAGTAGAAAAAGGATTAAATTATCTTGGTTATTAAAGTATATTATTATGAGCAGTGTATTAAATTTAAAAATGTTTTCAATTTTTGTAGATGCTATTGTTTTAAAATTTAAGATAGAGAGTCAATTACAAGAGTTATTATCAGAAGGGTTTATTGAACATAATGGATGTTATTTGTTGAAAACACTCTATAAACAAAATCAACATATCAATAAGTCTGATTTTCCTGATTCTGTAAGTTATGAATGTCTTATTAATTCTGTTCATGTTGATGATTATGTGGATACTGATTTTTTTGAGCAAGCATTGCTTTTTTCTATGAAAATCATAGAAATATGGAATAGTAAATATGCTGATTTAAGATTAAATTTAATTTTAAGTCAGACCGATTTTGGTTTTAATTTGAAATTTCATTTACATAGAAAGAATGAACAGTGGATTAATAAAAATGAAATAGATAATTTTGAGGAAGCACTAATTGTTTTTAGTAATAATTAATTTAGAATAGTTGTTCTAAAATCTTTTATAGTTTTTTAAAAAATTCAGGAATATATATTCATCAATTAAAAAGAGATTTTTTAGGATCAAAGGCATCAATATCTAAATATGATTTGTACAAGGATGCTACTGGAAAAATCTTAATTTTACAAAAAGGAGGGATTGGCACACCAATTAGAACTGGTGAATTTATAAAATGATAAAGATAAAATAATGACAAAAATAAAATTAATACTTTTAATATTTGGAGAAGAGCTTGATTTTACTTCAATAACAGATATTATGAAATTAACTCCAACTAATTTTTGGAAAAAAGGAGATAAGATTTTAGGAAGAAAAAGAGAATTAATTAGGCAGGAAAGTTGTTGGGAGTTAGATTTTGAATTTGTTAACACGATGTTTTTAGATGAAGTTACTGATCAAATTGTTAGTAAACTTTCAAATAACTTAAAAGAAGTAGAACAGTATATTAATGATAATTGTAAATCTTCAGCAAAAAGTAGACATTTTATAAAAGAAACTAAAGGAGTGTTTTTAAAAAAAAATGTAACTTTAATTATGGCAACACCAAAAAA
>NZ_FOVI01000025.1 GCF_900115115.1 Paenimyroides ummariense
CTTATTTGTTTGTTCCAACGTAAAATTATTAAATTATTCGTAAAAAAAACAGTGAGAATTTTAACATTTTTTATTTTGAAAAACCATAGTTATCGAAAGGGGCTTGATGCTGGATGTGATGCTGCACTTCGATGGAGCTCAGTGACCAGCTTAGTAACGGATGCTTAATGACTGTAAACTACTAAAAAGAAATGTTGCTCAAAATCTAAAGAAATTACTCCAGATAAATCTTTCCTTCAATGATCTTTAGGTAACCTTGTTTTTCCAAATGTTTTATGGTTCTGATTACGGTTTCTACTCGTAAGCCGGTTAAATCTGCTAATTGTTGTCGAGATAATTCCACCACGAAAAAATCGGTTTTTGTTCCAGATTGTTCTTTAAGATAATGCAGTAACTTCAACAGACGCTTTTCAGGATTTTGCGATGACAATTCAGGTGCCATGATTGCTTTGTAATATAGACGGCGAGCCAAACTGCGGTTTATTTCAACAGAAACTTCAGGGTATTTGTACAGCATTTCATCAAACAACGATTTCTTGATCTGTACCACTACTCCAGCCGAAATTGCAATGGCGTTTGCCGGATAAGGTTCATTGATAAAAAGCGGTGGTTCGCCAAAACTGCGACCTGCCGTAAAAATTTCTTGAATAAATTCTTTACCGTCTTCGCTGTAATTGTTCATCTTTACCTTGCCTTCAACCACCTGATAATAATACGACGGAAAATGTCCTGCCTTAAAAATCAGTTCATTCTTAACCACGTTACGCAACGTTCCGCCACAATTTAATATCAAATCGACTTTAATCATTGTATCTTAAAATGAACTACAAAGATAGGCAGTTATTGCAAAAGTTTACTTTTTCAACGCCAGGGTATAAACCGTATAGGGAAATATTTTTTTGGATATATAAAAACTGATAAACACCAAAACCGCCAACGGCAACCAAAGTGCATACGAATTAAAAATTCCGAAGGTTAAAAACAAAGCGGTAAATGGCGCATGCAAAGTTGCTGCAACCGTTAAAGCTACGCCTAAAACAACAAAATTAATCAGTTGGGCATCGGCAAAAAAGTACTTTTGAACAATGAGTCCAGCCAAAGCACCCATAATGGCTCCGCCAAAAATGCTTGGTGCAAACACACCGCCATCGCCACCTAATTTCAGTGTAAATCCGGTTGCAAAAGGTTTTACAAGCAAGGCCCCAAGCAAAAGCCAAAAACTTACCAAAACAAACAGACTGTTATGATGAATGATGCTTTCTATTGCATGATATCCGTCGCCATACAGTTGCGGAAAAACAAACAACACGCAGCCTAAAAGTACACCACCAGCGATTAGTTGCAGGTACGGACTAAAATCTAAAAAGTTATTCTTCTTTACAAACGATACAACCTTGGTCATGTACACGCCGTAACAGCCCGCCAAAACGCTTAAGGCAATAAAAAACGGAATTGCCTGATAATGTATAACTGTTTCGTGATTGCCTAAATTAAAAACCGGTGTAACATTCATTAAGAAAATGATCAATGTAGCAAAACCAACGCTTACCAGATGCGTTACCCAAAACACTTTTGTTTTTTGCTTACCAATGGTTTCGTACGAAAAAAACAAACCTGCCAACGGACTGCAGAATAAAAGCGTAACACCACATGCAATTGCCGAACCTATAAACTCTTTGCGGTATTTTTTAAAGATCGGATCTTTTCTTGACGCCATATCGCCCAAAGCTGCTGTTGCTACTACGGTTGAAACCTCAATACCTGTGCTTCCGCCAAAAACCACCGTTAAAAATCCGTTGAAGAAATGCGAAGGCACTTTGTAAGGCGGTAGTTTTTTGCCTTCGCGCACGGCTTCTAGCACCTCGGAAATTCCTTTGTTCTTTTTTTTATTGAAAACGTAGGTTCTTAAAAAATAAATAATCAGCAAACCTATCAGCGGAAAAACGATAAAAAAAAGTTTAAAATGCTGTGCTTTGTTAAAAAGCAAATGTTCGTATTCTTCCACTAAATTTTTAAACATCAACGTGATTAATCCAACGATAATCCCCACTAATGCAGCACAATACACAATGCGGCTCCACTTTACCCACACAATATTTTTCTTTGTAACTATACTATTGTTCATATATGCAAAAAGAGAAGCATTGCTTCTCTGTTTTTAAATTATAAATTTTATTAGATAGATTTCGGTCCGAATTCCTCAAAGAAAATATGCTTTTCACTGATTTTATTGTCGGTTAGTTCTTTGACTGCTTTTTCGATAAAAGGTTTTGGTCCGCAGATATAATACTCGGCTTCGGGTTCAAACTGCCATTTTTCAATTTTAGAAAAATCGAGCATGCCTTCATAAACATCTTTTGCCGCCAAGGTTTCATTGACCACTTCATAAAACTGATGTTGTTTTACCTGTTGATTTTCTTTAGTGATCGTTTCCAATCGGTTTCCAAAAGCTCGAACTTCTTCATTTCTACAAGCGTGGATCCAAACTAACTCACTGTTTTCTTTTGATTGATCTAAAGATTCTAACATAGACATTAACGGTGTTTGACCGATTCCGCCACTAATGAATACTTTTTTAGGATACATATTCTGCAAGGTAAAGTTTCCTGCCGGTGAACTGATCGATAAAATGTTTCCTTCATGAACCTCATCGTGCAAAAAGTTGCTGATCATTCCGTTGATATCAAATTTTTCGTTGCGTTCGCGTTTAACCGAAATTCGTAAATAATCTTTGTTCGGTGCACACGAAATACTGTATTGTCTTATCTGGTTTAAATTGATGTTTGGAAGAAAAACCTGAACGCTGATGTACTGCCCGGGAATAAAATTTGGAACCGCACTACCGTCTTCTGTAACCAAATAGAACGATGTAATTTCTTTAGATTCCTGAACTTTGCGTTGAACTTTAAAATTTTTCCAACCAACCCATTGTCCGTTTGTCTGCTGCTTGCCTTCGTACATTTTGGCTTCGTGACCAATCATCAACCCCGCTAATTGTCCGTACGCAGCTTTCCAAGCATCCAGAACCTCATCGGTAGCCAAATCTTGTAAAACTTCTTTGATCGATGCCAGTAAATGCGTCCCGACAATATCATATTGTTCAGGCTGTATATTTAAACTAACATGCTTGTGTCCGATTAAATCAACAGCAGGCATTAAAACCGCCGGATTCGATATATTTTCTGCATACGCCAAAACCGCCATAGCCAAAGCCGTTTGCTGCTTGCCCGACTGCTGGTTTCCCATATTAAACAGATTTTTTAATTCGGGATGATGCGTAAACATTCTGTTGTAAAAGTGTGTAGTTAAAGCAACTCCACCCGTACGTAACAACGGAACCGTGCTTAGTATAATTTCTTTTTGTTTATCTGAAAGCATTGCTGTAAATTTTATTTTAAGCAAAATTAGTTCCGGTTAAACATCAATTCTTATGATTGTAATCATAAAAACCACTTTTTAGTAGAAAATTAATAAAAAAAAATCCACCAACCTATTTAGATTAGTGGATGCTATTTTGAGGTGCTATTTAGCGGTTGATTATTTACCCGCTTTCAATACCAGATTATCAATGTAAACTGCCTGATGGATTCCGTTTAAAAGTACTTTAAAACCTAAATGCGCATCGTTTTTCAAGTTGATCGTGTACGATTTTTTAGTACCTGTAATTGCCGATGGTTTTGAAATAGATACATACGACTTAGCATCAGAAACAGAACCGATAGAGAACAATTCCAAAGAAGCATCACCAGAATTTTTAGAAATATCAAGCGTTAATTTATAAGTTCCCGCTTTCATTTTTGGTGTTGATAAGATCATTCTTTCGCCTGAACTCATCATAGAATAAAAAGTGATTTTACCTTCGCTGTTGTAAAGCATTGATTTACCAGATTCTGCATTCCAACACTTGTCAATTTTTTTCCAAGCATCAAAGTTTTCATTCAAACTTGTTAAAGTACTACATTGCGCGTTCGATGCAAAAGATGCACCTAACACCAATAATCCTGATAATATTATTTTTTTCATTTTTTATTTAGATTAGATATAAATTTGCGGTAAAAGTACTTAAAAAAGCTTTTGTAGAAAAGTGTTTTTATGGTGGATATGTTTTTAGAATCTTGTAACAGAGTATTCATTAAAATTTCACAGTCCATATAACGTCGTACCGAATTCTGTATCGTATTTCGGACGTCCCCCATAGGACCATGCCATTTACGTCTGTAATTATCGGTATTCACAAACTGTCCTTCATTGTAACGCGGCCATTTGGCGTGGACAGGATGCCCACCCGGATCAGGTTCCAGCCTGTGGAACGCAACATTGGAATCAACCGTAAGGCTGTAGTTGTCTACCAGTTGCCACCATTGCGAGTTGTTTGCAGTATTGATAAAGGATGTATAGTACTCAAAGAAAATCTGTCTTACGAAATTGCCTTGTATGGAAAACCGGACTTTTCTTCCATTGTCTATAAAATGTTTCCCGTTAATTGCACTTCCGGTGAGTGTCTTTCTTAACGTTGTATGAAAATCATAGTTATTTGCCGCTTCCGAAGAAAGTACCTCCAAACGTATATTTCCGGCTGTGGTATTGGCAGCAGGCTGAACCGCGAAAAACAGCTCCGAAGCATGCTGTACCTCTATGATACCTTCGCCGTAATTCTGTACAAAAGCTAAAGGATTGACGGCTGGATTGACAATGCCGAGTGCCTGTGCATATAGCACGGCATCGGTAAAAGTAACGACAAGATTATTTCCTGCAAGCTGGTATACCCATGTTCTGCTTGTATTGTTGATTGTATAAGGGACTACAGAAAAATCAAGCGTAGTTACTACAGGCTGATAAGGTGCACGCATCAGGCGTACGAAATCATTCGGCTTGTTGAATCCCTGCGGTGCTCCCTGATAATAATTTCCTTTCGGCAGGTGTTGCAACAGGTCATGTTTAAACTGCCATCGAACATGGATACCTTCGGTACTGTCCGTTCCGTGTGATCCTACGGATTGCAGGAAAAGATGTGCAGACTGCAAACGGCTTTTCGCATCAAGCAATACAATATCTTCCGGATTGGGGTCAGGATCATTACCGCACAAAAATTCAGTACCCAGATTCTCCAATCCTTCATAAACTTCCAGACCGTAGTAACCCACATCTGCTCTTTGCATTGACAAAGGAAATTCTTCAATCTTCAATTCCAATGGCGAGAGGTTCAGATCTTCCCCTAAGGGGCGTGTTTTACACGTTTCATATTCCGTTTCCGCGGAGGCTAGATAAAATGCCTTATGTTCCCACGGATTATAATAGGCACTCAACCACGAGCTAAATTTATTTTTTTCTATCTCTTCATTCAGCGTAAAGCCCCTGTTTTCCTCCGTACTGAAGATTTCCTTTGTCCATTGGGTGCCGGAAAGATCAGACTTCAAATTATAAAGAAAACTGTCTTTTGAAAAGTAGTAACCATAATCATTTAAAAACACGTGATGGTCACCCTGCTGCTCAAAATTTTTAACTTCTACATGTGCAGCCTGATTGACATTTTGGTTGTCTTCCGTGATTTCGGCAATAAAATAATGCGTGAACTCCTCGTACATAGGTACTGGAGCTATCACCCAATCCACCAGAACAGGTGCTTTCGTAAATATAGGCACCTCAATAAATTGCAGGTTAAGCCACCACCTTCTTATCGGTGCCAAATGGAACGTTTGCGGGCGGAAGCGGTGGTAGGAACCGATCACCAGATAACGTTCCTCGTTAATACGGGATACACTGTAAATATCAAGGTAATCCCTGTCGTAGCCCGGGGTCTGTCCCGGATAGGTCAGCACGTTGCTCTGAACGATATTCAGATCCTGATCCACCACGGTAATGATCCCGTTGTCGGGCATCGAATTATCACTTGTTCCCACACCTCCGAATAGATGAAGCATTCCGTTTCTCACATCCTCGTAGCGGTAATTCAATTCGATGCCTGCTCCCAAGATCCGGTTTACATTATATGAAATAATTTCATACGGATGAATCTTCATCAGGCAGTAATCGATCTGTACAACCTGATTACTGTTGTCGGTATGTATCTCATGTACGTTGACAACCATCGAATTGTCGTCAAACTTATGCAGGCGTGCCTTTATACCGAGCTTTTGCGCATAAAATGGGGTATCGTAACGGTCATAAACTTTATTGAAGTACTGCAAGGCACCTTCGTTCGCATCGATGCGCAGCAAGATCACACTGTTCAGATCGTAAACAAGTGCATATAATATCTCGGGAGACTCCCCGACAAGCAGGTCTTCCACATGGGAAACATCCCAGTGAGAATATCCGCTGGTTATCGTAGGGTATATGTAACTGCGCTCCCAGAGCATCGTACCTGTTTCATTGATACAGGCAATGTAGGGCACCGAAAATATACCTGTATCGGGACGTTTGGTATTACCAAGCACATAGGTGTACTCGTTGATTTTTACGGCTTTGTATATTTTTGTCGTATTGCTCCCTGCTTCTATATATCGGTTTACGTAAGTCATAATTGTCTGTTTTAATTGATGGAAACATTGATGAGTTGCTGTTCTTCTACAATGACATAATCAGTGCCGTTCCACGTCCTGTATACAAAATTGAAATGGAGCGTAGCTGCCGTAATGGCTCCTGCCGTATGCATGATCAGCGCGTTCGAGTAATCTTTAGAATACAATACGCGGTAATTCGCATCCGCACCTACCTGATCAGGGAACAACACTTCAATCATTCCTTTTTGTGAAGATGTGCCGGTTATCACTTCCAGCGGGAAACGCGGATTATTGAACGGTTCCGGATTACGGACAAGCAGTGCCTGCACGATACCCTTATTGGCATCTACGATACGGTTTATCTCTGTACGTACCGCTTTCTGAAGCATCGGCAAAGCAAACAGTCCTTCTGCTATACGGTCAAACGGATCAAGGAACTGGGTTTCGAGCGATTGGCTTGTCGTGTCAGGCGTGCCCTCTATCGTTGAACGTGCTGCCGCCAGTATCGTAGCATCCAGTTCCCGTTCTATCGTATAGACTGCTTCCTGCTCTACGGTTACACCATCATCGGCATACATATAGTAGCTTTTCACCTGGTCCTCAAAATTTCGGTAGCGTGAAGTCTGGAATACATATTCATGAATGATTCTCGCATACTGGTCTTTGATCTCCGGTGTAATTTCTTCCGGATTGATATTGGCTGTTCCCCAAAAGAAATTCATGATCTGTACGGTGTACAGCTTCTGCGGTTTCAGCCGTCTTGTTTCAATTTTACGGTAGTAAGACAGCGGTTCCAAAGGTTCGGTAACGGCAATACAACCATTGGGAAGCATATTGAACCATTGTTTTTCAACAGGTGAAATCAGCGGATTGAGATCAATCATCCAGCTTTCAATGGTCTGCGGTATAGGCAGTGGTGACAAATCAATACTTTGCTCGGTAGTTTCAAGGTTTGGTGGATTGACAATATCAATGTCTTCCACAGGATCTTTGATGATGATCTTCATCGTACCGCCCAGTTCAGGGAATACGCCGTACGCCTCCCATCCATTAAGCATTTTTTCGATATACCGTATTTTAAAGAACAGGTTTACCCCGGTTTGCGTATCATTGTAGAACATAGGTTTCGCACTTACCAGATCACCGTTCGCGTTCGGATAGGAACGGTCGTAATCTATATAGGAACGCAGCGAAGCATGAGGGTACTCGTCCGACTCATTGTGCGTAAGCGGACCGTACGGCGAATATTCATCGGTATGGAAAAAACCAACCGGTCCCGGTGTATGGAATCCGTACGCATATTCATAAAAAGCCTCATTTTCACCATTATCAACACTGTCTTTAAGTAAAAGGCTTACATAATAGCTGGTATCCGGACGCCAGATCGGTGGCAGATAATTGTTTACCGCATGTGCTGCTGCCTGTGCGTCTTCGGTAATATACTGCTGCGACGGAATATTGATATTGTAATCGTAATCTTCCACGGTTACCCATTTCACTTCATGGAACAGATTTATGCCCGTGAAATTCTCACCTGTTGTTGTTATCACGATCTTGCTTACCCCCTGATACGGTGAGAAGCTGGAAATGATCGGATTCTGCGCCTGAAAACTGCTCACCATTCTGGTTTGTACCAGTTCGTATTTCACAAAAGAGGAATTGGTATCTACTACCGATCGGAAAAACTCGATCTTCAATCCATTGTTAAATGTGGTCAGCTTCAGATGTACCTCAACCGAAGGTCCCGAAAGCATAATGATCAGTGGGACAGATTGCGAAAATGCCAGTGACTGGTCGTATCCGTGCGGATTGCTTTGACCCGTAACCTCTCCGTATTCACCGACAGGTACGATAGCACCGCTACTGTTTATATTGTAGGTGGTATCACCGAACACCTGATAGGATGCCTCCATGTTCTGGAAAAAGTTCGTTTGCGAACCGTAATACAGAGTTCCAAGAGGTTTGTCAAGGAAATGTGAGATATGTTCCACCTTCATAGGTGCCTGGCAGAACAAGGTGGTAGCACCCACACCATAATATTCCGGTGTAAACCAGCTTGGCTCACCTTGTTCCACATACGAGAACGGTGTGGTTGCCAGCAGGCGGATCGCGTTGTACTGCTTATCTTTTTTCTGCCATTGTCCCGCTTTTATCTTATCGACCATAGGATCGGTTTCGGTAGGATACATTGAGCGGAATGGGTTAAACGGCTGCCAACCCGCTGTCGGGCTGTAAGCCATGATCTGGATTTCCTCAATGCTGTACTGGTGCTTTACCTGTCGCAGCTCGATACCCTTCATGATGCGTTCCGGCGGGATCAGATCGGTACTGTTTTCCGGTGGATTGCTTACACCCCCAAGCATATTTTTTACAGACGTTGAAGGGATCATTCCTTTATTGGTCTTTATGTCGATATAGGTATCCAATGGTATCACGTGCTTGCGAATCTCAGCCAGATCAAGATTGATCGAACCGTTCGCAAGCCTTAAATTAGCAAGGTTGAATGTTTCGCCGGTAAGCATGCTCACACCTTTTACAAGACTGTCCAATTGTGACGGAATATCGCTGAGCGGACTGATCGGTGTACGGTCAACCTCACGGTTGAATTCCCATTTCAGTTCGATCTGTCCTTTTACTTTTAATTTTACAAACAACACCTTAATGCTTACGGATACGGCAAACTTACCATACACCATAAACGGTTTGGGCGATTCTACCGCCAAAAGCAGCGTAATGGAAACGGTAATACGGATGATGACAAAGTTGACGTCTGCCATAAGACCCGTTTCAAAATAACCACCCATCTGCGGACGTTCAAAGCTGATACGTCCTCCAAGTTCAAGGTACGCAAGGAACTTAATTCCTATTGGTCCGATGTTGCGTTCAAAACGGAACTCGCCACGTGCTCCGGCACGGATTCCCTTGCCCGAGAGCATAACGTACGCTTTCAGACTGAAAAGACCTGCCAGCAGACTTGCTGAAATAGGTCTTTCCTCGGTACCGATATTAATATACCATGCCGAAGGTTTGTCAAAAAAGAAACCTGCCTGTATTTCGGCGTAAATTTTAATAATATCACCGGAGCTTTCAGGGAACCTGTAATCAGCTCCGAAGCCGAACTCCATCGAATTGTCGCCAATGATGAAAAAGGCGAAGAAGGGCGGATCATCGTCAAAGGTTACCCTGCTCGATAACAGCTTCATCCGCGCATCCACCATGATCATGGAAGGCAGCGAAAGCAGCAGCATCGCGTTGGCGGATATGACGTTACCCATTGTGGTGGTATCACCCAAAAGGGCACCTACACCCAGTGAAATAGGGTTGGAATATTCTTTGGTATTCTCCGGTCCGTTAAATTTATCAACACCTACACCCCGAACACGTGCCGAGTAATATTCGTACCACGTATTTTCGGAGGTCATGCCGATGGCTTCTTTTTCGGCTACATAGCGGTAGCCAAGCAGTCCCCGGAATCCGAAAATGGAAACGGGACCCATCGCAATCGGGTTGGGCAGCTCAATAGCTGCATCGATAAGGAATGCAGGGTATTTAGGCGCAAGGCGCATATCTACCTTTCCGGTAATGCGTGGATTTTTGAGCTTCAGGCTCACGCCACCACGGTATTCCGGTGTAGTTCCCGGTTCAGGTATCGACAGCCAACCTTTGATAAGGACGGTCGGGTCACTTGAATTGGCAGGGATAACCAGATCGATATATATTGTCTGTATGTGCAAATAAGAATCCGGATGTTTACCTTCTGCTGCGTTATTATCGACGGTATAATAGAATTTAATCCCGTCGCCACGTGCATCCAGTCCTGCAATTCCTACATTCACACCGCCGTCAAAGCCGAAGTAATTGTACTTGCGCATTTTGCCGTCTTTCTGACGTTCGGTAGAACCGAAATGTATGGCAGTTACTGAAACCTGAACCGGACCTAAATTTAATTTTATCGGTTTTGGTAAGGTTAAGTTACCACCGTCTACTTTGAACTCTATGCGTCCGTTGCTGTATATACGCAATGAGGAGATGCTGATACTTTGTCCTTCGAGGAAACTGCCCATCATGCCTAAAAATTCAACATCGCAGGAAGCACCGATAAAGAAATCACCGTCTTCACGTCCCAGTTCAACAGACTTCATGTGAAATCTGAAAATATCTCCGAAATCGATTGTTGGATATGGCGGAGTAGTAGAAGCGGTTAATTTAAAATCACCGTTTGATTCAAGGCTACCTGTTACATCTATTTCAGCAAGATCACCGTTCGGTTTTTTGAAATTCGGGATTTCCAATCTTGCACGGATATTGGAAGATACAATGTCATTTTGTTTGAACGTAATATCAAAAGAATTGAAACCTATTCTCCAGGTTCCAAAGTTTACCCACATAAAATCGTCAATGGTTGTAGGCGTACCGTTAACCGTTTCCAGCGCGATAGTTCCAGAAACACCCCCGGTTCCAATCAGCAGGTTATATCCCGCAATACGTATGGTACTGTTGTCTGCATTGTTGAACCATTGACGAGGCAGTGTAATAGCTGCATATTCGGCATAGACTCCCCGAAAGTTTTCAGGGCGTCCATCCAAAACAGCTTCAGGTATATTGGAATGCGCTTGTAGATCGACTTTCAGACCCTCAAATTCCGCAATTAGCCCTGTATTTGCGATCATTGAACGATTCAAGTTGAAATCAAAAGCTTTATAGAAATTAAAGCCACTCCACGAAGAATATTCCAAACGTCCCACATCAAAGCGTAGCACACTGAAATATCCGTCAGGCAGCGGTTCATCTATTTCCAAACCCGTCACCGGTTCATTGCCGGTGTAAACAGGAACCAGCCATTTACGTGGAAACTGAAGTCCAACACTCAATTCGCGCAGTGCTGCTATGAAATTAAGTTTGGTTGCTTCATTAAAGCTATTTTCTGCGTTGGCAAAATATTTTGAGAAAATGGTTTTGATTCTTGCAAGCGGATCACCTGATACATTGATAAGCAGATCAAAAGTAACCTGTACCATATCATAATCCAATTCCATAATCTGATCGGATACATTTTCCACTTTGTCCCAAACAGAGTCATTCGTACCCGAAAGTACCGATACAGATTGCCCGTAAGTTGTGTTAAACTCGTTTGCAAAAGTATTGATGGCTGTATAGCCAGGATAAAATGCAGTAAGGACATCACTAAGCAACTGTCTTTCACTAACGTTTGCAAGGTTCAAAAATATCTTTAACACGGAAATGGCAGCACCATCAAACGTTGTATAGTCAAAGTCATATATATACTTTAATACCTGCCAGGAATAATTAAGGCTTACAGAAAATTCGGTAGTTCCCTGATTGGTAGGATTCAGTATAAGTTTCAGATCTTCTGCGATAGGTATATTAAGACCGATAGAGCCGGCGGTACTTAATGTTAATGTATAATAGCCATAAGAACCATCGAAACTTTGACTGGTAATAAGGTTATTTACATAAATATCATCTAAAAGATCTTCTATAGCATCGCGTATTCCCTCTAATTCATTGGGAATTTTCTCCAAAGGGAGTAGCTGGCTTAATGTTGGTTTCAATCCTTCGTTTGCCATAACTCTTATTTTTTAACTATCGTAATATTCTAAATCTCTCTGTGCAATCGCTGTTGGCTCGCTTTCTTCTGGTCTACCTTCCATGTATATATAGCACTTCACCCAGTTGTTGTATTTGTCGTATTCGTATTTATAATAAATAGACTCCCGTAAAACAATAGAACTTGCGCCTAAATATTGGTTAGGATAACTTCTTACAAACTTTTTTTCGATAATGTCGCCATTCTCATTATGATAAAAAATCATTGTAGGTGTTACGTGTTCCACACCCCTCATAGACGATTTTATATAACGGGTGCGCTCTTTTACATAATCCTTTTCGGGATGATACGCATATTTTTCAAACGCCAAAGTATCTTTACATCCGTAGTAAGTCACCTGGCTCATACGGTCTTTAAAGTCGTATTCATAAGCAATATGCAGATCAGGGCAAAAGCCTGTTTCAGTATCTAAAAAAAAGAAAGGTATCGGATCTTTTTGTTTAGTTCTTATATTAAGCTGCTTAACATTATTGTGGTTATCATAAATATATTCCGTTTCAGTAAAAGGTAAAGCTGCTCTTCCATAATTTATTTCCTTTAATATTCTACCATTCTGATCAATGATGTAATCATATTTATATTTAAGTGTGTCAGAACCGTAACCATGGTCATATGGTTTTTCGGTATTAGGCTTTACTAAAATATCGTAATCATTAACCGGATATATCTGTCGTTTTTTTAATTTAATTTTACTTTTTTCTGCCCAATCTGTTTCGTTATAAATATAAGTTGATGCTGTTCTATAATTGAAATCTGATTTACCAAAATAAGAACCGTTCAAATTACTTATGACGTGCTTTTTTAATCTTCCCTCTTGATCAAATTCGTTATAAATTCCACTTCCTAAAGCTTTTCTGTTCTGTAACATGATACTATGTCTTGCATAGGATTGAATCGTCTTACTTTGTGAAACCGCAAAAGGAACTGGGTCTATTACATAGGTATAATAATAGTATGCAGATTTGACAGGACCGTGATAATTGTTTATATATGCCGATGAACGCTTATAGTCCAACATTGCATCTTCAGCAAATACTTGTGAGTAGGCAATTTGCCCAAACATTAGTAATAATAATATGTATTTAATTTTGTTTAACATTTTTATTCTTTTACAATATCAAATAAGGTTCGTACCGGTATTTTTTTTCCTGCACTTGGTTTAGCAAGCAGGGCATCCAACTGTGTAAAAATGGCTCGTAAGGGGTCATTTATTCCCAGATCGGTTAACTGCCCGTCTTTATAAAGTTCTGCATCGTACATCATATACTCCTTATTTTCCATAACTCTTATTTTTTAACTATCGTAATATTCTAAATCTCTCTGTGCAATCGCTGTTGGTTTGCTTTCTTCTGGTCTACCTTCCATGTATATATAGCACTTCACCCAGTTGTTATATTTGTCGTATTCGTATTTATAATAAATAGATTCCCGTAAAGCAATATACCTTGCACCTAAATATTGCTTAGGATAGCTTCTTACAAACTTTTTTTCGATAATGTCGCCATTCTCATTATGATAAAAAATCATCGTTGGTGTTACGTGTTCTACGCCACGCATAGACGATTTTATATAGCGGGTGCGCTGAGTTACGTACTCCTTGTTGGGATGATACACATATTTTTCAAACGCCAATGTATCTTTACATCCATAGTACGTTACTTGGGTCATCCGGTCTTTATTGTCGTACTCATAAGCAATATGCAGATCAGGACAGAAACCTGATTCGGTATCTAAAAAATGAAAAGGAATAGGATCTGTTTGTTTAGTTCTAATATTTAGCCGCTTAATATTATTGTTGTCATCATAGAGATATTCTGTTTCTGTAAATGCCACATCTGATGTTCCGTAATTAATTTCCTTTAATATTCGACCATTATCATCGATAGTATAATCGTATTTATAATATAATATATCAGGACTACCTCCGTATTGTAAATTATGATTAGGTTTTACCAAAAAATCATAATCATTTACAGGATACATTTGCTGTTTTTTCAGTTTTAATTTATTCTTTGCTTTCCAATCTCCTTCGTCATAATTATAGATTGAAGATGTTTTATAATTTGGATCAGATTTCCCAAAATAAGATTTGTCTATATCCATTCGCACACTTTCTTTTAATCTTCCGTCTTCATCAAAATGATTATAAAAACCACTTCCTAAAGCTATTCTGTTCTGTAACATAATACTGTTTCGAGCATTAATAGAACTTGACGTCGCAAATGGAATTGAATCAATTACATATGTATAGTATCGATAGACGGATTTGATTGGACCATGATAGTTATTTATATAAGCTGATGAACGCTTATAGTTCAACATCGCATCTTCAGCAAATACTTGTGAGTACGTAATTTGGCCCAACATTAGTAATAATAATATGTATTTAATTTCTTTTAACATGTTTAGTCTTTTACAATATCAAATAAGGTTCGCACCGGTATTTTTTTTCCTGCACTTGGTTTAGCAAGCAAGGTGTCTAACTGTGTAAAAATGGTTCGTAAAGGGTCATTTATTCCCAGATCGGTTAACTGCCCGTCTTTATAAAGTTCTGCGTCGTAAATTAACTGCGCATAACCGCCTAAGCCAAGATGCGCGGTTCCAATGGCAGCACCTGCTTTTAAGCTTGCGCCACCACTTACACCCAGTAAGCCTTCTATTTTTATTTCAAGCCCCATTATATCGGTTAGCAGTGTAAAATAATTTATGAAATCATTTATACCTATATCTTTTGTATCGTAATCTGATTTGGGTGTAATCTCCTGCATAAAATCATCAAACGATGGCGGATTTTGCAAAAAACGCCCCAAGGCATCTAAGAAATCTTCTGGAGGGTCGTTCTCGGCTAATCGGTCATCAATATAACCGTTCAATCCTTTAAAAGATACAGTACCACTACCTGATGGATAAGAATTATTTACGGCAAATAAATAGTCATAGAATGTTTTACGCGAATTATTGCTTTCGGCTTTTTGACGTGCTTTTACCTGTGATTCTATTTCTGAACGCTTTTTAAATAACGTACCTTCAAACGCATTTCTTTGTGCTTGATTTTCTAAAACTGTATGCCTGTAGTACAACTTCTTTAAATAAAACTCTAAAATGGAAAGCAGCGATGAGAAAGGTACCTCAATTTTAATACCCAGTGCCACTGCAGTATCTAAAAGCTGCATTGGTTGAGATATTTTACCGAAAAACTCAACCAGCATGACTGTTTCATTATCGGTACCTGCTGCCGTTTTAAATGTTTCTACTGTTTTCTTGGTGTATTTTTGGTTTGCGCTGTGTTTCGCTTTTTGTGCCTTTGCTCTGGCATATTCAGAATCTTTTTTGAATAAGCCAACTTTCTTTTGATACACGAAGCCCAAAAGCAGCTTTTTAATATTTGTGAAGCTGAACTCGTAGTTAGTACCCTGCGTATAAATTTTATATATTTCAACCAGACTTAATTTCAGTTTTGCTTCGGTACCGGCAGCGGCTAAATCTTCTATATCGCCTGAAAACATACCCAAATGGGTATAGGCTTTAATAGTCATTACACCGCTTTGGTTATTTATAAATTGCAGCGAACCATCTGTGTTTTCCACGATGTCCGTTGTACCTTCCTGAACTCTTACATCGGCAACTGTTACATTGCTCACATTTGTATTGCGGATCATTTCTACCTCATGTGTAAGTAGTACACCTCGGTCAAAGTTTATGGCGTTGAAAAATTCTCCAACAAATGGTAAAGAATTCAAAAACAATCTTTGCAAAAATGTACCAAGTAAACCGACTGATAAGGTACTTCTTGTATACATCTTAACTTCGATCTTGCTTCTGCTAAACATCCGGGCATCCAGTTCGGGTACTTTAGGATTGTTTTCGTATTCATGCTCAAACTTAAAACAGATCCCTGAATTGCGTTCTTGTGTAACCATAGCACCCATTCCCGGGATAAGGTTTAAGAGATTGTCAATATCTCCGTAGCTTTTAGAAGCATTCATCTCAGTATCATCTTGTCCGGAATTGATTTTTACATTACCGTCTCCGTTTGCATTGGGAGTTGCAAGCCCTAATGCTGCCCTGCCCCAAAGTGATGTAGACCGGCTGAGTTTTATCTCGCCTTTGGTCATATACTGGCGGGGTTCCAGGTTCATGACGTTAAAAAACTTGAGTATACTTGCAGTCAGGTCTGTTGCTACAGGACCTAAAAACGCCATCATTCCGGCAACAAGCATGGTTTCGTCAGGTCGTAGTGGAAACTCATAAGTTGTCTCTAATTCCAGCCCGATAAGGCTTTCTACCCCTGCACCAAGATCTACACCTAACGTTCTTTTTTTCTTACCTACACCTGAAAAAAAGCTGCATTGACACCAACTGCGACATCTCCGCCAACTTTTAAACTGCCTTTTTCAGCAAAACAAATGGTGATTTCATCCTGCTGCGTTACTTTTCTCCAAAGACGTCGTTCCGTACTACCATTTGTTGCAACAGGTATTCCCCATGTTACTTCTAAATCAAGCTGTAATTTTCCGCCTGATCCACGAGGCCAGTATTCTTTGAGGAAATCTTTTAGGAATGCCAAACCTGTAATAAAGAAATCCGCTGCTTCGTTATAAACGGCAATCGCCTCGGTCTTTACGATCTGTGCAACGCCCGTTAGGGTATTAAGTGCGCTTTCTAACGTACTGATCACTCCTGTAAGTGCAGATCCCACCACCTGAACCATTTTACCCGCAACGGGTTCAAGCATTTCTCCGTGGCGATAGTTTAGTAAATTATAAATAGAATCGACATACTGCCGTTTAGGTATTACGATCTTCTTACCCGCATCGGGTGTAAAATTCAGACAATTGCCCACACCATCAAAATTTAATTTGGCTGATGGTCTTACCAATTCCATATGTTTCAGAAAGCGGTAGTAATTTGGCAACGCTGTGTTTGCATCAGAGGGGTTATAATTATTGTTGTAAATATTGTAATCTTCAAGCTCATCAACATTATACCGGCTATAACTGTTTGCCATTTTCATTCCCCAGCTTTGCACGTTCCCATCTATTTCTTCGGTATTGGAATAGTATAAAAAGTTTAAATAAAACTGAAACCGTGCATCTTCCGATCTGTTTGCTACAGGAAAAGGTGTTCTGTTTGGAAAGGTAAATATCGTACTGCCATCCACGGGACTAATTATTGATTCGGGTCCTGTGTTATAATATTTTTTCAGCACAATATCGGCGAAACTCTCGCCGGCAGAAACTTCATAGGTTTCACCCATATCTTCAAACTCAGATTTAGGTGTTGTTTCAATAAAATTCTCTAAATCGTTTGTTATTTTTTGCGGATTGTCTTTCGTTTCAACTGCTATATTTGTGTTGAGTGGAAGACTGAAGTTGCTGTATAATTGTTTTCCTTCAATAGCTTGGTTGTTTTTCTCAATATTTGACCTCGTTGATGGCGAGGGAAAAACGGCTCCTTTATCTATTTCTATTATTATTTGCCCTCGTGGTAATTGTTCTGTATCCGTTGGAATAACATCATTATTTTCCTGCAAAACGTTAGTAATAGTATATGTATTTGTACCTTCATTATACTTATCAAAATAGCTTATTTCAACGTTGGTATTTTTTCCAATTACATCTTTAGTATAGAGATTTCTGACAACTTCAAAAAGTTTTTGATCGAGAGCAAGTACTGTCTCTACATCCACGATTCCTGAAGGACTTAAGCCAACCCATGTTTGGACTAATTTCACATTGTTTTCTACTGCTTCATTAAAGTTAGTAGATTGGCTATTCACGTTTGTAAATTCAGGTGCGTCTTGGACGTATGTTATTTTTAGTATCTTAAAGGCAATAATAATCGTTCTGACACTTTCGTGATCAGCTCCCTTTCTTAGTGGTGCTACTTTATTTGGATTTTCCACAAGTGCGGATAAATACTTGTCGCTCCTTAACAAATTGGAAGAGAGCTTGCCTCTTTGCTTATTACCATCTTCAGAAGCAATGGGTATATTCTGAATAGCATCGTTTGATATATATATCGCCATAACCTAAATCATTTTATAAAAAATCTATCGCTGTAAATTTGATCGGATTACCATTGTGAACTATAGATACAGGGCTGTCTTCTATTCCTACATATAATGCGCCTGATGGTACATCTTCTAAAACCGCAGGTACACCCAGTGTAAGCTTAATCTCCGTTAGTGAGTAAGTATCCTCAGTCTTTATAGATGTTTCTCCGCTTCGAATAAAATTAGGATGTCCGGGAAAATCGCCTGCCTGAACATTTTGCAGATAAGCAAATTCACTCCTTGTAAGGGTGATTACTTCCAAGCCGTTAACAACATCGTCGCTCTCTAAAAAATCACCGTCTAAATTTAGCGTGAGTACTTCAGTCGCAACATCGTCTCCATTATTTACTGTCAGTTTTCGGATGGTCTGATTGTCAATAATTTGTCTGTTACGCCACAGACTTAAAAATCCGATGTTGGGATTGGTCACTCCGGCCAGATCATAATCTTCAATAGCATATTCCTTTGTATATAGTCCTGTCTTAAAGATCGGATAGGAAAAATACTCATCAACCTCGCTCTCACTGTAGATTATATTTTCTCTATAGGTATATAGGGTTACATGCTCTTTGTCATAGACTATTCCTATTACAGACGTATAGACCTGTCCGGTAGAAGAATCCCTTGTTATAGGGGCATTTATTGAATCGTAGTTTTTTACACCAAATTCGCCATCTGTTAAAACAGTGTCAGAAAAAAAACTTTCGATGTTTACCCGAAACAGATCCCGCAGTTCACGGGAAACTTCTTGTGCTGAAGGCTCCGGGGGATAACTTACTTTTATAAAAATATAATTTGCCCCGAGAGAATTGTCATTATGACGCCAGTTCCAGAACCTTATAGGTTCGGTATCATCAAAATTAATCGTAGTTTTTTCGGTATCATTAGCTATAAGACCATAGTTTTGTGTACTTTTCTCATACACCGAATAGAAATAGCCTGTAAACGAACATAGATAGAAAGGAGAATCTAATTTTAATTTGTATAAGGGCAATTTCAACCACAGATAATCTTTAGCAGTGTTGTATTGCATCCCTTTAACCCGTAAGATCGGCCAGGTTTGATAATAATCGGTAACAGTAAAATTTGTAGGTGTTCCCGAACCACCTGAAGGTAAAACGGTGTACTGCACTTCGTCTTGAAACTTAAAGAAGTGGTTGAACGAAAACCCGTAATCATCCCGTATATCTACATAGACTATATCTTTACCGTAAAACCGTTGTAAAGGTGTAGTGTCCGATAATCCCGAAATTCTGATTTTTTGATTTATACAGGCACCGTAAAATGCAGCAAGATCGATACAGCTTAAAATTTCTTCTTTTTCAAACCTGTTCTTAAAAGCTAATTCCATCTGCTCTTTTGGGTTTAGTGAAGGGTTGTTTAGATCTACTTTTTGAATAGAAAATACATGCGTACCTTTATTAGCAATACTTAGTTTGGGAGCTTTACCAATAAATTCCATAGCTACAGTAATACCTGCTAAATTTGTACCTCCGTTGAACTTGCCTATCTGGCATCCAGAATTCACGATCAACGGCTGGAATCCTTCACCATTATTATAATATAGTTTTTCAAGGTAGGTCGTATCAGGCAGGTTGCTGAACTGATACCCGAGACTATCCGATGTAGCTACGACTCCCGGAGTACTATCCTCAATATTCTTTTTGTCCTGAAGATCCTTTATGATTTTAAGAATATTGTCGGGTGCCCATGTCCCATCAGCTACAGGAATGGTGTTATTGCTGTTTATCAGCGATGTTTTACGTATACCTCTATATATAAAGAACTTAATCGGCATTCCCGCTGTCACACTATTTATGGGAAGAAGTATCAGGTTTAATAGATTAACGTTTTCGGAGTTAGCTATTGCGATTAGTAACCCTTTAGTGATGGCATACGCAGGAGCATCAGCAGATATCACAAATCTATTCTCCAAATTGTAGTTCTCGGAATTACCGCTATCTGGTAAAGGACCAAAAGCCTCTGTTGCAGATTGGTTTGAAGTAATGGAACCTTCCTCTGTAAAAAAACTAACGTTAGCCATAATTTATAAATGTATTATTCCACTTCGTCCAATTCGAATTGGCGAATGACAGGATTAGTAAAAAAACAATTACTTAGTTTACAATGTAACCAGCATTGCTACAACGCCGGGGCTGTTTTCCATGAAAAAGATAGTGTCGTTTCGAGTTTCGGAGTCAGTTCATCATTAATAATCTCTTTCGCAGATAGAATAATGATTCTATAAATATAACTCTTTTATACGCAAGTTGTTACTTTTAAGAGAGCATATCCTGAATTTTTACGAGAAAAGAGGTAGAATATATTTTTCATTAAATTATCTTCAAAAAAAAGATATTTTGACTACTTATTTTATAATCATAAATACATGATAATTTATTCTAAATCAATTCAATAAACAACTTATAGCCAACATACTGACCAAAAGCCCTATAAATAATATAAATAGCGTGCGATGCACGCTATCTATCAATTAATATTTCTCAAAAACTATGACAAAGTCAAGTGGTTCTACCTTCAAACGTAATTCATTGTTTGTAAGCTCCAATATGGTCATATCGCCCGAAATTAAGTTTCCATCGGGATCATTTGCGGTCATCGTAAGTGTATTGCCGCTCACGGTATAAGTTCCTGTATCTTCTTCAGTCGTAACGCAATCTGTCAGATAACTTACATCTTTAGCCGTACCATTATAAAAAAGTTCCATATAATCGTAGATCGTAGCGCACTCGTGGTCATGGTATGCTATGTCTATGCCTTGAGTATCTGTGATACCTATCTTTTTCCATTTAGCTACAACCGTGGGAGAAGGATTCGGATTGGGATTTGGGTTAGGGTTAGGATTTGGTATCGGCGTTTCGCTATCAGCATATTCGGCGCAAGACTGGATAGAAACCGTCAAAAAAAGTACGGGTAATAGAATAAATAAAACACGTTTCATAATTAAATAGGTATTAATAAAGTTTAATATGGATTATTGTTTGTATGATGTAAACAGTTGATTTACAAATATTAATATAAAAAACTATGCCGTTATCTGTCGTATTAAATATTTTAACGTAAAATAATTTTTAAGAAAATTTTAATGTTAAATAACCATTCTTTTGATTTTATATTAACTAAAAAACTAATTTATTTTATTTAAACATGCTTATGTTTATCCTGATTTTTACTAAATTTTAGTATTTTATTAATTGCCTCAACACTTGCAATTTCATCACTTTCATTTTGTTCAACTAGCGACAAGTCATCTGCTCCGCAGCCTCAGTCGCAACCCGCAAACATATTGTTAGGAAAATTGGAAATGCAGAATATGGATACGAAAATGGAAATGGAAGGCAATGTAGTTATCGACCAGCAAGATGTAGATACAAAAACTGCCGGTGTCAAAAATGGATATGATTTCAAAGCAGACAACACCGTTGAATATTACATGTACACTCTGGCAACTCCACAACAGGCGGAACATGAACAATCGGGAACAGCTACATATACCCGTAACGGCGATGAAATAACCATCACAATCAACAACCTGGCAACTTACACGACAAAAGTTTTAAACAGTACAGACCTTCACTTAAATATGTATCAGGAAGAGGAAGTAAACGGATCTAAAACTACAATTGATATTACTTAAAAATTTACGAAAATGTAGTATCATCAGGAGAGTGTCCGAAAAGAACAAAAATTGGGAATGTGTCATTCCAACGAAGGAGAACCCGAGCGATAGCGAACTGGCGAAGCAATCTCTAATAATCAAAACTTCAGTTTCTTCTACTACACTCCGTTTCGCTCAGAATGATACTTTTTGGACACCCTCTTTTATTTAAGCTCCATTGTCCCTTATTGATCTTCCCATTATTCTGATTCAGTTAAATTAATCTCCCAACGGTTATTGGTAAAACACACCTGCCATCAGGTTATTTTTTTTTAAGGATCGCTATAAACTCGTCTTGTAACAAATAGGTTGTTAATTGTGTAAAATAAACAGGAACAGGTTATCTAAAACAAAAAATTATTATCTTACAGCTTAAATGATTCTCCGCTTGCTATCTCCAACGCACAATGCCGCATCAGTGCCGCATTAACTCCGCGGTTAAAGCATAGTAAAGCGCTGTTAAATAAATAGTGTAGCCCCAACAAAGCGTTTAATAGAGCGAAAGAAATAAATTGAAAACCAATAAAGACTTCTTACTTTCGTAAAACCAGTTTCAGTACTTTCTTCACATTATTATTAAATTCCTGAACCCAGCCGGTTTTGTATATCAACAACATAAAGGTACCTGCGAAGAAACTGCAACGAATGATAAAATCGAACATTCCAAAAATACTTAGCGGCAAAACAAAAGCAATTGTTAGCAAAACCAAGCTACTTGCAATGGTTTTTATGTAATTGGTGTTTATAGGCAGCATATTAAATTTGCGGTAAATAAACCACAGTTTGGTAAGGTTAAAAACCATCATGGCAAAAAATGATGCCCATGCAACGCCGATGATTCCGAAATTAGTCTGCGTTAAAACGTAGTAGTTTAAACCCACGTTTAAAATTGCTAAAAGCAATATAGCTATTAAGTTGAATCGGTAAAATTTAGAGTAGGCAATGATTTCGGTATTAAAACTGGTTGCCATATTTAGAACTACATTTCCGCCTAAAATGTATAATACGGGTAAAACAGGGAGTAATTTATCAGAAGTTGGTAAAATCTCGAAGAAATCTTTCATACCTAAAAGTACACAGCCGTATAGTAGAATACCTATAAAAAAGAGGTTTTTGGCGACATCGGCATACTTGATCTTTAAAACCGATAAATCGTTTTTCTTTAAAGATTCGGATATTAACGGACTGTACAATGCAAATACTCCGGCTGCAGGAATCATTAAGGCATTTGCCAGATTTACTCCGATATTAAAATCTCCGTTGGCTGTATTAGATAAGAACTCAGGTATCATAACCGAATCTATCCTAAAGGCAAAAAAAGATCCTAAACTTGCCGAAAAAGCGTACAGACTGTATTGATAATATTGTTTTTTGGGTATCTCTTGAAATAAATCTTTATAGTTTAAGGTATATAACGGCTTAAAGTATTTGAACAGATAAAAACCTATTGCAATCAACATAACTGCAAAAGAAACAGTATAAAAAATCAATCCTTGTGTTTCTGTAAAACCGTAATACAAGATCAATACAAAAGCTAAGGGTAACGTAATTTTAGGAATAATTTTTTCATAAAAAGTCGGAACTGAAAGCTTTTGCAGATTGGTTGCCTGTCGCTTAAAAAGATCAACATACGCCAGACAAATCGCTATAAAAAATCCGTAAATAAAATACTGTTTGTTTTCCAGCCAATCAAACCAATAAACAACGCTTACACCAATGGCACAGAAAAAAATCATCCAGACAATAGAAATCATGCTGTACGAAAATAATTTCCGCTGTAGTAAATCGTTCAATTTGGGTTGGAAATTCAATAAAGCGGTTGATGCTCCTAATACCATAATTGGGTACAGGATTTGAGCAAAACCATCAATAAAACGAATAATTCCCAGTAAATCTTTATCGTACGGATAAATAAACAGCGTAGACACCGTGCCAATGAGCACGCCGAAATAATTTATCAGCGTAAACCACAAAGCCTGTTTGCTAGAAAACTTGGTATCCATTTTACATTTTTTACAAATATAATCGTTAATCTTTAAATTGATTTTAATTACTTTTACCAATCACAATTTTCTATTATGTACGAAAAAACTTATCCGAAACAACGCTTTAAAATTACTATAGATTTTTTATTGGAACATATTTCTAAAGATGAAAAAATTTTAGATTTGGGTGTAGAAAATCCGCTGTCTGTGTTGATGAAAGAAGAAGGATTTAATGTACAAAACACCACCGGAGAAGATTTAGACGAAAATCAGGAAGCGTTGAAACAAATAGATTACGATGTATTGACGGCTTTTGAAATTTTTGAACATTTGCTGAATCCATACACGGTTTTAAAAAACTGCAAGGCACAAAAAATAGTGATTTCGGTTCCGTTGCGTTTGTGGTTTTCGCCGGCTTATCGTAGTAAAACAGATGTTTGGGACAGACATTATCACGAGTTTGAAGACTGGCAGTTAGACTGGTTAGTTGAAAAATGCGGTTATAAAATTACGGCTCGCAAAAAATGGGCACATGCCGTGAATAAAATCGGAATTCGACCTTTTTTGCGAAAGTTCACTCCACGCTATTATATGATTTTGGCAGAAAAAATATAGTATGAAGGTTTATTGCGTCATTCCCACTTATAACGAAGAAGCTTTTATTGCACAAACATTAAATTCGTTGGTGCAGCAAACCGTTGTACCCGATAAAATTGTGGTTGTTAACGATAATTCTACCGATAGAACTGCTGATATCATTGCCGATTTTGAAAAAAAACACGTGAATATTTCTCAAGTTTTTAATCAATCTGAAAATAAGCATTTACCCGGAAGCAAGGTTCTCAGAGCATTTAATAAGGGTTTTGAAACGTTAGACGATTCGTTTGATATTATTGTAAAGTTAGATGCCGATTTGATTCTTCCTACAAATTATTTTGAACGAATTATTGAAACATTCAACAAAGACAATCGAATTGGAATGGTGGGCGGTTTTGCGTATATCGAAAAAAACAACGAATGGATTTTAGAAAGTTTAACCGATAAAGACCATATCCGCGGAGCTTTTAAGGCATACCGAAAAGAATGCTTTTTAGAAATTGGCGGTTTAAAACCTGCAATGGGTTGGGATACTGTTGACGAATTGTTGTGCCGTTTTTACAACTGGCAAATTATTACTTTACCCGATTTAAAAGTAAAGCATTTAAAACCAACAGGTGCTACCTACGATCAATCGGCGCGATACAAACAAGGCGAAGCTTTTTACAGGTTGGGATACGGTTTTTGGATTACCGCCATTGCCAGTTTAAAATTAGCCTTACGCAAACAAAAACCTTTATTGTTTATTGATTATTTAAAAGGTTTTTTTAAAGCCAAAAACAATAAAACATCATTACTGGTAACAGCAGAACAAGCTAAATTCATACGAACATATCGTTGGAAAAAAATGAAAGAGAAGTTGTTTTAATTAAAATTAGAACATTATTTACTTTCTCTATTTAATTCTATAACAAAAGTTTCAGCATCTACTTTATAAAATTTATAGGGGTAAATATCAACTAACATTACTTTTTCTGATGTTATAGATTCGTAAGGAATCAATTCTACATTATGAAAAACACCATAAGTATCTAACACACTTTTAGTAAAAAGTGAATTCTCACTAATTTCTCCATGGTTTACAACTGCGTTTAAAATCGGATAATTATAATAAAGCTTTTTAGATTTAGGGGCTGGTCCTAAATAATTGTGAATTGCAATTTTTTTCACATTGTAAGTTCTAACCAAATCTGATAATTCTGTTGTTACATTTTCATGATATTGCTTCTGAAAATAAAATGTATTACCTAATTGTGTCATTAAATTAAAACAGAAAATTACATGAATTACAATCAATCCTCGGCACAACATTAGCAAATATTTATTAAATCGATATGAGAAACTTAAAAATGATAAAATAACAACCCCTAATGCCGGCAAAGCACGCATTGGCAAATAAGAGGCTTTTAATATTAAATTGCCGCCTGGAATTAATATAATAAGTAGTAATACAAAAACTAGTGTTAAAAGAAAAAGAGCAATATATTTAAGAATCGATCTCCTATTTGAGAAAAAAAATAAGTAAATGAATGGAACTGTAAAAAAACCAAAGAATAAATATTGGTAACCATTTGTAGTCATTAAAAGATTCCAATTCTCATAAAACATATTCCATTTTAAGAATAAAAGTTCTACAAAATTAGATTCAAATAAAATCATTTTCATTCTATTATCAGTAACATCAATTTCGGTTACAATTAAAAATAGTCTATACAGAATTAAAGCTATAAAGAAAGCTAATAAAATGCTTGCTAATTTTTTCGCTGCAGTTTTACATTGATCTTGTAAAATAAGATGAAATATAAAAACAAAGCCAACTATAAAATAAATGCTTACAGATGGTTGGAATAATCCTAAAGACAAGAAAATTCCAATTATTGAAAATATTATAAAACACTTCTTCTGATGAAAATACACATACGGAATTATAAGCAATAAAATTGATAATGACATGTAAATACAGTCGTATCTGTAAGGCAGATTAGCTAAGTAAAAAGGAGAAATCAATACAAAAAGTGAAGACCATTTTATTTTATTATTTTTCTCAATTGACCATAAAATACATAAGATGTATCCTGCTGTACCTAGAATAAAAGCAGAAAGAATTAAGCTATATGGAAAAAGATCAAAAGTATGTTCTGTAAACGTAATTAATCGTGATAGATATGATGCAACAAATCTTCCATCATGATTCCAGTTATAACCATTTAATATTCTTGTATTATCATCCATATACCATATATTTAACAACAGTAATGGAAGAATGTAGAAAAAAGATAAAATCAGCGTATACTGATATGCTTTTGAATCTGAAAATACTTTTTTAAATTCTTTCATTTTTCTAATTATTCATTTCGATCAAAATCAACAATTGCAATATCATCTTTAATTCTTAAAGTATAATAGACGTTTTTATCTACAACAGGAAATTCTTTCATCTTTGAAAGAACATCCAAACGCTCCTGATCACCAATGTAGACGCTTGATATGTTATCAAATTTATTCAGTCTGATAATTCCCCAACCCCAACCGTTATTTTCATATATCGGTGCCAATTGATAAATAAGAGGCATGGTGCTGAAATTAATAGTGATATTTCGATGAGCTGTTTTATTCACCCCATTAATAATAACCTTTGGTTTGCCATGTTCAAATAATTTAGGAGAAAGAAGGTTAATGATATAATCAGAAAACTCATCTTGATTTTTTAAGTAAATGGCCAATTGAGACGACATTAAAAAAGAATAATATATAAACGGCGTAAATGAAATTATGACCATAACATTTTTATATTTGCTGTTTAAAGAAATCGCAAAATAGAGTCCGTAAATCCCTACAGCCCAGCCAATCATTGCTCGTGGAACCCAACGAGGCTCATACACAAACATATTTACACCTGCCATAAATATTAAAATACAGAAAATCAAAACAAGAGTAATAATTACTTTTGCAATTAAAATTTTATTAAACAGGGTTTTAAAATTATTCTTAAAGTAAATAACGATACTTAAAACACTAAAAAAAAGTAGAATGTAAAAAACGAATCGGTATGATGAAAACATTAAAAGTTTAACTAAATCAATCATGCTGTAAAATCGTTCTTTCAATAACATTTTCAGGTTATCATCAGCAAAAATAAAATCTGCTCTTCTATCTTTCAACAAGTTTAAATCTAACCATTTTAAAACTACTTTATAACTAAAAAAACCCAATACAAAACTTACTGCAGCTACAAGAAAACTAATTGCTGCGTTTTTAAATTGATTATTCCAAACATCTTTAGCCAACAGAAAACACAAGATGATGCAGTATGATAATGCTGAGGTTTGATACAATCCTAACGATAAAAACACACCTAAAACCGATACCGCAAAAAATATTCTTTTGTTATTGTAAAACAAAAACGGAACTGCAATACTTAATATTGATAAGCTAATAGGAATACAATCAAACCTATACGATAAAATTTCTAGTAAAAACGGACATGTTAACAACAAAAAACTACCAATAAAAAGCATTAACTTGTTACGAACACCCACAGAATAGGAGATTATAAAACCCGATAGCGCCAATATTACTGCGCTGATCATATTTGAAAACGGATACAGACTGTAAACAACTTCTTTTTGAAAAGAAAGCAAATGCATTATTTTTGAACTCACAAACCTTCCGTCATGATCCCAATTATAACCGGCAACTGTTCTGTTTAAATCATCTACATAATGTGTGTTTGCTAAAACAATTGGTAAAACATATAAGATTGATAGCAATACTATAGATAATATATACGTTTTGTTATTTTTAAGAATTTGAATCTTTTCTGTAAACTGTTTTGAACTTATATAATCTTTCATAGTGTGTTATTCAAATTTATGTTTTATAATATAACGTGGTCTGCGTTTGCTCTCTAAATAGGTTCTGCCTAAATATTCGCCTAAAACTCCGATTCCGATAAGCTGTACACCGCCAAAAAAGAGTATTGCAACCATTAACGATGCGTATCCCGAAGCACTTATTCCGAAGAATAATTTTTCTACAATGATTTTTAATCCGTATAAAAAAGATATAAAGGCTATGAAACTTCCAAAATACGTCCAAACTTTTAAGGGCAAGGTAGAAAAAGACGTGATTCCCTGTACCGCCAAATTCCATAATTTAATGTAGTTGAACTTGGTTTTACCTTCTTTACGACTAGGTCGCGTATAATTAATAACTACGGTTTCAAAACCAACCCAGCTCATTAATCCTTTCATAAAAAGCTGGTTTTCTTGTAAGCTCAAAATTTCGTTTACAACCTGTCGGATCATTAATCTGAAATCGCCAACATTTTCTTCTAACTTTAAAGTTGACATTTTATTGTTCAATCTGTAAAACCATTGTGCCGAAAATCTTTTTACAACAGTATCGCTTCCTCTGTTAGATCTTCTTGCCAAAACCACATCTGCTCCTTTTTCGTAAGCAGTAATCATTTCAAAGATCAATTCAAACGGATCCTGCAAATCAACATCCATAGGAATCATTAAATCGCCTTCGGCATGTTCCAAACCTGCAAACAAAGCAGCTTCTTTTCCAAAATTACGTGAAAAAATCAAGGCTTTGCAGTTGGCATTTTCTTTAATCAATCTGTTTAAAATGCTTGGCGTTTGATCTTTACTTCCGTCATCAATAAATAAAACGCTTGCTCTGTATCCTTTATCCACCAAAGTTTTACTAAATTTTAAAAACTCGTTAAAAAAGGTATCAATACTTAATTCTTCGTTGTAAACCGGAACAATTATACAGATTTGCTTCATAAATGACTGTAATTAAAGGCAAGCCAAAAATACATTTTTTAAAGTGATATCTTTTAATTTTACTAAAGTAAATATAATTTTATTTGGTAAATTAGCAGATTAAAATAGTGTTATGATTAAAATGTTAGCTAACATTGGAAAGTACTTCATTATGCTGGGCGAAATTTTTCGCAGACCAACAAAATGGCGTATTATGAGAAATCTGATTTTTAAGGAAATCGACGAACTAATCATTGGTTCCTTGGGAATTGTAGCATTTTTATCGTTTTTCATTGGCGCGGTTGTTACCATTCAAACCGCCTTAAACTTAAACAATCCTATCATCCCTAAATATTTAATTGGTTTTACGGCAAGGCAGTCTATTATTTTAGAGTTTTCGCCTACATTTGTATCAATTATCATGGCAGGTAGAATGGGTTCGTATATCACATCGAGTATCGGAACCATGCGGGTTACAGAGCAGATCGACGCTTTAGAAGTTATGGGTATTAACCCGTTAAACTACTTGGTTTTTCCTAAATTAATTGCCTCTATCACCTACCCTTTTGTTATTGCATTAAGTATGTTTATTGGTATTTTTGGTGGATACATTGCAGGATCTTTAGGCGGATATTTAGCTGCCGAAGAATTTGTTAAAGGTTTGCAAGACGATTTTATTCCGTTTCATATAGTTTATGCCTTTATAAAAACCGCGGTTTTTGGATTTATTTTAGCCACAGTGCCATCGTTCTACGGATATTACATGGAAGGCGGAGCGCTGGAAGTTGGTAAAGCATCAACAAAATCGTTTGTGTGGACATCAATTGCCATAATTATCTGTAACTATATCCTAACCCAAATGTTATTAGCCTAATGATAGAAGTAAAAGACTTAAAAAAATCTTTTGATGATAAAGAGGTTTTAAAGGGAATTACCACCACCTACGAAGCCGGCAAAACCAATCTGATTATTGGGCAGTCGGGATCCGGAAAAACCGTAATGCTTAAAACATTGCTGGGTGTTCATATTCCAGACAGCGGACAAATTTTGTTTGATGGAAGAGATTTTGCTACGTTGGATCCGAACGAAAAAAGAACATTGCGTACAGAAATGGGAATGGTTTTCCAGGGCAGTGCGTTATTCGACTCTATGAATGTGGAAGAAAACATAGGGTTTCCGTTAAAAATGTTTACCAAAAAAAGTAATGCAGAAATACGCGACCGCGTTCAGGAAGTTATTGATCGTGTAAAACTGATTGATGCCAATAAAAAAATGCCTTCCGAAATTTCGGGTGGTATGCAGAAACGTGTTGCCATTGCGCGTGCCATTGTGAACAATCCTAAATATTTGTTTTGCGATGAACCCAATTCGGGCTTAGATCCTAAAACATCTATCGTAATAGACGAGTTAATCCAGGAAATTACCCACGAATACAATATTACCACCGTGATTAACACCCACGATATGAACTCGGTTTTACAAATTGGTGAACATATTTGCTTTTTAAAAGACGGAAAACTGGTTTGGGAAGGGAACAGCGAAGAAATTATGAAAACCGATAACGAGGATATTGTCGATTTTGTTTACTCGTCTGAATTATTAAAAGAGATTCGCAGATTTCATACAGGTAAAAAATAATCGGGATTTTTTCTCGATTTTTTGTTCGATTTAAATTGATAAATATGTTTTCGTTTTTTAAAAGCAGTATCGAAAAAGATCTGATAAAACTTGGGTTTGAAGAATTGGTAAAAGGATATCGCCAAAAAGTAAAAACCAACGAATGGACGAAGCAGCAGTTTACCGATGCTTTAAAAAGCTTGCACACCAAACATAAAAGCCAGATCAATAACATTGATAATGTAAATGTGTCAACCCGACAATCGTTTGATGTTGATGATTCTATAGTTCCGTTAAACCTGCAAAACATTCAACAAGAATTTATAGATTACGATTATATTTACAGCACCCTGCTTTTTGAATACAACAGCAACAACCGTATTCATACCAAAGCATTGTATGAACTTGATAAATTGTTGCACGAAAATTATCCTGATGCTGTTATTTTAGCAGAAGATCAACAGAAAATAAAGCAGCTTCATTTACGAGATTTAATTAACGAAGCTACTTTACCGTTTTCACCCGAAAATAAAAATTATTTAAAAACGGTTTTTAACGAATTATTAAACAGATATAAAGATAAAATCGGAGAATAGTCAACCTATTCTCCGATTTTGTTTGATTAAAAGTTATTACTTCTTATCTAAATTATTCCAAAAACCTTCAAATTTCTCTAAAACTGCTTTTGGAAGATCATCCGGATTAAAATCGTATGTATCAAACATAGGGTCGTAATTTGTTTCAGCCGAACTTTCCATTCTGTAAAATTTATTTTTATAAATCAAAAGCAAAACAACACTCAATTGTTCATTTATATTGTCTTTCGGATGTTTGGAATAAACAAACAAAACATCTGCCTGTCCGTCTTTATCTGCATCAAAAAAAGCTTTACGCGCATCCCAAACCGAAGTGATAATTCCCGACTCGGCAACTTTATCTTCTGCAACAACTTTCCATTCGTTATTCATCTTTTTAAACTGCTGTATGTACAATTCGTCTTGTGCACTGCCACGCTCGTTTTTAGAAAACACATAATAATTTTGTTCTTTCGGTGTAGAAATATCTTCGACCTGCAAAACACGCTTGCCTTTAAACGGAAAGTCCGATTGTTGAAACTTTTCTTTGTTTACAGCGGTATCGGTAATTTGAGAAAATCCGAAATTAACAAACAACAGACTTATAATTAGAGTGATCTTTTTCATTTATATATGTATTTACAATAAAAATAAGACTTAATTAAAAGTAAAGCGAGAAATTTTATGATTTCTCGCTTTAACTTAACAACAATAATCATTCTTTTTTCAATTCCCTAACACTTTTTTTAAAACATCTATAAATTAAGATTTAGAAATTTGCCCAATACTTATCTTAATCATTTGTATTAACAAGTCAAAATTAATACACTTTTCCACAACAGTTTGTAGTACTTGTTTCGTAGAGTTTGTAGAATTTGTTCTACGCTAAATTTAAAAAAAGTGTATTTAGTTGATTTTATTAGGCTTTACACACCTACTCATGGTTTATGAGTATTTTACTAAAATGCTTATAAACAGCGATTGATTGCCCTTTATAAAGACTCTAAATTTGGATAACAACATTTAATTATTTACATCATGAAAAAATTAGTACTAAGTGCCTCTGTAGCATTCTTTGCAACAACAGCAGCAATGGCACAAACAAACGTTGATACTTCAACTCAAAGTGGAAGCAATCAACAAGGAATAACTAACCAAATTGGTAGTGCAAACAACAACACTTTAATGCAGTCTGGTTCTGGACATTTATCAGATGTTATGCAAGATGGTAGTTTAAACATTGCTACTACTACACAATCTGGTTCAGGAAGCGACAGTTATGTTGACCAAGATGGTAGCGGAAACTGGGCATATGCTATGCAATCAGGATCGAACCAAGCAAGTAACGTTGAACAAAATGGTAGTGATAATGATGCATCAACTACGCAATCTGGATCAAACCAAGTAAGTAACGTTGATCAAAATGGAAGCGGAAACTGGGCATTGGCTACACAATCAGGATCAAATCATGTAAGTAACGTTGATCAAAATGGTAGTAACAACGACGCAACAACTACACAAAGCGGTAATGGAAGTAATAGTCTTGTTGATCAAGATGGATCAGACAATATTGCATTAGTTACTCAATCTGAGTTAAGTAATTTAAGTGAATTATCTCAAAACGGAGCGGTAAACAAAGCTACCATCTCTCAAAGAGGTGACAACGAGTCATTCATGGAGCAAGATGGCGATAACAACACAGCTACTTTAACACAATGGGGTACTGGAAACATGTCTGACTTACTACAAGATGGTGATAGAAACACTGCTACAATTACACAATCTACTACTTCAAGAGTTTCTGACAACAACACTTCTAATGCAGAACAAATTGGTGATGACAACCAACTAATTGTTGCTCAAGTAAACAATGGTAGCAATACATCTACTTCTTTACAAATGGGAGATGACAACTACACAAAAGTAACTTTAAATGGAGTTAATAACGTAACCGATGTAGCACAGATGGGTGATGGAAACTTTGTTGATACCTTCCAAAATTACAGATCAAACGAATTAACTATTACGCAATTAGGTGACGATAACACTGCTACTGAATACACAATTGGTAACTTTAACGAATCTGAAGTATCTCAAATTGGTAATGGTAACACTTCTTCTATTGACAGACATGTAGGTAAAGTTTTTGCTAACCCTTCTCATAACAACTTTGCTAGTGTTTCTCAAGTTGGTTCAGACAATACTTCTGGAATTGTTCAATTTGGTGATGATAACGACGCAATGGTTATGCAATTAGGTACTGACAACGAGTCTTTAATTGCGCAAATGGGTGATGGAAATACTGCAAATGTTTTTCAATCAATCTCTGGTAACACAGCAGATGTTCTACAAAATGGTGATTTAAACACAGCGGATGTTGTCCAAACCGGTTTATCTAACATGGTAGATATTGATCAAGTTGGTGATAGCAATACCGCTACTGCTACTCAAGGATTTTCTTTGTTAGGTGCACTTCGTAACGAAATTGTAATTTCACAAACTGGTGATGGTAATACAGCTACAGGTTTACAAAACGGATTAAGAGCTTGGGATAACAGCATTAGTGTAATGCAAGACGGTGATTTTAACACTGCAATGAATACACAAACAGGAAGAGATCATACAGCTACAATTATGCAAACTGGTAACAACCACATGCATACAGGTACGCAGTCTGGTACTAACAATAGTATCATGGTAACACAATCTAACTAATATCATTTTAAAAGATATTATTGTTTAATTGTTAAAAAGCTGTTCTTAATAAATTTCTAAGTATTTACGATTTTTATTAAGACAGTTTTTTTAATTCAAAATAGTATATAAAATAAATCTAATTACTATATCATGAAAAATATACTATCAATAATTTTGGCACTTTTTGGAACATTAACAGCAAGTGCACAACTAGCAAATAATTCTTTAGCTAATAACAAAGAACTGCAAAAAGTACACCCTGAAACTTTAATGCTTAACGCGTTAAATAGTACGCAAGGCACCTACATAGTACAAACCGGAAATTATAATGATGTTACTATTGAAGCACAGCAAATGCAGGTAAATCAAACGGGCGATCATCAGCTTTTGTATTATACCGAAACATCAAAATTAGAACCTTCTAACATGAATATTAATATGGAAGGCGCTAACAATTACATTGAAATTTACGGCAACAACAGCATTATGGAAAACATGTCTATTAATGTGCAGGGAAACGACCGTAGCGTAATTATAAGAAATTACTAATGAACAAATTTACCATTATATTATTGCTTTTCAGCTTTTTCTCTATTGTTTCTGTGGCTCAGGAAAACAGGGATAGCTTAATTGTGGCAAAAATTGAGGTGGTTCAATCAGAAAACACCTTAACCTTTCATCCATCGGTGCAAAACAAAGGTGTATATCATTATGAATTAGATTATTTGTTGCTTGTTAAAAAAACCGATGCCAACAAAAATTTATCGGTAAGTCAGCAAAAAGGCAAATTTACGTTAGAGCCAAACCAAATTGAAAGTTTATCAACCACAACCGTTAACCAAACATCAAAACAAAAAGTAACAGCGATTTTATTTATTCGTGACGAAGTTGAAAACCGATTAATCACAAAAGATTCTATTCAAATAACAACCAAAGAATTAAGACCAATTAAAGAATCTTCTTTAAGCATTATGAAGGGAATTGTTGTAGATGATTCTAAAACCAAAATGGGCAGAGATTATTACGATCTTTTTTATTCAACCTACAACCAATATCCGACAAAATTCGATTTTATAATAAACATTACCGAGTTACCCCACAGAGGCTTATCAAGCATTATGCAGGTTAAGGTAGATCAAGACCTCATCCTTGAATTTTTTACAAATCCCGACGAAGAGTTTATCAAAGAGCAGGTTGCTACTACCTTTCAAAGACTAATTAGTTACGCAAGTCACAGGGGAAAATTGAAAAATGAGTTCACTTACTAAACAACTACAAAAATGAAAACTATTATATCAACCATATTTATACTACTTTTTGCCGGCACAACTGGTTTTGCACAGCAATTGGTATATACACCCGTAAACCCTAATTTTGGTGGAAACCCGCTAAATTACAGTGGTTTATTAGCGTCGGCAAATGCGCAGAATAAATTCGACGACAATAAAAATTCGTCAAGCAGCAGTTTATTAGACAATTTTTCGGAAACCGTTAAACGTCAGATTTTATCACAGCTTTCTCGAGGTTTGTTTGATGATAACAAAAACTTGGAAAATTTAGAAGAAGGTACTTTTGAAATTGGCGATTTAATAATTTCTATAGACGAAACCAGAACCGGAACCGTAATTAGAATTATTGATAACAAAACAGGCGAAACAACCGAAATTATCTTATAAACAAGCACACAAAAAACATGAAACTATCTAAAATAAACAGTCTGCTTGTTTTAATTTCTTTAGGATTTCTTCAAAGTTGCGGCGTTTTTTTTACACCACCTACGGGAATTGAAGAACATTCTGTAATTGGCGAAATAACAGCGTCTGAAAAAGATTTTAAAAAACTACCTGCTCCGCAAGATCCTATTGTGGTGGGGGTTTACAAGTTCAGAGATCAAACCGGGCAGTACAAAGCATCAAATATGGGAGCCAATTGGAGTACCGCAGTACCACAGGGTTTAACAACTATTCTGATAAAATCGTTAGAAGACAGTAAATGGTTCTCTCCTATTGAAAGGGAAAATATTGGGAATTTATTGAACGAACGACAAATAATCAGAACCACCCGTCAGGAATATTCTAACGGTCAGGGTACAGACAATCTTCCGCCATTACTATTTGCAGGAATTTTGTTAGAAGGTGGTGTAATTTCGTACGACACCAACATACTTACAGGCGGTGCCGGTGCGCGATATTTCGGTGTTGGCGGATCAAGTGAATACAGACAAGACCGTATTACGGTGTATTTGCGTGCCGTTTCTACCAATTCGGGCAAGATCTTAAAAACGGTTTACACATCTAAAACCATTCTTTCGCAATCTATCAACGCAAGTATGTTCAGATATGTTGATGTTGAACGATTAATGGAAGCCGAAGTAGGTATTACCAACAACGAACCGGTGCAAATGGCGGTTACCGAAGCTATTAACAAAGCCGTGTATTTATTGGTTTTAGAAGGCATTAAAGACAATGTTTGGAATACCAAAAACGAAGATAAAACCAAAGCCGATTTATTGATTAACGAATACAATCAGGAAATTGTAGAAAGTAATAAACGTGTCGCCGGAAAAGGTGTTTGGGATAATAACCGTCGTTCAACTTTTTCTTTAGGCGGATCTTTAACCTTAAATTCTTTACGAGGCGATTATCCGGATATTGTGAAAGAATTAGGTGCTACTGCCAATTTTAAATACTTGTTTTCTGATTATTTTAATTTGAGTTTATCTTACGGATACCAGAATTTAGGGTCACCAAAATACTTTAAATCGCAATTTACTTCAGCCGAAGCCGATTTGGAATATCTAATGCTTCCGTTTAATAACTTCACTCCTTATTTTTCGGCAGGTATCGGATCGATAAAAGACATAAAAACACCCGATAAAAAAATTCAGTTTAAAACACAAATTGGTGCCGGATTAGAACTATTAGTTGCCAAAAATGTTGGTATTAGAGGGTTTGCAAAATACCACATTGGTATCGATGATGATTGGGACAATATGGTATCGGGCAAAAGAGACGATCATTTTTTACAGTACGGCATTGGCTTACAAGTTTATCTGGGGAAATAACAACAATATATCTTAACACATGAAATCACTATACTTTTTTATACTAACCTTGCTTTCACTTGCTTTTTTGAGCTGTAGCGAAGATACAGTAGATGGAAACGCCAAGGGAACATTAACCGGAAGCGTGCGTTTAGAGGCATCGAACGAACCATTGGCTAATGTTAAAATTACTACAACACCTGCAACCACAACGGTTTTTACTGATGAAAAGGGTAATTTTGAAATTTTAGGAACCATGCCAATGGGCGATTTCTCTGTTCGTGCAGAATTGAAAGGATACGTTACCGAATATCAGGCAGTAAGCATTATTGAGTACGAACAAAAAGTGCAAATTGTTTTTGAAATGGTTACCGATGAATCTTTGAATTCGCCACCAACGGTTCCTACTCTTGTTGCGCCAAACAATCTGGCTACCAATTTAACCAACAATGTAGAATTAGAATGGGATGCTACAGATCCGGATAAAGACGAGCTTATTTACAAGTTGATCTTTACAAACAACCGTACCAATAACCGTGTAGAAATTCCGAACCTGAAAACCAAAAAAATTACCATGACCGATTTGGATTTCGGAACAACCTACACTTGGCAAATTGTAGCATCAGACAGTATTAACGACGATGTTTACAGCGAAGCTTTTCAGTTTACTGTTCGTAAAAATCCGGAATACCGTTATCATTTCGTTCGTAAAGGTTTGGGCAGCTATAACGTTATGGCGACCGATTTAACCGAATTTATAACCATAACTCCGCTAACCAATTCTACCTGGCGACCTCGTAAAAACAATACAGCGAACAAACTGGCTTATTTGCAAACATATAGCGGACAAACGCATTTATTTACATCAGATTTAGATGGGCAGAACGAAGTAAAAATCAGTCAGACACCTGTGAACGGATTCCGAAGCGATCAATTATCGTACGCATGGAAAGCAGATGGAAGCGAGTTTATTTTCCCGAGTTTTGATAAGTTGTATAGAATTAACAGCAATGGTACCGGACAAACACAGATTTATCAAACTGCAGACGGTCATTTTATATCGAAATGCGCTTGGAGTAATGACGGATCTAAAATTGCAATCGTTACAAACAACATCAACGGCTATCAGGCAAAAATAATTATTTTAGATGCCAATGGTAATTTGTTACAAACGATCTTTCAAGGAAATGCCGGAGCTGTTGGCGGATTAGATTTTGATGCTAACGGAACAAAACTGCTTTATACGCACGATGTTTCTGGCAACGAAGACTGGCAATACCGACAATTAGACGCACGCATTTTTGTGTACGATTTGAACAGCAATACGCACAAAGATATTTCTTCTATCAGTTTAAAACCAATGGGGACAGTTGATATAGATCCTATGTTTTCACCTAATAGTTCAGAAATTATTTTTACAAGTACCTCTAACGATATGATTTCGCAAAAGAATATTTATAAGATTGATTTGAACGATGACGATGTTAGAACCCTAATAATCAGCAACGCAGAAATGGTAGATTTTAAATAACAAACTAAATTATTTTTCACCACATAGACACAGACAAATATGCTATGTGTCTATGTTGTAAAATTAAGCTTTACAAATAAACACAAAATAAACCGCTATTTTCATAGCGGTTTATTAATTTAGTTAAGTGTGGTGTGTGTTTTTACAATGCGTATAAATTACTTTTAATGGCAACCTTTACCATAGATGCCGTGTTTTTAACGCCCAGTTTGGTTAATATTTTACGACGGTGTGTTTCTACGGTGTGTAAGCTTAAAAAAAGATCTTCAGAAATTTCGCGGGTACTTTTTCCATCGCAAATATATCCCAGTATTTCTTTTTCGCGGTTGGTTAAATCAGAATATAAAAGCACGTCATTTTCTATATCGTTTGTTTTTTCTTTAACCAAATCGGTATTTTCTACCGAATGAAAAAAGTATTCAACAATTAAATTCCAATATTCGTTTGATAAAACTTTGTTTCCTTTTAAAATCTTTTCAACAAAATCAATAAACTGATCCGATAAAATATTATTGTTAATCACACCCATAACACCAATTTCAAACAAAAGCTTTACATCGCTTATATTGATGTTTGATGTTATGATCAGAATTTTAAAATCGGCATTCAGCGTCATTAAATGTAACAAATGGTTAAAATCTTTATTAGAGAATTTTACCACATCGTATATTAATAATTCAGGCTGATTTCTAACATCTGATTTTGCATTTATCAGTTCCTGTAAATTTTCCTTTCGAACAATCTTTGCATCTGAAGAAATCTTTGTAAGCATTAAATTCTCAATTCCCTCTGAAAAAATAGGATTGTTGATTATTGTGTACACTTGTAATTTTTCGTTCATATTTATTATGTTTTTAGGTAAGCGTTAAAAGTGTTTTTAACTTAAAAAGCCTTAACAGTAAACATTTTCTAAATAAATAAAGTGCACTATGCTGTTTATCAAGTATTATTTAGATCAATTGTTCTAAACCCAACTTGTGCAACACGTGGTAATAATATATTTTGATAGTTTCTGTCTTAAGCCCCCTTAAGTATAGTACCAAAATTGTTAAAAAAAAGCCAACACTTTTAGGTAGAAATTACCTGAAATAAAAAAACAGGTAAAAATACCTGCTTTGCTTTTTTTTATTTGGTACTCCTATCAAGGGCAATATAATTAATTCCTCGTCAGTTCGATTTCTATGACACTACCAAACAATTTTCATACACAGATTTATTTTTAACAACTGCATATATTCTGTGTATGATTTTGTTTCTTACAGCATT
>NZ_FOVI01000043.1 GCF_900115115.1 Paenimyroides ummariense
CAAGTTAACAAAATTTGAGGACAATAAAAAAAATCCCCGACAAAAAACATGTCGGGGATTATACCAAAGACCTTTTTAGACAGCCTCTTTTTATTTTAATCTTGTGAGGGGTTTTGAATTTCTCAGTAAGAAAACGTATTGAAAATAGTCGGTGGTAAAACTGTTTTCTGTCGGAGTAATATTCTCACCAAAAAACCTTGATTTTATATTTGCAAGACGTTGCGTCTTAAAATAAGGTGATCCATCTCTGTTTAATTTATAAAGAGTAATGGTATTAGGTTTACTTACTGCTGCAAGATCATTAATGCCTTTTACCAGTTGTAAAGGACCATCTGCATTTATCCAATCTGCTTTTTCATTCTCTGGTGTAGGGAATTGCGGGTTTTTAGGCAGATATACTTCACTATCTAAGGTATAACTTACAAAACTGGTAGTTTTAAACCCTGCATTTTTTAACTCTGAAGCAAACAATATATCTGCTCCTTTTATCGGAGTTTGAAGTGTATGAAAATAACCGAAAAGACCATAAAATTTTTCATTCTCCAAATGCATAGCTTTAACGTAGTTCTTAAAGTTGTTAAGCATGGCTTCGTCTCTTGAAGTTGAAGAGTTGTCGCTGAAATTTTTGTCTATTCCAAGTACGGTGATTTTTAAGGAATCAGGCAGTTGTTTGTTGTAAGCATAAATTTCTTCCCATTTTTCAAAAAGCTCTTTACTGCTTTGTTGCGGAATTCGTTTGCCGATTTCTAAAACGATCTTTTTAAGTAATGTAGGTTTTTTAATACTATCTGCTAAAAATGTATTCAGATCTTTGGCTGTTAAACTGTCCATTTCTGCTAGATAGTATTTAATCCCAAGTTTTTTGTTTAAATAGAAAAAAAGTTCCTTATCTAGTTTTTGGTTATCGGCATATCCGTGAATTTCTCCCAACAGAAAAACATCCGATTGGTAAAAATCCTCATCAAACAGTTCGTCTGTAATTCTATCATGAACAACGGTATTATTATTTTTTAAATAACTTATGTTTTCTTTATTTTCTGATTCTAAAAACAATTTGTTACTTATAACAAAACATAGTACAGATATCAAGCAAATACTAATGATACCCACAAACCCGTAAATAATTATTTTTTTTAGCTTTTTCATTGGTTTTTTTTTATAAAGTTAAAAATTTTTAGTGATAGAATAACCTTGATTATTTAGCAGCCGGAATTGCAATTCTTATCACAGTGCCTTTCACACTTGTTTTTATTTCTGTTACACCATTCATATATTGAACTCTGCGCTTAATTGATTGAACTCCCAGCATTGATTTCTTGTTGTGTATTTTGTCTTCAAACCCTACACCGTCGTCAATTATATTCAGTATCAGTTCTTCCTCTTCTTCATATAGAAGGATGTCTACATTTTTTGCTTTGGCATGCTTGATAATATTAGTGATAGATTCTTGTATAATGCGTAGTAATGCAATACGTGTATCGGTTGAAACACCTGATAATGAATTGTTGTCAATATGAATGTTTTTTTGATAAATATTGTCAGGTAGAGCTTTATCGGTCAGTATTCTGATCTGTTTTTCAAATGATAGTTGTTGTTGTTCGTCTCCTTCGTTAAACCATTCGTGGCTTTTGTTTCTCGCTGCTTCGTATGCTGTTATGGTTTCATTTCTAAGTTTGCTCAGTTTGTCTTTTAATTCAGTATCCTGAGTATCCATGATCAATGTTTCCAACTGATATCTTACCGCTGCAATTGATGATGAAAGCCCATCGTGCAGATCTTGTCCCAGTCTTTGCTGCTCTTCACGTACTGCCTGGTATTTTGTTTCTTCCATGGCAATGATCTGCATATCGGCAGCATTGTTTAAATCCTCTATCTGCGCCTTTGCCTTTTTGTTGCGGTAAAGCATAAGCAGATAAATACTAAAAATAATAAAAGCAGCACTTACAGAAATTACTACAAGCCATCTGGTTCGTCTTTCTTTTACTGCTTCTGACTGTTCAAGATCTATTCGGGTATTTTCGGCTTCGGTAAAGGCATATAAAAGGTTATCCATTTCAATCTTAAGCTTTTCTTTTACTTTTTGCTCTTCCAAAAGGGCTAGATAAAGTAGGTTGTTACTTTCGGTAATATCACCTTTAATTTCCTGTAGTTTAGCTTTGTATTGATAAAGTTCAGCTTTTTGATTTTTAGTAAAAGAATGCCAGTTTTCAATTTTTTTGATATATACACTTGCACTGTCAATATTTTTCGATGCTAAAAAATAGTCTATTTTCCATGGAAGCAGATTTTGGTCTATAATTCCCGTTTCTATATCTTTATAAGTAATCTTTAGTTCTGTAAAACCATCCAGTATATTTTTTACTTTTATAGTGTCTTTTTCAAATAAAGCCACGAAATGTTGCGTAACCAACATAAAAAACTCATTATAGAGCATGTACTGTTTATTATCTTGAGATCTTTTACGTATCTCTTTCCCTATTTCATAGATTAATTCCGACGTTTCATAAACGGCAAGAGTATCATTCGTTTTTATGTACGACTCTACAACTCCAGCTGACAGAAAAGTTAGCGCATCAATTCCTGTTGGAACATCAATCTTATTCTTTCTCAACAGCTGGGGAAGGGTTTTAACATATGTTTTTTGCTGTACATATAACGCAATTACTTTATTGTGCAGACCTTGTTCCATATAGATCTGGCTTTTTGCCGAAATCACAATGAAAGGATCCTGCTCTCCGTTCTTCTTGTATTCTTGTGCAATCTTATCTGCGTAATACATATAAGCACCGTTTTGTTCAAACATTGCAGCATTGTTTAAAAACGCAAGATAGTAGTTCTTGCGTACGCCGTCATATTTCTTATTGCTCCAACCAATTTTTTTATACAGACTCAATAGCTCGGTTAGTTGTTCAGTGGTAAAATTGGCTCCTTTTGTTAAAAGATAATGATCTCTTAATTTATCGGCTCCGTCTAAATATTCTTCATCCGATAATCTTCTTGAATGGTATTCATTGTTAAGACTGTCAAAACTTTTTTTTGCCTTTTGTATTAAAGACTGCCCAAAACATAATTGGATGTGACCAATAGCCAATACAAAGAACACTGCCAGTACAGACAGTGTTTTTCGTAAATAAAAGATTAATTTCATTTACCGGTGGTATATGTTGTATAAGTCTAAACAGGTATTTCCCCTTAACCTGTGCTACTTACGTCATTGTAAGTATCTAATTTTAGACAAATCAAAATTAATAGTTAAAATTAATCTTAAAAAACGGGTATTTGTTAAGATAGGTGTTTTGTACAATTTTAAGCATATGGCTATTGTACTTTATTCTTTTATTAATTATTTAAAATCAGTTGTTTATATTCTATTTTCTTTAATAACCGGAGTCACCTAAAATGTTAAAAAATAGCAAATTATTGCTATTTTTTACTGTAGACCTTTAGAGTAATTTAACACTTTATAAAATCAATTAAAATGTAGTTGTTATGAATAGAAAATTACTCTCAGTATCTTTACTGTTGTTGGGACTGCAGTCTTACAGTCAGGTTGGTATAGGAACCTTAACACCAAACCGTTCTGCACAGTTAGATGTCACATCTAATAATAAAGGTATCCTGATCCCACGCGTTGGATTGACCAGTTCTACTGATGCATCCACCATCCAAAACGGAAATGTAAACAGTTTGCTGGTATTTAACACAAATACGCAAAACGATGTTAAACCAGGCTATTACTATTGGTATATCGACCGTTGGATGCGTATTGTTAACGATGCAGATGTTATAGCGTTGGATAAGAATACAACCAATCAAAGCCTAACTGTAATTGGTTCAGATTTAGTATTGACAGACAGTGACGGCAATACAGTATCCGTTCCTTTGTCGGCAATAAATATCCCCACATCAGTTGTTAAAAATCCTGACGGTACTTATACCTTCACAAACGAAGCAGGAGATACTGTGGTAATTGATGCTACTGATAATGTTATTAATAATATAGAAACCATTTTAGGTGATACCAATGTATTAAACGAACTGATCGAAGTATTGGGTAATACGTATGTTGGCGGAAACGTTTATTACGATGGTACACAGTTTACGTATGTAGACCAGTCTGGAACTACACATGTAATCAATATGCAAGACATCGTAAAAGCGAACGAAACAATCACCACGATCGTAAACAATAACGACGGAACGTATACATATACCAACGAAGCAGGAGCAACTGCGATCATCGATGTACCTGCAGCAGTAGTGAACCAGTTCGAGAATATTTACAACGACATCGTAAACGAACAGATCACCGTTGGCGGTACAACATACAATACCTTTGAAGAATACTTAACCAGTATAGCAAACGATGCCATCAACATTGGGGGTAGCACGTTTATCGATGTAACCGGAACAGGAACAGCAGCCGATCCATACCAGGTATCGATTAAGGAAGGCACAGCGAATTCTATGCTGATCACCAATGCGGCAGGCAATGTAGAATGGGCAAGCTTATCAAGTATCGTAAAAGCCAATGAAACAGTAACCACGTTGGTAGACAACAACAACGGTACATACACTTACACAAGTGAGAACGGTACGGTAACCACGGTAAACATCCCTGCGTCGATTGTAAACCAGTTCAACGACATCGTGAACAGTGGTCCTGTAACGGTAAACGGCAACACGTATACAACGATAGAAGAATACTTGGAAGAGGTAGTAGCATTGAACGAAACGGTAACGAACCTAACGTATGATGCAGCAACAGGAATCGCGACCTACACGAACGAAGCGGGTACTGCACAAACGATCGATTTATCGGATGTTGTGGACAACTTCGAAACGGTAACCACGGTAGCGGTGAACAACACTACGGGTACGTTGACTTATGTAGACGAGAGCGGTGTAAGCACGGTTTTAAACTTAGGCGATTTAGTAAGAGAACAGGAAACCTTAACCAGTGCAAGCTTTGATGCAGCAACAGGTATCCTTACTTATAACGACGAAGACGGGGTAGCAACGACCCTGAATTTAGGGGCTATGGTACCGAACTTCGAAACTCTTACCACGGTATCGGTAGACAATGCGGCAGGCACGCTAACGTATGTAGACGAAGACGGCGTAAGCACGGTATTGGATTTAGGGGCGTTGGTAGCAGCCAATGAAACAGTAACCACTTTGGTAGACAACAACAACGGCACGTATACTTACACAAGTGAGAACGGTACGGTAACCACGGTAAACATCCCTGCGTCGATCGTAAACCAGTTCAACGACATCGTTAACAGTGGTCCTGTAACGGTAAACGGCAACACGTATACCACGATCGAGGAGTATTTGGAAGATGTAGTGGCATTGAACGAAACGGTAACGAACCTGACGTATGATGCAGCAACAGGAATCGCGACCTATACGAACGAAGCGGGTACTGCGCAAACGATCGATTTATCGGATGTTGTGGACAGCTTCGAAACGGTAACCACGGTAGCGGTGAACAACACTACGGGTACGTTGACTTATGTAGACGAGAGCGGTGTAAGCACAGTTTTAAACTTAGGCGATTTAGTAAAAGAACAGGAAACCTTAACCAGCGCAAGCTTTGATGCAGCAACAGGTATCCTTACTTATAACGACGAAGACGGGGTAGCAACGACCCTGAATTTAGGGGCTATGGTACCGAACTTCGAAACTCTTACCACGGTATCGGTAGACAATGCGGCAGGCACGCTAACGTATGTAGACGAAGACGGCGTAAGCACGGTATTGGATTTAGGGGCGTTGGTAGCAGCCAATGAAACAGTAACCACTTTGGTAGACAACAACAACGGCACGTATACTTACACAAGTGAGAACGGTACGGTAACCACGGTAAACATCCCTGCGTCGATCGTAAACCAGTTCAACGACATCGTTAACAGTGGTCCTGTAACGGTAAACGGTAATACGTATACTACGATCGAGGAGTATTTGGAAGATGTAGTGGCATTGAACGAAACGGTAACGAACCTGACGTATGATGCAGCAACAGGAATCGCGACCTACACGAACGAAGCGGGTACTGCGCAAACGATCGATTTATCGGATGTTGTGGACAGCTTCGAAACGGTAACCACGGTAGCGGTGAACAACACTACTGGTACGTTGACGTATGTAGACGAGAGCGGTGTAAGCACGGTTTTAAACTTAGGCGATTTAGTAAGAGCACAAGAGACATTGACATCAATGGTTCAGAACGATGCTACAGGTGTTATTACTTATACTCCTGAACGCGGTACTCCTACAACAGCAGAGGTAGTAAGTGCCGATGCAGGTAACGAAATTACAGTGGGTACAGACGGCGGTGCATATTATAAACCGGCAAATACGGTAGCAAGCATTAGTGCAAGCCACACCGTAAGTGCAGACGACGATACTTTGTTAATTGATGCTTCAGGTTCGGGTTTAACAGTTACGCTTCCTGCTGCTGGTGATAATAATGGTAGAATATTAATTCTGCGTAAAATGGACGGATCAGGTAATATTATAACGTTGAGCGAACAGGTAACTTTAGCCAACGGTGTAACTTTTAACCAATTCAACGTACAAGGTACTATGCGTATTCAGAGTAATGGAACAAACTGGTATAAGATAGACTAATAAGTTCTAACAAAAAGAGAATATAGGTCTAACCTTAGTTTTCTAACCTCTGAAATATAAAATCTCTACTATTATTATAAATAAAAACATACAGGTTATGAATAAAGTAACTAGAAATATAGCAGCACTTATTGCATTTGGTCTTGGAACTGCATCAATAGGATTTGCACAGGTAACACAACAAAAAATAGGGAATAACCCAACATTAATTAACCCTAACGCAGCTTTAGAAGTAGAAAGTACCAATAAAGGTATTTTACTTCCTCGTTTGGGGTTAACTGCAACAAACAGTTTTGCACCATTGGCAGCACACGTTGCGGGTATGACAGTGTATAATACGGCAACAGCAGGTACGGCACCAAACAATGTAACACCGGGCTACTACTATAACGATGGTACGCAATGGGTACGTGTTGCCACAGGTGCCGATGCTAAAACAGAGCCTTGGCGTGAACAAAATACAACCAATGAAGCAACAGCCAATTCCCAAAGTATTTATCAGACAGGTAGCGTGGCAGTAGGCGATTTCAGTACCGCAGCTTCAACCAAAAAAATGGAGGTAAAAGGTGATTTTAAATCTGAAATTACTGCAGCCGGCGGAGCTACCGGAACAGAAGTGGGTTCTCCGCTTAATCCAAATGGGGCTATGCACTATTGGTTTTCATCGCCAACCAACTACAGAATAGCATCTGCAAGTGACCAAAGGGCGTTATTACAAGCTGTTTCAGGAACTACTACAAATGCAATTTCAGCTTCTGATATTCAATCAGAAATGACATCGGTAAACGGTACTAATTCGATTTCTACAGCAAGAACACTAAATACTGGTGAATTCCGTTTGGAGAGTTATAATGTTGCAGATAATTTTGGTTCTACAGTTTCATTACAGAACGATGGTCTCCGCTTAAGACATACCAATACCAATGGTGCAGCCGATCCGTTCCCGCTTAACAACAGTTCGGAGATTTTCGTTCAAAAAGCAAACGGGGTACGCTTTAATTTCAGAGATGCTGCAGCTGTACAAACTGGTGAATACTGGTTTCCAACAACCAGTGGTACAAATGGTCAGGTGATGACCCAGACTGCCACAGGGAAAATGGTATGGTCAAATCCTTCCACTCTTTTTTCAGAAGTAGATGGTGTTATTGGCAACGAGGTAACCGATGCCACTTTAAACGGTGGCTTAACGCGCACTGGAGCAGGAACAACGGCCAGTCCGTATACTTTGGGCTTAACACCAGGAACAGTTGCAGGTAATATAATGACCTGGAACGGTACAGCCTGGAACCCGGCTGCCCCTGTGAATATCTACAATGCTAATGGTACCTTAACAAGCAACAGGGTAGTAACTATGGGTGGAAGGGGTTTAACCTTCGCCGCTCCAGAAAGAGAAATTTATTTTGATCCTAATGGTCGTATTGGGGTTGAAGCAAACGGTACTAACGATGCAGATATCTATGTTACTTCGGGCTCTGGTGCTACCTATAATCGTTTTGATATTCAGTCTTTTCCTAGTGGTTCTCTCAATTTAACAGCAACCGGTGCTGGAGCCGATCAAGTTAGGTTAGGTAGTAGTTTTACAACAAACCCAGTACCATTATTATTTTCAACAAGTGCGGGCGGCAATACTCCTGGAGTAGAAAGAATGCGTGTTACAGGTACGGGAAATATTGGTGTAAATACAGATATCCCTACCGAAAAATTAGACAATAATGGAATAACGAGATTAAGAAATCTTCCGCTGAATGGTGCTACTAATGCCATTAATACTACAGTTGACGGAGACGAATCTTCAAGTCAGGATCAAACTTTTACAGCAACCAGAACAGTAGTGGCAGATGCCAATGGCGTACTGGGTACGGTGGCAGGTTTACCTGCGACTCCTGTAAACATCTATAATGCAAATGGCACTTTAACAGGACTTAGAACAGTAACAACAGCTGATAATTTATTAAGGTTTGCTGGTACAGGTAGTACGGTTGGTATATCAACCAACGCAACCGAAGGAAGGGTTACAGCTACAGGAACTAATAGAGGATCTATCACAGTTACTGGAGGAAACTCAATTGTAGATGTTTATGCTGATAATAACCTTAAAGGTCAGGTTGCCGCAAGAGGTACAGGAACTACTGGCTTAGATATACGAACAGAAGGAGCTACGCCTTTATCTTTCCTAACTGACAATACTCAAAGAATGCGCATAACATCAACTGGCGAAGTAGCCATTGGAGCAACAACTGCCCCATCATTCGTGGTAGGTGGTTCAACTATTCAGCCTAAATTACACGTAGCCGGTGATATCTCTACTACAGGTAAATTGTGGACAACAAACAGTGTGTATGCCGATTATGTATTTGAAGATTATTTCAACGGTTTCTCTAAAATTTATAAAGACTACAAATTTAAATCGTTAAAAGAAGTAGCCGAATTCATTAAAAAGAACAAACACTTACCGGGCATTACGCCAATCAGTGAAATTACTGTAGGTGAGAATGGATATACCATTGATCTAACCCAGCTTTCTATGCAGCAGTTAGAGAAACTGGAAGAATTGTATCTGCACGTAATTGAAATGAATGATACGCTTACCCAAAAAGATATAGAAATTGAAGCACTTCAAAACAAAACAAACGAATTGGAAGAACGCTTGAAAAAACTGGAAAACCTGTTAATTAAACAGTAAGTACCTTTTGTTACAAACGTATTCAATTAAATTCTGCTCTTCCCGAACACTAGGGAAGAGCTACTTAAAGTGTAAATTATGAAAAGCTATACTTCATCCATATTTTTAACATTTCGTTTGGATCTCACTGAACCTAATATGGTTAATAGGTGCATTCAAAAACTCTTATTTAATACATTTTTATTTTTACTGATTGTAGTCGGATTATCTGCAAGTGCACAAAACTTGATTCCTAATGCCGGCTTTGAAACTTATTCACAGCTACCTACAAATCCGTCACAATTTCAAAGAGCCACTGGCTGGTTAAATTCTTTGGGGGCAACCGCAGGGTCTCCTGATTACTGGAATACATTAGGTACTGGTAATATATCCTCTAAAATAGGACCTTACAGCGGAACAGGCTATTCAGGAACTTTTTTAGAAGCATTCGATAGTGCTACTACTAATTTGACTGATTATAAAGAATATATGACCATCCAGCTTTCTAGTCCGTTGCAAGCAGGTAAAACTTATCGTATTTCCTTTTATACGGCACATATGTATGGGGCGGCTCCTTCAAATATTACTTTTTCGACTATGACATTCGATGATCTGCCAAGTTCTGAACAAGGATATTTAGGAGTTGTATTTTCTGCTGCTGCCCCTGTTGCTGCCAATACGGTTGGAAACACCAATCCCAGATGGACTTCATTAAGAAATGACTTCGGTGTTGGCAGGGTGTTAATTCCTAGTACGAATACCAATGTTTATGGTGCGGCGTCTCGCAATGCATGGGTAAAAGTTGATTTATTATACACCGCCACCGGAACTGAACAGTATATGACTGTTGGGCAGTTACGTCCGGGTGCAACAAGTTTGCCTGATAAAGTAGGGGCTTATTATACTTATGATGAGTTTTCTTTAACACTCGTTTCTACCCCCGGAGGCGTTTCGGCTCCTGATTTCTGGGTAAAAGCAGACGATGCGGGAACTATTGCTACAGCGTGGAAAGACCATTCTGCGAATGCAGATAATATTCCGAACGTAGGCGGAATGACACTTTCTGCTGCTGACAGAGCACATAATTTTCATCCGTATACGACAGGTTATAGTGGATCTAAATATTTTAATAACCCTACTTCGGTATTGAACCCGACAAATGGGCTGTTAAGTAATGTGTCTCATTCTATTTTTTCAGCAATTAGACCAACCTCTTCAGGAACAGGACGCATTACCGGGATTGATGATGACGGAAACGGAGCCGAGCCGGGGTTTTCTATTGAAACAGGAAAACTAAGATTTTATAAATTTAGTGGTGATGCTAACGCTGATCAATTCGACGAGCGCCCTTTTAATATTGGTAGCACCAATATTGTCTCGGGTATAGGGAATAATCCGGTTGCTGCTGGAGGAACTTCAACTTCAGCAGGAGGAGAGAGAGTATTAGGGATGAACGGTGTATATAAAACTTACCCAAGTACGGCGAGTAGTAACAGGTTTCATTTGTATGGTCAACGTTTAAGAATAGGCCAAGGAACTTGGAGTGCCGCTGGGCCTTTCCCGGGAGATATCATGGAAGTAATCTGGTATAAACGCCCCTTAACCGCTAACGAGCAATCTAGGGTAAACACTTATCTTGCTGTAAAGAACGGAGTTACTTTAGAAGAAAATTACCTTACTTCAAACAGTACTATCGTATGGGACCTTATCGTGAATAGCGGTTACAACAACAACATTTTCGGTATTGCAAGAGATGATATTTCTGGATTAAGCCAAAAACAGTCGGGAAGTGTAAATAACTCACAAAAATTAGTAATTGCTACAACGGGCTTTGCTAACGATAACGCAGCCAATAGTACAGGCTTAACTACCGACCAGCAGTACCTAATGACAGGTGACAATGGCTTGGAACAAAGACTTAAAATGCCTTTGGTTTTCACAGGGGGCACTAACGGCCCAACCAATTTCCGTTTCGAATCGATCTGGAAAGTACAGAATACCGGCAGTGTAGGCACAGTAACCGTTGCCTGGCCGAAAGGAGTAAATAACCTGTACCTCGTGCAATCTACGGATGCCGCTTTTGATAATACCGATACCTTTACTTCGATGGCTTCAGAAGTTACGGTAAACGGGGTAGTTTACAACACGGCTAATGTTATTTTAACTAATGGAGAATTCTTTACCTTTGCAGGTTTTGGATATGCTCCTGCAGGTGTTACTAATGGATTAACTTATTGGTATAGAGGAGATAAAAGTGCGGCAAATACAGGTGATGGTACCGATGTAACCACCTGGGTTGATCAGTGGTCAGGCAATACGGTTTCAAGTGTTGCAGGAAATAGTCTTCCTAAATACAAGCAGGGTGCGGTTGATTATTTCAACTTTAACGCCGGGGTTAATTTTACAGACATAAACCAAACTATTGGAACACGCTCTGTTCAAACAATTTTTAATGCCAATAACGACCTTTTTATGGTAACAAAAGAAGGGATGACATCTCCTGGTGGCTCTAATCCCCATCTTTTTAGTATAGGTATGGATAATGTGAATACTACTATTGATAACTGGGATTATTTAGGGGTTTGGCCAAACGGGAATGTTGAAAGAAGGGTTTATAATGGCTCTACTAATTTCCCTAGTGTTACACCGAATTTCAGTACAACTATACCAAGTATAATGTACTATAATTTTTTGGATCGACCTTACAGCAGGGGACTGAATGGCGCTGTTAACGGAGCTACTTTTAATAGCACGGGAGCTATGGGAGTTCCACTTGGCGGACATATTTTTGGCTCTACCAAATGGACAGGGAGCGGTAGTGATAACGATGGTTTTATCGGACATATTGCAGAAACCATTATTTACGGAGCAGGAAATGTAACAGCATTGGAACGCAGAAGGGTAGATTCTTACCTTGCAATTAAATACGGTATTACTTTAGGGCGGGTAGATACAGACCATTACCTTGATGCCGATGCAGCTATGGTATGGAACGGTGCCACCAACACCGCTTACAACAATAATATTTTTGGTGTGGCAAGAGAAGACATCGGGCTTTTTGAGCAAAAGGTATCAAAAAGTGTGAATGCCGGAACCATTCTTACCGTGGCAACTACCAATGATTTTGTGAATCCAAACGACAATGCGGCGCGTACCAGATTCACAAACGATAAAACCTATTTCTTATTGGGAGATAACAATGTAACGAGCCCAAATCTTACCAGCGTTACTGTGGCAGGAAATACTTGGAAGAGAATTCAGCGAGTATGGCTGTCTCAGCGTAAAAATACGCCGAACGTGCTGTATTTCGAAGCAGACTTGTCTACTTTTGGTAGTAGTTTTGCTGCATCGAATACGGTTTATATGCTGGTTGCAGACGATGCCGCCTTTACAACCAATGTAAAAAGTGTTGCAGGAACATATACCAATGGTAAATGGGTATTCAGCAATAATTTTGATACAGAGAATGTACAGCGATACATTACTTTCGCAACCGTTCTTTCAAGCTATTGTGTTACCGACGACTGTAATCCAAATACTTTCTTAAATACCTCAGATCCAAACACCATAGAGTATGATAATATGGTAAGTACGTTCCACAGCACCATGATGCGTGATGCGGATACCGGAGAACTAATGGTATGGGGGGAAGATATGGCAAACAATGGTGTAAGCGACATATTAAGTCCTATTGAGGTCAATAACACTAATTATCCTGCACTAACCGGTGATATACTCAAGTTTACTGCCGGAAGCTTAAATATAACTAGAAATCAAAAAGTAGTTTTGACCACAGATGGTCTATTTGCTTGGGGAGGGCAGGGATACTTGATCTCAACAGATATTACAAGCAGTACTACTTTTCAGAAAGTAAGTATAGGAACTTACGGCGTAAATGGCGGTACACCAAAGGCAGACGGATTACCTGACGGGGTGGCTCCTGCAGATGTCAAAATGCTCTTTGGCTCATACCGAACATTGGCATTGACCACTTGTACGGGCGAAGCTTGGGTATTGGCACAATCTAACAGCTTTTACGGAGACAATACACCAGATAATACTACAAACGACCAACTATGGCACCGGGTACATATTGATGCAACAACAACATTAAATAATGTAGTGGCCATACGTGGAAATGGTGATCACGCACTAATGGCATTAACTGATGCTGGCGAGGTATATACTTGGGGACAGAATACATTCTTAGGAAATGGCACTGCTCAAGCAGCGAGACCATTTGCTACAAAAATGACACTACCAGCGGGCGCGACTCCTAAAATGATAGGAGCAACGAGAGGTGTAACTTATTATGTTTTAGATACCAATGGTAATCTATATAGTTTAGGTATAAACACCTACCGACAATTAGGTAATTTTACTACCACAAACAGCAATACCTGGGTACAGGTACAAAAATCGTCAACGGCGGGCGATTATTTAACCAATGTGGTTTGGATCAGCCCAAATGAACACGATGGTCTTCTTACTGTAAATGGTGGTTCTATCAATGTATTGACAGCGGACGGCAGGTTGTGGGCTTGGGGAGAAAATCACAATACTATGCTTGGAGGTACAGGCAATCCTATAAACCCTACCGAGATGCCGGGCAGTATTCCTTCCACCAATCCGTATGATATTGGTAAACTCAACTGGACCGATACCGTAATAGCAGTAGAAACCGGCGGGCATACCTCTATGACGGTTAAGGATAACACCAAAAGATACGGTTATATAGGACATAGGGTTAACGGGAGTATGGGTGATGGTACAAGTGCAGATGCTACCGAGAATCAATATAACTTTGCTAACACCCCGGAGATCAATCTTTGTGGTGCACCGGCGGTAGCAGGAATTTGTACCAACCCGGGTGTATTTGATGCAGCTGGTTTACCAAGTACTACGGGAATCTCTAATTTAGTTGGTTTTACTGGTGGTACCACAGGCTGGCCGGCTAATGTGAATAATGGCCATATAGTGATCGAATCGAAAAACAAAGGTTTTGTAATCACCAGGGTAAGTTCATCGGCAGCTATAGTTAATCCTATAGAAGGTATGTTGATCTATGATATTGCAGCAGCCTGCGTAAAACTTTACAACGGTACGGTTTGGAATTGTTTGGCTAAAGATTGTATTCCTGCAACTAATTAAAATTAACATCATGAAAAAGTACTTCATATTATCAGTTTTAAGTTTAATGTTGTGCAATAGTGTACAATCTCAAACTGCCATCGAAAAGAAAACAGCAGACGGATCCGCGGTTTTAGATTTTGCAACGGGTACTACCAAAGGCATTATTTTGCCTGCGGTAGAAACCTTACCCGCTACACCGGCAAATGGAACGTTTTTATTTGATAAGGTTGCCAAAATTGTAAAAATGTATCAGAACGGTACTTGGGCTGATCTTTCCGGTGTGGGAGAAATTTCAGGAACCGTGCCTGTTGCACCGTATAGCGGTACCGTTGACAACGGTAAGCAAACGGTAATCGGATCCAGATCAACAACCGTAGACGGCGTATTGGTACTGGAGTCCGCAGACAAAGCACTGGTTTTACCTAAAATTTCTAATCCGCACCTGAATGTAAAAAGCCCTTATCCGGGCATGATGTGCTACGATACCAACAGAAAGGCACTTGCGGTGTTTGATGGTCTGGTTTGGAATTATTGGAAATAGAACATTCGTTTAAATTATCTCAGAACTTACCTAAATACGAACGTATGCACAAGTTCAGGATTCAATAAATAGAAAACTTATGAAAAAAAACTATATATCATTGATGTTGGTATTTGCGTGTTTTGGCATTTATGCGCAGCAGGCAGATCAGACAGTGAACCAGGGATTGTTAAAAGTAGACCCGGGCACGGAGGTATCCACGTATTTCGATTTCAAGAACGAAGCCACGGGTGATGTATTGAACGATGGTGCAATGCACTTTTACGGACATTACAATAACGAAGGCTTGTTTAGCTATACCACCAACAGCCGCACGGGCTATGTGGTATTTGAAGGGCTGATGCCCGAGATGCAGAAGATCGAAGGAACTTCACCAAGCAGCTTTTACGATGTACT
>NZ_FOVI01000027.1 GCF_900115115.1 Paenimyroides ummariense
TGAGAAGTCTTGAACTTCTCGCTGCTTAATAAAAATAGATATTATAAAAAAATCGTTATAAACAAAAGAAGGTGACCTTTTTAGACACCTTCTTTTTATTGTGATATTCTTATTTCTTATAAAAAGGTGTTTTAACAACTTGTGCTTTTACATCGTTTTTACGGATGCGGATAAAAATCTCTGATCCTTCTTTTGCAAATTCTTTGTTTACATAACCCATTCCCACGCCTTTGTTTAAAGATGGTGACTGCGTTCCTGAAGTAACATGACCAATAACGTTTCCTTCTGCATCAACAATTTCGTAATCGTGACGTGGAATTCCGCGATCGATCAATTCAAAACCGATTAATTTTGTAGCAACACCGTTTTCTTTATCGGCTTTAATGTTTTCGCTGTTTACAAAATCTTTCGTGAATTTTGTAACCCAACCTAAACCTGCTGCAATTGGCGAAGTGGTATCGTTAATTTCGTTTCCGTATAAACAATACCCCATTTCTAAACGTAACGTATCGCGTGCTGCCAAACCAATAGGTTTAATTCCGAATTGTTCGCCTGCTTTCAACACTTCGTTCCAAATATGAACAACATCTTCGTTTTTAGCATAAATTTCAATTCCGCCCGATCCTGTATAACCTGTTGCCGAAACAATAACGTTTTCTTTACCTGCAAAAGTTCCAACTTCAAATGTATAAAACTTTAAGTTAGCCAAATCAACATTTGTTAAACTTTGCATAGCTTCGTTTGCCTTTGGACCTTGAATTGCCAATAATGAATATTGATCTGATAAATTTTCAAACGCAGCATTCATTGAGTTTTGAGAAGAAATCCATTCGAAATCTTTATCGATGTTCGATGCATTTACAACCATTAAATATTCGTTATCGCTAACTTTATAAGTAATAATATCGTCAACAATTCCACCTTTATCATTAGGTAAATAGCTGTATTGCGCTTTTCCAGGAACCAAAACAGAAGCGTCGTTAGATGTTACTCTTTGAACCAAATCTAAAGCTTTATCTCCCGAAATTTTAAATAATCCCATGTGCGATACATCAAAAACACCCACATTGTTTCTTACCGTTTCATGCTCAATATTAACGCCTTCGTATTGAACCGGCATATTAAATCCTGCGAAAGGAACCATTTTTGCTCCTAAAGCAACGTGAACGTCATTTAAAGGTACTTGTTTCATATTTGTTGATTGATATTAATTTTTACCCAGCGAAATTACATCAATTTTAAACGATTAACAATTTTATTGATTTTATAATTTTACATTTCGCAAACGCACCGCATTTCCAATAACCGATACCGAACTTAAGCACATTGCCAAAGCGGCAATCATAGGGGAAAGCAGCATTCCAGTAGCGTAATATAGAACTCCCGCAGCAACCGCAATACCGATGACATTGTAAATAAAGGCGAAGAACAGATTTTGCTGAATGTTTTTCATTACACGTTTACTTAAATTATATGCTTTTTTTAGGTTAGAAAATGAACTGTTTAGCAGTGTGATTTTTGCAAAATCTTGCGCCAGATCTGATCCGTTGCCCATTGCGATACCAATATCGGCTTTTGCCAATGCGGGTGCATCGTTAATTCCATCACCAATCATGGTTATGATTTTTCCTTCTTTTTGGATCGATTCGATCATTGCTAATTTATCTTGCGGAAGCTGTTGCGCAAAAATTTCATCAATTCCCACTTGTTTTGCAATAGCGTTTGCAGTTAGCTGATGATCGCCCGTTAACATGATGATTTTTATGTTTTTTGAATGAAGATACTCAATTGTTTCTTTTACTTCGGGTTTTACAGCATCATGAATAACTGCCAAACCAACCAATTCATTATTTATGGCGATGTAGGAAACCGTTTTCCCTTGATTTTGAATTTCGGTTACTTTCGATTTAATTTCTGTTGCTATTTCTAACTGATTTTGATTTAGCAATGCTTCGTTTCCTAATAAGATTTTTTTGCCGTTCACCATTCCTTGTATTCCTTTCCCTTGAACATTCGCCACCATTTTCGATGGTTTAAAGTCGAGATTTCGTTCTTTTGCTTTATCGGTAAATGCTTTGGCAATTGGGTGTTCGCTGCTTGCATTTAAATCGGCAGTAATTTTGATCAATTCTTCTTCCGAAAAATCTTTTAGCGGAATAATTTGTTCTAACGATGGTTTTCCTTCGGTCAGCGTTCCGGTTTTATCGGTAATAATTACATTCGTTTTCTGTAACAATTCCAATGCTTCAGCTTTTTTTATCAGGATTCCATATTCGGCTCCTTTGCCAATTCCCACCGAAATTGAAACCGGAGTTGCCAAGCCCAACGCACACGGACACGCGATGATTAATACCGAAATAGCGTTTTGTAAACCGAATAAAAGCGATGCTTCGGCGGAAAAAAATCCCCAGTAAATAAAGGTACAAACGGCAATTAAAACGACGATAGGTACAAAATAACCCGAAATTTTATCGGCTAAACGCTGAATTGGTGCGCGTGAAAGGCTGGCTTTATTTACCATTTCTATAATTTGTGCAATGGTTGTTGATTGCCCAATTCGGGTTGCTTTCATGGTAAAAGACTGATCGGTATTGATACTTCCTGCTAAAACCTCATCGTTTTCTTTTTTGTTTACAGGTAAAGGTTCGCCGGTTAGCAAGGCTTCGTTTACAGATGTTTTTCCGGATAGAATGATACCGTCAACTGGAATTTTTTCGCCGGGTTTAACCAACAATTCATCGTTAATCTGTACTTTATTAATGTCAATTTCGGTTGAATTTCCATTGATTAAAACAGTAGCTTTCTGCGGAACAAGGTTCAGTAAATGTTCTAACGACGATTTTGTTTTCTGATGCGCCCGAGCTTCTAACCATTGTCCCAAAATCATCAGTGTAAAAATCACGGCAACGCTTTCAAAATAAATCGGTAAATGATCGTTTGTATGAAATGCATGCGGATTTAAAAGCACATAAACCGAGAAAATGTAAGCCGCAACCGCACCCAAACCAATTAAACTGAACATGTTTAAATTCCAAGTTTTAAAGGAAATGTATGCTCGTTTTAAGTATTTTCTACCCAAAAACAATACAGCGGTTGTGCCAATAAACTGTAACCAAAGTGCAATGTTAAAAGGAATTATTTTGTAGATAAAACTATCGTGACTCATACCAAACATGGCAATAAAAAACACAGGAATAGTTATAGCAGCCGATTGTATCAATAGTTTTTTTAGGTGATTTGATTCATCATTATTATTGGTTGATCCGCCAATTTGTACCAGATCCATTCCACAAACCGGACAACCTACATTACTGTCGTAAACCTTATCGCCTTCGCACAACATAGGGCAATAATATTTACCGGCTAAATGTTCTAATTGCTTTGGGGGTTCGTTATGATTGTTGTGATTGTGTACGGCATGATGCGCGATTTCTGAAAGTTCTTCGGATCCGTCTTTATTTACAGTAATTTCCTGAATCGTGTACGGACCTTTATGCGAAAGTGCGTGTTGTAAATCTTCTAACGCGATTGGTTTGTTTGATTCTATAATAGCTTCGGCAGGATTCAGACTGACTTCGACTTTATCGGCAATGGTTTGCAACGCTTCGGTAACTTTGGCTTGGCAGCCGCTACACGTCATTTCGTTTATTTTATATCGGGTTTTCATAATTTTACTTCTTTCTGTAAAATTACAACCAATACCTAAAAACCGACTTACACAATTGCAAAAAAGGTTTGTATAATTTTCGATTAACCTTTTACATAAATCTTTTTAATATTATTTTGATCTAAATGAACTTCTTTTTTACTAGGAATGAAATGTAAAATAGCATTCTCATATTGAAAAGTATTCTCCTCTTTATATTCAAAAGGAACATACATTTGACCAGCTCGTGAATCTTGAAAAAATAAGAATTCTCCATCAGAAGAAATCGTTATAGATTGATTGTTGTTACTCTCTGCTAAAAAATAAGTACCTTTAATTTTATTGAACTCTTCTTCAGTAATTTCCGCAATTTTATTAAAATTAGGTAGTTCGGGTTGTTGTCCATAAGCAGATTTTAATAAAGCAATATCAATCATTCCAATATTTACATTTATTGCATTTGACAAAGTAACAATACCCAAATTCTCTTCTGGAAAATATAAATATTCTGAAAAATAATTTTCTATTCTTCCGTTATGTGTGTATCCTATAGGATTGTCAAAAGTAAGTTTTTCAATACCCATTCCGTAAGCTCCTTTTTCTTTAGGTAGCATTTGTTCAAGGCTTTGTTTAGAGATTAACTTTTCATTGAAGAGAGCAAAGATAAATTTATTAAGATCTGTTACCGTTGAAGCGATTCCACCACTTCCTGGATGATTTGAAAAATTTATTTTAGAATTTCTAATATATGTATTTTGAATATTATAAGATAAGGCTTCGTTTTTTGAAGGATCAACTTCATAAGTATAATATGTATTTTTCAATTGAAGAGGCTTACATATTTTTTCATCAAGTATATCTGCAAAAGATTTATGATAAACTTTTTGTAATATAAATCCCAACAACGCATAATTAGTATTACTATACTTATACTCTGTTTCAGGTTCAAAATCACTTTCATCATTGGCAATGTATTCCAAAAATTCTTTTTCCGAGTGATAGTCTTGTTCCCATTCCTTACTTATTGTCTTTTCAGTAAAATTATATATTCCTGAACGATGTTTTAATAATTGTTCAATGGTAATTTTATCAGCATTTTTTATTTCAGGATAGTATTTCTCTAGTTTGTCGCTAAATTTCAGTTTTCCCTCTTCAATGGCTTTTATAATCAAAGTGGCTGTAAAAGTTTTTGTAACAGAACCGATACGAAATTTTGTATCTTGATTTATTTCTTCTTTAGAATCAATATTTATATAACCAACATATTTTGAGTAAATAATACTATCGTTATGGGAAATTGCTACACTTCCCATAAACTTCTGATTATTAAAGAGGTGGTCAATATAGTTATTTAGTTTTTGTTGACCCAAACCCTGTTTATTTCCTAAAATTAAAAAGAAAATTAATAGAATGTAGAAATGTTTATTCATTTTTTTAGGGCTAATAAAAGGTTTTATTTAGTTTCGGTATTTTGTAAAACTTCTTCTTTAAAAACTTTAATTTCTTTAAAATGTGTTGGTGCCAAACCGGTTACTTTTTTAAACTGATTACTTAAATGCCCAACCGAACTGTAATTCATTTTGTAGGCAATTTCACTTAACGTTAATTCATCGTAAACCAATAATTCCTTTACCTTTTCTATTTTTTGAAGAATGTAGTATTGTTCAATAGTCTGCGATTCTTGATTAGAGAATAATGAACTTAACGTATGATATTCTGTTTGTAATTTACTTGATAAATATTCAGAAAGCGTAATAGTTAAATCGTTCATATCTTTAGAAACCAACTCAATGATCTGATTTTTAATACGTTCAATCAGCATACTTTTTCTATCGCTCAATATTTCAAAACCTAAAGGTGTAATGGCATTTTGAATTTTATCGCGGTCAGCAAGTGTAATTGGCTCGTGAAATTCAATCATTCCTAAATCTACGTCATTTAAATCGTAACCTAAATCTTCCATCGTTTTTTCAATAACCATAATACATCGCGGGCAAACCATGTTTTTAATACGTAGGGTTTTCATAAATCTTACTTTTATTGTGATTTTTTCAAATATATCATAAACCCCTCGGTTTTTCAAATTATTTAGGGTTTATTTCGTTCAACAAACAAAATTACGCTTTTATTTTTCAGCAGAAATATTTGGCAGAAATTTCATAGAAAATTAATATTGAAGCCGTAAATTTGAGTAAAACTAATTAAAATGAAAGTACAGATTTGGTCGGATATCATGTGTCCGTTTTGTTATATAGGAAAGAAAAATTTTGAAGCCGCTTTAGAAAAACTTACTTTTAAAGATGAGGTAGAAGTAGAATGGAAAAGTTACCAGTTAGATCCGGAATTGAGTGAAACATCGGGTTCAAAAACAATTAACGAATACCTTGCCAAACGTAAAAGAATGCCCATTGCACAGATCGAACAAATGCAAATGCGTATAAAAGATATGGGCAAACAGGTGGGCATTGGTTTTAATATAGAAAATGCGATTGTTGCAAACACCTTTTCGGCACACAAACTGATCCATTTTGCAGCAAAAAGTAATAAGGCGAATGAAGCAGAAGAATTGTTGTTTCATGCGTATTTTATCGACGGAAAAAATGTTGCCGATCACGACGTATTGGTAAATATTGCCGAAGAATTAGGTTTGGATAGCGATCAAGCGCAATATGTTTTAAATTCCGATTCGTTTGATTATGAAGTTAAACAAGATATTTTAGAAGCCAGAAATATTGGCGTTACCGGCATTCCGTTTTTTCTGTTGAACGATAAATACACCCTTTCGGGTGCACAACCTGTAGATTTGTTTGTTGAAGCTTTAACGCAAACTTACAATGAAACTAACGCGAATAATTCAGCAGAAGGAGAATCTTGTACAATTGATGGCTGTGAGTAAATTTTTTAAGTTCAAAGTTTAAAGCCTAAAGTTTAAACCTGCAAGATTTCAATAATCTTGTAGTTTTTTTTTTTAAACAAACAGCCTTTTTAAATCTTTCAATTATTAAATCTTTTAATTTGATTTCAAAAAAACTACTTTTGCAAAGCTTTAAATTATGCAATCATGTACAAGTCAATAATTCGTCCGCTTTTATTCAAATGTGATCCAGAAAAAGTGCATCATTTTACTTTTTCAATGATAAAAACCATGCACGCCATTCCGGGTATGAAATCGGTTTTTAAATCGATTTATCAGGTAAACGACAAAAGATTGGAACGAGAAGTTTTTGGCTTGAAATTTAAAAATCCGGTTGGTTTGGCTGCAGGATTAGATAAAGATGCAAAAATTTATAACGAATTAGACGCGTTTGGTTTCGGATTTATCGAAATAGGAACCATTACTCCAAAACCACAAGAGGGAAATCCTAAAAAGCGTTTGTTCCGTTTAAAAGAAGATTCAGGAATTATCAACAGAATGGGCTTTAACAATGGCGGAATTGATTTGGCAATTGAGCGTTTAAAGCAGAACAAAGGCGTTTTAATTGGTGGAAACATCGGTAAAAACAAAGTCACTCCAAACGAAGAAGCCGTAAACGATTACATGATCTGTTTCGATGCTTTGTATCCGTATGTTGATTATTTCGTTGTAAATGTAAGTTCTCCAAATACGCCGAATTTACGAGCTTTACAAGATAAAGAACCGTTAACTGAATTGTTATCGACTTTACAAAACAAAAATCTTCAGCAACCAAAACAAAAACCGATTTTGTTAAAAATCGCTCCCGATTTAACCAATGAGCAATTGTTGGATATTATCGATATTATAGGCGATACTAAAATTGCCGGAGTAATTGCTACAAATACTACCATTTCGCGTGATGGATTACAATCTGCAAATAAAGTTGAAGTTGGCGGATTATCAGGAAAACCATTGGCCAAAAGATCAACCGAGGTCATTCGTTTTCTGTCAGAAAAAAGCAATAAATCATTCCCTATAATCGGTGTAGGCGGAATTCATTCTGCTGCCGATGCCTTAGAAAAGTTAGATGCCGGTGCGGATTTGGTTCAAATTTACACAGGCTTTATTTACGAAGGTCCTGCCTTGATTAAAGAAATCAATCAAGCTATTTTAAAACGCAGTTAATGACGTTAGAAATCATTATATCGTTCTTTTTAACAAGTTTGGCGTTAACCATTTCGCCGGGACCCGATATAATGTATGTTTTATCTACAAGTTTAGCCAAAGGAAAACAGTTTGGTATTGCAACCGCAATAGGTTTAAGTTCAGGTTTACTGTTTCATACCACATTGTTGGCGTTTGGAATATCAACCTTAATTGTTGCCATTCCGTGGTTGTTTATCGCCATAAAAGTTTTCGGAACGGCGTATTTACTTCGAATCATCTACTTTTTATATAAAGCTCCAATTGAACCCATAACAGTTGAAGTTGATAAAACTTCAATTTCACGAAGCAACGTGTTTCAACAAGTTCAGCAAGGTTTAATCATGAATATTTTAAACCCGAAAATCATGCTGTTCTTTTTGTCGTTATTTCCTTCGTTTTTACATCCCGAATTAGGTAACATCAAAATGCAAGTTTACACATTGGGCAGTATCTTTATGTTGCAAGCTTTTATTGTATTTTGTTTGATCGCTGTTTTAAGTGGCTACGTCAGCAAATTCTTAATTAAAAACAGATACGTTCAAGGGTATATGAATTATTTTCAGATCGCTGTTTTTATTGCCCTTATCGTATTTATGTGGATTAAATAGCTAAACATTAATTGTTTATTTTTTTGCAGATATTTTATCTTTCTATTATCTTTGAAACTTATGAAGCCAGTAAAAATAATAGAATGTCCGCGCGATGCCATGCAAGGCATTAAAATGTTTATTCCTACCGAACAAAAGGTTCAATACATTCAATCGTTGTTGCGTTGTGGTTTTGATACATTAGATTTCGGAAGTTTCGTTTCTCCTAAAGCCATTCCGCAAATGCAGGATACTGCCGAAGTTCTGGCACAGTTGGATCTATCGGAAACCAAAACAAAATTACTGGCTATTATTGCAAATACAAAAGGTGCCGAAATGGCATCGGTTCATAACGAAATTCAGTATTTGGGTTTTCCTTTTTCTATTTCAGAGAATTTTCAAATGCGCAATACGCATAAAACCATTGCAGAATCTATCGTTACCTTACAAGAAATTTTAGAAATCGCCAATAAAACCAATAAAGAGGTTGTTGCATATCTTTCTATGGGCTTCGGAAATCCGTATGGTGATCCTTGGAATGTTGATATTGTGGGCGAATGGACAGAAAAACTGGCGAATATGGGTGTGACTATTTTGTCGCTTTCTGATACTGTTGGATCTTCCACTGCAGAAGATATTGATTATCTTTTTTCTAATTTGATACCTAAATATCCTAATATTGAATTTGGTGCACATTTGCATACTACTCCAGATGCTTGGTTCGAAAAAGTTGATGCTGCCTATAAAGCAGGCTGTATTCGTTTTGATGGAGCTATTAAAGGATTTGGTGGCTGTCCAATGGCAAAAGATGATTTAACAGGAAATATGCCTACCGAAAAAATGTTGAGTTATTTTACGGCAAATAAAGCTGCGACCAACGTTCAGATGACTTCTTTTGAAGCTGCTTATAACGAAGCGTTGAAGATATTTAATTTTTATCACTAAAATTTTATTATATCGCAAAAAATCATTAAATTCGCATGCAATTCAACTACAATTGCAACATGAAAGCACACACAACTAAAATTGTCGGACAAGGATTAACCTATGACGACGTACTTTTAATACCTGCTTACTCAGAAATATTACCTCGCGAAGTAAGCATTCAATCAAAATTCACAAGAAACATTACCTTAAACGTTCCTGTAATTTCAGCTGCAATGGATACCGTAACAGAAAGTGCTATGGCAATTGCTATGGCTCGTGAAGGTGGAATCGGCGTTTTGCACAAAAACATGACGGTTGAACAACAGGCACAGGAAGTTCGTAAAGTAAAACGTGCAGAATCGGGTATGATCATTGATCCTGTAACGTTACCTTTAAACGCAACTGTTGGTGATGCGAAGACGGCGATGAGAGAGAACGGTATTGGCGGAATTCCTGTGGTTGACGAAAACCAAATTTTAAAGGGAATTGTAACAAACAGAGATTTACGTTTCGAGAAAAAGAACGATCGTTCTATTTTAGAAGTAATGACGGTTGATAAATTGGTTACTGCTTTAGAAGGAACAACGTTGGCAGATGCTGAACAAATTCTTCAGGAAAACAAAATAGAAAAATTGCCAGTTGTTAATGGCGATTATAAATTGGTAGGATTAATTACTTTCCGTGATATTACCAAACTAACCTTAAAACCAAACGCAAACAAAGATAAATTTGGTCGTTTACGAGTTGCAGCTGCTCTAGGTGTAACTGCAGATGCGGTTGATCGTGCAAAAGCGTTGGTTGCTGCCGGTGTTGATGCCTTGATTATTGATACAGCACACGGACATACAAAAGGTGTTGTAAATACTTTGAAAGAAGTAAAAGCTGCATTCCCAGAAATTGATGTAGTAGTAGGAAATATTGCTACTGCAGAAGCTGCTTTGTATTTGGCAGAAGCAGGTGCCGATGCTGTTAAAGTAGGTATTGGTCCAGGATCGATCTGTACAACTCGAGTTGTGGCAGGTGTTGGTTTCCCTCAGTTTTCTGCGGTGATGGAAGTTGCTGCAGCTTTAAAAGGAACAGGTGTACCTGTTATTGCCGATGGTGGTTTGCGTTATACAGGGGATATTCCTAAAGCATTGGGTGCAGGTGCAGACTGTGTTATGTTAGGATCTATGTTGGCAGGAACAAAAGAATCTCCGGGTGAAACCATTATTTTCGAAGGTCGTAAATTTAAAACATACCGTGGAATGGGTTCAGTAGAATCTATGAAACATGGTTCTAAAGATCGTTATTTCCAAGATGTGGAAGACGATGTGAAGAAACTGGTTCCAGAGGGAATTGAAGGGCGTGTTCCTTACAAAGGCGAATTAAATGAATCAATGACGCAGTTTATTGGTGGTTTGCGTGCCGGAATGGGTTATTGCGGTGCTAAAGATATTCCAACGTTGCAAGAAACTGCTCGTTTTGTTCAGTTAACAGCATCAGGTATCGGTGAATCTCATCCGCATAATGTTACCATTACAAAGGAAGCTCCGAATTATTCGAGATAATTACAATACATAAATACAAAATCCGATCAAATGAACATGCCCCAAAAAAGTTAGACACTATTTGGGGCATTTTTATAGAGCGCAAAGTAAAAAACAATGTAGTGTTAAGCTTAAACACGAAATTCGTAAGTATCTTTCTTAACTCTGCTGTTAAAATAAATCACTTCTTAACCAAAACCGTAAAAAAACTACGATTAACCATTTCGTTTGTTTTGCTGGAAACTTGTTCGGTTTGTGAAATACTATTTAGAATTTTAAATTGATTTTTCTGTAATAATTCTTCTGCATCTTTTAAACTGTAAAGGTTGAAGCCAAAAGGTGTAAACGGTAGTTTGTCCATAAACGATTTATCGGCGAAAGTTAATGCGAAAATACCGTTTGGTTTTAGAACCCGATAAATTTCATTTAAAAGCAAATCTGGGTTTTTCCAGAAGTAAAGGGTATTAACTGTGAAAATCTTATCGAAGGCTGCGTCATCAAAAGGAATTTCAGTTCCGTTGTATAATTCAAATTTAGCGGAATTGTTTTCAATATAATTTTGATTTGACTTTGTTGCTTCCTGTTGCATCAATTCAGAAATTTCTAATCCGAAATACTTTAAATTCTTCGCTTGATTCATTAAAAAAGGTAAATGCCCGCAATTGCCGTGACCTAATTCCAAAACAATATCATTCTTATCTAAATTTAAAGATGTAATGGTGTGTTTAGTCATACCAATATTGGTTGCGTTCATCATATTTGCGACTTCAATTCCTGTTTCGCCTTCCGGATTTCCCAATTGTTTAGCTAAATCCTTTAAATCGTCTTTCATAAAAAATCGTTTGGTTTAAAGTTATTGATAATTTCAATTTTGCATTTACATTATTTCTAAAAAGTGTTATATAATTAAGAAACGCCGACAATTGCCGGCGTTTTCTATAAAGTATTATTTTTTATTCTTTAAATGTTTATCTAAAAACTGTTCTTGTTCCCAAAGTAGGTGTAAAATGTTTTCTTTAGCAACATAACTGTGACTTTCTTTCGGTAAAATTACCATACGTACCGGTGCTCCTAAACCTTTCAAGGCTTGAAAATAACGTTCGGTTTGTAACGTGAAAGTTCCCGGATTGTTATCTGCTTCACCATGAACCAATAACATTGGTGTTTTCATTTTTTCAGCATTCATGAAAGGCGACATGGTGTTGTAAACATTAGGAACTTCCCAATAATTACGTTGTTCGCTTTGAAAACCAAACGGAGTTAACGTTCTGTTATACGCGCCAGAACGCGCGATTCCACAAGCAAAAAGTTTGGTGTGTGCTAGTAAATTCGCTGTCATGAACGCTCCGTACGAATGTCCGCCAACACCAACACGTGTTCTGTCAATATATCCTAATTTATCAACAGCATCAATCGCAGCTTCAGCATTCATTGCTAATTGCTCAATAAATGTGTCGTTAGGTTCTTGCGTTCCTTCGCCAATAATCGGGAAAGCAGCATCGTCTAAAACCGCGTAACCTTTTGCAGCCCAATAAACAAACGATCCGTAGTAAGGAAACGTGAATTCGTTAGGATTTGCAGACGATTGACCCGCACTATTTTTGTCTTTATATTCTGCAGGATACGCCCAAATTAACAAAGGCAGTTTTTGCTTGTGATTTTTACGATCGTAACCAGCAGGTAAATACAACGTTCCAGACAATTCAACACCGTCTTTACGTTTGTACTTAATTACTTCTTTATGAACATCTTTAATACTTTCGAACGGATTTTTGTTGAAGGTAATCTGCTTTAAATCTTTTTTAGATTTGATGTTGCGGAAATAGTAATTCGGATAATCGTTTTTAGATTGAATATTTACCAAAACATCACCTTTTTTAATATCAATAATTTCAGAAATCGATTCGATACGATCTGTAAGGTTCGATTGATACAAACGGTTTGTTTTTAAAGTAGCCAGATCTAATTCATCGATAAAAGGAAACTGACCTTCTTTGGTATGACCTTCGCCAATTAAATACAGTTTGTTGTTTTCTTTTTGCAGTGTGTATCTTCCAAAATCATTCTTTTTTGTTTGAAAATCACCCGGATCGCTGTAAATATCCTGATAATTTCTATCCCATATTGTTACTAACTCCGACTTTTTAGAAGGATTGAACAAATAGGTTTTAATGTTTCGGGTATCGTACCATTGATCGTAAACAATTGCAGTTTCATCATCGCCCCAAGCAATTCCTCCAAAACGTTGTGTGGTTTTCGTTAGTAACTCAGGCTGATTTTTAAACGGAGCTTCCCAAGTGTATAAGGCATCGCGTTTTTCTACACTTTTGGCAGGATCACCGCCATCTAAAGCTTCAACAAAAAACAAAGTCGCAGGTTTGTCACCTCTCCAGCTCATGCTGCGTTTTCCTTCACGAACCGCCATGAAACCTTTGGGCATCACTTCGCTTAAAGGAACATCGTTTACCAACTTTACCTCTTTACCTTCAGTCGTGTAAGCGATTGTTTTCATTGGGAAACGGCTTAACGGCACCAAGTACGAAAACGGTTTTTGAATAGTTGTTAGTAAAATGTAATTTCCATCGGGCGAAAAAGTTTCACCAGAATATAAATCGGCTTTTTTAAATAGTTTTTTGTTTCCGTTTAAATCAATCGTGTATAATTCAGAAGTTACAATGGTTTCAAAATTCGTTTCATCGGTTTTATTCTTTAATAAATCCTGATACGTTCTGTTTTGCGAAACCACACCTTCTTCGGCAGTAGAAACAATAGGTCCGGTTGGTATTGCCTTTGCAGCGTCGATTAATGCTTTACGGTTTGCAGGAATCACTTTAATCAACATTTCATTGCTGTTTTTATACCACGTAATTGGGTTGCCTAAATTGGCATTTAAAACGGCATCGGTCAGTTTTTTTGCAGTGGCTGTCGGTAAATCTAAAATCCACAATTCGTTACCAGTTGCCGTAGTGTTTGTAAAAGCCAGTTTGGTTTCGTTAGGTGCCCAAGTTACGTTGCTTATCAGCGCATTTGCAGGCAAACCTTTAACGTTGGTTTCGGTTTTATCGTTCGTTTTTTTAATTTTGATATTGTTGATGAACGATGCCGTGCTCGAAATATTAGTTATCGGGTTAATACGCAAACCACCCAAACGCAATTCGTCTTGATTTAATTCATCAAGACTTTTGTAAGTGTTTCTATACGATAAAACCATCCATTCTTTATTGGTATTCATTGATACCGTTGGGGCGCGATCGTAATCTGCCAATTGTAAAATTTCTTTCGATGGTTTTTGATACGTAATATTTTCTTGTGCAATCATAGGCGCAGTGGCTAATAATAATGCCAAAAGTGTTTGTTTTATTTTTTTCATTTATAATCGGGTTTTTACAAAAATAAGTATTTTATCTGTTTGAAATTATAATTAAATTAGCCTATATAAAATAGTTATGAATATGTATCATTCAAAAATAAACGGTTTGGGCTTTTATGTGCCTGAAAACGTTGTAACCAATAACGATTTATCGAAATTAATGGATACAAACGATGAATGGATCCAGGAACGAACCGGAATAAAAGAACGCCGCCATGTGGTGTTACCGGAAGATACTACTTCGGGTATGGCATTGAAAGCGTCGAAAATTGCTATTGAACGTGCCGGAATTGATAAGAACGATATTGATTTTATTGTATTTGCCACTTTAAGTCCCGATTATTATTTTCCTGGTCCCGGAGTTACACTTCAAAAAGAATTAGGAATAAAAACGGTTGGAGCATTAGATGTTCGCAATCAATGTTCAGGATTTATTTATGCACTTTCGGTTGCCGACCAATTCATAAAAACCGGAATGTATAAAAATGTTTTGGTTGTTGGATCTGAAATTCATTCGAAAGGATTGGATATGACAACGCGTGGACGTGGCGTTTCGGTGATTTTTGGCGATGGAGCAGGAGCAGTGGTTTTAAGTAGAGCCGAAGATTTATCGAAAGGAATTTTATCTACTCACTTACATTCAGAAGGAGAGCATGCCGAAGAATTGGCATTGATTGCTCCCGGAATGGGTAAACGTTGGGTTACCGATATCATTAATGAAAATAATCCGGAAGATGAATCGTATTACCCACACATGAACGGACAATTTGTGTTTAAAAATGCCGTGGTTCGATTTTCAGAAGTGATAAATGAAGGATTGCAAGCAAATAATCTGCAGGTTTCTGATATCAATATGTTAATTCCGCACCAAGCAAATTTGCGTATATCACAATTTATCCAACAAAAATTTAAACTGACCGATGATCAAGTGTATAACAACATCATGAAATACGGTAATACAACAGCGGCATCGGTACCTATTGCACTAACTGAAGCGTGGGAAAACGGAAAAATTAAAGAAGGTGATTTAGTGGTACTTGCAGCGTTTGGAAGTGGTTTTACATGGGCAAGTGCAATAATTCGTTGGTAAAAAACTTGTAGTTTAAATTTGTTGTTAGTAAATTACAACTCAAAAAAAAGAGTAATGAAAGGTCAAAGAGTAGAAAATTCAGGACAGGCACAACTGTTCAAAAATCCGTTTTTAGAACTTCTAACCAAAGGTCATCCCGCATTAAGCTGGGGTATTCACGTACCTATTTTAATGTACTGTTTTTATTACGGATATGTGAATTATAACATGTCTGTAATAACAATGCTTGGTGTGTTTGTTTTTGCTTTGTTTTTTTGGACATTTTTTGAATATATTGCACACCGTTATATTTTTCATTTAATAAGCGAAAAAGAAAGCATGCAAAAGTTTGCCTACATTATGCACGGAAACCACCACCATTATCCGAAAGATAAAACACGTTTGTTTATGCCACCCGTACCAAGTTTAATAATAGCAGCGGCGTTGTTCGGTATTCAATATATGGTTCTTGGTAAATATGCCTTTGCGTTTTACCCTGGCTTTATTTTAGGTTGGTTAATGTATGCGTCTATGCATTATTTAATTCACGCAATTGAACCCCCGTTTAAGTTTTTACAGCCTTTATGGCGCAACCACCATTTGCACCATTACAGAAACGATAATTTGGGTTTTGGTGTAAGCAATACTTTATGGGATAAGGTTTTTGGTACAATGTTCGATTTTAAAAAGGATAAAATCGACAAACGAAAATCAAGAGAATTAATGTTTGATAAAGAAACAAAAAGCGAAACTGTTTAGGTTTCGCTTTTTTTATATTAAGATAAAAGGAATTGATTATAATTAATATGGTTTTTTCGCAAATTGAATGGTAACAAATTCACTATCTACATATCCGGCTCTACGAGCTTGTACTTTAACTTCACCAATAGTTGATTGTGTATAAGTGCTTCCAGGAATTGCTTTGCCGTCAACATAAAAAACTGCATCAGTTACTTGAGTTGAACCACTCATTGCTTGAAACATTGCTTGAGTACCTAAAGGTCTGAATGTTCCGTTATGAACAATTCTTAATTGTTCACCAACATTAGGGTTAGGATTAGGATTAGGAATTTCCACTACCGAATCGTCTCCAGAACATGAAGTAAAGCCAATTGTTGAAAAGGTTGTTATTGCAATAAAGAAAAATATCTTTTTCATCTTAAATTTTTAAGTTTAATTATTATAAAAATAAAATAATGCCATAAAAATACAAAAAATATTTATTTATTAAATATTTATAAGATAAATATTCAGTTAAAGTATCAAATCAAAATTAATTATGAAATATTTAAAAGTGTATACTTATAATTATGAATGTTTGTTTTAATTTTAAAATAAAACATTTTTTTTTATTTTATAAGTGTTAAATTTTATTAAATTTACATATAAATCAAAAAACATGCACATTATGGTAAAGAAAGTACTTATTTTATTACTTATATCTACAAAAGCATTCTGTCAGGTACAAATTGGTCAAGACATTCATGGTGAGGGTAATTTCTCTAACGTCGTTTTATCTTCATATGGAAATATAGTTGCTGTATCCGATACAAGTCAAGGTAATGCAACAAAAGTTTATGAAGACATTTCAGGAGTATGGAGCCAAATAGGTCAAAATATACCTATTAGAGGTTTTTCTGTTTCTCTATCTTCTTTTGGAAATATAGTAGCCGTGGGGGACAATTTAAATAACAATGTAAATGGAATTAAAGCAGGAGCCGTTGGTGTTTATGAATTTGATATGGGTATATGGAAACAGAAAGGGCAAACTATTCATGGAAAATCCGTAGAAGAGCAAAGTGGATTTAGTGTTTCACTTTCATCTAACGGGAATACTGTAGCCATAGGTGCGCCTTATAAAGATTGGCAAGGGAACTTTAACAGTCCAGAAGGAGTTACCCGTGTTTATAATTTCAACAATATTTCGAAAACTTGGAATCAAGTTGGTCAAGACATAAATGGTAACGGTTGGGGATATTACAGCGGAACCAGTGTTTCTCTTTCTGCTGACGGAAATGTGTTAGCAGTTGGTACTATTTTTGAATCTTCGTCTGGAGTTGTAAGAGTTTACAGAAATGTAAATGGGGTATGGACTCAAATAGGGCAAACTATCAAAGGAGATGGGACTGGTGACCGGTTTGGTCGCAGTGTTTCTCTTTCTTCAGACGGAACAATTATAGCTATTGGTGGATATCGAAATAACGGGAACGGACTTTATAAAGGGCATGTGCGAGTTTATAAAAACATATCTAACGTATGGACACAAATAGGGAGTGATATATACGGACAGACAGATTATGAGCAATTTGGTTTTGATGTTTCCTTATCATCAGATGGTAGTACGGTGGCTATTGGAGCATTAATGGAGTCTCCGAATACGATTACAGGTGGTACTCGAATCTATAAAAATATCTCTAATGTGTGGACCAAAATACATAATGATATAAATTTTGGGTATTATGTTTCTCTTTCTGCAAATGGAGAAAGGGTTGCTGTAAAACGTCATGGAACCACAAAAGTTTTTGATTTAAGATCAGCATCAAATAATGCATTCTCAGAAAATGATTTTAGTATCTACCCTAATCCAGCTACAGATATTTTAAATATTACTATAAACGAAAATCTAATTTTAGAAAAAGTAACTTTTTACAATACTTTAGGTCAGGTTGTTAAAGTTGCAAACGATACAACTGTTAATATAAGTAATTTATCATCAGGACTATATTTTGTTGAAGTATATACTAATATTGGAAAAGCTGTTAAAAAATTAATTATTAAGTAATTTTAATTATTAGAAATTAATAACTTATTATTTTACATCGTGAAATTCTAAATGAAACAAGTAGTATCATTTTACAATTATACCTTTTTAATATTAAGTGTATTAATGCTTGTATTTTGTGTATATAGTTTATATTCAAAACCTGTAGATAATGCTATTGATTTTACAGTTATTGATACAAAGTCAATCGCTAAATTAGAACCAAGTTTTTTAAAAAAGTTAGATGAAGAAATACCTTTGCCAGAACCAGAACCTATGTATGAGTCTGAAGATAATGGAACTATAATTTGTGGTGGTTGGAGCGAACGTATTGTTTTTAATGCAGTTAAATTATCAAATAAAGATTTGTTACAGAAAGTTGATAAAATCATTGATTCAATTAGATTGAATGATTTAGAACGGCGCGTTCACATTAATATTGTTTCGAGTAAAGAAACTCCCTACCAAACGTTTATTGATGTTTTGGATTTGTTTTATAAAAAGAACAGTAGAATTTACGGACTACATAAAGAAACTATTTTTTGGATTGAATAATTTTCTACAACATGAAAACACTTTTATACATTATTTTGGCATTACTAATTGCATTTGTAATTTTTTATTTAGTAGATCCATTCGTTAGCGATACTTTAAGTATACTTATTGCTACAATTGTAATAACAGTTTTTGCAGGTTTTTATAGAAAATTTGAGAAACGTTTATAAAAAAATCGCTTTCAAAACTGAAAGCAATTTTTTTTATCTATGCAAAATCATAGAAATTTCTATGTTTACGTTTCGTGGTAGTTTTTCAACCTGAACACATTCACGTGCTGGAGCTGTTTCGGCAGAAAAATAACTTCCGTATATTTCATTAATCATACTGAAATGATCCATGTTTCTAATGAAAATAGTTGCTTTTACAACATGCTCAAAAGTCAGTCCGGCTTCTTCAACAATATAGTAAAGGTTTTGCATTACCTGTTTGGTCTCATCTTGAATACCTGTGGTTACCAACGTTTCTGTTGCTTGGTTAAAAGGAATTTGTCCCGATATAAAAAGTAAATCGCCAACCATAACCGAATGATTGTACGGACCAATTGGAGCAGGTGCTTTTGATGAGTTGATTATTTGTTTCATTTGATGTATATATTAAGTTAGAACTAAAAACGAATAGCTTAAAGTTATGAAATTATCTGTTTCTGAAACGACGCTCGGCAGCATTTCTTTTTTCATATTTGATATCTTGTAAGATCGACGATTTAATTCCAATGAAAAAGTTCCACTGTTTATAGTATCCGTTAGGAATCCAAGAAAAATCCATTCGCCATGATTTCAAATCACGTTCAAAACGCAGTTGCGTATAAGTAACACCCTTGTTTTTAAAATCGTATCCTGTAGAAAAACCAGCCAACCAGCCCGGAGCTAATGTTACGTTTCCTGAAACCATTAACGAGTTGTTCGATATTTCGGAATTTCTGCTTGCATTGTTATAGGTTAAACTCCATGCCAGCGTTAAATCCCAAGGAATATCGGTGTTGTAAAAAGATGTTTTTGGTTTTTCGCGTTTTTTGTCATCAAACATCGATTTTTGTCTGTCTGCCAAATCCACCGACTGCCCAAATAAATCATCACCACGACCACCATTCTGAACATTTTGATCTACTTCGTCTTCACGCTTCGGACTTCCACCAAATAACGGATCGGTACTTGCCAAAGAATAATTTACTGTAATGTTGGCACTAGTTAAACGTAGTAAACTTCCACCATTTGCAATGTTAAACTTATCAATTCTTCTACCACTATTATCAAGCGCTAACGGATCTAAACTTGCACCAAAATTCAATCGTAACTTATCTTTTAATAAATTGGTGTTCGCACTCATACCAATAGGTGCTAATTTTAATGAATCGGCAGTAAAGTTATACGATGTATTAAAGTTCAACGAATTTAATAGCATCACTTTTTTAGGTTCGCCGGTTGTAGATTCATCATCACGCACTTTAGCTTCAAAATTATTTCCTAACGATAAACCTACCATGTTAGACATTGTTTTGTTAGGTTCGCCAAACAATGTACCCTGAAAACGCGAGTATTCTTGCATGGTTGTACCTAATGCGTCAATTGCATAGGTGTCGTAATATTGATCAAAACTTGGCGTATATGAATAAGAAACAGCCGGACGCATTACGTGACGTATTGCCTGAATTTTTGAATTTTTATTAAAATTGAATGTTCCATAAATGGTTGTTCCAACATTTGTACTGAAATTATAAGTTCGATAACTATCAAAACCATTATTTCTTACAGTTTCAACCTGCCCAGTTTCATTACTGTAAAATTTATCAAAGGTATTTAAAACCCAGGTTTCGTTATAATTTCCTGTCATGGTAACTGACAGATATTTTAGCACTTTAAAGTTGGTTGCCAACGGAATACTGTGCTGGATACCTGCATTCATTTCGTTAAACATTTCCGGCTTAAAGAATAATGAGTCGGTAGTTTGAATTCTATTTTCTCCTCTTAAATTATACTGTAAGTTAATGTTTTGAATGAAACCTTTTTTACTTCCGTTTTTTGGTGCGAATGGAAACACACGGTCAACACTTGCCTGCACATTTGGTAAAGACATGGTAATTTGCTGCGTGTTGGTATTTTGTTGGTGATTTGCAGAAATAGTGTAATTTACCTGCGGAACAGACTGGATTGTTTTTGAATAACTTATTGATGATGATAAGGTGTTGTTCATGTTGGATCCGATATTCTGCGTGTTTAACGAGTTTCGGAAATAATTACTACTACCCAAGTTGACCGATGCCGAAAAACGTGATGTTGGGTTTGCCTTTGCATCTTGCGAATGACTCCACTGAATATTATAGATTTTCGCTTTCTGATAATTATCAAAACCACGTTCACCATCAATCAAAGTTTCATATCTTAAATTAAGATTCCCACTGTATTTGTATCTTTTGCGGTATTGCGATTGCGCATTAAAAGCATTACTTCCGTTTTGGTAAACATCTCCCAATAAAGTTAAATCAACCATATCGTTAAACGCAAAGTAATAACCACCGTTCTGTAAATAGTAACCACGTAAATTAGTATCTCCAAAAGATGGAATAATGAACCCGGAAACAGATCCTTGCGATAACGGAAAAAAAGCAAATGGTAAACCAATAGGCGTAGGTACATCTTCAATAACCAAATTGGTGACTCCGGTTACAATTTTTTTGTTAGGAACAAACTTAGCATTCGATGTACGGAAATAATATTCCGGATTTTCAATATCTTCTGCAGTTGTAAAAATTACATCTTTCATAAAGTAAACCGAATCGTTTACTTTTTTGGTTTTTGCAGCCTTAACATTAAAATCTTGATATTTTGTGCGAGTGTTCCAAACAATTGCCTTTTTTGTTTTAGTATTAAAACGGATAGAATCTGGTTCAACGATCTGCGTTCCTTGTTTAAAAACGGGATGCTGCGTTAAATTTCCTAACGAATCTTTAATTCTGCCGGCATAAACTTCTTCCTTTTCATAATCATAAATAATGATTCCCGCCGTAAGTTCGTAATCCTGATACTTAAAAACCGCCTGATTGTACAACGTAACCTTTTTATTTTTCTGATCCAGCTTTTCGTAATCTTTCGCAGTTCTAAACATAGGCGCTTCTAATTTTTGTCCCTGTTTAGGTTTTACACTGTCATTTTTAACGGGCTTTACAGTATCTAAAGTTGTATTTGGAATAAGATTTTTGGTAAGTGTATCGTTCTTACTTTCAATATTTAAGCGCTTGTTTACATGAGGGAATTCTTGTGCCGAAACCTTTGACAATGCGCCCGGGATCAAGATCAAATTAAAAACGATATATATTACTTTTCTGTGCAACTTTTTAAAGCTATTTTGTAAAATTGGTAGGTGTGTTTTTTAGACTTCAAACTTACTAATATTTTTTTTTACTTTTAGACTTTTAAATAAGAAACGAAAATATAAAATAAATCATGATTGTAAATAAGGTTAAAGCTGCTTGTGCTGCCTTTTTAATGTGTGTTGGATCAACGGTTTATGCGCAAAATTTTAAAGTAGTTTTAGATCCTGGTCATGGAGGGAAAGATCCCGGTGCGATGCGTGGAAATTTAGTTGAAAAGAAAATTGTTTTGGATGTTGCTTTAAAGGTGGGCGAACTGCTAAAGCTTGATAAAGATATTAAAGTGATTTTTACTCGAAAAACGGATGTTTTTGTTGAAGTTGCAGAACGAACAAAAATAGCAAACCGCGAAAAAGCCGATGTTTTTGTGTCTATCCATGTAAATGCAGCTAAAAACACCAGCGCTTATGGTGCCGAAACCTATATAATGGGTATCAGTAAAAACGAAGCGAATTTAGATGTTGCCAAACGTGAAAATGCGGTTATTACGTTAGAAGATAATTACGAAAAACATTATGAAGGATACGATCCAAATCGTCCGGAATCTTTAATAGGGTTGACTTTAATGCAGGAACAATTTATCAAACAAAGTATTGATCTGGCATCTAAAATACAGGTTCAATTTAAAGATGAGGTTTTACGAACTGACAGAGGCGTTAGGCAAGGTCCGTTCTGGGTTTTGCATAGTGCACTTATGCCAAGTATTTTAGTTGAATTGGGTTTTATCTCCAACAAAGAAGAAGGCGAATTTTTGAATTCCGAAGCAGGTAAAAACGAGATGGCAAAGGCTATTGCAAGAGCTATTAGAGATTATAAAAAAAGTAACTCAATCTAAAAAAATAAACCGTTAGGTGTAATTCAAAATAAATAAAAATTAACCACATAGACGAATAGAATTATAGCTAATTGTAAAAGATAGGATAGGAAATTATATTATTTTTCACATAGTTCGCTATGCGAAAAGTAAAATGTCTATCATAATCTTTTAAAAAATATAAGAAAAATCTATGTTTCTATGTGGTGCAAATAATTACACACAAAGGGGGAAAAAATACTTTTTTGGTAAGCAAATCTCTTATTCGTTTTAATTCTTAATAGCGTGCTGTAGGTAAAATCGAGTTAAAAACGAGATATATTACTTTTGTATGCAAGTTTTATATACTATTTTTGTAAATTAGAATAGGTTTTTGTTTTGTGCGAAAATCTCATATCGATATTTTTTAAAATTTAGAGTTTATTATAAGAAAACGAAATATAAATATGCTATGTTTATAGATAACTTTAAAGTTGCTATTGGTGCCTTTTTAATGTGTGTTGGATCAACGGTTTATGCCCAAAATTTTAAAGTGGTTTTAGATCCCGGTCACGGAGGTAAAGATTTTGGTGCTGTGCGCGGAAATTATGTAGAAAAGAAAATTGTTTTAGATGTTGCCGAAAAGGTAGGCGACTTGTTAAAGAGAGATAAAGGAATAAGCGTTATTTATACTCGTAAAACTGATGTTTTTTTAGAGTTAAGAGAACGTACAGAAATAGCCAATCGTGAAAAGGCAGATATTTTTGTTTCCATTCACGCAAATGCCGCTTCTAACGCACCAAGTGCAACAGGAACTGAAACCTTTATAATGGGTACAAGTAAAAACGCATCGAATTTAGAAATTGCTAAAAAAGAGAATGCCGTTATTACGTTAGAAGATAATTATGAAACATCGTATTCTGGTTACGATCCAAGCAAACCCGAATCATTAATTGGTTTAACGCTGATACAAGAACAGTTTGTAACGCAGAGTATTGAGCTGGCTTCGAAAGTTCAAACTCGATTTACAAACGATGCCGAGAGAAAAAATCGCGGCGTTAAACAAGCTCCGTTTGTGGTTTTGTACACCGCTTTTATGCCGAGTGTTTTGGTAGAATTAGGATTTTTATCGAACAGCGAAGAAGGAGCATATTTAAACAGCGAAGAAGGTAGAAACGAATTAGCGAGATCAATCGCCAATGCAATCATCGATTATAAAAAGCAGTATCATTCAGCAAGCGAGAATATTTCGGCTCAAAAACCAAGAGAAACTCCAATTAAAGAAGACGAACCTAAAAAGGCCGATACCATAAAACAGAAAGCTCCGGAACCTGCTAAAACATCGTCTGTAGATGCATCTAAACCTGCAACAGTTACAAAAACCGGTGTTTCGTTCAAAGTTCAAATTTCTGCAAGCAGTAAAGATATTGCCTTAACGCCAAGTAACTTTAACGGCTTAAACAATATTTCTATGGTTAAAGAAGGTAATATGTTTAAGTATTTTTACAATGAAACTACCGATTACGATCATGCACGTAAAGCGTTGGAAGTTGCTAAAAACAAAGGATACAATTCTGCATTTTTGGTTGCTTACAAAAACGGTAAAAAAATAAGCATTAAAGAAGCAATTAACAAGTAACTAAAAAAATAGAAAATTGAAAATAGCTATATCAAGAGAGGTAAAAACCGCTGTACTAGTGTTATTATCTATAGGAATGTTAATTTGGGGATACACCTTTTTAAATGGTAAAAACATTTTTAGCAGTTCCAGAACATTTTTTGTGGAATACGATAATGTCGAAGGTCTTTCTACCGCATCATCTGTAACAATAAACGGAATGGTAGTAGGTAAGGTGCATCACATTTCGTTAAAAGGTCAAGGAAAACTGTTGGTAGAAATTGTAATGACCGATAAGGTTGATATTCCGATCTCATCTAAAGCCGTAATTTATTCGCCTGATTTAATCGGAGGAAAACAAATTGCACTTCAAATTAATTACAACGATCCAACCTTGGCAAAAAGCGGCGATTATTTGCAATCGGGGCAAATGGCTGGTTTAATTGATGATTTAGGGCAACGAGTAGATCCTATCGCTAAAAAATTAGATTCTGTTCTTTACAATGTAAACATCTTGGTTCAAACCATAAACAAAACGTTAGATCCGGCTGCGCAGAAAAACCTGCAAGAAGCTTTAGCTAAATTAAACGCTACAATGGGTAATGCAAATGCCATTACGGGTAAGTTTGACCGAATTGTATCAAGCAACGAAGCTAAAATCAGCAATATTGTTTCAGATTTCAATACAACATCTAAAAACCTTTCGGCTTTTTCTAACGATTTAGATAAGATTCAATTACAAAAATTACAGGATATCCTTAATAAATTCGATAATGCAGCATCAAGCCTTGATAAAATGATGAGCGATGCCAACAGTGGCAAAGGAAACATTGGTAAATTAATGAAAGAAGAGCAGCTGTACAACAACTTAGAATCGGCAACAAAAGAATTAAACAGTTTGTTAGAAGACGTTAAACTAAACCCACGCCGTTACATAAATATTTCGGTTTTCGGTAAAAAAGCACAGCCTTATGCAGAACCCGTAAAACAATAATCATACAAAACTAAATACAACAAAAACAATAATTAATTTATAACAGTAATGCACATTTTAAGCAGTATTTTATTTATAGCTTTAACCGTTGCAGGCTTTGGATTTTTTGCAGTAAATGCCAAGAAAATCTACCGCAATATAAAGTTGGGTCAGTCTGTAAACAGAACCGACCGCTCTTCAGAACGCTGGAGAAATATGCTTCTTGTAGCTTTCGGGCAAAAGAAAATGTTTGCCAGACCCGTTCCGGCACTTTTACACTTTGCCATTTATGCAGCATTTATGATTACCCAGATTGAACTGATAGAAATTTTTATCGACGGAGTTTTTGGAACACACCGTATTTTTAAAGAATCGCTTGGTGGTTTTTATACCTTCATGATCAGTTTAATTGAAATATTGTCGGTTGCAGCATTAACGGCAACAATTATCTTTTTATCACGAAGAAACCTGTTAAAACTTCCGCGTTTAAACATGAAAGAATTAATGGGATGGCCTAAAAAAGACGCCAATTTAATTTTAATAATGGAAATTATTTTGGTATTGTGCATTTTTACCATGAACGGAACCGATGAGGTTTTGTACAACATGGGAAAATCACATTTTGAAGGTCAGGGATCTTTTAATTTTACCATTTCTCAATTCATTGGTCCGGCTGTTTTTGGATCTTTTAGCGAAGGTACTTTACATGTTTTAGAACGTGTAGGGTGGTGGGGACACTTTATTATGGTGTTATCTTTCCTTAATTACCTGTACTATTCTAAACATTTGCACATTATTTTGGCATTCCCGAATACCTATTTTGCACATATAGAACCGTTAGGTAAATTCGATAATTTACAGGCAGTTACCAATGAAGTAAAATTAATGATGGATCCAAATGCAGATCCGTTTGCAGCACCAGCACCTGATGCAGATGCAGCACCAGCAAAATTTGGTGCGCAAGATGTTCAAGATTTAAACTGGGTTCAGCTGTTAAATGCGTATTCTTGTACCGAATGTGGTCGTTGTACATCATCGTGTCCGGCAAATTTAACCGGTAAAAAACTATCGCCACGTTTAATAATGATGAAAACGCGCGATCGTTTAGAAGAAGTCGGTAAAAATATCGATACCAATAAAGGAACTTTTGTAGACGATGGTAAAACATTGTTGAATGATTATATTACACCCGAAGAATTGTGGGCTTGTACCACCTGTAATGCCTGTGTTGAAGCTTGTCCAATAGACATCAGTCCGTTATCTATCATTATGGATATGCGCCGATTTTTGGTTATGGAACAAAGTGCTGCACCAATGGAATTAAACACCATGATGACCAACATTGAAAACAATGGGGCACCTTGGCAGTACAGTCAGATGGATCGTTTAAATTGGAAAGACGAAAATTAACCTATCCATATCATCAACTAAAAATAAAGAGAAAATGTCAGAAAGTTTAGTAGTACCTACAATGGCCGAAATGATGGCGCAAGGCAAACAGCCCGAAATATTGTTCTGGGTAGGTTCGGCCGGAAGTTATGATGATAGAGCAAAAAAAATAACGCGTGCATTTGTTAAAATTTTAAATGCCGCCCAAGTTGATTTTGCTGTTTTAGGAACAGAAGAAAGTGCCACCGGCGATGTAGCAAAACGTGCCGGAAACGAATTTTTGTTTCAAATGCAGGCTATGATGAATATTGAAATTCTAAATGCTTATGAAATTAAAAAAATAGTAACCTGTGATCCACATTCGTTTAATTGCTTAAAAAACGAATATCCGGGTTTAGGTGGCAATTACGAAGTAATACACCACACACAGTTTATAAATGAATTAATAAACGAAGGAAAATTAAAATTTAGCGAAAATACTTATAAAGGCAAACGCATTACTTTTCATGATCCTTGTTATTTAGGTCGCGCCAATAAAATTTACAATGCCCCGCGCGAAGTGTTGCAAAAAACAACTGCCACCATTGTAGAAATGAAACGCCATAAAAGTACCGCTTTGTGCTGTGGTGCCGGTGGTGCACAAATGTTTAAAGAACCTGAAAAAGGCGATATGGATGTTAATGTGTTGCGCACCAAAGACGCCATGGAAACCAACCCAAATATTATAGCAACGGGCTGCCCTTATTGCAATACAATGTTAACCGATGGGGTAAAGTTTAGCCATAAAGAAAACGAAATTCAGGTGTTAGATATTGCCGAATTAATTGCTAACGCACAAGACTTATAGTATGTTTGTACCTTTTGAAGAAATGCCGAAATCAGCTAAAATCTGGATTTATCAGGCAAACAGAAAAATGACCGATGAAGAAGTTGCAACTGCAAACGAATTGTTAACCAATTTTGTTGAAAATTGGGCAGCACACAGCACACCTTTAAAAGCATCGTATCAGTTAAAATACAGCCGCTTTATTATTTTGGCGGTAGATCAGGAATATCATGCAGCGTCTGGTTGTTCTATTGATGCTTCTGTGAGAATCATTCAAGAATTAGAACAAAAATTCGGAATCGATCTATTAGATAAAATGAATGTAACCTATAAAACAGGGGAGTTTATTGCACATAAATCGTTAATCGATTTCAAGAAAATGGCAAAAGAAAAAGCTGTAAACGCAAATACTGTTGTGTTTAACAATTTGGTAAATACTATAGAAGAATTCGAAGAATTTTGGGAAGTTCCTGCAGGCGAAAGCTGGCATAGCCGCTTTTTTTAATGATAATTTTAAACATAAAAAACTCCTCTTTAAATTTAAAGGGGAGTTTTTTTTTATAAAGATTTTCTTCTTCTTATTTTTTGATCAATTTGTAAGTACCTTGTGTACCTTCGTTTGTAGTAACAGTTATAAAATATAATCCGTTAGCAGCACTTTGTAAGTTGATTTCCTTATTAGCAGTAGCTAAAACTTTTTGACCTGTTGAGTTGAAAACTTCAATTTTAGCGATATTCAATTCAGAATCTACATTAAAAATTCCAGAAGTAGGGTTAGGATAAACCGTTACTTTACTTGTGTCAAATTTAGAGGTGCTTAATGCGGTTTTCCATTCAACATTATCTATTGTTACTCCTTGGTGTACTCCTGTATAAGTAAATTTAAAAGCAATATACTTATGTCCTGAATTAGCAGGAATTGCAGCTGTTGTATATGTTCCTCCATTAGGTGTAGGAGTTGTTATTGCTGAAAATGTGGTGAAATCAGTATTGTCACTCATAGTACCAATTTCAAGGGCTCCATTGTTATTAGGTGCAGCAGTTGTTAAAACGTATTCTAATAAATGATTACCATCTATAGTTGATAATTCAGGAGAAATTAAGTAAATAACACCACCAGTAGTTGGTGCACCTCCACTGTACATTACAGCAGCATTACCCATAAAAAGAACATTCCCGCTTTTATTCCAACAATTTGGCATTGCTGTTATTGCGTCAAAGGTTTCATTAATAGTTGCAACTGCAGTACATTGGCTGTTTGCGTTAAATGATATTAATCCAATTGCTAATAAGCATAAAGATGTTAAACGTTTTTTTGTTGCGTAAAAGTTATTCATAACTATTAGATTAAAATTTAATTACGCAAATTTATTTATATTAAATCTAAATAAAAAATATTTTTTTAAAAAAGTGTAAATAAAATTTTGTTGAATGAATATTTCAAATAACTTTGTGTTTCAAAGTAAGTAATAATGGATCAAAAAATTTTTGATGATTTAGCACATATACGTTCTATGATGGAACGTTCGTCTCGATTTTTATCTTTAAGCGGTTTATCTGGAATAGGAGCAGGCATTGTTGGTTTAATAGCTGGCTGTATGGCGATGTATTTAACAAATGATTACTTTGTAGACTATGATCTTTATCAACAAAAAGTTTATCAGGCAGATATGCTTTTTAAATTAATTGTTTTAGGCGCATCAGCATTATTATTAGCGATTTTTTGCGGTTGCTATTTCACAGTTCGTAAAAGTAAAAAATTGGGTTTACAAATTTGGACAGCAACTACAAAGAAAATTTTGGTTCAATTAGCTATTCCTTTAGCGGTTGGCGGTGTCTTTGTTTTAGCGTTGTTACAATACAATTTATACGGTTTAGTTGCCGGAACAACCTTAATTTTCTACGGATTGGCTTTAGTTAATGCCGAAAAATATACGTATTCCGATATTAAATATTTAGGTTTTCTGGAAATCATTTTAGGTTGTTTGTCTTTATTTTTTATTGGTAAAGGATTGATTTTCTGGACGATTGGTTTCGGAGTTTTGCATATTATTTACGGTATTATTTTACACAGAAAATACAAGTAAATGAGTTTGATTAGCGGTTTAAATAAAGAATTTGAAAGCAGGGTTCGGTTAGGTATAATGTCAGTTCTCATGGTGAATGAATGGGTTGATTTTACCGAAATGAAAAATCTGCTACAGGTTACCGATGGTAATTTGGCAAGCCATTCTACCGCTTTGGAAAAAAACGAATACATAGAGATTAAAAAGGAATTTGTTGGAAAAAAGCCACGAACTTCCTATAAAATTACGGAAGCTGGTAAGTTGGCATTTCAACAACATCTTGCTTTTCTTGAAAAAATTATGAGACAGTAATAACGTCTTATTTTTTTAACAATAAACTTTGAAAAACAAAGTACTTTTAATTATAAATATTATGAAAAAACAGTTTTTAATTTTTATCAGCACCATTTTATTTGCCGTCCTTTTTTATGATCAGGAACTCGGCATTAATCTTTCCATCTTTGCAATAATTCTATTAATTGCACAATTGGTTATGCAACCTAAATTGTTACGCGATAAAAGGGCGTTAACTTTAGCACTTTGTGTTGTAGCTACAAGCTTTTCAAACGCATGGTTGTTATCAGTAGTTACGGTACTTTCGGTAGTAATTTCGTCGTTTGTTTTTAGATATTATGTGGTAGATCCGCAACTAAAATTAATTTCAAAAGCCTTTAATTTCGCATTTAGCTGGCCAGCATTTGTGGGTCGAATTTTTCTGATAGATCAATGGTTCGAATTCAAAAAAGAGGATTCTAAAAAAACACTCGTTACCATTTTTTCGTACGTAATTTTACCTTTTTGTATCTTATCGGTCTTCTTTGGATTGTACGTTTCATCGAGCGATATGCTAAACAATTGGTACAATCGTTACGAATGGAATATCGACGGATTAATCATTTTTACCATCATCTTCGGGTTTTACATAAGTTTTGTATTTTGGCATATCAAGGTATTCGATTTTATTAAAATCATCGATAAAAGTCTAAAATTCAATTTCACTAAAGAACAGCAAACCAATCAAAAACCATCGTTTAATTTTATTCCGTTAGATTTTGAAGTCCGTAGCGGAATTATCACATTGGTTAGTTTAAACTGCATGTTGTTATTCTTTGTAATTGTTTTTAATGTAGAAAATGCACAGCAAACCATTCAACATATTTCCGAGTACAGTTCGCGAACGCACAGTCAGATTTATTTAATCATCACATCAGTTTTCTTGGCAATGGTCGTGGTTTTGTTCTTCTTTAAAGATGCGTTGAACTTTATAAAAAACAATACGTGGCTGCTTCGATTGACAAAAATTTGGATTGGTTTAAACGCATTTTTAATAGCATCGGCTTTTTATCAAAACTCGGTTTACATCAACGCAATGGGGTTAACCTACAAACGTTTGGGTGTGTATTTATTTTTGATTATTTGCTTGATTGGTTTGGTTTATTCGTTCCTAAAAATCCATAATAAACGAACAAATTTTTACTTGATTGATAGAATGTCGTGGATCATTTTTTATAGTTTGATCTTTTGTTCGATTTTTAACTGGGGAAATATTATGACCAATTACAATTTACAGAAAGATAGAATCGATTGGTACTATTTGACTAATGATTTATCAGGAAACGAAAAAACATTGATTGAATATTACAAAAAAAAGAATAGGGAAGTACCAAAATATCTTTTAAACCGAATGAAATATCATAAGGATTTACCGTTTTTATCAAAGCAGTTGTATTACAGTAATGCTAAAGTAGATTAATTGAGATCTATTTTTCTGATTTAGGTAATTGAAAAAAGAATCAATACTTAACACTTTTGATATTCCTAATTTGATTTGATCATTGAAGGACAAACAAAATCCGAGTTTAAACACACTGCTCAAAAAGTTGTACACTATTTCGGTGCAGTGTGTTTTTCGGATTTCTATTTCATTTTCAGCGTAGTTTTTTCTATTTTTTCTGATAAGTTGCTCATCCAAATTAATTGATCGATTATTAATTGAGATTCTTCTAATTTCTGAATTTTAGAAGCTTCGTCAATATCTAATTTTTCGACTTCTTGTCTGCGGATGGCTTTTAATTCGGTAATGCTGATTTTAAAATCTTCTTCGATATCAGATGTTATCTCGGCATCAAAATCCAAATTATGTAACGACTGACTTAAGTTGTTGTTGATGTAATCCATTACCAGCTTAAACGCTTTTGAAGCTTCGGTAGTTTTATGAAACTGAATGTAAGTGCCGATACTTGCTGCAGATGAAACCAGCGTTTGGTTTAAAACAGTTAATTCGTACAATTCAGCACGGTTAACTTGTTTACCTTTCGGTTCTTGAATCATTCGTTGAAAACTCGCCATTAAATTTCCTACTTCAATAAAAGCATTTTTTCTCGCCAATTTGTATGATGTAGATGGTTCGCCTTTCTTTATATAGTAATATTTCACTTCTATAATGTACAATTTTATGGCTTTCAGCGAATTTTCCAAGTGAATGTTCATGGAATTCAGTTCCCAAGTTGGCCACACAAATCTGGTAGCTAAAAAGGCTAAAAGTGCGCCTACAACCGTATCTAAAATTCGATAAATCAATTGTGTTTCCGCATTATCCGTAAGCAACCCGTAAATTAAAATTACATAAAAAGTTACAAAAGTTACACCAACTTTATAATCGATACCCGAAAACCAATATCCCAAAAGCATCGAAATAATTGCCAGCACGCTCAAAGCAATATTACTATCGATTAAAATCAGCGCCGAAATTCCTAAAATTCCACCGATAATCGTTCCAATAACACGGTGTGTTGATCGTTGTTTTGTTAAACCATAACCGGGACGCATAATAACCACAATAGTCAGTAAAATCCAATAAGCATTTTCGAAATTAAAAATATTGCCCACAATTAATCCTACGAACATGGTTAAAGTAATACGCAAAGCATATCTAAAAGTGGACGATTTAAAGTTTAAATGATCTAAAAATGTTTTTAAACGGTAATGTTCAGGCGTGAAGAATTTTTCTAAATCGCGGTACTTTCCTCTTAATTCATCTGCGTTTACACGTTCTTTATACACCCGCTCCAAACCTTTTATCTTTTCGATCTGTTTATCGGCGTAAAAAAGAAGGTTGTTTACGTTTACGGCATTTTCATCGTAAATAGATATATTCTGATTTTTAACGTAATCGTTTATTCGCAACTTCAATTTTTTGAAATCGTTAGCCAAATTCCCAATAGAATGATGCTTTTTATTTGTTTTGATATGAAAAGCCAGACTTTTTAAGGTAACCGAAAAGCTATGAGCCAGCGTTTTGTATTCCGCTAAAATAGAATCATCGTCTTTAAAAAACTCAATAAACTCTTTATGATTGAACGTATTTGCCATAGCAAGTTCTAAAATATCAACCAATGACGACAATGCAACCAGCAGTTTTCGGTTGTTGTTAGAGTTTAATGTACGTGCCTTATTGTAAACCAGATATTCGCGAATATGTTCATGCAGTTCGTTAATTCTAACCTGCTTTTCCAACATTTGGCGATTAATTTTTTCACGATCTGCATTTTCAATCCATAACTTAGATCGTAATTCTAAATATTCACCGGTAATTTCAATACATTCGGCAACTTCAAGATTTATATATCGGTTGGGTTTAATAAAATAAAAAACGATCGATATCAATGTATAAAACAATCCACCTAACAATAAATAAAAGCAATTTGTAAGTAAAATTTCAGGTTTGTCATGATGAATAAAAGACAAACTAATCGTTAACAACAAAGTAAACGATAACAAATTGGCTCTGTGCCCAAAAAGCGAAATAAAAGCCGATAAAAAAACAAGCACACAAAAAAGCGGTGCAAAAATATAAAAGTAGGGGTAAGTGTAGGTTAACGAAAAAGAAATAATAGGAATTAAGAACGAAACCAACAGCAAACCAATAATTTTATGCTTAAAATTGCTCGATATATCAATTGGTGCACACAACAAAGCGCCTAAAGTAACAGTAAAAGCAGCGGTAAAATCGGCAGAACTGTAAAAAATAAAAAAGGCAACAATGGCTGTAAACGTAATCTTAATTGCGTTATAAAACTGATTATCACCAAATTTCAAGAATAATTTATCGAACATTTTAAAAAGATCATTAAATAAAAAGTGAACTTATACAAACATTAAAGTTAATTAATTAGCGGTAAATTTTACTATATTTTGTAAATTTGCAGAATATTTAAAATACGAAACAATGATTTTACCTATTGTAGGTTACGGCGATCCGGTTTTACGTAAAGAATGCGAAGAAATTTCTAAAGATTATCCGCAGTTAAAAGAGCTTATTAACAATATGTACGATACTATGGATAATGCTTATGGTGTAGGTTTGGCAGCCCCGCAGATAGGTTTACCCATTCGTTTATTTGTTGTAGATACCAAACCGTTTGGCGAAGATGAAGATCTTTCTAAAAGCGAACGCGATTTTCTGTCGAACTTTAGTTGTACCTTTATTAATGCAAAAATTTTGAAGGAAGAAGGCGAGGAGTGGTCTTTTAACGAAGGTTGTTTAAGTATTCCGGGAGTTCGTGAAGATGTGTACCGCAAACCGAATATCACCATTGAATATTACGACGAGAATTTTGAAAAGCAGGTTAAGGAATTTTCAGGATATGCAGCGCGCGTAATTCAGCATGAGTACGACCATATAGAAGGTGTGTTGTTCACCGATAAAATTTCTACATTAAAAAAGAAATTAAACAGCAAACGATTACAGAATATTATGGAAGGGAAAGTTTTTCCCGATTATAAAATGAAATTTATCAACAAAAAAGGTAGATAATTTTGGATATTAAATTCAAATTATGATATTTGTGACCTTGAAAAAAATAAAATAATGAGCGTAGAGAAAGTTTTAGCTATATCTGGAAAACCAGGATTATACGAATTGAAAATCCAAACAAGATCAGGATTTATTGCAGAATCATTAATTGACGGAAAAAGATTAACAGTTGGTTTACGCAGCAATGTAAGCTTGTTATCAGAAATTTCGATCTATACAGAAACAGGCGAATTAAAATTATTCGAAGTTTTTGCTAAAATTGCAACCAAAGAAAACAACGGACCAGCTTTAGACCACAAAGCAACAAATAACGATTTATTAGCTTATTTTGGTGAAGTAGTGCCTGATTTTGATCGTGACCGCGTTTATGTATCAGACATTAAAAAAGTATTAAACTGGTACAACATTTTGCAGCAGGCTAACTACATTGCAGCTTTAACAGCACCGGCAGTTACAACAACTGGTACGGTTACTATCAACAACAATACAGAAGAGCAGGAAACTGTAGAAGCAGAAGTTGTTGAAGAAAAGCCAAAAGCAAAGCGCGCAACAAAAAAGAAAACAGAAGATAAAGAATAATATTTAAAACCGGCTATTTTGCCGGTTTTTTTACACCGTTTTAGTATGAACAACAGAACAGCACAATTAAAAGCATTCGAAGAATTGTTAGATATAATGGACGATTTGCGTGAAAAATGTCCGTGGGATCAAAAGCAAACCTTTCAATCGTTAAAGCATTTGACGATAGAAGAAGTTTATGAATTGAACGATGCCATTACAGATAACGATACCACCGAAATTAAAAAGGAATTAGGCGATCTTTTGCTTCACATTGTTTTTTATTCTAAAATAGGCAGTGAAACCAATTTGTTTGATATTGAAGCGGTGTGTAAAGGAATCAGCGAAAAGTTAATAAGCAGACATCCGCATATTTATGGCGATGCCGTTGCCGAAGATGAAAAAGCTGTTCTGGAAAATTGGGAAAAACTGAAACTGAAAGAAGGAAATAAATCTGTTTTAAGTGGTGTACCAAAATCGCTTCCGGCAATAATTAAAGCATTCCGTATTCAGGATAAAGTAAAAGGTGTAGGCTTCGATTGGGATAATAAAGAGGATGTTTGGGCAAAGGTTGAAGAAGAACTAAATGAGTTTAAGGTTGAAGTTGCCAATAACGATTTCGAAAAACAGGAACAGGAATTTGGCGATGTTTTGTTCGCACTGATCAATTACGCTCGTTTTTGCAATATAAATCCCGAAGCGGCATTAAACAAAACCAATCAGAAGTTCATTAACCGATTTACCAGAATGGAAGAATTAATAAAGCAGGATTCTAAAACAATTGGAGATTTATCTTTAAAGGAATTAGATGTTTATTGGAACGAAGTAAAAAAGTTTGAATCAAAATAAAAATTTTCATACATTTAAATAAAAAAAATTAAGCTATGAAAGATTTATTAAGAGCCCTATTAGCAGGCTGGGGTGCAAAGAAAGCTGGTTTTGGCTGCTTTGGAACCATTATTGTGTTTATAATTTTATACTGGATATTAGGAAAATTTATGTAATAAAAAAGCTGTTCAATTTAGACTACATCAAAAAAATGGAAAAGTTGAAAATTAGTGTAAAACTGAGTTCGATATTTTATCGGATTCAGTTTTTTTAGTTATTTAAGCCGAAATAGAGAAGTTAACAATTTATTATAAGTCTGTGATGATCATTAAATCTGTGGTTAAATGATTCAAGGTTTAATGTTTCAGGTTCTCTTAGATCAATTGCCTCGAACTTTAGTTCGAGGGTTGTTGTGAATTAAAGTAGGCTTTAGCAAAATTTTATGTATAGCATAAAATGTATTGCTGTAAAGCCTGAAACATCGTGTAAATCTGTGCAATCAGTGGTTAAATGATTTGAAGTTTAAGGTTTCAAATCCTTTCGGAAAATTAATTGCCTCGAACTTTAGTTCGACGGTTGTTGTTACATTTTGATAAGGCTTTAGCCAAACACTAAAATAAATCCGCGACAATCTGTGTCATCTGTGGTAAAAAAATTAGAGCTTCACCCAAACACTCATGCGGTCAGTGAGCTGGTCCCTGAGCATTCTAAGATAAAAACAAGTAATCAATCAATTAATTTTACAAAAGGTTCATTTCTTTTCGCGACGGCGAATATTCGTAATACAATTTTGTTCGCAACAGCATTTAAAGCAGTAAGTTTATGTTTTCCTTTTTCTAGTTTTTGTTCGTAATATTTTTTTAGTTGCGGATCGTGCTGAATGGCACTTCCCGCAGCTTTAAATTTTTGTGTAGGTGGTGTTTAGATCCTGACTTGATTTTACTATTTCCATCATTTGTTTTTCTAAATCTTGTATCGTGTTTTTGATAAATTTTAATTGTTTTTGCTCAAGCTTTATCAATTGTTTCAATGCTACTTTTTCACTTAGTATCATTTCCGCTTTTAAGCTATTTTGTATTTGTACTGACATTTTCACATATCGTTCACGTGCCGTCATTAGTGCTTTTAATTTTCTTAATGATTCACAAGGCAATTTAAAAGGTGATAGTTTATGATGACTTGTTATGATATAATCAGCAATTCTATAGGCGTCCACTACATCAGATTTTCCACGCTGTAGTCCTAATGATCGCTGAAGATCTAATGGGTTGATCAAATAGTAAGTAAACAATTGTTCTTCTAATAGCCAAGACAGTAGCGCACCGTAATGTCCTGTATGCTCTAGGGCAACAACTACATTTTCTTTGTCTAGATTTTTTAGCCAAGTAAGAATCTCTTTTTCTTTGTTCGCAATCACACCTTGTTGGAGTTTTCTACGGCTGTCTTTTTCCAACATACAGAAATCAAGTGTGTCTTTACAAACATCAATGCCAATATTAAAATTTTTCATAAATTTGGATTTAAGGAAAACAACTCTGACACAACCCAATTGGTTTCAATTACTAACGCTATTAATAAGCCTTTAAGCTTAACATTCTAAATGGTACTTAAAACCAAAGAGGAGAATAGGACTAATGCTCAGGATAAACCACTACGTTTAAGAGCCGAACTAGTTCACCTATTCCCTCTGGTTGTTCAGAAATTATCTTCATTAATAATAACTGAATTTACTAAATACAAATCTAATAGCCTGTCGAACTGCCAAACATCCCTCACTAAACACATATTCAGCTTCTTACAAAAAAGATTAAAAAACTTTACAAAAGCATTTGCAAAGTTCAAAAAAACAGTACTATATTTGCAACCGCTTTCAGAGTAACGAAAGCCACGTTCATAGAAAAAAAGTAAAAAATAAATTTGGATAGTATTGCAAAAGGTTTGTATCTTTGCAGTCCGTTCAAAAAGAAAGGGCGATTAGCTCAGCTGGTTCAGAGCACCTCGTTTACACCGAGGGGGTCGGGGGTTCGAACCCCTCA
>NZ_FOVI01000055.1 GCF_900115115.1 Paenimyroides ummariense
GGCTCACCTCTTCCCATTCCGAACAGAGAAGTTAAGCCCGATTGCGCAGATGGTACTGCATCTTAATGTGGGAGAGTATGTCGCCGCCTTTTTTTAGAAAGTCCTTTACTGAATAGTAAGGGACTTTTTTTGGTTTTTAACCACAGATCTCACAGATTGGCACGGATTTTAGGCTTACATAGAAACTTTGAACGTTAAACTTAAAACAAATATTACTCTAAGATCAAACATCCAGCATCAAACATCGAACATCTAACACCAATCAGCCCGCAATAGGTATGGAACGATTGTTGCCCTTCGGCAAGCTCAGGGTACAAAATAAAAAGCGACTAGCGACAGCCCGGCCTGTAGCGACAGCAGAAGGGATTGCACTAATAAACCATAAAAAAACTCCTACGAATGCAGGAGTTTAAATAATTTGAAGAGTTTGTTTATAATTTTTCAAGAATTCGTTCTAATGCCATTCCTCTTGATCCTTTTATTAAAAGTAATTCTTGAGTAACTTGAGCTTCTTTCAACTGATTGAAGAAATCTTGGATATTTTTGAAGTATTGCACTACATCATTTTTTACTTGAACTTTAAAGAAATGCTCGCCTATAAATATCGTTGGGATTTTAGTTTCTATTACCTGATTTATTGTTTGTAAATGTTCTTTATCTGACTCGTTTCCTAGTTCAAACATATCTCCTAAAATCATTAGTTTTGAAGGATTTTCTAACTGATTAAAATTTTCTATAGCAACATGCATACTGCTTGGGTTTGCATTGTAGGCATCCAACAAAATATTTTTATCGTTTACTTTTGTCCATTGTGAACGGTTGTTTTGTGGTACGTAATTTTCTATGGCTTGCTTAATAGTATCAATTGAAATATTGAAATACAAACCTATCGTAACAGCAAACGCCATGTTTGGTATGTTATATAATCCGGTAAGGTTCGATTTTATCTCAATACCATTTAATTCAACTGTTGCCATTGGTTGTGCCTTCGCATTTGTAATTTGAATATTTGCCAACGAGTTGCTTTCTATTGAAAATCCAAACCGATTACTGTTTGATGTTTTATCTGTCTGAATAGGATCATCAAAATTTACGAAAATGGTTTTGTTGTTGCTTTGTAAATAATCATACATTTCGCTTTTGCCTTTTATAACACCTTCGATTCCGCCGAAACCTTCTAAATGTGCACGACCAAAATTTGTAATAAAACCAAAATCTGGTTGCGCAATGGTACATAAAAGTTCGATTTCTTTTTGATGATTGGCACCCATTTCAATAATTGCCAAATCGGTTTCTTCTCTTAAACGTAATAGAGTCAGCGGAACGCCGATATGATTATTTAAGTTTCCGATAGTAGCAATCGTATTGTATTTTGTACTTAAAACGGCATGCAATAACTCTTTACTTGTAGTTTTTCCGTTGCTTCCTGTTAGTGCAATTACCGGCAAACCTATGTGAAATCTATGAAAAGCAGCTAAATCTTGTAGTGTTTTAAGAACATCATCAACTATAATTAGCTTGTTGTTTTCTAGTTTTCTTAAATTTTTATCATCAACCACAGCGAATGCAGCTCCATTTTCTAAAGCTTTTAAAGCAAAATCGTTTGCGTTGAAATTAGCTCCTTTCAATGCGAAAAAAAGACTGTTTTCGGTGATGTTTCGTGTATCGGTACTTACGCCGTTACATTGATTGTATATAGAATAAAGTTCGAATATTTCCATAAAAAATAAAGTCGTTAGTTGACTTTTTACTGATTGATGCAAATTTAAAACTATTTTTTGATACAATTAAAAGATCGTATCATCTTAAAAAGAAAACAGTCCTTAATAATGATTAAGAACTGTTTTTTATTTTGATAAATCGATTTGAATTACTTCAAACTACCAACCATTTCTTCGGGTTTTACCCATTCATCGAATTCCTCAGATGTTACATAACCTAAAGAAATTGCTGTTTCTTTTAAAGTAGAATTGTTTTTATGTGCTGTTTGAGCAATTTCGGCTGCTTTGTAATAGCCAATTTTTGTGTTTAAAGCTGTAACCAGCATCAGTGAATTATCGACTAATTCTTTAATTCGATCATAATTAGGTTCGATTCCCTTCGCACAATGTTCATCAAAAGATACACAGGCATCGCCCAATAAACGAGCCGATTGCAAAAAGTTTGCAGCCATTAAAGGTTTAAAAACGTTTAATTCGTAATGACCTTGAGTGCCACCAATGGTAATAGCAACGTCATTACCCATTACTTGTGCCGCAACCATTGTTAATGCTTCGCATTGTGTTGGGTTTACTTTTCCGGGCATGATTGATGATCCTGGTTCGTTTTCAGGAATTAATATTTCTCCGATTCCCGAACGCGGACCTGATGCCAACATGCGGATATCGTTTGCAATTTTATTTAATGAAACAGCTAGTTGTTTTAAAGCTCCATGTGTTTCTACAATTGCATCGTGCGCAGCCAAAGCTTCAAACTTATTTTCGGCAGTTATGAATGGATGTCCTGTAAATTCGGCAATATATTTAGCTACCAAAACATCATAACCTGCAGGTGTATTTAAGCCTGTCCCAACTGCGGTTCCGCCTAAAGCAATTTCTGATAAATGGCTCAATGTGTTTTTTACCGCTTTTATACCGTAATTTAATTGTGCCACATAGCCCGATAATTCCTGACCTAATGTTAGCGGAGTAGCATCCATTAAATGTGTTCGACCAATTTTAACGACATTCATAAACTCGGTTGCTTTTTTTGCCAATGTATCGCGTAATTGCTCAACACCCGGAATTGTTATTTCCACAACAGCTTTATAGGCTGCAATGTGCATGCCGGTTGGATAAGTGTCATTTGATGATTGCGATTTGTTTACATCGTCATTCGCCTTTAAAACCGGTTCGCCTTCGCCAATTTTAAATCCTGCTAATACTTGTGCGCGATTGGCAATAACTTCATTAAGGTTCATGTTTGATTGTGTACCGGAACCTGTTTGCCAGATAACTAAAGGAAACTGATCATTTAATTTATCGGCTAAAATTTCATCGCAAACAGTTGCAATAGCATCTCTTTTTTCAATTGATAGAACGCCTAAATCATAATTGGCATAAGCCGCAGCTTTTTTTAAATAAGCGAAGCCTTTGATGATTTCTAAAGGCATTGAAGCGGCATTACCAATTTTAAAGTTGTTGCGTGAGCGTTCTGTTTGTGCGCCCCAATACTTATCGGTAGGTACTTTTACTTCGCCCATTGTATCGGTTTCAATTCTATATTCCATCTATTGTTATTTATAATTAATATAAATAAAGGTATGAAAAAATACTGGCTTATTTGGTTTATGATGGAATTTTTAGAATTTATTATGATTTTTGTTTGGGTTGTTAAAGTTTCGTTCTATCTTTGTAACTGTATACACACAAAATTCCGGAATCATGTTTGAATTTCAACAATTTATAGCTTTTATTATTGGTTTAACTATTATGACCATGGGTTTTTGGTTAATGATTTTCCTTATCAGCTTTGTTTTATACTGGGCTACAGGTGGGGCAATTGATTTAATGAAAGAAAATAAAGCTAAAAAAAAAGCATAATTTAGTTATGTTATAAAAAAATCCTTTTGAACTGAAAAGGATTTTTTTTGTGGCACAAAAAAGAAGGTGTCTAAAAAGGTCACCTTCTTTTGTTTATAACGATTTTTTTATAATATCTATTTTTATTAAGCAGCGAGAAGTTCAAGACTTCTCA
>NZ_FOVI01000050.1 GCF_900115115.1 Paenimyroides ummariense
GCATGGAAAGCTATTGCTAAAGAAGGAATGGCGGAATACATCAAATACCTGTTTAAAACAGTTCGTAAGTTCTTCGGAGAAGCCATCGTGGTAACTCAGGAAGTAGATGATATCATCCAGTCCCCAATTGTAAAGGAAAGCATCATTAACAATTCCGATTGTAAGATCCTGCTTGACCAGCGGAAGTACATGAACAAGTTTGACGACATACAGGCAATGCTGGGACTTACAGACAAGGAAAAAGCACAGGTATTGTCCATCAACATGAACAATGATCCGTCAAGGCTTTACAAGGAAGTATGGATTGGTTTGGGAGGTACCCATTCGGCTGTTTACGCCACAGAAGTAAGCTTGGAGGAATACCTCGCCTACACCACTGAAGAAAGCGAAAAACTGGAAGTGATGCAGCTTGCATCCGAACTCGGAGGTAATGTAGAACTCTCCATCAAACAGATCGCACTCCAACGACGCGAGAAAACCGACTAATACCTAACAATCTAAAAATTAAGCAAATGAAAAAATTAGTAAACCTGTTGTTTGGGATGATAGCAGTCCTAACAGCAACTTCAGCAAATGCGCAGTTTATCGTTGCCGATCCCGCAAACCTGGCATCAGGAATCTTAAACAGTGCCAACGAAATCGTACAGACTTCCACTACGGTGAGCAACGTGATTAAAAACTTCAAGGAAGTAGAGAAAGTCTATAATCAGGGAAAGGAGTATTACGACAAACTAAAAGCCATCAACAACCTGGTAAAGGATGCCCGAAAGGTACAGCAGACCGTACTGCTTGTAGGCGACGTTTCGGAGATGTACGTACAGAACTTCGGCAAGATGATGAACGATCCCCATTTTACCTCGCAGGAACTCGTTGCTATCGGTAACGGTTACTCAGCGTTACTGAGCGAGAGTACCGAGCTTTTAAAGGAACTGAAACAGATCGTAACCTCTTCCACCCTTTCCTTAAACGACAAAGAGCGCATGGACGTAATCGACCGTGTGTACAATCAGGTGAAGGACTACCACAGCTTGGTACGCTACTATACCAACAAGAACATTTCAGTAAGCTACCTGCGTGCAAAGAAAAAGAACGATTCCAAAAGGGTTTTGGAACTGTACGGCAGATCAAACCAAAAATACTGGTAGGTTATGGAATGGAACAACCTTCATGAAGTCCTGCGTTCGCTCTATGACGACATGATGCCCCTTGCCGCCGATATGGCGGCAGTGGCAAAAGGATTAGCCGGTCTGGGCGCTTTGTTCTATGTGGCATTAAAAGTATGGCAGGCATTGAGTCGTGCAGAGCCTATCGACGTGTTTCCACTACTGCGACCTTTTGCCCTTGGATTGTGTATCATGTTTTTCCCGACTATCGTCTTGGGAACCATAAATGCTGTATTAAGCCCTGTCGTTACCGGAACACATGCCATCCTTGAAGATCAGGTACTAGACTTAAACCAATTGCAGCAACAGAAAGACCAGTTGGAATACGAAGCAATGGTTCGGAATCCTGAAACTGCCTATATGGTTTCAGATGAAGAGTTCGATAAGAAACTCGAAGAACTGGGTTGGTCACCTTCAGACATCGGTACGATGGCAGGAATGTACATGGATCGGACTGCTTATCAGGTTGAAAAAGCTTTAAAAGACTGGTTCCGCAACCTTTTGGAAATCCTTTTTCAGGCAGCAGCATTGGTTATTGATACCATCCGAACCTTTTTCCTGATCGTACTTTCCATACTAGGTCCGATTGCATTTGCTATTTCAGTGTGGGATGGTTTTCAATCCACCCTCACCCAGTGGCTCACCAGATACGTCAGCGTGTATCTCTGGCTTCCCGTAGCGGATCTCTTCAGTTCCATGCTTGCCAGAATTCAGTCGCTGATATTGGAAAGGGACATACAGATGTTGGCTGATCCAACCTATATACCCGACACCTCCAATACGGTGTACATCATCTTTATGATCATCGGTATCATCGGATACTTTACCATTCCAACTGTTACAGGATGGATCATTCAGGCAGGAGGCGCAGGAAACTTTACGAGAAACGTCAATCAGACCGCAATGAAAGCCGGAAACATCGCAGGTGCCGGCGCAGGCTCGGCAACAGGAAACATCAGCGGACAATTATTAAAATAAACAACAATCCAAAATCATTTAAGAAAATGGAATTTAAAACCTTGAGAAATATAGAGAACAGCTTTCAGCAGATAAGACTGTATGCTGTTGTTTTCGCCATTCTCTGCATTGCAGTGGTTGGATACGCCGTTTGGCAATCCTACCGCTTTGCAGAGGATCAGCGCCAGAAAATTTACGTCTTGGACAACGGTAAATCATTAATGCTTGCCTTATCGCAAGATGCAAGCATCAACCGTCCCGTAGAAGCAAGGGAACACGTTAGGCGGTTCCATGAACTGTTCTTCACATTGGCACCGGATAAACATGCCATAGAAAGCAATATGAAGCGTGCCTTTAACCTAGCGGATAAAAGTGCCTTTGACTATTACAAAGATCTGGCTGAAAAAGGCTACTACAGCCGAATCATTTCCGGAAATGTACAGCAGCGCACCGAAGTAGACAGTGTGGTATGCAACTTCGACAGATATCCCTACGAAGTTAAAGCCTACAGCAAGCAGTTTATCATCCGCTCAAGCAATGTGACCAAAAGAAGTCTGGTTACTTCCTGCTATCTGGTAAACTCCGTTCGTTCAGATAATAACCCTCAGGGATTCAACATCGAAAAATTTACTATCTTGGAAAATAGGGATCTAGAAGTTATTGAGCGCTAATCCATATAGTATGAAAAAATTGAAAGAAACCATTCACAGGTATTTTGATAAAATCGATATACGCTGGAAAAGATTATCGCTCAAGAAACAGCATCAGTATCTAATAGTCCTTTTTATCGGATACCTGCTGCTTACCATTACCGTGATTTTCAAAATATGGTACGACACAGGTTCTAATGGAGCTAAGATGCGAATAAAACATATTGAAAATCCTGTCATGAAAAACAGTCCGTACAAAGACTCCTTAGACCACAAAATCAGAAATCTATTAATAAACAATGATTTATGAAAGAAAATGAAAACAAAAAGACAGTCGTTAAAGTAACCGAAGGGACTTTAAAAGACACCGATCATCAAACAGAAAGTACACAAAATAAATTGGAACGCTTCAAGAAGCCGTTAATATTCGGTCTGATGGGTATCGTGTTTTTTGGGTGTATGTATTTGATATTTAAACCGTCTGAAGACAAACAGACAATTGAGAATGTCGGTTTAAACGATGTGGTTCCGCAAGCCAGTGGTTCAAGACTACCTGATGACAAAGGAAAAGCCTACGAACAGGAACTGCTTCTGCAGAAAGACCAGGAAAAACGCAGTACCCTTACCACCCTTGCAGACTATTGGAATACAGAAGAAAAACAAAGTCCGAATATCAGTCTATCAGAAAAGGAAAGCAACCCTTTTGGAAATAGTAAAAAAAACGAAAGCACATCCAATTCACATGTATACAGCTACCAATCTGCACAGGGAACTCTGAACTCTTTTTATGAAAAAGACAACAACGAGACGCAGGAACTGCGCAAGCAGTTGGAGGAATTGAAAAGAGAATTAGCAGAAAAGGATATTCCAAAACCTCCGACCGTTGACGACCAACTAGCACTGATGGAAAAATCTTATCAGATGGCTGCTAAATATTTACCTGGTACTAATTTAAATAACAATGATCTACCACAAGTTACTTCGACAAATACTACAGATAAAACTGCAATTAAAACAAGTTCAAAAGAATCATTTGTTCCACTGATTTCCAAGTCAAAGAACACCGTTTCCTCTCTGTATCGTGAGCCAACCGACAGCGAGTTTTTAAATAATTGGTCAGAGGAAAGAAACAGAGAGTTCTACTCGCCAATAATTAAAAAAGAGACTGCCCAACCCAAAAACAGCATTAAGGCGATGGTATTGGAAACACAGACCATTATTTCAGATACAGGAGTCAGATTGCGGTTGCTCGAATCCGCTCAAACTTCCGGAAGAATAATCCCACAAGGTACTCTGGTAAGTGCTGTTGCCAAATTGCAGGCAGGGCGCTTGCAACTAAAAATCAACTCAATAGAACTGGAGGGTACTATAATACCTGTTGATCTGACGATTTATGATCTGGACGGTCAACCTGGTTTATACATACCCTACTCACCTGAAATAAATGCAGCTTCTGAAATGGCAGCTAATATGAGCCAGACATCAGGAAGCAGCCTGATGCTGACTCAGTCTGCCGGACAACAGGTTGCTGCAGACTTGAGCCGTGGTGTCATTCAGGGTATTTCAGGTTACTTTTCCAAAAAAGCACGCACCCCGAAAGTAACCTTAAAAGGCGGTCATCAGGTGTTCCTCGTTTCAAAAAAATAATACTAATCAAAACATATTAAATATGAAAAAATATTTAAAAATCATTTGTTTAACTATTATCATGTATAGTTTTACTTTAAACTGTATTGCACAGGACAGCAACCAATATCCACTTACACTTGGCAAGATAGAATCTTATTTATTGGATGTAACCTATGATAAGACATCACATCTGATTTTTCCATCAGCAATCCGTTACGTGGATTTGGGAAGTGACTATCTCATAGCAGGGAAAGCGGACGAAGCTGAAAATGTGCTGCGCATCAAAGCTACTGTACGAGATTTTGAAGACGAAACAAATTTTTCGGTTATCACGAATGACGGTCGCTTTTACAGTTTTAACGTCTATTACAGCTCTTATCCCGAAATATTGAGTTACGATCTACTGACCATGCAAAAGCAGTTGGAAAAAGAAAATTTGAACGATGTACTGTTTGAAGAATTAGGAGAAACAACTCCCTCTCTCACCGATTTACTTTTTGAAGCCATTCACAACGACAACAAACGAATTTTAAAACATCTGGGATCTAAAAGTTTCGGTATCAGCTTTACGCTTAAGGGAATATACATGCATAATGGTAAATACTATTTCCATACGGAAGTAAAGAACAGTTCCAACGTTCCCTTTGAAATAGAATACATCAATTTCAAAATAGTAGATAAAAAAGTAGCCAAGCGTACAGTTGTGCAGCAACAATCAATAATACCCTTACGAACCTATAAACCACTGATTGAGATCAAAGGAAATTCAACAGAACAAAACGTTTACCTTTTAGATCGGTTTACAACAAGTAGTGACAAGATACTTTTAATTGAGATTTTTGAAAAGAACGGGGCAAGAAATCAAACAATTCAAATTGAAAACAGCGATCTTATAAAAGCACGTGTTGTAAGCGATATGCACCTTAAGATTTAACCAACTAAATTACTCATATGAAGCAATTTATATACACCGTCCTAATGGTTTTATTAAATATTACGTTAGCGACAGCACAGCGAATGCTACCCAAACAAAAAGGACTGGAAATAACTGCAGGTCTTTTATCACATTATCAAAAAGCTACTGACTATCACATTAGTGCTGCAATGACTGTAAACAGCAAAAAAGGCAATTATCAACTATGGGGTTTTGAATATAGCAAAAAGCAACGCGCCTACAAATCCACAAGTATACCACAAGAAACCTATACTATAGAAGGTGGTTACAGTTTCTTTTTGTTGAGTGATGCACAAAAGAACATCGTACTGAATTTCGGATTAACAGGAATTGTGGGATATGAGAGTTTAAACCGTGGTGAAACGATGTTGTATGACGGAGCTAAAATGATGACTGAAGACAACTTCATATACGGTGCAGGTGGACGCCTCACCTTAGAAACCTACTTATCAGATTGGATGGTTTTACTTATTCAAGCTAGAACAAAAGTTTATTGGAATACAGATGTGGAACAGTTTCGACCATCTCTGGGTTTAGGATTACGGTTTAACTTTTAAAATAAAAACAATGAAAGAACTATTTTATAAATTCAAAATGATATTACGACCGATATTTGGATTGCTGGCAATCTTAATAACTTCATTTTCTATATTTTCATGTAACACAGCGGATGAACTCGAAATACAGCAGAATTTTCCGTTTGAGGTAAACGTCATGCCGGTGCCAAAAGAAATAGCTGATGGAGATACAGTCGAAATCAGGATATCAATCGAGTCAACCGGAAGTTACAAAGAGAATAAATATTACCTGCGTTATTTCCAGTTTGACGGACGAGGTACTTTACAGTATTATGATGAACCGCCTTACCTGCCTAACGATCTGTATTTGATACCCAAGAAACAATTCAGACTGTACTACACATCAACATCCAAAATAACACAATCTTTTGAAGTATGGATATCTGATGACTTCGGAAATGAAAAGAATTTGAAGTTTCAGTTTAATAATGTTGACTGACCAATTTTATTTTACTAAGTAGCAATTTTAAATAAGTCTATTTTTAAAATTTCGGAAAAAAAGTTAGAGATTAACTATACAATAAAAAAAAATTTTAACTTTATTATAAAACTTATTCTTAGGTATGTTTACAAAAGACGAAATGCTAAAGATTAGAGATTGCTTAGTAAATGAAGTAAATGAAAATTTCAAAAAATTTCGCAGACACACTACAGAAGACATGAGTAGTTTACAAATTATTAAAAAGATCGATTTATTACGGAACGTAAAAAATTGATGTATCTCACACAAAATCCCAGTTTAAAGTTTAAGCTGGGATTTTTTAAAGCAGTTTTGAGAATATCCCATAGGATCCAACATATGGTCTAACTTATTTCATTGTACCATAATTTTTCAAAGTCGCCTTAGGTTATTTGAGTGACTTTTTGAGGATACTTAACTGCAAACGCGGAAATGAGCTGCATTATATAGGAATTGCTTTTATAACGGGTAAGGAAGTCTTTTAGCTCTTCGACATCTGTAAGAACTGCTTCATTGGAAATATATCCCATGCCGTAAAAGTGCCCGTCCTGAACCCATATACAGCTTTGCTCGTTTTTAGTCCTACCCTTATCCAAAATATAATAACTCGGTTTTAGTTCCGTTACAAAATTTACTGCTTGTTGTACCTGTTGATTATGCTTCTCTACCAACGGTAAATCAGAAAGATTATTAACAACCACATTTTCACTTTCGGTGTTTACGGCATATTTACAAAAACGATAATCTAATTCAAATTGCTCCTGCAGATTCCGCAGCAGGCTGATGCCTTCGTTAATAGTACTAAAAACTTCTATACATGGCATCAGTTTGCTCACCTTACCAACCGCAAAGTATCTGTAACTGTTGCGTGCAGTATATTCATAAAGACCGTATTTAGGTTCAAACCTTTTTAATGCAGTATTGTAAATTGGCCATAACTTTTTGATTTCCGAACACTCTAAAAGTAATGCCATGAGTTCGGTAGCACATACTTCAAAAGAAATACCATGGATGTCCCGCAAAAAATGCTGTCTTTGAGGTGTAATCTTATGCCCGGAAAAATGAGAAGCTACCCTTTTTTTAAGGTTTACCGCTTTACCTACATACACAACTTTTTTCTGAGCATTGTAAAAATAGTAAACACCCGGTTTTTCAGGAAGATTTTCAAAATCTTCTGGAGGCAGGTTTGGCGGCAGCCGCTGATCCGGTGCCGTTTTTTTAATCATTTTCTGAATTTCTAAAGCACCGTCGTTGATAAGTAACGACAAAAGCACAGCTGTGGCATCGGCATCACCGCCGGCACGGTGGCGGTTTTCCAGAGAAATACCAAGTGAACGACAAAGATTACCCAAACTGTATGAGGGAAGTCCAGGTTTGATTTTGCGTGCTGCACGAACCGTACACAATTTAGGTGCTGTCCATTTATAACCTGCGTCTTCTAGTTGGTGACGAACAAACGAATAATCGAAATTAACGTTATGAGCCACAAAAATGCGGTTAGAGAGCAGTTGTAACAGTTTTTTAGCGATGTCTTGAAACAAAGGTGCCTCATAAACCATTTCGTTACTGATTCCCGTAAGAGCAGTAATGTATAATGGTATGTGCTGTTGTGGATTTACAAGGGTTTCCCAACGTTCGATCACTTCTTTCCCATTATGTATAAGCACAGCTATTTCGGTTATTCTGCTTCCGCCTGCACTTCCGCCCGTAGTTTCTATATCTACCACCGCATATTCCATCTTCTTCATTTGCTATGATCCCTGTAATCTATTTTAATGTATCTGTTTCAAATTTACGATTTTAATCAGCAATTGGCTGACACCTGATGACGTTTGAATTTACTAAAAAAAATTTTCAATTCATCTTATGACTCTTATAAATGTAAGATTAATTCGTGGCAGCGCTTCTTTTGAAGTTTTTGGGACTGCATGTTCCCAGAAACTGTTGGTTTTGCCTGCCATTATCAGGAACGAGCCGTGATACAACGGTATATCAACCTGAGGCACCTCTTTCCTAAATTTATGCCTTAAGCGGAACATGCGTGTTTCGCCGAAAGTAACCGATGCGATGATTGGATTACTACCCGACCTTGCGATCTTATCACTGTGCCATGAGACACTTTCGCTGCCATTGCGGTACAGGTTTAAAAGCACGGCATTGAACTTTAGATTAGTTTCTGTTTCTACCCGCTCGCGGATCTTATTTAGGTCGGCAGTAAATTCGGGTGCATTACCCGAGGGTATATTCTCTTCTTTATCCTGATGCCAGGAAATCATTCTGGGTGCCGTAACAATTTTATCGTACATTGGCATTTCATATTCACGCCATGGGGTTGCGGTTAATAACTTATCATAAAAATTGTCGGATTCTTCTTTGCTGAAAAAATTATCAATCAGCATTACATCGGCATCTGGCAGATTAAACTCTTTGGTTCCTCTGCTGCCTGTTGTAAATAGTTCGGTATCGTTAAAAAGTTTCATATATTGTTTACTGTATGTTATTCATTACATCTTTAATGTTGTACTGTTCATTGATCTTACGTCTAGGCAATCCTATCTCATGTTCCTGCGGATAAGGTTTACGCTGGGTCATGGAAACATCTTCCTTTATCTGACGATGCACATCGAATTCGCGCTGTTTGTCGTGCGAATAACGCGGATCGGGGATGAACGGCATTTTTGCCATTTTAAGTATCGTTATCGTTGGAAAATGATAATCGACCTCTACCCTGCCCAATAATAAATAACAACCGCCTCCTTGAAACGGATATTGTTCCAGACAATCGGGAAAATGTGCGGTATCGAAATAATTTCCCTCCACATCGATCCATGTACCAAAGAACATAGCCCCTTTTTTTGTGGGTACGTGTTTGCGGGAAATAAGGTACGCCAGCATCTTTACTTCGCCTTTGTGATGGTGTATCAGGTCTTTAGCCATTACTTCACCTCTATGCTTTGTCTGCAGCAGATCGAAAGGTGTGCACGATACTGTAAAACCAATTAACTCAATCTCGTCAAAAGCATCTTCGAATTTTGAACGGGACAGTTCAGGAAGTCTGAATTCTTTCACCGGCTCCTGTAACAAAGTAAGATTGCGGTTTTCGGGTTTAAAGTTTACCAAAAGCAAACGTGCCTGTACCAGCAGCTCGTTTTTATTCTTGCCCGTGAAACGGAACGCACCAATAAAGATAAGTATCTGTACTGCTTCGATACCTATAGGGATGCGGCGGATAAAATCTTCCAGAGAACTATAATCACCGTTGCGCTTACGTTCTTTTGGTATGTGTTCACCCAACTTACTTTCGAGTCCCTGCAGGTGCATAAATCCCAGATACACATTGTTACCGTAAAGCGTGGTGTGGTATTCGCTGTTATTGACACAGGGGTTTAAAATTACGGCACCCGACATACGAGCTTCGTGTACGTAAACTTCGGTACGGTAAAAGCCCCCCATATTGTTGATTACCGCCACCATGAATTCCAAAGGGTAATATACCTTGAGGTAAAGGCTTTGGTAACTTTCTACAGCATAGGAAGCCGAATGCGCCTTGCAGAACGAATAGCCTGCAAAGGATTCGATCTGACGGTACACTTCGCGGCTTAATGCTTCGCTATGCCCTTTAGCCGTACATGAAGCAAAGAAATTATCTTTCACCTTCTGTAATGCCGCCAGCGAACGACCCTTGCCGCTCATTGCCCTGCGCAGGATATCACCGTCTGCAGCTGTGAGTCCGCCGAAATGCATGGCGATTTTGATGACGTCTTCCTGATACACCATAATGCCGTAGGTATCGCCCAGATGTTCCTGAAACACCTCATGGAAATATTCGAACTGATCAGGGTAATTGTGCCGGAAGATGTACTCCTTCATCATACCCGACTGTGCCACACCCGGACGGATAATGGAAGATGCCGCTACCAGCGTTTTATAATTGTCGCACTTAAGCCTTCTGAGCAACCCGCGCATGGCGGGGGATTCGATGTAAAAACAACCGATGGTTTGTCCGCGGCTCAGGAATTCGTTGCAAACAACCTCATCCTTTGACAGTGAAGTATCCCTTATATCTACATCAATCCCCCGATTTTGCTGAATCAATTTTACTGCGTCATTAATGCTTCCGATACCCCGCTGACTGAGGATATCGAACTTTTCAAAACCGATATCTTCAGCTATGTGCATATCGAACTGAACGATGGGAAAGCCTTTTGGCGGCATTTCGAGTGCGGTGTAATTGGTAATAGGTTCTTCGGAAATAATGATTCCGCAGGAATGCATGCTCCGTTGGTTAGGGTACTTCTCCAACATCTTGCCGTATTTATGTACCAGTTTTACCACCGAATTATCGTCGTGCCGTTCCATAGGGTTCTTTGCCAGTGCATCAAGTTCCTCTTTTGGGAGTCCGAACACTTTACCCAATTCACGGAAAATAGAACGGTATTTGAATTCTACGTTGGTACCACAAAAGGCTACGTGGTCTTTACCGTAACGGTTGAAAATATATTCCAAGATGGTATTTCGGTCCTGCCAGCTCCAGTCGATATCAAAATCGGGCGGGGTTTTACGGTTCAGGTTTAGGAAGCGTTCAAAATAAAGATCGAGCTCTATAGGACAAATATCGGTAATACCCAAGCAATAGGCAATGATGCTGTTGGCACCGCTGCCACGTCCAATGTGCATCAATCCCAAACTGGTACTATACCGTACAATATCCCAGGTAATCAGAAAATAACCACTGAATTCCAGTTCATGGATTAC
>NZ_FOVI01000029.1 GCF_900115115.1 Paenimyroides ummariense
CTTATTTGTTTGTTCCAACGTAAAATTATTAAATTATTCGTAAAAAAAACAGTGAGAATTTTAACATTTTTTATTTTGAAAAACCATAGTTATCGGATAGGGTCAGCGATGGGCAGTTCGTAAAAATGGCGCAGGAGTATATGGAGCGCATGGGGTATGGCAACCAACCTTATATCGTTTTCAAGCATACCAATATTGAGCGTACCCATATCCATATCGTTACGGTCTGTGTGGGTTTGGACGGCAAAAAGCTACCGGACAGTTACGACCATCCACGTTCGATGGCAATCTGTCGGGCATTGGAACAAAAATATAACCTCATACCTGCAACGGAAAAACAGCATACCGGAAACGAGCAGGTATTCCGTCCGGTGGATTACAGAGCCGGAGACGTTAAGAGCCAAATCGCATCGGTGGTGCGACACCTGCCGAAGTATTACGGGTACGCAAGCCTCGGAGCATACAACGCCTTGCTTTCACTTTTCAATATTACGGCAGAGGAAGTCAAAGGGGAATTGCACGGACAGCCTAAAAACGGTCTTGTCTATTTTGCGCTGAACGAACAGGGAGAAAAAGCGAGCAGTCCTTTTAAGGCATCGCTTTTCGGCAAACAGGCAGGACTGGACGAACTGCAAAACCAATTTGCACAGGCTAAGAGGAAAATGAAAGCCGACCCTGTAAGAGCCGTACTCAAAAGCACCATTGAAGTAGCGATGCACACCACCACTAATGAAGCAGATTTTAAAAAGCAACTGTTGGAGCAGGGCATCAATACCGTAGTACGGCGCAACGATGAGGGGCGTATATATGGTATGACTTTTATCGACCACGAAAGCCGTACCGTTTGGAACGGTTCAGCTTTAGGCAAGAACCTATCGGCTAATGTCTTTAATGACTGGTGGAACGGACAGGCGATTGGGCAACGTCAAGAAGCTGAAAAAACATCTGCACAAAATCAGTCATCGACCACGGGCAACACCGTAGAGAAAGAGGAAGCCCATTCACTTTTTAACTTCCTTAATAAAGAACAGCCGACCGATGATTTATGGATAGACGGATTGGGTGGACTATTGCCGGAAGCACAGGGCGAAGACTACGAGGAACAGGCATTTGCCAACCGTATGAAGAAAAAGAAGAAACATAGAAAACGGGGAAGACAACAATAAAAATTACTAACTACTTTTCGACAGAGATTAAAAACATCATTGGACGGCGTAATTCGTCTTCCATTTCGGGTATATTTTTCAGCATAGTTTCATTTGGTATAGGTTCTTTGACTTCTATGATTTTAAAGCCCTGCTTTAAAAGCTCATTCAAATATGTACTAACCGTCCTATGGTATTTCAGTACGTTCTCACCTAAAAATGAGGTATTCCTTTGTCCTTCGTAAAAATATCTGTCAACAGCCCAATGTAATTTACTTCCGGCTTCATTATAAATCCAATCTTGACTGCCCTCGGCTGTAAAGACAGGATGTTCAACAGAAAAGACAAATTTACCTCTGGGTTTAAGCCATTGATAAATTTTACCGATAAGAACATCGTATGATTGTATATAATGAAAAGTTAATGAACTGATTATAACATCAAACATTCCATTAGCAAATTGGGCGTCTTCAAGCGCAATTTGTTTATATTTAATTCCATCCAGTTGATTGACTTGCTTAGCTTTTTCAAGCATCTTCTCAGAAATATCAATACCGATTACGGAGATAGCCCCGTTTTCGATTGCATACCTGCAATGCCATCCATAGCCACATCCTAAATCAAGCACTTTCTTACCATCAAAGTTGGGTAGCATTTCTTTAAGTACATGCCATTCTCCTGCAGCATCAAGTCCATTCAGTGAACGGTTCATCTTTCCGTATTTCTCGAAAAATGACACCTCATCATATTTATTTTCTTTCATTAGTTATGCACGGTAAATATTAACGTAAAAATAATCAAAATAACTTAGCTTTTTCAAGCATCTTCTCAGAAATATCAATACCGATTACGGAGATAGCCCCGTTTTCGATTGCATACCTGCAATGCCATCCATAGCCACATCCTAAATCAAGCACTTTCTTACCATCAAAGTTGGGTAGCATTTCTTTAAGTACATGCCATTCTCCTGCAGCATCAAGTCCATTCAGTGAACGGTTCATCTTTCCGTATTGCTCGAAAAATGACACCTCATCATATTTATTTTCTTTCATTAGTTATGCACGGTAAATATTAACGTAAAAATAATCAAAATAACTTTCACAGAGGCATTTCTCACTGTGCCAATTTGGGGTTGTTCAGTCTGTTGCCCCAAGCACAGGGCGTGGATTACGAGGAAGAACAGTTTGCTAAACGAATGAAGAAAAAGAAGAAAGGAAGGAGATTGTGAAAGTTTATCCCCGTTTTCCAAGGCAGTGTCTTTTCCAAATAGCAAAAGTTTTTTATGCAATTCTATTTGTCCGGACTCTTATTTTATCATTAATTTTAGACGAGACAACTGTTATGATCTTTCCTTGGCGAACCGTGTAATTTGTTTTTGCAGGTTTTCCTGTATTGTTTCCAACTGTCCTTCACCGAATTCTTCGATAAGCAATTCATCAATTAATTTGCCTTTTGTATTGGATAAAATATACTGATGCTTTTGCTCGGTATCTTTAAGGATGTTGATAACAACCTGTTTATCTTTATAGTCTATGCTATGGTACATTAAAAGAGTGGGTTTATACAATAATTTGTACAGGTGGAACAATACTTTCTCTCCTTCAGGAGTGAGACTTACCAGCTTTGCTCTCTTATCATCAGGATCGGGGCGTTCAGATATATATCCTTGTTTTTTTAATCTGTTAAGCGTATCAATTCCCGTGGTTTGTTCTGCAAAGTTATATTGTATGATGTGTGTTTTTTTTACTTCTTTTAGATGATAGATGGAGCTTAAAAAATAGAACCATTCAAGCTCAAAGCCAGGCATATCATGAAGAGCCATCTTTGAATATGCATTTTGCATACCGGCAAGCCTGCCTATCAATTTCGCAAATGTAGTGTCCAAATCCGGGGGAGTGAGTCCGCCAAATAATTCACTATTGCTTTCTTTTGCTAAAAAATACATACAGAATTCCGTAGCTGAAATATCGGTATTCTTCTTTGTATACTCTTCCCACACAGAGATTAATTTCACAAGTTCGCTCATAATGTACATCGAATTCGATGTAAAAATAATAAAAAAACAGCGTATAAAATCTGATTAATAATAAAAATGCTTATATTTGCATCGTAACAGATATATTTTATTTGAAAATAAAACGAAAACGATGAAAAAATTATTATCAACAAAAGCACTTCTAATCCTGATACTTTCTCTGAATGTATTAGTGATTTTATTCCAGTTTATCTATGTAACTCCTGAACCTGTAATCAACAATCTTGATTTTCCAGAGAACAGAATTGAAGATATACAGGCAATCAAACAATTGGAGCAAATAAATGCAGAGGGTTGGGCAGAAGGAAGTGGATATAAGATGGCATCCGTATTTACTGCGGATGCAGATTATGTGACATTTAATGGCGAATGGCTGAAAGGAAATGAGGAAATAGCCAAAGTGCATCAAGAGCTATTTGATGGCGTACTGAAAGGTTCCAGTCTTGCGAACAGAAATATACGCAGTATTCAGTTTGTTGCGGAGAATGTTGCTATTATTCATATGACGGGAGCCGTGCTCCAAAAAGGAAAAAGCGAGCCAGCGAAGAGCCGTAATTCTATCCAGACATTGATAGCAAAAAAGGAAAATAATGAATGGAGATTTGTAGCTTTCCATAATGCCAGAATTAAGAGGATATCGCTTTGGGAAGGTATGATGATGTCATTTAATTAACGTTAATTTATCAGGAAGATGAGAAATATCATCTTGGAGATAGAGCGAAAAGAAAATGCAATTTCGTTGTCTGCACCTAATATCATTGATGAAGCGTACCAAATGACCATATACCTGCAAGAATACTTGGGGTCGATAAGAGAGGATGTTACAAAGCAAGGCTTTAAAAACCAGTGGGAGGAAATCAAATTCTTTCGCAACATTAAGCCATACATCCTCTCCAAACTCATATACCACAATAAGATATTTCGTATACAGACAGGTTGCCCTGTTGACGGAGGAAGAATGTATGCGAGCTATTTTTCGGAACAATTGCAGGAATTAAAACAGGAATACAGGGAGCATATCTACAATTCAGATTTTTACCGATATTACCGTTCGGGAAGAACCGACCGTGATGAAACCTACTTTAGGTTGGGCAACATTAATTTCCACGATGGACTGAATAGCTTCGTCTTTGAAATTGACCCTCTGTTTTCAACCTACTATGATTACAAAGTGGCTCGGATAATAGCAAATGAGCTACTCTATACCTACATACTCCAAAAAATCAATAATGATGAAATAGCAGGCTCTCTTTCTGCAAGGGATATTTCATCCGATGGTATTCTTTGGACGGACAGTAAAAATGCTCTGATAGAACTGATTTATGCGCTGTATGCGAACGGCTCTCTTTCATACGGTAAAGTAGGAATACGAAAAATCAGTTTGGTTTTAGAAAAACTGTTTCAGATTACCTTAGGGGATTTACATAATGCTTTCCATCGAATGAAATATCGTGCCAATTCACGAACCGCATTTTTAGACCAACTGAAATCTTCTTTGGAGGAATATATGGACAAGGATTTATAGAGTTATCAAAACAAACAAAAAGGGAAGCAAAGATAATGGATAACGATAACTGCGCACGCATAATGGCTTCGCCACTCTTCGGGACTTACAGTGCTTCGTTATCTTATATCCGTTAGCATAAAGGCTTTCTTTTTTTTCTATTTTTTTCTTTTGGAGTGAATATTTTCTGTTCTTTTCAAAGTTGTGCAGATATATAACTTTGATAAAAAATGAGTTTTGTGCCAAACTTATATAAAATAATCGTACATTTACAATAAAAAATATTTTGGCAGAAGCGTTAGAAAAACATATTCGTCGTTATTTTAAGAGAAGCGAGAAACTTCCCAAGCAGGAACTTGTTGGTTCAATCAAAAAAGATTTTCCCAAATGGTCTGACAATACCATTAATATGTATCTGTCCAAGCTGAAAAAAGAGGGAATTATCAATGCCCCTTCCAGAGGGATTTATGAGATGGATAACAACATCCCTTTTCAACCCAATATTTCAAATAATTTAAAGAGAGTGTTTAATAAGGTAAAGCGTGAATTTCCTTATATCAATTTTTGTATTTGGGATACGGTGTGGTTGAATGATTTTATGCGTCACCAGCTATTTAAACATTATGTTGTTATAGAAGTAGAAAAAGATGCGGCTGAATCTGTATTTACTTTTCTGACAGAAAGCAATAAAAACGTTTTCTTTAATCCTGATGAGGAAATATTTGACCGTTATATTCATCATCAGGATGAAGTTCTTATTGTGAAGAATATGGTTTCTGAGTCTCCTTTGATAGAAAAAGAGAAAATTGTTATTCCTGCACTGGAAAAGTTATTGGTGGATATGTTGATTGAAACAGCACTTTTTTCGGCACAGCAAAATGAAAAGGAATTTATTATGCGAAGTGTAATGCAGAAATATACCTTAAATGAGTTAAAGATGCGTAGGTACGCTGTCCGAAGAAACAGAGAACGAGAAATTGACGAACTGATAAATATAAGTTTGGCAAAATAAATTTATTTGTGCCAATAATATATAAATTATGATAAACACAAAATCATATACAATTGAGTGGATTACCGACTTACGAAGCAAGTTGGGTAAACGTATTGACCCAAAACTGATTGAAAAAGTAATATACGCTTTGACACTTTTGGAGCAACTGCAATTGAATAATCTGAATTTTGTGTTTAAAGGCGGAACGGCTCTACTTTTAGCAACGGAAACGCCTAAGAGGTTTTCGATAGACATTGACATAATTACAGAAGAATCAGAGGATAAAATCAAAGAGATTTTAGAGAAGATTAGCCAATTAGAAATGTTTATCCGTTGGGAAGATGACAACGACCGAAAGCATTCGCCTGATGCACCCATCGGGCATTTCAAGATATTTTACAAAAGTGTGGTAGATGGTCACGAAGAACCAATATTATTGGATTTGTTATATACGCCCAATCCTTATCCTGAAACAAAAGAATATTCGATAAAACATAGTTGGTTGGCGACATCGGGCAAAGATACTACGGTTGTATTGCCCACATTCGAGGCTATTTTGGGAGATAAATTAACCGCTTTTGCTCCCAAAACCACAGGTATATTATATTCAAAAAACAGACCTGTCGAAATCATCAAACAATTGTATGATATAGGCTTCTTGTTCGATCAGATAACTGACTTCAATGTAGTAAAAGAGAGTTATTCGAGAGTAGTACAGGAAGAAATCGGCTATCGAAAGTTAAATATTGATGCTGACGAGGTATTGAAAGACACTTGGCAAGCTTGTTATACATTGGCAGAAAGGGATATGAAATCTGATGAATTCAAACACTTGCAATTAGGCATTAAGAATTTTACGAATTTCATTATCGACCGCTTTTCAATAGAAGAAGCCATAACAGCATCAGCTAAAGTTGCATATCTGACTTCATTACTGAGCAAAGAAAATCAAGAAATAGAACGGTTTAAAAGTCCGTTGGAGATTAAGGATTGGCTGATTGAAGACCAAACCTACAATAAACTGAACAAGTTAAAAAAGACCAATCCGGAAGCTTTTTTCTACTGGTATAAAGCGATTAATCCGTAATCCTAAGCGTTATGAACAAAAGGACTTTATCAGAAAGAGATATCTGCACGAAATTTATCACGCCTGCTTTGGAAAATGCAGGATGGGATAAACAATTACAAATATTGGAAGAAGTATCTTTCACGGATGGTAAAATCTATGTTCGTGGAAAGTTTACAGCTAGGGGGACCCGAAAAAGAGCAGATTACATTCTTTATTACAAGCCTAATATTCCCATTGCAATTATCGAAGCGAAAGACAATAATCATTCTGTAAATTCAGGGATTCAACAAGCACTGGAGTATGCCAAAATACTGGATATTCCATGTGTATTCAGTAGCAATGGGGACGGTTTCCATTTTCACGACAGAACAGCAACAGACGAAAATATTGAAACTGAACTCTGTTTAGAAGACTTTCCTTCTCCCGATCAACTTTGGCAGAAATACAAAAAATATAAAGGAATCGAGACAGATGAAGCCGAAAGAATCGTTTCACAGGACTATTTTTTTGACGGAACGAATCGCAGACCCAGGTACTACCAGCAAATAGCGATCAACCGAACGGTAGAAGCGATTGCCAATGAGCAGAACAGGATTTTGCTGGTAATGGCCACGGGTACGGGAAAAACATATACCGCATTTCAAATAGCTTACCGGCTTTGGAAATCAGGGGCTAAAAAACGAATTCTGTTTCTTGCAGACAGAACAGCTTTGATTGACCAGACCCGAAGAGGTGATTTCAGGCATTTCAAAGGCGCTATGACCGTTATCAAGAAAAAAATTGTTACCGATAACAGCGGAAAAGAAGCATTGGTTTCTAGTAAAAAGAGGGGAATTGACTCATCGGACAAAGCTTTTGAAATTTTCCTGGGTTTATATCAGGGATTGAGCAGTTCGGATCCGGCGATGCAGGATGCTTATAAGGACTTCTCTCCAAATTTCTTTGATTTAATCATTATAGACGAATGTCACAGGGGTAGTGCAAAAGAAGATAGTAATTGGCGGGAAATCCTGAATTATTTTAAGAACGCCACGCATATTGGTTTGACTGCTACTCCAAAGGAAACGAACGAAACCAGCAATATCGAATATTTCGGTGAGCCTATTTATACCTATTCTTTACGGCAAGGGATTGATGACGGATTCCTTGCACCCTACCGTGTGGTGAGAGTGGCGTTAAATGTAGATACCGAGGGCTGGCGACCTGAACAGGGAAAGACAGACAAAGAGGGTAATCCTATCGAAGACCGTATCTATAATCGCAAAGATTATGATAGAAATCTGGTGATCGAAGAACGTACTGATATTGTAGCTAAAAAGCTGACCGAGTTTTTGAAAGGTTATGACCGTTTTGCAAAAACCATTGTGTTTTGTGTGGACATAGATCATGCAGAGCGAATGCGGACAGCCATTGCCCGGCATAATGCAGATTTGGTGGCAGAAAATCACAAATACGTGATGCAGATTACAGGCGATAATGAAGAAGGAAAACGAGAGTTGGACAACTTCATCAATCCGGAAGAAAAATATCCGGTCATTGCCACTACTTCCGAACTGATGACTACAGGCGTAGATGCTCAAACCTGTAAAGTGATCGTATTGGATTTCAACACCAGTGCTGCATCAATGACCAAATTCAAACAGATCATTGGTAGAGGCACACGGATCAATGAAGAATTCGGAAAACTATATTTTACCATTTTAGATTTCCGAAATGCAACGGATCTATTTGCTGATCCTCAATTTGATGGTGAACCCATCCGTATAAAACCTGTGGAAGAAGCAACAGATCTTGGTGATATTATCAACGAAGAAGAAGAGAATACAGAACCTGTTATTGACATAGAAAGCGGTGAGGAAGTAGAATTGATCCCTCCAACCATTCGCTATCCGGAGACAGATATTCCTGCAAATACCGTAAATGAGCCCAAAAGAAAAGTGTATGTGAATGGTGTGGACGTTTCGGTGCTGATAAGCCGTGAATTACACTTTGATCAGCACGGCAAGCCAATTACAACAAGTTTGAAAGACCATACGAAAGGTATTATCCAGGAGCAATATACATCGCTGGATGAGTTCCTGAATAAATGGAAAAGTTCAGAGCGAAAAGAAGCTATTATCGCCGAATTAGTAGAGCAAGGGGTAATGGTAGAAGCCTTATATGAAGCAGTAGACAAACAGGTGGATTTATTCGACCTGATCTGTCACGTTGCCTATGACCAGCCACCAGTGACACGAAAAGAACGGGCAAACAATGTGAAGAAACGTAATTACTTCACTAAGTATGGCGAACAAGCCAGAAAGGTATTGGAAGCATTATTGGATAAATATGCTGATCAGGGTATTGAAAATATAGAGGACATTCAGATTCTGACCGTTCCACCCATCAATGAATTTGGTTCTGTAACAGAAATCATAAAAGTTTTTGGTAGCCGGGAAGGTTACGAAAAAGCAATCAAAGAATTAGAAAACGAATTATATAAAGTAGCATAATTAAATGAGCAACATATCAGGCATTATAAAATCCATCAGAGATATCTTCCGTAAAGACCCGGGTTTGAGCGGCGACGCACAGCGTATAGAGCAACTGGGCTGGATGATATTTTTGAAATTATTTGATGATAAAGACAAAGAGAAAGAAATTCTTGATACAAAATACAAATCGCCTATTCCTAGTGAGCTGCAATGGCGGAACTGGGCAGAAAATGACGAGGGCATTACGGGTGAGCAGTTGATTGATTTTATCAACAATAAATTGTTCCCACAGCTCAAAAACCTGACCGTAGCAGTTGGAGACAAATTAGGGATCATCATCCGTCAGATATTTGATGGAACAAACAACTATATGAAAAGCGGAACTACCTTCCGCCAGGCTATTAATAAACTGAACGAAATAGATTTCAACAGCAGTAAAGAACATCATGTTTTTAATGTCATTTACGAAGATATTTTGCAGGGATTAGCCACCAAAAAAGATACCGGGGAATTCTACACGCCAAGGGCCGTAACGCAATTCCTGGTGGATATGGTCAACCCACAATTGGGAGAAAAAATAACGGATCCAGCCTGTGGAACCGCAGGGTTTCTCGTTTGTGCCATCGAACATTTAAAAAAGCAGGTTAAAACCATTGCCGATAAACAAACCTTACAAGAAACTGTAACGGGTTCAGAACTGAAACCTTTACCGTTTATGTTGAGCGTGGTCAACCTGATTACCCACGACATTGCTGTTCCTAAAATCACCAATGGAGATTCTTTAAGCCGTGAATACAATTCTATCCGGCAAAAGGACCGTGTGGATATTATTGTGGCCAATCCGCCATTTGGTGGTGTAGTGGGTGATGGTATGGAAACGAATTTCCCGTTGAATTACCGCACCAAAGAAAGTGCTGACCTTTTCCTGATTCTGTTTATACAGTTGTTAAAAGATGGCGGACGAGCTGGTATAGTATTGCCTGACGGAAGCTTGACCGGGGATGGTGTAAAACAACGGGTAAGACAAAAACTTCTGGAAGATTGTAATGTGCACACCATTATACGATTGCCACAATCTGTTTTTGCCCCATATGCCACAGTAAACACCAACCTGATCTTCTTTGAAAAAGGAAAACCAACCAAAGAGATCTGGTATTACGAACATACTTTGCCCGAAGGCCAGAAAGCCTACAGCAAAACCAAGCCTATCCGTATCGAAGAATTTAACCCGATAAAAGATTGGTGGAACAACCGTAAAGAAAGCGAAGTGTCCTGGAAAGTGCCCATAAAAACCATTGTAGACCGTAATTATGATTTGGATATTAAAAATCCGAATAAAGTAGCGGAGGAAGTGGTGTATGATAGAAAAAAAATAATTCAAAGCTTAGAGGATTCATTCAAAAAGTCATTGGAAATATTAAACGAATTATCGTCGACTGAAAAATGAGTAGAGGAAGAAAAATACTTAATTCGAGTATAGCAAATAATTGGGAAAAAGCTTTTTTCAATTCAATAGGTCATTACATTACATTAATCAATAGCGGACTTAGCAAAATATTTAAAAATGAACCTCTTTCTAATCACATTAAAATTTTTGGGGGTTTTGCTTTTAAAAATTCTGAATATAAAAGCTCCGGAATTCCAATAATCCGAATTTCTGATTTTAATAATGAGAAAATAATATTAGATGGTGTCGTTTACTACGAAGAATCGCCAATGCTTGAAAAATATGAACTCGAAGAATCGGATATTATTATTGCTTTGACAGGTGGAACAATTGGAAAACTAGGAATTGTGCAAGCAGGTTTAGGTAAACTCTATTTAAACCAGAGAGTTGGTAAATTTGTCATTCTTAATCTTGATGAATTTGAAAAAGAATACATTTATTGGATAGCAAGAGGTGTGGAAGGAATTGTAAAAAATTTGGCTTGGGGTGCAGCGATTCCGAATGTAAGTCCTAAACAAATTGAGGAATTAAACTTTCCGATTCCAACAAGGGATATTCAGAAGAATATCATTCGCTTTTTGAATGACTTGAGAAACGGTAATGTAAACGGTAATGTTTATTTTAATGAAGAAATTGAAAGTGAAATAAAAAACATTCAGGAAAAGCAGGTTAAAACAAGAGAAGTTCAAGATGAGCTCTCTTTTCAATTCGCACAACTCGGAAACCTCAACCAAGCTATCTTACAGGAAGCGATACAAGGAAAATTAGTAGTTCAAAATCCTGATGATGAACCTGCCAGAGAATTATTAAAACGAATCAAAGTAGAAAAAGCTCGTTCAGGTAAAAAGGAAAAAACATTAACACCTATCATACCTGAAGAAATTCCATTTGATATTCCTAAAAATTGGGTGTGGTGTAGACTGGGGGAAATTTGCTCCAAAATCGGCTCTGGAAGCACGCCCAAAGGAAGTAATTACGCTAAAAGCGGATTTCCATTCTTCCGTTCTCAAAATATCCACAATGATGGATTGGTCCATGATGACATAAAATTCATCTCGAATGAAGTTCAAATACAAATGAATGGAACGAAAGTCTTAGCCAATGACATTCTATTAAATATAACAGGTGGTTCAATGGGGCGTTGTGCACTTGTTCCAAAAGATTTTGAAGAAGGAAATGTAAGCCAACACGTTTGCATCATAAGACCTATAGAGTTAGATAGAAATTACTTTCACAAGATTGTTTTATCGCCCTACTTTCAGAAGTTCATTTTTTCTTCAACAACAGGAGCAGGAAGAGAAGGTTTACCCAAATATAATCTAGAGCGTTTTGTAATTCCACTTCCTCCACTTTCCGAGCAAAAACGTATAGCAGCGGAAATAGAAAAGCAATTTGCCAAAACCAAACAATTAAAAGAACACATTATTGCCAATCAACAAGCCACTGAGCAATTACTCAAAGCATTGTTACATCAGGCGTTTGAGGCTAAAGAAATGGTCGAGGAAAAACCGAAAGGGAAAGCAATTGAGCTAAAACCAACCAATGTAGATTATTACCGCAGAACAGTATTATCAGCAGAGATAGTATGGCAATTGCACAAAGAGCCGACATTGGGACACTTAAAATTACAAAAGCTGATCTATCTCTGTCAGCAATCTGCCGAAATGCAATTGCCTACCAATTTTTTACGTCAGGCAATGGGACCTTATGACAATAGATTGATGAGATCAATAGACAAACAACTGAAAGAGAAGAAATGGTTTGAATATAATAAGACTCAGGTGTTAAAATATCAGCCGTTAGAAAAAGCAGGGCAACACCACAATGATTTTGTGAAATATTTTTCCGCCGAAAACGAAAGCATACAGTTTATCATAGATACATTCAAAACCATCAAGTCTGATATAGTAGAAATTGTAGCGACATTATACGCTTGCATCAATAATATAATAGACGAAAAATTTATTTTCTCAGAAACATTGCTTATCCAAAGGTTTTATGAATGGTCAGAGGAGAAGCAAAAATTCAGTGAGAAAGAGGTTAAGCGAGTGTTTTCTAGAATGAAAGAAACCGGAATTATACCTAAAGGATTTACTATATAAAATGGAAATGGATAATAATTTCATACTAAAAGGAAAAGCTGTTGAAAGATATTTCGACCTGAATGATGCATTGAGGGAATTTCATAATCTTTTTACGTATGAGAGTAAAGACGATAGAACCATTGCCATTTTAGGAGGTACATTTCTGGAAATGATATTAGAACATATCCTTTATGCCTTTTTTCCCGAAGATGATAAGGATGTAGAAGAAATGATGCAATTCAACCAACCTTTGGGAAACTTTAGCAACAAAATTAAAATGTGCTATTGTTTAGGATTGATTGATAAAATTATTAAAGAAGACCTGAACCTGGTAAGAAAAATGCGGAACGAGTTTGCCCACGATTTATATGCCTCTTTTGAAAATGAAAAAATCAAAAACTGGTGTTTACAGCTTAAGTGGCATAAGATACTTGTTACCCCGTATCCGCCAGCAGAAGCAACGCCAAAAGATTATTTTCAAGTTGGAGTTAATAGTCTGATAACGCATTTGAACGGATGTGTATCCATTGCGAGAAGTGAAAAACGCTCTATAAAGAATAATTTTTAAAATGAGAGGCTATGGCTAACTATTAGAAACAACAACGGTAGCAAAAAAGGAAACAATATAAATGATTTTGTGAGCAGTAGAAGAGCTGAAGTGTGCGTTTTATGGTATAGATGAAAGTCTTGTTACGCCCAACTTGAAAAACGGTTGGGGCTATGGTATTTCAGAAATGCAAGCAATCCCTGAATTAATTTCAGAAGATGCACTTGCCATTAGCTGCCCCAGCAGTATCATTACTGCTAGGATTTCCTTGACGATTGGATGTTTCATGATGCTCTTATTTGAGTTAATATGCAAATATACAATTACTATTTCGCTACCCAGCTTGAGTCGGAGCGGCATTTAGGTGTCGTAAAAGCATGCACACTTCGGGAATTAGGCAACTAATTCTAAAAGCACAGCTTCGCATTGGGTCTTCGCTGCTCACTTTTTAAAATTAAAATGGAAGTAAACAAAAAGAAAGATTGGTTTAAGATTAAAAGGTATCCCCACATAGGATTGCCGTTAGATAATCGTGATCGTTTCAAATGGATTGAGCCCTATGTTACCAATCCCGAAAAAGTTGCCTGCCATTCTTTTCTTCCGTTTATTCATAAAACTTCCAAAGTAAAAAGGTTCCGAAAAGATTATTCTAATGCTGACGGTTCTATAAATGAAAAATATAAATCAGGCACAAAAATATTAAGAAAAGGCTCGGAGAAAAAAAGAGAACTCTTCTATGCAAGCCATTTGGATTCTTTGATATATAGCTATTATGCCATGTTACTGTCTGATTTGTATGAAAATAAGATAACTGAAAACAAACTGGGAGAAGTTGTAAATGCGTATCGTTCTGTACCTGTAAACCCATCAAAAATTGATGGTACTAACAAATGCAATATTGATTTTGCAAATGATGTTTTCAAATACATTTTAGATTATAAAGAAGACGAATTTACCGTTATTGCATTTGATATTTCCAGCTTTTTTGACAATCTCGATCATAAATTATTACGAAAAGTTTGGACTGATTTAATAGGTGAGCCAAAACTGCCTGACGATCACTTTAATGTTTATAAAAACATAACCCGATTTAGTCACGTGGATATTGTAGATATATTTGAAGTGTTCAAAAACCGAATTTATACCCGTAAAACAAATAAGCTTGGCGAACCACTAGAGATAAAACAAAAGAAGATTGATAAAATAAAATATTTGAGAAACCAAAATGCAATTGCTTTTTGTAAAGAGCAAGAGTTTTTTAAATTAAAAGGGAAGCTGCTTCAACCTTCAAAAACAAGAATTGTAAATGGTCAGGAAGTTTACCGAAATTTTGGTATTCCACAGGGTTCTCCCATCAGCTCAGTTTTAGCAAATATTTATTTATTGTATTTTGATACACTTATAAATAAATACATTTCAGAGAAAGGCGGTATTTATCGTAGGTATTCGGATGATATGGTAGTGGTTTGTCCAATCAATTATAAAGACGAGCTGACACAACTCGTTTATCAAGAGATAAAAAACTACAAATTAGAGATTCAGGAATCGAAAACTCAAATATTCCATTTCAAACGAAAAGACCAGAAACTTATTTGCGGACAAGAATTTGAAGGAAGTATCAATTGGAATAAAAATTTCATCTACCTTGGTTTTGAGTTCGATGGCAATAACGTATTGCTGAAATCTGCAAGTCTTTCGGGCTATTATAGAAAGATGAAACGCTCTGTAAGAAGGGCAAAAAATTATTCAAGCAGAAGGTATGCACCCAATAAAGGTATGGTTTTTAAACGAAGATTATTTAAAAAATTCTCCTACAAAGGAGCGAAAAGAATAAGAAAATTTATTTGGAGCGAAGAGGAAAACAAATTCATTAAAACAGATTCTTATAATTGGGGGAATTTTTTGTCTTATGCTTATAAAGCATCAAATGTCATGGTTAACAATAAAATCGAACAACAAACCAAGAAACATTGGAATATATTGAACAAACTTATTAAATAGCTAACACTATTTGTAAAATCAATTCTAAGCCACATAAGTCACCGATCAAATATTCAAAATACTGTATTAGGAAATATTTTCTCAATAGCAACAGTTATAAAAATTCACAATAAAGAAGTCAAATCCAGAATGTTTTTCAGTAAGTGACCTATATTTCTAATTCGGCTAACCGCTCCAAATCCTCCAAAAAATGTTTCGAGATTTGTTCTGTTTCGGCTACAAAAAAAGAGAAATACAAAAGTGTTTCTCTTTTTTTATTTTCTATATGAACAATATACTTTTATTCCCGGTTTGTTCCGGAATCTCAAACATGTAAAACTAAATAGTTCTACCACTCCAAATCTGGTCAGTGAGCCCATCGAAGTGTCGAACTGCTGTCATATCGAGCGTAGTCGAGATATCTCAAACATTTAAAACTCAAATCGTTCTAACACTCCTAAATCACGGTCAGTGAGCCTGACGAACTGCGAGCTTGTAAGACATTATTTAACCGATTTTAGACCGAGGCAAGAAATCGAAGATTCACGATTTCAAAATGTAAAATAGATGATAGAGCATACTAAAAAGAAAAGATTTTTGGTTCTTTTAGTCATAAAAGAACAGAGAAACCGAAATAGAACTATCGCTATCAAAGGAGATCTCAAAGCTGCATAATTCTACTACTCCAAAACCGCGGTCAGTGAGCCTGTATTCTGCAGTTCAAGTCCAGTCTAGAACAAAGACAATCTGTCATATCGAGCCTGTCGAGATATCTCCAATATATAACACCTAATAGTTCTTTAAACACACCTAACATCCTTATCATCCATCACCCAAAGTCCAGCATATAAACCATTCACAGCTATTCTTTAATTAAACGACTGCCGAAATTCTAACGGCGACAAACTCGTTTTCTTTTTAAACAACGTAGAAAATGACTGCGAATGCTCAAATCCCAGTTCATAAGCAATCTCACTTACCGATAATTCCGTTGTAGAAAGTTTCTCTTTCGCTTTGCTGATCAGCTTTTCGTGAATGTGCTGTTGCGTATTTTGTCCTGTATGAACCCGCAAAAGGTCACTCAAATAATTCGGAGAAAGATTCATTGCTTCAGCAATTTCATGCACAGTCAACAAACCTTTTTCAGAAGAATTTTTATCAAAATAATCATTTAAAAATGTTTCAAATTTCGCCAAAAGCTGATGATTTCCACTTTTTCTCGTGATAAATTGTCTCTCATAAAACCGCTTCGAATAATTCAGCAACAACTCAATCTGCGACAAAATAATTTCCTGCGTATGTTGGTCAATGTGCTGACATTCCTTATCAATTTTATTCAGAATTTCGAGTAAGTCATTTTCTTCATCTTCAGAGAGATGCAACGCTTCATTCACGGCATAAGAGAAAAATCCGTAAGACGAAATCGTACTCGCCAAAGAATGTTTCAACAGAAAATCCTCGTGAAAAATCAAAAGATAACCCGTATTTTCACAATCCATCGTTTTCAAATCTAGATATTGCACCTGATTCGGCGCCGTAAAACTCAAAACACCTTTGTCGTAATCGTAATGTTGCTGTCCGTATTTTATTTTTCCGGTCGCATTTCGTTTCAGTGCAACGCAGTAATAACGGCTCACAAAACCTTTCCAAACCTCATCTTCTATGAAAACACTTTCTGCAAGATTTATCACACTCACCATAGGATGTTTTGGTTCAGGAAGTGACAACAATTTGTGAAAAGCCGAAATAGATTTTATCGTGTTCATAATTTGAAATTCTAAATATTAAAGGTAGTAATTATTTGGGCGCCTTTATCCGTCTGTAATTTATCCTGAGTTTGTCGAAGGGCTCCCAATCTTTTTGCTCCACTTCGTTCCGCAAAAAGAGCTCCGCTCAAACCTAACGAAGTGGTTCATCGATTCCAAATAAAAAATAAAAAAGATGAGATAAGCCGGGCTGCAATCGTATTGTGTTTATAAGCAGTCTGTCATTCTGACGAAGGAAGAATCTCTGAAATATATTGAGATTCTTCACTACATTTCATTTCGTTCGGAATTGCAAACTACAAATATTTTAATTTAAACAAATCAATAATCCAAAAGTCCCATCCCAAACTCATCATAAGTCGCTCCAGTATCCGTTCCTAAAGGCACAATACTTTCCAGTTTCTGAATATCAGATTCACTTAAAACAATTTTGCTCGCTTCAATATTCTGTTCAAGATATTTTCTGCGTTTCGTTCCCGGAATCGGTAGAATTCCCTTGCTGATAATCCAAGCCAAAGCTAATTGCGAAGACGTGATTTCTTTTTCTTTCGCCATATTTTCAATCGCTTCCACCAACTCGATGTTTTTATGGAAATGTTCTCCCTGAAAACGCGGAATTGCTCTTCGGAAATCATTTTCCGGCAAGTCATCAATTGTTTTGATATTTCCCGATAGAAATCCTCTTCCAAGCGGAGAATACGCTACAAAACCAATTCCTAGTTCATTCAACGTTTTGATAACGTCTTTTTCTTCAACGGTTCTTTCAAACAAAGAATATTCACTTTGAACTGCAGAAATCGGATGAATTGCGTGTGCTCTTCTCACGGTTTCCGAACCAACTTCCGGCAAACCGATATATCCAATTTTCCCTTCTTTCACCAAATCGCTCATTGCTCCAACCGTTTCCTCAACCGGAACATTTTTATCGAGACGATGCATATAATAAAGGTCGATGTAATCGGTTTTCAGATTTTTCAACGAACGCTCAACAGATTTTTTCACATAATCTTTACTTCCGTTGATTTTCCAAGTCACTTGCTCATTGTCATCAATTTCCCAACCAAATTTAGTTGCAATAATATATTGGTCACGATTGCCTTCAATCGCTTTTGCAATCAGCTGTTCATTTTTAAAAGGACCATACAAATCGGCTGTGTCTAGAAAATTTCCACCCAGTTCCAAAGAACGATGAATGGTTGCAATCGCTTCTTTCTCATCTGTTTTTCCATACATATCTGCATCGCCGAAACCTGTCATTCCCATACATCCCAGACCGATATTCGGAACGATTAAACCTTGGCTTCCTAATTTTACTTGATTCAATTTCATATTGTTAAATTTTATTGATACAAAATTCCGCAGAAATTAAAACTCTGATGTATGCAAAACGACGGATATTGTATGAGAATTACTGATGTCAGTTAAATGACTTCCGAAATTCCAAAGGGGAAATGTCAGTTTTAGCTTTAAACAATTTACTGAAAGATTGAGAATGTTCAAATCCTAATTCATAAGCAATTTCACTTACAGAAAGTTCTGTTGTAGAAAGCTTTTCTTTGGCTTTTTGAATTAGTTTTTCGTGGATGTGTTGTTGCGTCGTTTGTCCAGTCAGAGATTTTAGCAAGCTTCCTAAATAATTCGTAGAAATATTCAGAGATTCGGCAATATAATTTGCAGTTGGTAAACCTTTGTTGATGACATCATTTTTGAAATAATCATCCAAAATATGTTCTAACTTATCCAAAACCTGATGATTGCTCTTTTTCCTTGTAATGAATTGTCTTTGATAAAATCGTTCACAATAATTCAGAATCACTTCGATTTGAGAAATGATGATATTCTGTGTGAATTCATCAATTCCCGATTGATATTCTTTTTCAATTCCCTTGAAAAGACCGATTAAAGTTTCCTCTTCTTTTTCGGAGAGAAATAATGCTTCATTCACATCATAACCGAAAAATTTGTAATTGGAGATTGTCTTTGCCAAAGGTGTATTCCAAATAAAATCAGGATGAAAAGCCAAAAGATATCCTGAAGGTTTTATGCCTGACTTATCAATAATCATCTTAACCAATTGTCTCGGCGCAATAAAACACATCAAACCTTCATCAAAATCATATTGACTTTGACCGTAATGCAATTTTCCCTGAATATCACGCTTGAAACCCATAAAATACAAATCCTGAATCCAGCTGATTTCCGATTCTTCGATTTGATATTCCACCAAACTGTAATCCACCAGACTAATCAACGGATGCTGAGGTTTGGGCAATCCTGAAATCCTGTGGAATTCAGCAATCGTGTCGACTGTGTATAATTTTCTGTTGGTCATTATTTCAAAATTAGGCAACAGTTTGTGGCTGTTGCCTTTACAAAGTTAATAATCTGTAGATGTACTTAGAGTTTTGAAATCATAAATTTCATTCTGAAGTGTGGATAATTTGTTATTTGCCATTTGGAAAGCATCAGAACCTAAAACCAAATGAACTGGTGGATTTTGCATTTCAGCCAATTCTATCATTGCAACAGCCGCTTTTTCCGGGTCGCCCATTTGATTTCCATTGATGTCTTGTTCGTGCATTTTCTGATTTTGTCTCGCAGTCGTATAAGCATCGATTTCATTTTCAGGTGTGCGAAGCGAACCTCCTGTCAAGAAATCTGTTCTGAAATATCCGGGATAAATAACCGTGGCATTCACACCAAATTCTTTTACTTCCGCCGCTAAAGCCTCAGTAAATCCAACAACGGCAAATTTGGTAGCGCAGTAAATTCCCCAACCCGGAAATTCTCCGGACAATCCGCCAATGGAAGCGATATTGAAAATCGAACCACTTTTTTGTGCTCTGAAATATGGCATTGTTTTTCTAATGACATTCAAAGAACCAAAAACATTGGTGTCAAAATTCTGACGACTTTCTTTATCTGTCAATTCTTCCAAGGTTCCTAATTGTCCGTAACCTGCGTTGTTTACCACAACATCAATCTTTCCGAATTTTTCAATTGATTTGGAAACAGCTTCTGCAACCGAATTTTCATTCACCAAATCAACTTCTAACGGTAAGAATGTTGAATTTTCTTCATTGATGACTTTCTGAAGTTCCGAAACATTTCTAGAAGTTGCTGCTACGGAATAGCCTTCTGCTAATAATTTTTTGACTAATGTTAAACCTAAACCTTTTGAAGCTCCTGTTACGAACCATACTTTTTTTGTACTCATTTTTTATTGTTTTTAAATGATTAATTATTTACAATACAAAGTTGAGCAAGAATGAAATCGTGCATGTGACCAAATCAAAGATTGTTGTAGCCAAAACAAATATAGGTTAGTTTTTAGGGTAGTATTTTGATCATAACTTTAAAGCTGAATAAGAGGGAATGTAAAAGTATTTCTATTAAATGAATGAGTTTTTTCATATTTAGTTCGTTGTCTGTCTATGTATTTATTCCCAAGAAGGTAGTACAAATACTTTGCTTTGGTACGCATATTCACAATATTTAAAACCTAAATAGTTTCTCCACGTCAAATCCCGGTCAGTGACTCTGATCAACTCCGCATTCTCTTTTCAGCGCAAAAATCCAATAAATACAATCTACACGAATTAAAAGCGGTATGCCTTTTAGGTAGTTTGTCGCGGGTTATCGTGAAGCGTCGAACAACTGTATGATTGGTCCTGCTTTAGTTGAAGCGTAAGCTGATTTTAGTACTATATAATGTCTTTATCTTTTACAGCCAAACAATCTTGAAAAAAAACTCTTTTTTAATTTTTTTTCTATTATCCATATAGGCTTATCGTTAGGTCTTATAATTTTTGTGCCAGATCCAAATTTTCCCCAAGCAAATCCTGTCCTTATAGGTTTATTGCTAAGGTCAGCTACTAAATATATTTCAGGAAGTTCGCTCGCCCCATTTTCAAAGTCGTAATCCTGTTCGTTCTTTTCCATAATTCCGAATTTTTCGTTCCAGATTTCCATGATCGTTTTTTCATGAATAATATTTAAGTTAGAAAGAGCTCCTTTCTGTCCGAATTCATCGACATGCTTAATAAAATCGAATAAATTTTCAGAATGTTTTACAATCACTGCCGGATCATGGCATACGTAATAAACACAATTCCAATTTCCTTCAGAATCAATATCTAAAATCCAAAAATTACCGAATCCGTCGCCCGCAAGCTGTATCGAATACGGAAACAACTCCTCAAAACCGAATTGTTGGAATGTATCAAACCGAATTTCTTCCAAACCCTGAAATATAAACCCTTTGCTGAAACGTAATAATTCTTCAATTTCTTCAGGTAGTTTGTTGCACGGTAGTTTACTTTTAAAATCATCAATCTCACGTTCGGTCATACCTTTTAGGAGTTCTATGCAAAATATTTCTCCCTCTTCAGATTGATATTGGTTTGATACTATTGATTGTAATTGCTCTCTTATTGTCATTTGGTCTAGTCTTCTCCGTCGGTTGTACAATTATTGATTTAAATAATTTGATGCTTTTTAATACTCATCATTCTACGATTGATTTTTTGTCCAAAAATTGGCTACTTCAGTGTGATGGTAGAACAGAATCCAGTTTAAATCGACCGAAACAATTGTTACATCGTCAGAACTAGGATATAAAAAATCGGTAAGATACTTCTGGAATAGGTTCTTTGAAGTTTGCACCACTGTTTTACGGTTCCATGAAACAATCAAGTCTCCATTATACGGCATTAGATAATTTTCAATTTTTTTTCTGAAACGTTTTTCTTTTTCCATCGTTTTGCTATGCGCACTAAACCAGTTAGTTTCGGTATATTTTTTTGCTCGGTTCGTTGGGTTTTCGTAATAGTCAATAATTTTATTCACTCTTTTCGATTCCGTTGGTGATAATGCTAAAATAAGTTTTTTCTCTTCTGTAGTAATTTCGCTATTTTGAATTTTATCAAATCGCCATCCTAATTCAAAAGCTTCTAAAGAAATTATTTCGGTACGATCAATGGTTATGTTCATAGGTGCACGTGTTATATTTTAAAGAGTTTCTGATTTTTATAAAGTATCTAAATATATCTGTATCTTTTCTATAATCCGTCTTCCCTTTCTGACAACCAACTGCTGTATTTTTGTTTGTAAAAATCTCTGGTTTCGGTATCTTTCAGAATAAAATCCATACCTCCGTCATAAGGAGCAATAATTAATTCATTGTCAGGCGAAACAAAGAAAGCTCTTAAATTATCTTCTCCTATATCTTTTAGTAAATCATCAAATTTATTTTGAGCCCATTCCAGTGTACAAAACATCGGGGTATAAAACTGACCTTCATCGTAGTCTTCCGGATTATTTTCATATAAGTTAATATGTTCTAACGTAATAAAAGATAATTGGTTTACAGATGCTACATCATCAATCTTATATAATTCTTCATATTGTTCAGAACTGTATTCACCTGTCACCAGTAAAAACTTCGTATGATTGTTTAACAGGTCGGTAATTATTTTATTCTGCCGGTTAAGTAGTAGCTTCCATTCGCTGGCGTTGTTTGGGTAACGTTTTGATTTAGGTAAACTGTGAATACGAAACCACCTGTGTGAAAATTCCTTTGTGAATTTTTGACACATAAAAGCCGGCTCGGAATAAGTCGTTTTCCAAAATTCTATAAATTGTTGTGCTGTCATAAACGTAAAATCTATTTCATTCAAATAATGATAAAGATGTGTGTTCAGAAATAAACTTAAAAAAAGTTGTTTGTCATTCAGTAAAATATTTCTTTTTCAAATGTATAGTTTTTCTGATATCGCATCCCGACACAAACACACGGTAAGCAGGTTTGTCATTTCCGTAATAGGGTATCTCATCATAAATATATTGTATGTTTAGGTTATCCAGTTCTTTTTTTAGTTGTACTATTTTATTTAAATCGCTGCAAAAACCAATTAAGTGTGTTCTTGCCCATTGATCGCTTTTAATTTCGTTATAAGCATACTGTACAATTTCTGTTTCCGAACCAAAATATTTTAGATTTTGCTGCTGTCCACGCTCGGTATAATACCATATAAACATATTTCCGGATTTTTCAATACCAAAGCCTTCATAAATACTGTTGCCGTTAATAGAATAACTTTCAAAATTATAACAGTGTTCTTTCATCCAGTGCTCTAGTTCACTTACTGTTTTTGGAAAATCCGTTTCATTCATATCACATGTTTAAAATTAAAAATATATTGTACATTGTTTTAAAGCAAATCTATTTCATTTTGTATGTTCTGTCGGGCATTATTTTCAAACCTGTCGTAAAAATAATCGGTTTTAAAAATCCTGTCCATTAATAAAAAATGTTGTAATACCTTTTTACGCCCGGCATTGTAAACAACATCAGTGTAAACGGAATATTCTTTTCTAACGTTTTTGTAATACTGTGAGTATGCTTCCCAAGGCTGTCCTAATATAGAAAGGTCCGCATCTGTAAAATAGTTGGTATCGTTGTCTGTTGATTTGTTGTGAGATTTGGTTGCTAAAATCTGATTCTTGCAATGTTCGATCAGTTCTTTAGGTACCAAAGCTTGTTTCATGCGTTTTTCGGCAAGTTCAGCGCTTTTTTCTTCGTTATCAGCTTGTGTTGAATGGTAAACTAAGTCGTGATAATAAAGGGTAAACAAAACGGTGTTCCAGTTTTGAATGTGGTTTTGTATGGTGGTTAGCTGTTGCAATAGGTTTTCCAAATGTTGTAATGTATGGTAATGCCTGTTGGTGTCTGAATAGTTTTGTTTTATTTCAAACCATAATTCATTTATCAGATTCTGATCGTATGTATAGTTTTCTAAAAGTTTAATAAATGTTTTTTTTAACATAATAGTCTGCAGTTGGGCAATATTTTTCGTAATGGTTCCTATCCCTTATTCTCATTCTCATAAACCTATGTTTCTAACTATATCTAATTTAATAATATTTTTATCAATGCAGATATAAAACCATTTGTTTACTAAACATAAATTCTAGTGTTTAATATTTTATTTCCGTTTGGTGTGTTTCTTCTAAAAAATCCTTTACGTCTTCTGTCCATTCGGTTTTGTATTTCAAAAGATAGTTTTCATGACCTGCCTCCTCATAAATTTGCAATTTTTTTATTCCTTCAAGATTATTATATATACTTTGTATTTCTTCTATACTTACTTTTTCATCTTTTGCTCCATGTAGTAAAAGAGTAGGACAGTTTATTTTCTTGGCATACTCGGTCGGATTATGGTTAAATGCCCAGAAACCGTTTTCTATTCCGCCCCAAAAAACTAATAACCCCGCCATTGGGAAAGTCGGTGCATCCATTGTTTTAAAGCGTGCACAAACAGTTTGGTACATAGAACCAAACGGGCATTCAATTATTATTCCTTTTGGCTTAATATCATAATCGCTGATCGCTTTCATCGTTGCAACAGCACCCATTGAAGTACCATAAAGAAAAATGTTGTGTTCTCCTTGCTTACGCAGGTAGTTAAAACATGCTTGTACTTGTTCTGCTTCAAAATAACCAATTGTTGTTTGATTACCTTCTGAACCGCCCGACCCCATAAAGTCAACTAACAACGTATTATAGCCTAGTTCAAGGAAAACTTCAGCCTTGTCAAGCATTAAAGATTTGTTTCCACCATAACCGTGAAATAATATTATCGAACCTTTTGCATTTTCGGTTTTTATACTCCAGCATTCAATTTCTCTATTGCTTTTAATTTTTATTACTTCAAAATCATTATTAGGAATAGTTGTGTTTTCTGGTCTGGGGTTATTTACTCCAAAAATTATTGTTTCAATTTTATCAATTGCGGAAAGTTTCGCAGAGCTTTTTGTTTTCTCAATGCCGGTCTCGCTAAAGTGGGTAAACTTGTAAGCATGAAAGATTGCTACAATATTCATTAAAATAAAAATAGCTGTCAATATCCAAAAAACGCGATTAATTCTTTTTTTATTATATTTCAAAGTGCCGATTGTTTGATTTGTATTTATTTGTGAGCAAGAATACTTTCTGTCATTACAGGTATGCTTTTAGTTTATGAGTAAAACTACTGTTTCTAAACCATCATTTTAAATAAGGCGTTATTTTTTCATCTAAAAGTTCAATAAGTTCCTTTTGGTAGTACTTGTACAGATCTTTGATATCTAAAACAATAATTTCTTTTTTAAACCTACCGTTAATAAAATTTTTAACTTCCTTTTTATGACTGTTTTCCATCACAAAAATTAAATCTGCCTGTTCCAATACAGATGAGGTTATCGGGTTTGTTCCTAGCTGTTCACAAATTTTTATATTCGTTCCTGCCGACATGAATTCTAAATCAGCATACTTACTGCTAAAATAGTCTTCAGCTGTTTTAGATCGTTGCTTATTTGCAGAGCAGATAAATAAAATGGTAAGTGACATTTATTTTAAAAAATTTAAGAATTCTTCTTTGCTCAACGTAAAGCCTTTTGTCTTAACTACCTTACCTTTTTTGTTCACAATTACAAAAAACGGTTGGTAATTTTTTTCAAACTGTTCTTGCTGTATCTTAATATAAAAAGCACCGTAAGTTTTCATTTCCTTTCCTGTTTTTGGATTGATTGTTATATAATCTTTAGGGACTTCTTTTTTAGAATCTACAAATAAAGTAACGGTATAAAAAGTCGTTTTAAACAGTTGCTGTATATCATCATCATACAAAAAGGCTTCCTCCATCTTTCTGGAATTCACGTCAGCGTACGATGTAAAATAAATTAGTAGTGGTTTACCAGCTGCTTTTGCTTCTTCAAGCATTTCATGGTAATTTATTATTTCAGCATCGTCAAATATATCAATGGCACCCGTTAAATCATCAGCTTGATGGGTATTATTATCAATCGCGTTCCATTGGTTGTTTAAATCATCCATCATTTCCCCATAAGTAGAATATTGGTTGGGTGCTTCTTCAATAAAATTGTAAATTGCATTCAATAGATACTCGCTTTTAACCAATTGTAATATTAGTTTACTATCGTTAACCCAATTTTCAAGATCTACTTTTTTGTTGCGCAGCAGTAGAAAGTTGTTATAGAATTTAACGTTTTCACTGTACTCGGGAGTATTTTTCATCTTAAGTGCGGTGTCAAGCAGTTTCTTGTAGGTTATTGTTTCAGGATCATCATTTAACCATCCAATAACCAGAGCCGACAATAGCTGTGGCTGGCCTATATAAGTAACATCCTCTTTTTCCAGTCCGCAATCAGCGAGTTTAGAAAAATTAGTAACAAGTTCCTCCTGCATTTGTTCAAAATCTTCTCCTTTTAGGTTTATCTTTTGTGCCAGTAGTTCTTCACAATTGGTTTGCGCTATTGATTTAAAGCTTACAGATACTAATAACAGTAAAATGATTTTTTTTAACGTCATATTTTTTTTAGTATTTAAGGTTGTGCTGATTGTTTTGTATTCCTTACAGATCAGTTTGCAATATATACGGTAATCAGTTGCCCATTTAATTCAATATAACCCGAAAATTCGTTGCTACTAAAACCAATCAGTATTTGGTTACCTTGTTTTGCAGTTTTAGAATCATAGGTCAACAATTGCTGATCAGAAATCTGTTGCAGTTTTTTAAATGTACCTTCTGCAATTTCCGAAACAAAAGTACCTTCTTTATCGGCTGTAATGTGGTAAAGCCTGTTGTTGTAAATGAAGCTGTAAAGGCACGATGTCTGGTATTGCTTAATAATTCTTTCTGCACCTAATGTCCCTACATTCTCAAAAAACTTTCGTAGCAAGTCCTCAGCTGTGGCAGGTTTTAGTTTTTCAGGGTTTCTAATTTTTAGTATTTCTGTAGTTTCCGACAAATGATGTAGCGTATTGGTTACATAATATACATCATTAAACTTGTTGACAGTAACAGGACAGGTAGCTGCACAGATGTATTTGTTGCCCGATTGCTTGTTTTCAAAAATAATGACACCACCCCATTCACCTCTGCATTTTCTGTAAACGGTATAATGCTCGTCTTCATAAAAAGCAGTTTCCTTTGTTTGGCTGTATAGTAGTTCTTTTACTTCCGCTACTTGTTCTTTCGTTGTATAATTGGTACGAATATTAAATATACCGTCTTGCGCAAAACAATTAAAAGACATCAACAAAGTAAGGACTAAAAGCATTGGAAAACAGGGGTGTTTTTTTAACGACATTTGGTTTATGATTTAAAAAAATATACTTACTGTGTTATACTAACGGTAACTTTCTATTCTTTTTACAATTCGCTTTTCAAATTCACGTATTGTTTTTGTACGGTAGTCTTTATCACTGTATAAAGGAACGGTTTTATACACTGTTAAAAGCTTCAGTTCAGATTTGCGATCATCTCCCGTTATCATGATATCAGCAACCGATGTTTTAAGCCTTATGGTGTCACCGTTATGTATGTTTCTGTAATCTAACAGTAGGGCAAGTGTATCGGTCGATCCTTGAAAATAAAAAACATTTGAATCTTCATTAAAATCTACCTTACCGCTCCCTTTGTTTATTTTGTACACTTCTCGTGTCTGCACCATATTAAGTCTGGAAACAAGCTCTCTTTTAGAAATATCAAACGTATATACTTTATCAATTTGCGTAAACGTTCTGTTTTCCCGTGGTGGCATACTGGTTGCTGCAAATGCTAGGCACGAAGCTGCTACTAATGCTTTGTGTAGAATAGGCTTTATGTTTAGGGCAAAACTGCTTTTAAGGATATAATATGAAAATAGTAATGAAATTAAAGCAATATTGTCTGTAAAATCAATGGTTCTGCTTATAGGTATTCTAAAACTGTTTGCAAATGTAATCAGCGGTTCGGCTAATTCACTTTTCCATACAATAAAAAGCAAACCTGTCCACACATGAATCTTTAGTGTATGTTTTGGCATTAGCGAACTTAACAGATAGGGCAAAGCGAAAAGACCTGCAAAGTCCGAAAGTTTTCCCGTCAGTGTATTGTGAAACACCGGCTTTAAATACCAGTCGTTTAATATAAGGATGAATACGCAGATTATAAATAGCGGGTGCCCCGTTTTGTTCGCAGCTGTCATAAGGTTTTCGAAATGCTTGAATACACCTGCAATATAGTATTTATATAAAAATTACGGAAATGTTGAGTCGTTAATTGTAAAAGGTACTTTTTCTTGTCTAAATTTAATTAAAGTCACTTCATCTTATCAATTTCATGACTTATACGCTATCATTTATCTTTTAATTTTTTACTCGGTTTTAAGGTCTAATGGAAAACTGTATGACGTACCAATAAATTTACCGTCCTTTTTTGCGGGAATTATTTTTGGCATTTTATTCAGAATCCTGATAATTTCTTTTTCCAGTTCACCTGTTGAATCGTTACTTTTCGGAAAAGATATATCTTCAATAATGCCGTCACTGTTTATTGTAAATTTAATAATGAGGCTGATTTCTCCACTTCCAATCTTTTTGCGGTTAGGGCGTAGCTTTTTGCGGAATTGTTCGTAAAATGTTTCTACAAAACACTTTTGTCTTTCGTCTTGGGTTTTTAAATATTCACATTTTTTAAAATAAGGCGACACTACGTTATTCTTTGGTTTTATCAAACTAAAACCATCTGCGGGCTTAATAAAACTTCCAAAATAACGACCTTGTAAAGTATCATTTGTATATGTGCTTTTCGTCTGTATGGTCTCTTGTGAGTATAACAAACTTAAAGTGTTGAACAATAATAGTAGTGTCAGGTGTAATTTTTTCATGGTTAAAGGTAACTTTCAAATATAGTAAAAGAATAAACTGTTTGGCATTCGTTTAAATAAATGGTAAAGTATGTGTTTTTTCAAGGTTGAATTTTACTCTAAAATCTTTTTTATAGATACCTCATCAATTTTTATCGACTCCAAAATGTAACGGGCAATTTTTTTATTCTTGTTTTTATAGAAATCAAAATCATCCATAAGGTTGGTTGCAAACAGTCTCTCGTTAACAGTCATCCCTTCAAGGTTAAACGTATTCTTTAAAAGCTTGTCTTTTATAATGTTTTGATATTGAATGTATTCAATGTTGTTTTCTATTCTCTTAACAATTTCGTCATCAGAATCGTTGTAAATGTCCCTTAAAAGAAATTCTTCATTCTTATCTTGCCTAAATTCGTTTATGCCCATATTAAACAGGATCTGACCAAACCGTTGGTCTGGGTGTTCTTTCAAATAGTCGGTTATAAGTTTTAAAATCTTTTCGTGTGCTAAATTCATAATTCCTTAAAAATAAAGTGTATTAGTTAACAGTAAGCAATTGTCTCCTTCATTATCCATAGTTATTTATATTGTTACCATTCAATTGTATCTGTGTATTGTTGATCTCTGTAATCAGGAAAATTCTGGATTTTCATAAGATCTAATGTGCAGGTGTCTAACTGCCATATTGCAGATCTTGCATACCAGGGATCGGTTAAAATTGCAACCGTATTTTTTGAATTTGTTCGCAACGAATGAATCCATTGAAATTCATCTGCTTTTATAATGCTAATTCTTTTTCTAGTCCAAAAAGTTAAATGTTCACCTCCAATTAATACCCACTTATTTTCACTGTCAATCAAACCACAGCTGGCATTTCCGTAAAACTCTTTTTCGTACAAAACGTTGTTTAATTTATCAGTCAAAAAAACACGTTCATGCTGATAGGTGAGGGTAAGTTCGGAATTTTGATAGAGAATGTTCATTACATTAAGGTTTTTAGTCTTTATGGCTTTTTATTTAGTTAAGTTTTACAAATGCTTGTTAATATACAATATTTTATCTCTCAATATTTTATCAGAATGCTTGCGGTTAAAACCATAACTGGAAAGTGCTTCTTTTTCTACGAGATACTTAGGGGTTTTCTTAAATATTTTGAATTGAGCTTTTTTATAGGAATTCAATTCCTTCAGGCTCATTTCTTTACTTTTTATAAAATTTCCTGCAGTGATTTCTATTAAAATATAATTTTCATACGCCGATTCATATCCCATATGCACGTAGTCAACAATTTCTCCGTAACATATAGTCAGTATACCGCTGTAACAATCTAAATACCTGTCTGCTTCGCTAGGAAATAGATCGCTAATTATGTCACTGGCAATCATGGAGTCATTTTCTTTATCAAAATTAACTATTTCAATTTTTGATACATAAAGACGGTTATTCTTAATTTCGAAAGTCGCAACATATCCGCGCCACAAAGAACTTATTGACAAGGTATTTTTCGGGCGTTTTTCGGGATTAATTTTAAAGTAAGCTTCCAACGGATTGGTAAGTAGCGAATATTCTTTATCATTAAAAATGATCTTATCAGGAGCCTGACTTGTCGCTAAAACTTGAAAAGTAGAAAAAACAAAAAATAGTATGGTTATTAAAAATCTGTACATAGTCTTAAGTATTAATTTGTATAGGAAACTGAACCACTGTTTAATAAAATATAATCTATTCAAAATTAAACTTTTTAGTTAATGCGATTTCTTCTACTGAAAGGTCAAAGTTTAGTGTGTTGCTTTTGTGCAGCGGACTATCAATACCTGAAACCATGTTATTCTGAAATTTTTTCAAATGAAGCACGTTGAATTCGTTCCTAAAAAGGGTCAGTGTTTGGTTGTTTATGTCTAGTATGCCAATTTGTTGCTTCCTATTCCGTGTCCACACCGGTTAAGCAAGGCAGTCTCCCGCTTCATTCCATATAATTGGTCCGCCGGCATGGTCACATATTTTTATTTTTCTGCTTCCCAAAATCAAATAACATATACCCTTAAGGGGTGCTCCCATGGCAATTTCAGAAAGCTCGCTGAAGGTTACACCGTATTTCCCGTTAGGTGCTACCATATTTTTATCTGTATTGGAAAAGTTCCATGGATCCGGGTACGTATTGTTCATAGTCGGGTGTCTTTTATAAATTTGTAATTTCGCCATAATTTATTCAATACTCTTCATAAATATAGATTTCGGTCACCTTCTGTTTTGAAATTTCAACTTTCCAGTTCGCACTGGTGTATGTTGAAGAATCTACTTCAAAACAAAGTCCTTTTAGGTTAGAAAATACTAACTGGTCTTCATCACCCTCAACTATATCTCCGAAAACTGTTTCAAAATCTCTCACCACACTACCCAATCCAAGTTCATTGTAAACAGTTCCTTTATAATTATTAAGTAAACCTATCTGCGTAAGTTGGTCTTGCTCAAAAAATAAAATTACTTCATCAGTGTAATATTTGTAGAGTGAAAGATCTTTTACATACTCGTTAATAATTTCAGTAACGGTGAATAAATTAAGAACTTCCTTACTCACGTCATTTTTCTGCATGCCTAACATAAAACCTGCTGCACTTTTACCTGCAACTATAGGCGCATTCAGATCTATTTTATGTACTTTTCCACTGATAAATGATAAGGTTTTAAAAAGGTATATTTGTAAGTTATATAAAAAATCTAATCTTGGTATTCTTTTAAAGGCTTGTAATTGCTGTATCTAACATATATGTTGTCAGGATCAATTATTTCTTTTGTAATTAGTTTTTGTTTTCCATCAGCATCTGTTTCATATATTGTTCTATGGCTGTCATTATGTACGCTTGCAAATTGTATCAGACTGTCTTTTTTAATTTTTGCAAAAACGGTCGATGTTCCTCCATGAACTAAAAAGGCATCAATACAGTCCAATTCTTTATTGTAGCGCATGTTGGGATAGTCTTCTGAATTTAAAATCGAAATCAGTTCCTGTTTGTAGTCATCATAAATAAAAAGCCTCCTAACTTCGTTAGCACCTCGTGCAGCTTGTGCCGAAATAAACGTAACATCGTTTAAACCGTCATTGTTGTAGTCAGAAATGTCCGGCATCATACTCATTAATGCATTACATTCATACAAATAGGTGTTTTGAAGATACCAGCGGTGCGGGGCTTTTGTATAGAATTTCACAATTACGTATGTGTCTCCAAAAACACGGTGCTTTATAAGTTCCAGCTTGTTTTTACCTTTTACGCCTATATTCAAACTGTCCGTAAAAATTTCTATAAGTTCTGTTTTCAAATTTACAGTATCTGCAGCTGCGGCATTATTGTAAGTATTTTCCAAAAAAGAGTCTTTCTCTAGTACGTTGTTTGATATGCGTGGCGAACATGAAACCATGACTAATAAAAATAATCCAATAATTATTTTCATAAAGATTTATTTTAATATTTGTGGTATTACTTTAAAAATGCTTTCTAGAGATCCTTCAACAACTGTTGTATATTTTTGTTCGATTTTCCGTAACTCACAATCCTTACATCCAAAGGAACATTTTTGAATTTTTTAAAAGCTTTCTGCATCGATTCTATAATCCAATATTCTTCATTTCCAAATGCGCCGCCTCCTACCATGGTAAGGTAAACAATGTTAGATTGGTGTTCTATCATATTCAGCATTCCTGCATAAAGGGTCGATTCGTAAAGTGCTTCCAAAATAACCCGTGCAAAACTTTCCCAGTATATGGTTTCGGTTTGGCAGTACGCAACGGGAAGTGCCGAACAGTATATTTGTGAAACCCTGTGTTTAGTTGCTGCCAATGTAACTTCCGTATTCCACTGAATACCTGTCTTTAATTTCCCTTTTAAATCTTCGCGTTCGTCTGCGCTTAACTCTGCAATCTTTTTATTTATTGTTAGCAATCCCCTTTCACTTATCATTGCATATCCGTTTCGCATCTTCCAAAGATTCAAACGTTCATTATCCAGTTCCTTTGCAATTAAATCCAAACAGTCAATCTGGTTGTGTTCTGTCTGTCCTATTTGTCCGTTTGTTTCTGCAAAGTAATTTCTGAATAGGGTACCCGCGCCACATGCAATGGCGCAAACAGGTCCTTGGGTATGGTCATTTTCATACCGGTCTATTCCTTGTTCGGGAATAATATTCGGACTTATCATTTCAAGCAGGTTAAATTGAGATGCAACCTGAAACAACGCATTGGCATTTTCCGGTTGGCAGTGTAAATCTTGTGCGTCTGCTACAACTTCTGTAATCTCAATAGCAGCGTTATAGCCTTCTAAAAGATCGTTTTTTTGGCGTAGGTCAGCTAATGTTGCTATTTCCAGCTTTCCAAAATGGTATCTTTTATTGTTGGCAAGTGAGATAAGCTCGGTACCGCTAATCAAAATATTTTTCCTTACGTTTTCTGGAGACTCTTCTTTAAAGCCTGTTAATCGTTCAAACCACATTTTATGTAAATTATTTTATAAGATTTGTGCTAGCCCATTAAAGTTCATTTTGATTGTAGATTTTATTTCTCGTTTAAATGTTTTTGAGAAATATTCGCTTCTGCAAAACTAATTTTTCCGGCTGATTCTAATTCACTAAGCTTTTTATAAATTGTAGAATAACTATTATTAAAAAGAACTTCCATTACAAAATAATTACTTCCGGTTCCCTCTGTTTCGCAGCCTAATTCTTTAAATTCATTTCTCAAGACTTCAATGTTAAGCTTTTCGTCAATTACAATGACTTGAATGGTTGAGTTTCCAGAATATTCCACAACATTTCTGTATGTAATTCTCTCTTCATCATCATCAAACTCGGCAAATACAATATCATCCGATGAAAATTCAGGACCGTAAAACGGGATGTTGTCAATTTTGTAAAGTCCTTTTTCGACATCAATAGTTTCTGCCCATAGGGTTTCTACAACAATTTCATCAAGTACATTACTAAAGTAACGAACAAATATTTTTTCAGAATTAAAGGATGGCATCTTCTTCGAACATTTCTTCAACATTATTTAAGACTTCGCAATCACAATAACCACCTTTTTCAAGAAGCCAGTTTTTAATTTCATCTATATTTTTAATTTCATTCTCTTGTAAAAATTCAGAGGTGAGTTTTAATGAATCATCGCAGCCAAATTCATTCAGGTTTTCATCCAAATAATCAAATAATTGTATGAATTTTTCTCTTGAAATGGGAAGCGAATTTTCAAATTCAATTTTCGCTTTCGCTCTCAAATCCTTTTTGGTCTGTTTTCTTCTTTCTATTTCGTTTTTATCTGGCATTTTGGTGGTAGCATTGCTTAAGGTTTGTACGGCTTATCTTTTTCGTTGTCTTTGTAATATTCCAATATAATTAAATACTGTTTGTCTGTTAAAAGTAATGTTTGTAAATCATTTCCACCATACAGCAGATAAAATTGTTCATCACTATTTTTTGCCTTTAGTAATTCATTTACTTTCTTAAAAAAGTTTCTTGGGGCAGTGTCCCAGAATGTTTGGTTATCAAGTTCTTTTTTAGTGTAAAGATTTAATTTTTCTTCATTGATTACTATATCATTAGTAGTTTCATAATCATTGACAGTTTTAACAACCAAATTCACATTCCTTTTTGTCAACATCTTATTTAGTTGTGGAAGAAAAAAGCCAAAATTAAATTCAGCAAGTTCTTCCGCATCAATATGTGCAAATTTGAAATTATTTTCATCATAAATATCAAACGAATTTTTAAGGTGTATTTTTAAACTGTCAGTTTTTGAATCGTCAGCATATTTTAAAAACTCACTGTCAATAAGTTTTTTACCATAAATGCTATCCCGCTTTTGTATGTTGATATTTGATTTGATACTGTTTTGTGTATGAGCTTTTTGGTTGCAGCTGACTAGAAAGATTGAAATAAATAAAAGTATTATCAGTTTCATTCGGAAATGTTTTTTTAAGTATTGAATATAAGGTTGCAGGTGCTTTTATGTTCTTTAATATTGTAAATATATCACTTTTGTTTAACCGTTTTTAAAAATTCCGTTTCTCTTTTTGTCAGGATTCTTAGGCATCATTACCATTTTCCTGATAGCAGAGAAATGGTATGCTATTGCTTGATGTCTAATTTTCCATTCGTATTTTACTCACTTAAACTTAAAAAATACAATAAATTCAATCCACACGGATCAAAGCGCCATTGGTATCAAATCGATAGTTAAATTGTTGAAGCACAGGATAACGTGTCTCGCTTTAGCCTTTAGATTTGTTCTTTGAAAAATTCATAAATTTATTAACAACCAAAACTGGCAAAGTACACCATTCGCTCTGCAAAGCTTTTAGACTTATC
>NZ_FOVI01000007.1 GCF_900115115.1 Paenimyroides ummariense
AAAAATTAGTTGCAAATCTGGTGTGGACACTAAAATCAAACAAATGAGAAGTCTTGAACTTCTCGCTGCTTAATAAAAATAGATATTATAAAAAATTCGTTATAAACAAAAGAAGGTGACCTTTTTAGACACCTTCTTTCTATAAATTGAAATGAATTTTACTTCTTAATTCCTTCCAAATCTAACAAAAAGGCAAATTCTTTGGCTACTTCTTTCAGTGCTTCAAAACGTCCTGATGCACCACCGTGACCGGCATCCATATTGGTATCTAAAAGTAATAAGTTTTTGTTTGTACGCAATGCACGCAGCTTCGCGACCCATTTTGCAGGTTCCCAATATTGCACTTGCGAATCATGAAAACCTGTCGAAATATACAAGTTAGGATAATCTTGCGCTTTCACGTTATCGTAAGGCGAATACGATTTCATGTAATCGTAATATTCTTTTTCGTTCGGATTTCCCCATTCATCGTATTCCCCAGTAGTCAACGGAATTGAATCATCTAACATCGTGGTAACCACATCAACAAACGGAACTTGTGCAATAACGCCGTTGTACAATTCAGGTGCATCGTTTAAAACAACACCCATTAACAAACCACCTGCAGAGCCGCCTTCGGCATACAAATGTTGAGGTGAAGTGTATTTTTGATCGATCAAAAACTTCGAACAATCAATATAATCGGTAAAGGTGTTTTTCTTTTTAAGCAATTTTCCGTTTTCATACCATTCGCGACCCAAATCTTCGCCACCGCGAATATGTGCAATGGCATAAATAAATCCACGGTCTAACAAACTTAAACGAACGGTAGAAAAATAAGGCTCCATAGTTGAACCGTACGAACCATAAGCGTATTGAAGCAACGGATTTGAGCCGTCTTTCTTCAAATCTTTTTTATAAACCAACGAAATCGGAATTTTAGTTCCATCGGTTGCCGTTGCCCAAACACGTTCTTCGATATAATTTTCTTTGTTGAATTTTCCTCCTAAAACTTCCTGCTCTTTTTTAACCGTTTTTTCTTTGGTACGCATGTTAAAATCGATTACTGATGAAGGCGTTGCCATTGATTGATAACCGTAACGAAGAATTTCGGTATCGAAATCTAAATTGGTTGTAGTGTAAGCTGTAAAAGTTTCGTTTTCGAAAGGCAGATAATACGCCTGATCTGGATTTTGCCAAGGTTGAATTTTAATGTGCGACAAACCGTTGAATCGTTCCGAAACCACTAAATAATCTTTAAAAATATCAATTCCTTCCAACAAGACATCTTCACGATGCGGAATTAAATCCTTCCAATTTTCTTTAGTTGTAGCCGTTTCGGGCGTAATCATCAACTTAAAATTAGTGGCTTTATCTTTATTGGTAACAATGTAAAAATGGTCGTTGTAATGCGAAACCGAATATTCCAAACCGCGGGTACGTTTCTGAAAAACACTGAATTTTCCGTCTGGGTTCGATGCTTCTAAAATCTGATATTCAGAAGTCATGGTACTTTCAGACCCAATAATTAAATATTTGCGCGATTTAGATCGATAGATATAAGTAGAAAAAGTTTCGTCTTTCTCGTTAAAAATCAATTCGTCTTGTGCCACATCGTTTCCTAAAGTATGTTTAAAAATACGATCGGCACGAAGTGTTTGTTCGTCTTTACGAGAATAAAACAACGATTTGTTATCGGCAGCCCAAGTACTTCCTCCCGTTGTTTTTTCAATCTTTGTCGGCATAATTTCGCCTGTTTCCAAATTTTTAATCTGTATGGTGTATTCACGGCGCGAAACCGTATCAACACCAAAAGCTGCAAACTTATTATCGTCGCTAATGTTTAAACCGCCCAACTGAAAATAAGCGTGATCTTTTGCCAATTCGTTACAATCGAACATAATTTCTTCGGGGGCATCTAAAGTTCCTTTTTTACGCGAATAAATAGGGTAGTCTTTACCTTTTTCAAATCGGGTAATGTACCAGTAACCGTTGTTAAAATAAGGAACCGATGTATCATCTTCTTTAATTCGACTTTTCATTTCCTCGAATAAATCTTTCTGAAAATCTTTCGTATGTGCCGTTACTTCGTTGTAATACTTGTTTTCTTCTTCAATATACGCAATAACTTCTTGGTCTTCGCGCTGGTTTAACCAATAGTAATTATCGGTACGAACATCGCCGTGTTTCTCTAAATTCGTAGGTTTTATCTTGGCAATTGGTTCTTTTATAGTGTTATTCATTTTATTTTTTGTTGAACATGCAGCTGCAAAAATACTACAAAAAGCCAGCATAAAAGTATTTGTAGGTTTCATAATTATTAGTTAGTGATTTTGGTTGAATTTAATACTTTTGTAATAAATATAAAATTTAAGATATGTTTGGAGATTTAATGGGTATGATGGGAAAATTACAGGAAGCCCAGAAAAAAGTGGAAGAAACAAAGCAACGTTTGAATAATGTGTTGATTGATGAACAGTCTGCCGACGGATTATTGAAAGTTACTGTTACCGCAAACCGACAAATTAGAACGATTGATATTAACGATGAGTTATTGAACGATAAAGAGCAATTAGAAGATTATTTGATTTTAACGTTGAATAAGGCGTTGGAAAAAGCGGGAGCAATTAACGAAGCCGAATTGGCTGCTGCTGCAAAAGACGGTATGCCGAATATTCCGGGAATGGATTTATTTAAATAGTATGAAAAAGTTATTTATACTATTTATGGGTGTTGCTGCAATGGTTTCGTGTAGCGACAAAAAATCTGGAAATACACAGATTACCGGCGAAATTAAAGGGTTAAAACAAGGTACGTTATACATTCAGCAGTTGAAAGACAGTACGCTAATTACGTTAGACAGTATTGTTTTAAAAGGAAAATCGACTTTTGAAACCGGTTTTGATTTGAATGAACCCGAAGTTTTGTATTTAGGATTGAATCGAGGAACGTCACAGTCTATGGATAATCTGATTTTGTTTTTTGCCGAACCGGGAAATTTAAAAATCAATAGTTCGTTAGATAATTTTTCGGGTGGCGCGGTAATCGAAGGATCTAAAAATCAAGATTTATACGCCAAATACTTAAAAACCAAAACTGTTTTTACCAACAAACAAACCGATTTGGTTCGATCTATTATTTTGGCACAACAAAACCAGCAAACTGTTAAAGCCGATAGTTTAGAAAATGTTTTGAACCGAAGTGCCAGAATGAGTTATTTAAACGCAGTTAATTTTGCTTTGAAAAACGGTAAAAACCAGGTGGCGCCTTATATAACACTAACCGATGTTGCACCAACAAACAGTAAACATTTAGATACTATTTATAAAAACCTGTCACCCGAAGTTTCAAAAAGTAAATACGGCGTTATTCTTAAAAATTATTTGGAATTGATTAAGAAGCAGTAGCTTTAGATTGTACAAAGTATAGTTGTATAATGTAAAGTGACATTTTTGAATCTGTGAAATCTGTGGTTAAATAGAAAATAAAATTCTAAAACAGTTATAAAACAAAAAACACCATTCAAACGAATGGTGTTTTTTATGTTCTTAATTAAAAGATTACTTACGACGTAATTCTTTAATTTTAGCTTTTTTACCTGTAAGTTCTCTAAAGTAGAAAATACGTGCTCTACGAACTTTACCTCTTTGGTTCAATTCAACTTTTTGTAAAGCTGGCATGTTCATTGGGAAAATACGCTCAACACCAACGTTACCAGACATTTTACGAATTGTAAAAGTTTCAGTAGCGCCAGATCCTCTTCTTTGAATTACTACACCTTTAAAGAACTGCGTTCTTGTTTTTTCACCCTCTTTAATTTCGTAGTAAACTGTAATAGTATCACCCGCTTTAAATTCTGGGAAATCTTTTTTTGTAACAAACTCGTCTTGTACGAACTTTACTAAATCTAAAGACATTGTATAAATTTTTTAAGTTAATTCAAACCAACATGCACGGTTTTCGCCAGAGGTTGATCCAAAAGTGGGGCAAATATAAGAAATTTTATTTATTCAAAACAAAAATAATTTACGAAATATATTGTAAAGATATGATTGTAAGTTGTTGTGAATGAGTTTTTTGTACTAAATAAATTTTTTGGGTTTTGTTTTTACTAGTAGTGATGTTAATATTAACGCTATCATACTTTTGGAAATTATTGAAACTATTAAATTTCCGATGGCAAATTTTGCAGATGTTGTAACTAAAAAAGTTGAAAGCAATATAATAAAAAATATAAAAAATGCGAACCAGTAATTTAAGTTGATACTTTTACTGTATACTTGGTATTTGGGAAGTTTGTATAAAGAGAAAACTATTACAACTGCACCAAAAAAGGTACTCGAATGTTGAAGAATTTTTAGAATAGGAATCTGCTTATCAAACAAATCAACTGATTGATTTAGAATTTCAATTTTTTGTACAAAATATCCTGTATCATGAGTAAAACTATCCCATAAAATATGAGAGAAAGTTCCAATAATTATAGAAAAAATAACAATTAGCCAATTCTTTTTAAAATAGATATTCCAATTGAAATCTTTGAATATTACAAGGCGTGATTTTAAAAAAATCGGTAAATTATCAAACAAATTATTTCGCACAATGTTGTGAAAAATGAAAGCAGTTAGTATTCCTAAAGGTAAATCAAACAAAAAAACACCTTCTAAAGTATGACTAAAATCACTCTTTATCTTCATTCTTAAGAAGTATTCAAAATCAGGCATTAAACTTCCAATTATAAGCCCAGTTAACGAAAACCATCGTTTAGGCAAATAAGTTAGTGGTAAAATTATTGCTGGATGCGAAAATGTAAAAGGCATTTTTAGATCATTAATCTTTAAAATTACTATTCTCTATCTAACAAATCGGGTCTGCGGTTTTGTGTGTGTTCGTAGGCTTTTTCTTCGCGCCATTTTTCAATTTCAGGGAAATTTCCACTCAACAAAATATCAGGAACTTTCCAACCGTTGTATTCAGCCGGACGTGTGTAAATTGGCGGAGCCAGTAAATTATCCTGAAAACTGTCGGTTAGGGCAGAGGTTTCGTTCGATAAAACTCCTGGAATCAATCTAATAATCGTATCACACAAAACGGCAGCTCCCAATTCACCGCCCGAAAGCACATAATCGCCAATAGAAATTTCTCTGGTAATAAAATGATCGCGCACACGCTGATCAACCCCTTTGTAATGCCCGCAAAGAATAATAATATTTTCAACCATAGACATACTGTTGGCAATTTGCTGGTTCAGCGTTTCGCCATCGGGTGTCATGTAGATTATTTCGTCGTAAGTGCGTTCAGCTTTCAGTTTGGTAATACATTTATCAATCGGTTCAATACTCATAACCATTCCTGCACCGCCTCCAAACTGGTAATCGTCAACATTTCTATGCTTATTGGTACTGTAATCTCTTAAATTGTGAAAATGAACTTCCACCAAACCTTTGGCAATGGCTCTTTTTAAAATCGATGCTTCAAACGGACTTTTAATCAATTCGGGTAAAACAGTTATAATATCAATACGCATAAAAAAATATTTGCTGCAAAATTACACTTTCTTTTTAGCAAAACAGCTTTATAGTTATTTTAAGATCCATAAAAAGAAATAACCTTATATTTGTATCTTATTTTTTAAGATTATTATGGAAAACGGTATTTACGCAAAATTTAAAACACCAAAAGGTGAAATAGTAATAAAATTAACTCACGATAAAACTCCGGGTACAGTAGGTAACTTTGTTGCTTTAGCCGAAGGTACTTTAGAAAACAAAGCGCGTCCACAAGGAAAACCTTATTACGACGGTTTAACTTTTCACAGAGTGATTAACGATTTTATGATTCAAGGTGGAGATCCAACAGGAACAGGTTCTGGCGGTCCGGGTTATAAGTTTGATGATGAGTTTCATCCGGAATTAAAACATGATAAACCGGGAATTCTTTCTATGGCAAATGCTGGAAAAGGTACAAATGGATCTCAGTTTTTCATCACACACATTGCAACGCCTTGGTTAGATAACAATCATACCGTTTTTGGACATGTAGTTGAAGGGCAAGATGTAGTTGATGCTGTAGAACCGGGCGATAAAATGGATAAAGTTGAAATTATCCGTGTGGGTGATGAAGCACAGAAATGGAATGCAGTTGAAGCATTTAGAACTTTTGAAGGATCGCGCACTAAAAGATTAGCCGACGAAAAAGCTAAAATAGAAGCAGAATTAGATAAAATTGCAGCAGGTTTTCAAAAAACCGATAGTGGTTTACGTTACCAATACATTCAAAGAGGATCGGGTAAACAAGCTGCGAAAGGGAGTAAAGTGGCGGTTCATTATAAAGGACAGTTAACTAACGGACAAGTTTTTGATGATTCGTACAAACGCAAACAACCAATTGAATTTAATGTAGGTGTTGGTCAGGTTATCGAAGGCTGGGATGAAGGAATTATGTTGTTGAACGTTGGTGATAAAGCTCGTTTTGTAATTCCATCGCATTTGGGTTACGGTTCGCAAGGTGCAGGTGGAGTGATTCCACCAAACGCAACCTTAATTTTCGATGTTGAATTAGTAGACGTTAAATAATATTGAAAATGCCTCTTATTTTAAGAGGTATTTTTATTTTTGTGCTATGAAGAAATTGTATTCGATTATTTCGTTATTAACTGTAACTGCCGCAAGTGCACAAATTGGCGATGCCATTCATTGTGGTTACGATTTTACAAGTTATATCGTTGTTAAACCTCATGAAGATGGTAAAACTCAAACCATAAATGGTTTAAAAATGACGATTTGCGACGAAGCCGGTAACGAAGTAATTAATAAAGATTTTAAGTTAAGCTGGAAAAACAACAATCAGCCTCTGAATTTTGTTCGAAATTATAAGATCGATTCAAACAATAAAAAAATTGAAGGGTTCGATGAAGGAAAATGGTTTTATTATTTTGCCGAAGATCATTATTTAGTAACCGTTACCAATACTTTTAATGCCGAAGATTTTTACCTAAAGATCGAAGATATAGATGGCGAAGAAAACGGCGGACATTTTAAAACGTTTACCATGCAATTGGCTCCTTATAATATGTATATTCTTTGTACTTCTGAAGAAAAACAAAAAGCCATGCAGTTTGGTCGCCGCATGAACAAACCTATCGATATTATTTTAGAAAAACAGTAAACTTTAAGTAGAAACCACTTCTTTGTCCTTCTCTAAATTTACTTGTTGCAGATAAAATGATGGCGACATGCCGGTACTTTTCATAAACGCGCTTGAAAAACTGCGGGCACTTGAAAAACCTAACTGATCTGCAATAGCCTGTATTTTGTATTTAGACCATTTTTTGTCGGTATCAACCTTATCTAGAAAGTACGTAATACGTAAGCCGTTTAAATAATCTATAAAAGATTTTTCTTTATACGAATTAATAAATTGCGATAAGTACGTTCGATTGGTATTCCATTGATTTGCAAGATCATTCAGGGTAATATCCTTATTTAAGAACAAATGATTCTTCTCGAAAGCGTTTAAATGTTTTATTAATTCCTTTAAAACTTTGTCATCAACAGGCGTAGTATCCTTTACGTCGTTTACAACAGGTAAAATGTATTTTCCCCACTCATCAATATTAATAGCCAACGGGTTTATAGAATTTGAAACAATCGGGTAACTTTCGTCTGTACTTTCTTGAATGGGCAAAGGTTCACGTTGTTTTAAAAGGTCGTTATAATTTTTTAAGAATTCTTTTCTTTTTCTATAATTGTAGATTGTAATTATAATTAGGCAAAGTGCAATACCAATTCCTATTATTGTGAAATAGCGGTTATAAAGACTTTTGTTGTTTAGATCATTCTCCAATCTTTCCTTATCACTTATTAAGGTTTTTACATCAATAGTATTATGTAGAGTTCCAGCAAGTTGTTTGTATTCTATCTGTAAATACTTCATTACATCTAATAATTGATTGGTGTAATGAAGTTCTTCTTTTACATCGTTCTGTTCTCTATAATGGTTTATTAAATAAGTATAAGCGTCTTTAATTTCAGGATTACTATAATTGTGATTCTTAAATATAGTATCAATTTTTTTAAAGAAAACAACAGCTTGCTCTTTGTTGTTTAAATTCCAATAGTTTAATGCTATGTAATAATATATCGTAGCTTCATTAGCAAAATCATCATTTGCAGCTATGGTAGAAACATTCGCTTTAAGGAGGTCAATGCTTTTTTGAAATTGTTTTTCTTGAAAAAGATTTAGACCTAATATATAATTAAAATACAGAGCATTAAATTTTTGATCGTCAGCTTTTAATAAATTCTGTTTACTTAATCCAATATTTATAAGACCTGAGCTTTCTTCAATTCTTTTTAAATAATATAAAGTAAAAGCTTCACGATATAGTGAATTGAAATAACCTTGGATATGATCGTATGTTGATTCCTTTTCAAAATAAGTGCGTGCCTGATTAAAATGGCTATACGCTTTTTCATATTCTTGTATATGAAAATATACCAAACCAATATTATACATACTTTTATAATAGGAATAAGAGTCTGCCGCTTTGTCAATTGTGTTCAGAATTTTTAATTCAAAAGCAAGGGAATTAATGTAGTCTTTTTCAAAGTAAAAAGCTGTGGCTTTTGATTGTAAAGCCCGTATATAATATTTTTTTGGCAATTCTTTTGAAACAGATAACAGGCTATCTGCATAGGCGTGAATATTTTTTGATGAATGAGCGATGCCGTAAAGCTTATTGTATGCTTCAAATAAATGCGTATTACTGTTTAGTTGTTTTGCTTTTTGTAAATATATTGTTAGAAAAGACAGATACTCTTTGCTAGCAATATTCTTATGTTCTAATGAATCATGTAGCTGGCTTAATGTAAAATTATCCTCATTAAATTTTAAAGAGGATTGACTATTTGCAACAAAAAACATCAAAAAGATGCTTAAAAAAATATAAATCCTTGCCATTTATACATATCATTATAGTGCAATTTACGATTTTAAATACACACTGCCTAAAAAAAATAATCGCTGATTATTAGTTGTTTACGTTTTTTTTTGGTACGAATTGATCAATCTGCACCACAACATTTTGCATATTTCCATACTTACCTGTAGCTTTGAAGTAACATAAATGTGTTATATCTATCTAAAATTTATTTTGATCATTATGAAAAAATGTTACTTACTTTTATCGATTCCAATGCTGATGCTTTCATGTACAAATGATTTTGATGAGTCTACTCCAAAACAAGAAGATCAAGCTAACGTAATTTCTAACAAAACTACAAATTCTGTTAGTATTAATTTAAACAATATTGTTACAGAATTAGTAACAACTTATAAGTTAGCTTACGGTGCAAATTCTAATAACACATTGTCGCAAAAAATAGCGTTGTTAGAAAAGGTATCTAATGAAAATGCAAAGTTTGCCGAAATTAAACCTGCCGATTTTAATGTGCCAACTGAAGTAGAAGTAAAAAAGTTTCTTTTTAATTACGATTTAGAGTATAATAACTTAAAAGTTTCTCAAAGGGTAAAAACTTATTTCAATTCAACTTTGCAATATGAAAACAATCTAAATGATTTATTATATTCTATAAGTGTAGATGAACAATTAAGTTTGAACGAAAAGAATCTATTAATTTTTACTGTTAATTCTTTAAATGATCTTGATGGTAATGATTTTGATTGGAAAAGAAGAAGAATTGTTGCGGCAACATTAGGATTTGAAAAGAGTAGTGCTAATGCTGTTTTTAATGTTGCCTTATTAAAAATTAATAATTAAAAATATAAGAAAAGAAAGTCACCTAATTTGCCCAATTTTCCACACACAGCGTGAAACTGTGTGTGGGTTTTTAAAAAAGTTATTAGGGAATATTTTTCTCAAGATTATTCTAATAAATAGATTTACAGTAAATAAGCATCAATTAATTCAACAGGCGCAATTATGATGTTAGAGAATGATTCAAATAAACATGCTGAAAAAACAGTTAGAACAAAAAAATATTCTGCTGAAGGTATAATATCGGTTTCAGGCTGTAATATTACAAGTAGTGATGTTACAAAGATTATTTCTAAGTTAGAAAAGATAGTGAATGCTTTAGAAGACGAAGTAGTTAATTTAAAGCAGCATATTCGTAAAAAGATTAATTAATTAAAATATAAAAAATTTAAGACCTTATTTATGCTTAATCCCCCCTAAAAGCCACAGATATGTTGTTAGTTTTCAATGTGGTTTTTATAAGCAAGTACCACTTAGAGTACATTTAATAAGACTTATGTTTGCTTAAATCCCCCAAAAATCCACACGTGCGTTGTTAGTTTATCACGTGTGGTTTTTTATAAGTAAAGTACAAATTTAAAAGCTCATCTTATAAAACCTTATGTTTACTTAAATTCCTAAAAACCACACGTGTATTGTTTTATTGCGTGTGGTTTTTATTTATTAAGAAGAATGTAGTTAGATATTTATTCCGTGTGTTTTTTGATTAGATTAAAAGAAAATAGACCATAAAAAAACGGAAGCTTTTTAGCTTCCGTTTTTTCTTTTCTAATTAATTAGCAGGAACGTCTTTAAAATACATTTCAGCGAACGACATGTTTTTACCGTGTTCTATACGTTTATGGAAAACTTCCGGGCTAACCTCGTTTGGTTTAGAGAAACCACAAGCACCGATAAATTCACCAAAGGCTTTCATGGTATTTTTATGGAAGGTTGCCACACGTACCGATTTATCTGTAATATCCATACCTTCATAAAGTAACGGATCTTGCGTTGCAATACCAACAGGACAGTGACCGCTGTCGCATTGTAGTGCCTGAATGCATCCTAAAGCAAACATCATTCCGCGAGCACTGTAACAAGCATCGGCACCCAATGCCATGTTTTTAGCCAAATCAAAAGCAGAAATTACTTTTCCGGCAGCAATGATTTTTATGTTTTTACGAAGATCGTATTGTTTTAAAATTTTGTTAGCAAATACCAAAGCATCACCTAATGCCATACCCATATAATCGATAAATTCTAAAGGAGCAGCACCTGTACCTCCTTCGGCACCATCAATTGTAATAAAATCAGGGTAAATACCAGATTCGCTGAAAGCTTTAATAATATCTACAAATTCGTCTTTTCTACCAATACAAATTTTAAAACCAACAGGTTTTCCACCACTTAAAGTACGTAGTTTTCCTATAAACTGCGCCAATTCGTTAGCATTACTGAAAGCAGAGTGCGATGATGGCGAGTGAACGGTTGTAAACGGTTTTACGTTACGTATTTTAGATACCTCTAAAGTATTTTTTTCTGCTGGTAATAATCCACCGTGACCAGGTTTTGCACCTTGAGAAAGTTTTAATTCGATCATTTTTACATCTGGATACTGAGATCTTTCTGCAAACAACGCATCGTTAAAAAATCCGTGTTCATCTCTACATCCAAAATATCCTGTACCAATCTGCCAGATCAAATCTCCGCCCGATCTGTGGTAAGGCGAAATTCCACCTTCGCCCGTATTATGAGCAAATCCACCTAATTTAGCACCCTTGTTTAATGAAATAATCGCTTTTTTACTTAACGCACCGTAACTCATAGCACTAATATTGTAAATGCTTGCGCTGTATGGTTGTGAACATTGTTCGTTACCAATTAAAGTACGAAAGTTAAAATCGGAAATTATTTTTGGATAAACCGAGTGTGAAGCCCATTCGTAACCAATACGGTTAGGATCATCTTGCATACCAAAAGAAACCGTTTGTTTCTCGTTTTTAGCACGTTGGTAAACAATAGAACGTTCGCGACGGTTAAAAGGTTTACCATCTAATTCGCCTTCCCAGAAATATTGACGTAATTCCGGACGAATTTCTTCTAAAATATAACGTAAACGCCCAATAATAGGGTAGTTTTTACGAATGGTATGTTTTGTTTGAAAAGCATCTTTAAAAGCTAAATAAAATAATATTACAGGAAGTATTAGCGTTAAAAAGCTCCAATCTCTTAAAAAAACTAAATATAATGCTACAATTAAATAGGTAATTATAAAAGCCCAGATAACTTGCCTAATTACAAAACGATTTAAAAATTTTTGGTGTAACATAGGTTTTTAAATGCAAAAATTTGTTGTTGTTTATTAAATTTTTTGTTTGAACTATTACTTATTCTATAGATATTTATTTAAACAACAATTTTAAACTATGTTGAAACAGCTAATTTGTTTTTTATTTAAAAAATATCTTTCTTTTATATCAGATTAAGAAAAATAGTGTTCGCAAAGGTAATAAACATTTTGATTTTAAAACTAATTTTTCCACTTTATATTGCAACCGATACTCGGTTTTTGCAAAGGATTAACACTCCGATTGTATAATAAAGAATCAATGGCACCGCGTAAATCATTTCCGTTGGTTGGAATGCCGTTTTTTGGGCGTGAATCATCTAACTGTCCGCGATAAACCAGCTTGTTTTGTGCATTGAATAAATAAAAATCGGGTGTACAGGCAGCATCGTACTTTTTAGCAGTTTCTTGGGATTCATCATACAGATAAGGAAAACTGAATTTATTGTTGAACGCAAATTCGGTCATTTTATCAGGTGCATCTTCCGGATAGTTCAAGACATCATTGCTTGATATTGCCACAAAACCAATTCCTTGAACTCGATAATCATTTGCAACACGGATAATTTCTTCAATAACATGCAGTACAAAAGGACAGTGGTTGCAAATAAACATAACCACAGTTCCGTGATTTCCTTTTACATCATTAAACGATTTCCATTCGTTACTGTTAGTATCGGGCAGAAAAAAATCGGGTGCTATGGTGTCAAGCGCTAACATGTTTGATGGTGTACGAGCCATTTTGTTTGAGTTTTATGCTAATGTAAAATAAAAAAGCCAACTGTAAAAAGCTGGCTTTCAAAATATGTTATGTATCTACTAATAATAAATGTATCTGCGTACTTTAGCAATGTGTTTTGCTAAGCGGATAACTTGGTGGCTGTAACCATATTCGTTATCGTACCAAATGTATAATACAATGTTTTTACCATCGGCAGAAACAATTGTAGCATTAGAATCGTAGATTGCTGGAGCTGATGTTCCAACGATATCAGAAGATACCAATTCGTTGTTTAACGAGTATTTAATTTGTTCTACCAGTTCACCTTCTAAAGCGTATTGTTTCATCATTCTGTTTAAATCTTCAATAGAAGTTTGTTTACCAACTTCTAAATTCAATACAACTAATGAACCGTTTGGAACAGGAACACGAATAGCGTTTGATGTTAATTTACCAGCCAAACTTGGTAATGCTTTTGCAACTGCAGAACCCGCACCGGTTTCGGTAATTACCATGTTTAAAGCTGCTGCTCTACCACGGCGGTATTTTTTGTGCATGTTATCAACCAAATTTTGGTCGTTTGTATATGCGTGGATTGTTTCTAAATGTCCTTTTACAACACCTAATTCTTCTTCAACAACAGCTAAAATCGGCGTAATAGCGTTTGTTGTACAAGATGCTGCAGACCAAATCGGAGTTTCATCAATGTTATAATCGTCATGATTTACACCATAAACAACATTTGGAACACCTTTACCTGGCGCAGTTAATAAAACTTTTGTTGCACCTTTTGATTTTAAGTGACGCGATAAAGCTGCTTCATCTTTAAAAACACCTGTGTTATCAATAACCAAAGCGTCGTTAATTCCGTATTGAGTATAGTCGATATCTTCTGGTTGCGCTGCAGAAATCATACGAACGGCTGAACCGTTAATGATTAAAGATTCGCTTTCTACATCAATTCCAACAGATCCTTCAAAATCGCCGTGAATTGAATCTAAACGTAATAAAGAAGCACGTTTTTCTAATGAAGCTTCATCGTTTTTATCACGCGTAACAATTGCTTTTAAACGTAATTGTTGTCCTTTACCAATTTTAGCCATTAATTCGCGCGCCAATAAACGACCAATACGACCAAATCCGTATAAAACAACATCTTTTGGTTGAATGCCTTTGTTTTCTTTAGCATCTTTTAATTTATCAACAACAAAAGATAAAGAATCATTGTATTTGTTGTCTTCTAAATGGAATTCATACGTTAATTTACCAATATCGATACGTGCCGGTGGTAAATCTGCAGTTAAAATAGCACGAGCAATTTCAACCGTGTCAAAAATATTGATTGGTTTTTCAACAAATTTTGCAGCGTATTCGTGTAAATTAATAATGTCGCTCACGCTACGGTCAATCAATTGGTTTCTAAATAATACCAATTCTATCGATTTATCGTACCATAAATCATTAACGATTTTAATAAACTCTACGCAAGCTTTTCTTCTGTCTGCTTGGAAAGCCAATTCTTTTTCGTATAAATTATTTTCCATTTGGGGTATAAATTGTGTTGTAATTTAAAAAGTTGTACAAAAATATTAAAATTTATGATATACAAGCACATATAATTAAAAAAGTAGATTTTAATTAAAAATCTACTTTTCTTTAGTTTATAAAATTAGTCGCAATCGTTCGCCTTTTGGCGTAATTAAATCAATACGAAGCTGTTGCTGGTTTAGTTTTGGTTTTAATTTATTTTAAATAATTAACAAAATATTTTGTTAATTATGATTTTTTAATTATATTAGCTTCATTATTAACCTTTTAAATTCACAATATGTTTAAAAAAGTATTATTATTTGCTACATTGTGTACACTTACAGCATGTAGCGGTGACATTTATGATGAAATTGATAATCAAAATGATCCAACAAATGGTCAAAACGCAGACAACAGCGGTATGCAAACCAACAGTTTTGAAGATGAGAACCCCGGGTGGATTGATTTAGGCGGAAGTCCATTTATCAACCCAGGTGCGGGTTACCAATCACCTTGGGATATCTGGTTTAGAAATGATCCTTTTACGCCCGTTTACACCTTTTCTAACAGAGGCGGTGGCGGGCACACCAGCCCTTTAAAACTGGAAATAATACCTTGGGTAGGGTTAGCTTATTTTGATGATAATGATGACGGTAATTACACGGATTTATATTTGGCACTGCAAACGGGTGGTACGGGGATTGTAGCTAATTTAAATAATGGAAATTATCCTAACTTGTATGCCCATAATCAAGAAGTAGGAAATTTCATTGCAGGTGATGCTATTATATTAGATGGATCGAATATAGATGAATCTGAATTAACAATCGCTTCAGATCCGGCAACTACCACAGATGAACATCTATTGGTAAATGCCGTAAATAAGCATCCAAGCGGGTATAATAACCTGGACAAAGTGTTCAGTTTTAGTTCTGCAACACCACAAGAGCAAGACTTACTTATGAAATACGGTAAAGTATTTTATTATGAAGTACGTATTACCGAAAGAGCATCCGGAGCACCTTACGGTACCTATTATGTACAATATAGAAATGAGTCTTTAGACAATATGTACCAAAATTACATCCAAATACCAGGATATGCATCAAATACTCCGCACGGTGGTAACGTCTATTATTACCTTAACCAAACTCCGGGTGCCCCAAATGAAACACAATGGGTAGCACCATACCCGGTTAGTGATTCTAATGGTAATCCTAACCCTAATTATATATGTAATTCACGTGAAGTTGTTATTGATCAAGTGTATCCCGATACTGAAATATTTAGTTATGGTGGTATAAATAATTGGAAAGTTACTGTGGGAATCCCAATTGGCAGTCATTTATGGCGAACATCGGGTCCTATGTTAATAGTAGGTCCAAATTAAACTAAAATATTTTTTTGGTTGGTATCAAAAATAATTAAATATAACATGTAGTACAGTATATGAAAAAAATATGTATTGATACCTAAAATTTATTTTTGCCACAGATACAAAGTAGTTTTTTTAACAGAAATACCCTGTTACAATAACAAGAAAAATTGTATCTGTGGTTTGTATTATTAAATACAAGTTTTAATACTAATAAAAAAAAGCTATGAGAACAAACATACTGTTTATTTTAACAATTTTATGTATAACGCAGCTAACTTATGCACAAGTGTTATACAGTGAAGATTTTAACAACCTTACCATTGGCAATGTTGGTACAGACGACACCGGTACTGTACCGGGAAAAGGCGGGTGGTACACAACTTCACATACTAACCCTACTCCATATACAGGCAATAACGATTTTAAAATTATAGTAGAATCCGGCAGGGGAAATGTACTGCAAGTAACAGGTCCTGGTGTTTCTGGGGGACGTAATGTTATAACGCTAAAAAATTTAGGGTTATTATGGAATAATAGAACTGCAGGAAACAATGTTTTAAAAATAGAATACGATTTTTTTACCGGAAATATTGTATTTTCTTCTAATTCAAATTCATTCTGGAATCAATTGGGTTTTGTTGGCGGTACTGTACCATTGATAATATATTATGCAAATGCTCCAAATTTAATTCGAGTTTCTTGTAGTACTTGTACGCCACCGCCCCATGGAGTGCGTGATATCTTGCAAAATACTGCTGTTCCAAGAAATACCTGGTTAAAATTTGAATTATATTTAGATTATGCTAACCAAATATCGTATTTTACAATTCCCTCTTTGGGAGTAAGTGGTACTTCGGGGTGGTTTTCTTCATCTAATTTTTCAGAAACACGGTTAATAGTAGAAACAATAGCATCAGTACAGGCTGTTCACAAGTTTGATAATCTAATTATTTCGGCGGTTGATACGGTTCCATTAAGCACACAAGATTTTATTTCTTCTAAATTCAACGTTTTTCCTAACCCTATGAATGATGTAGTTACAGTAACCAACAATGAAAGCATTAACATAGAGCAAATACAGGTTTTTGATATAAGCGGTAAAAGTGTAAAAACACATAGTTTTAGTAACGTAAACCAAGTACAGTTGAATGTAGAAAATCTGGCGAGTGGTTCGTATTTGTTACAAATAAAAACCGATAAAGGTATTGCTGTGAAGAAAATTGTTAAAAAGTAAATTTATATAAAACCGTGTTTATTAAAAAATACTAAAAATCGTCTTGTAATGATTAAAGACGATTTTTTAGTTGTTGTATGATTTAAAATTAGTTCAACAGTGTAGTTGAAAGTATTGAATTTATAATATCAGTCGCAATCGTTCGCCTTTTGGCGTAATTAAATCAATACGAAGCTGTTGCTGATTTAGTTTTGATAAAATTTCGTTTGCATGTTCGGTATTTTCAATTTTAGATCCGTTCACTGCCAATATAATGGAGTTTTTTAATTCGCCTTCGTAAGGTTTATAACGTTCGTTAGAAATTCCGTTGATTTTTACGCCATAATTTATACCTAACGCTTTTTGTTCTGTTGGCGATAAATTTTCGATTTCAAAACCGTTAAACTGAACTTGGGCAATTTCTTTTTTACTTAATCTAACCAAAAATTCTTCGTCTTTATTATTTCGTTTTAAAGAAACTTTTACTTCATCGTTCGGACGTTTGGTTGCAATAATGCTGTTTAAATCTAAAAACGAATTAATTCCTTTGTTATCAATCTTATAAATAATATCTCCTTTTTTAAGCCCGGCTTGTTCGGCACCCGAATTTTTTGTAACGCTTTCTACGTAAAATCCTTGTTTAAAATTCAATTTGTTTTCGGCAGCAACCTGACTGTTTATTTCGTAACCCTGAACGCCCAAAATTCCCTGCTGTACTTTTCCGTATTCCATTAAATCGTTCACAATTTTCCGAGCCATGTTTGAAGGAATAGCAAACGAATAACCAACATAAGATCCCGTTGCAGAAGATATCATGGTATTAATACCAATTAAATCGCCGTTGCCGTTTACCAATGCACCGCCCGAGTTTCCCGGGTTCACAGCAGCATCGGTTTGTATAAACGATTGAATTCCGTTTTCTGATAAATTCCGTGCCTTGGCAGATACAATTCCGGCAGTAACGGTCGATGTTAAATTATACGGATTCCCCACAGCCAAAACCCAATCGCCTACACTAATGGCATCAGAATCGGCAAAAGCAGCAAAAGGCAGTTTTTCGTTGGTATCAATTTTTAAAAGTGCAATATCCATTTTAGAATCAGTTCCAATCAACTTCGCTTTAAAAGTACGGTTGTCGTTCAACGTTATTTCCAGTTCATTTGCGTTTTGAATCACGTGGTTGTTGGTTACAATGTATCCGTCTTCAGAAATAATTACGCCCGAACCTGTACCAACTTGTGCGTAGGTTTTATTTCCGCCTTGGTATCCGTAAAAATATTCCATAATCGGGTTTCGCGGCGCATTTCTAAAAGATACATTTTTAACGTGCACAACCGCATGTATGGTTTTTTCGGCTGCCAATTTAAAATTCGGTGCTTCAAAAGCTGTATTTGCAACATTTCTAAATGGTGCGCTTGTTGTTATTGTGTTTGAATTGTTTAAGAAAGAATCTTCTTCAAAAAACAATTTGTACGATCCCAAAGTTACAACACCACTTAACAACGATGTTGCTAAAATAGTTCCTATATTTTTCATGTTTAAATAGAATGTTTGTTTATTTAACATTAAAATTAAAATATGTTTAAATAACAAAAAAGCAGTTTAACGCATGTTAACACAACTTAACGAAGCTTTAATAATTGTATATTTGTAGTATGAAAAACGTAACTTTTTTTAAATATCAGGGAACAGGAAACGATTTTGTAATGATTGACAATCGCACGGAGTTTTTCCCAAAGAAAAATGTAGAATTGATTGAAAAATTATGCGACCGAAGATTTGGAATTGGTGGCGACGGATTGATTTTATTGGAAAACGATGCTACTGCCGATTTTAAAATGGTGTATTACAATGCCGATGGGAATGAAAGTACCATGTGCGGCAATGGTGGTCGCTGTATTGTTTCGTTTGCTCATTTTTTAGGAATTTTTTCAAAGGATACTACGTTCAATGCGATTGACGGTCTGCATCATGCCACAATTAATGAAAATGGAATTGTTGCGTTACAGATGATCGATGTTGTAAAAGATACCATAAAAAAGGATACTGAATTTACGTTTTTGTTTACCGGATCGCCACATCACGTTGCAATGGTAAATGATATTCAAAATTTTAATGTTTTTGAAAACGGAAAGAATATTCGTTACAGTGATCAATACAAACCTGGCGGAACCAATGTGAATTTTGTTGAACAGTTATCAAACAATTCTTTTAAAATTAGAACTTACGAACGGGGAGTGGAAGACGAAACTTTGTCTTGCGGAACCGGAGCAACAGCTGTGGCAATTGCCATGAACAGTTTAGGTAAAACGGCTGCAAACAAAATAACTATTCAAGTACAAGGTGGTGATGTGCAGGTTACGTTCGATCAAAACGAAGAAAAATATTACAACGTAATGTTAACCGGTGCAGCCAAACAGGTTTTTAAAGGAGAAATTTCTATTGATTAATATGTTTTTAAAAGGAAACCAAGTTTATTTACGCGCATTGGAACCCGAAGATTTATCGTTTCTGTACGAAATTGAAAACGACGAAACTTTGTGGGAAGTCAGCAATACGCAAACACCTTATTCTAAATGGTTGTTGAAGAATTATTTGGAAAATAGCCATCAGGATATATACGAAGCCAAACAGTTACGATTAGCAATTGTAGAAAAATCGACAGATAATTTAATCGGATTAATCGATTTGTACGATTTCGATCCAAAAAACAGCAGGGTAGGATTGGGCATTGTGATTAAAAATCCTTCTGAAAGAAATAAAGGTTTTGGTAGCGAATCTGTAAAATTGCTTTTAGGTTACGCGTTTCAGGTTTTAAACGTGCATCAAATATTTGTTAATGTTGCCGAAACAAATAGTGCAAGTATCAAGCTTTTTTCTAATTTTGGGTTTGAAAAAATCGGAGTAAAAAAACATTGGAACAAAGTTGGTTCTGTTTATGTCGATGAAACGCTGTATCAATTAATAAATCCTTTAAATGAAAATTAATAAATTAGTAAGCTACGTTTCCATTCTCGGAGTTTTTGTAGCATTAATATTCGGATACATGTTGTACCGAAAAGCGTTTACGGCAAACACCAATTTTTCTGAAAAAAGCATCTACATTCTTGTTCCAACCGATGCTACTCATGCGCAGGTTCAAGATTCGTTGAAGAAATATGTAAAAGATTATGAATCGTTACAAGGGTTGTTTTCTAAATTAGGCGAATCGGCTACGGTTGAACCGGGAAGATATTTGATTGAAAACGGATACAATAATTACCGAATTATAAAATCGTTACGCCATAACGTTCCGGTTAAGCTGACTTTTAATAATCAAGAAACACTTCAGAAATTACTACAACGTATTGCATCGCAAGTTGAACCCGATGTTGCCGATTTGTATCAGTCATTCACAGAACCTGCTTTTTTACAAGAAATGGGTATGACCAAAGATAATGTTTTGGCAATGTGTATGCCAAATACCTATGAAGTTTATTGGAACAGTACGCCATTAAAGATTAGAAATCTATTGCAAAAATCGTATGTTCGATTTTGGAACGATGAACGCAAAGCAAAAGCACAAGCGTTGAATTTGTCGCTCGTTGAAGTTTCTTCATTGGCTGCAATTGTTCAAAAAGAAACGGCAAAAGTAGATGAACGCCCAAAAGTTGCAGGAGCTTACCTTAATCGTTTAAATAAAGACATGCTTTTACAAGCCGATCCAACAGTTGTTTATGCAAAGAAAGCTTTAAGTAACGATTTTGAACAAGTTATAAAACGCGTTTATTTAAAAGATTTGGTTTTAGATCATCCATTTAATACCTACAAATACAAAGGTGTTCCAAAAGGATTAATTGCAATGCCCGATGAAAGCTCGATTGATGCCGTGCTAAATGCTGAAAAACACAACTACATTTATTTTTGTGCAAGTGTAGAACGTATGGGTTATCACGAATTTGCAAGTACGATTGAAGAACATGCTGCAAACCGAGATAAATATACGGCTTGGTTAACAAAGAATAATATAAAATAAAAAGGTTGCTGTAAAGCAACCTTTTTTTAGCAATACCTGTTAGTGTTTGTGATTTTTATTTTAAAAGCCGACCTTTGCCAGCTCAATAAAAAATAAACACCATGAAAAAATGTTTGTTAGCTGCACTTTTAGTAGCAAATACAACTGCATGTTTTGCACAATCTACATTAGAAAATATTGGTAAAGTGAGTTTAGGTTTGCAAGGAGCCGAGTTTTCTTACGAACTTCCGTTAAGTAAAAGTTTGCTTTTAGAAAGTGCAGCCGGTTTAGGTGTGGGAATGGAAGTGGATCACAATAAAAGTACTTATAGTTTTTATTTGCTAGATCCTGTGCCATTTGTTTCTACAGAATTAAAATGGATCTACAATCGTGAAAAACGCGAAGCAAAAGAGAAGAATAATGCCAACAATGCCGGAAACTATGTAGGTTTACAAACAAAATACAGTTTTGGTCATCCTAATAGTCTTGCGCTAAACAAAGCTCTTTTAACCGATATTCATTGGGGATTGCAACGAAGTTTAGGTACAAAATTTACATTGAATACCAACATTGGTTTAGGTTATATGTACGATTTTGATACTACTTACGGAGATGTTGCACCTGTACTTCGACTAAAATTTGGTTACCGCTTGTTTTAATATACAATATCAGTTTCAATACATAAGTCATCATATTCATAAGCCAAAAAAACGTATTTTTGTGCTTCAAGAAATCAATCATGAACTATCTTTCAGTAGAAAATATATCAAAATCTTTCGGAGCACGCACGCTGTTTGAAGGCGTATCGTTTGGTATCAACAAAGACCAGAAAATTGCCTTTGTAGCTAAAAACGGAACCGGAAAATCTACCATATTAAGTATTATCAACGGATTGGATTTTCCCGATACCGGTCAGGTTGTGATCCGCAAAGGAATCCGTATGGAGTTTTTATCACAAGAACCTAATTTACAAGACGAATTAACGGTTGAAGAAAGCATTTTTGCATCAGATAACAAAATTCTGAAGGTTATTGAACGATACGAAAAGGCGTTGGAGAACATGGACGATCAAGAGGAATATCAATTGGCGTTCGACCAAATGGATCAATACAATGCTTGGGATTTTGAAACGCAGTACAAGCAGATTCTTTTCAAATTAAAGCTCGAAGATTTAAAAGCAAAGGTTAAAAATATGTCGGGTGGGCAGCGCAAACGATTGGCGTTGGCAATTATTTTGATTAATAAACCCGATTTGTTGATTTTAGATGAGCCTACCAATCACTTGGATCTGGAAATGATTGAATGGTTGGAAGATTACTTTGCAAAAGAAAATATTACGTTGTTCATGGTTACGCACGACCGTTTCTTTTTAGAGCGAGTTTGTAACGAAATCATTGAATTAGACAACGGAAAAATATATCAATACAAAGGAAATTATTCGTACTATCTGCAAAAGAAAGAAGAGCGTATTGCATCTGAAAACGCATCGATCGATAAAGCAAAAAACTTGTTTGTAAAAGAATTGGAATGGATGCGTCGTCAGCCAAAAGCACGTACTACCAAGTCAAAATCGCGTCAAGACGATTTTTATGTAATTAAAGATAAAGCCAATTCGCGCCGTAAAGAGCATGTTTTAGAGTTGGAGATCAACATGGAACGTATGGGATCGAAAATCATTGAAATGCACAATGTTTCCTTGTCTTTTAACGATAAAATAATCCTGAAAAACTTCGATTATCTGTTTAATCGTGGCGAGCGTATTGGTATCATCGGTAAAAACGGAACAGGAAAATCTACCTTTTTAAATATATTAACACAAACACTTCAGCCCGATTCTGGTAAAGTGGTGATTGGCGATACCATTAAGGTTGGTTATTACACACAAAGCGGCATCAACCCGAAACCCGAGCAAAAGGTTATTGATATCATTAAAGAATATGGCGAATACATTCCGTTGACAAAAGGCAGAACCATTTCGGCAGGACAGTTGTTAGAACGCTTTTTGTTCGATCGAAAAAAACAGCACGATTTTGTTGAGAAATTAAGTGGTGGCGAATTAAAACGATTGTATTTGTGTACGGTTTTAATTCAAAATCCAAATTTCTTGATATTAGATGAGCCTACAAATGATTTGGATATTGTTACGTTGAATGTATTGGAAAATTTCTTGTTAGATTATCCGGGATGTTTATTGGTAGTTTCGCACGACCGTTATTTTATGGATAAAATCGTAGATCACTTATTTGTGTTTAGGGGCGAAGGAGAAATTGAAGATTTTCCGGGCAACTATTCCGATTTTAGAATTTACGAAGATTCTGTAGAACCTGTAAAAGATGATACGTCGAAAGAAAAAGTAAACTGGAAAGATAATCAGCCTAAAAAATTTGGATTAAGTTTCAACGAACAAAAAGAGTTTTCTAAAATTGAACGCGAAATAAAAGATCTGGAATATCAGAAAAAGCAAATCGAAGACGGTTTTTCAAACGGAACTGTTTCTGATGATGAGATGATCTCAAAAGGATTAGAACTTCAAAAAATAATTGAAACTTTAGAAGAAAAAGAAGAACGCTGGTTTGAACTTTCTTCAAAAATGGAGGAATAGGTATCATTTCTCAAACACAGTTACTATTTGAATTTCTTTTGCAAGGATACAAACAAAAGCATAAAGCATTGATTTTTTTGTTGTTATAAGATTTTGTTAACAATTAACTCCAAAAAAGGCTCGCACTATGTACGAGCCTTTGTAAAATATGTTGTTATATCTTATAGTAAAGAATAAACAAATGTAGGGTGCCCTCTTTCTAAATTAGGCAACGCACCACCGGTCATTTTAATTTTGTAGATGTTTCCTGCCGGATCTTTCAATACAAAGAAAATATCAGTCTTTAACACGAACTGAGATACAGGATCTCCATTTGGACCAGGAGCACTTGTACCTCTCCATAATGATCCAATACCTCTTTGATCATTGATAAATTTAGATTGATCAACATTAGCCATTGTGAAAGCATCGTAAGAGAAATCAGCAGTAGAAACACTATATGCTAATGCTCCTCCTCTACTGTTATTCACAATAAAATCTGGATAGAAATATGGAATTAATTGTCCGCCACCCATATTAACTGTGTTTACAAAGGTAGTAAAGTTAATATCCCATTTTTCTTTTTGAGGTTCTACATTAACTGTAGCATTAGCCGTAAAGCTAAAGAAGTTAAAGTTAAAAGCAGCATTTTTATCAATTAAAACTTCATTGAATGTTGTAGCATTTAAATCAGCATATTGAAATTTATAACCATTACCATTTCTTAAAATTCTAACTTTTTTCCAACCTCTGTGAGATCCACTATCAGCAGACGGTTTTCCTAAATCCGGAGGTGTAGAACCTGGATTGCTACCTAAATTAATTAAGTAAACAGAGTTTTCAGCATCGTTAGCTGAAACTTCAGCAATTGCAGTTTCAGTAATTACACCTGTTGGATTATCAACTTGATTAAGATTGCCTGATCCTTGAGAAATTAACATGGTATTATCTTCTGCCACAACAGCTGCAAGATTTGTACTATTTAAAGATTTTACAGACATTTTCACAGAATTATTCAAGATAACTCTAAATTCGTTACCTGAATAAAATCCTAAATCCCAAGAAACACGTGGTACAGTTGTCATTGCTCCACTACTTAAATCGATATAAACTTGGTTAGCTTGTGAAGGACCACCAACTTGTGGAGCTAACGATCTACCTGTAAGTGCCGTTTCGTTAAAATTTAAAACCGTGGTGTTGTTTCCTGTAATCTCATAGTTAGTTGAGATTGCATTAATTGTATATTTTACATTTTTAACCTCACCTTCAACTGCAGGAACTAATTTATTGAATTTGAAAATTACTTTAGATACACCAGCTTCAAACGGAACAGTTAATGTTGATGCAGATCCTGTTGGGTTTGTCGTGTAATCAATACCATATTCAGCTTCGGTTTCAGTTACGCCTAATGTAATAGTTCCTGCTGCTGTTGTAGCTTTTGAGAAAGAAATAACAACATCTGTTACATCTTCGGTTAAATTTGCAGACGGAACAGCAAAACTTACTGCAAGTGCTCCTGAATCTACTCCATCATCATCTTTACAAGAATAAACTGCTAAAATCAGAAACGAAAAAAATAATAAATACTTCTTCATGATATAATTATATATTAAAAATTAAGATTGTACGTAAGTTTTACGAAATATGATCTACCAACACCTAACAATGTTGTACCCGATGCTGAATGCGCTCCGCCTCCTATACTAGATGTAGTAGAACGTTGAAGTGTTACTACATTTAAAAGGTTACGTGCACCAATCATTGTTTCGAATTTCCCGTTGAAAAAAGTTCTTCTAACTGATGCGTCAAGCCAATTATATGCTTCCAATTCCGACAAAACGAAATTTGATTCACCTGGAGAAGAAACGTCAACAAACTCTTGTGTTTTTCCGTTATGTTTAAAATACACAGTAAACTGAGTCTGATATTCTGGCAACTGATAGCTTAAGGCTGTGTTTATATTTAAGGTGTATAAAAAACGGTCATCTGAAGTAGATCCGGAAACATTATTAGTAAGCTGCTGTGAAATACCAATTAAAGACAAGCCTGCAGCAAAATTCCAATTTTTGTATCCTATACGATTTTCTGCTGCTATATTCCACATTTTATATGTATCAACGTTAATATACTTGTAAGAAAGTATAGGCTCTTGACTTATTAACACCGTGCTAATTCTATCGTCAACAAACATTAATCCCGAACTTATAGAATTATACATTGTTAATCCGGATTTAAAAAAGGTATTCTTTTTTATATTTGCTTCTATATAGTTACTTTTTTCGGGTATTAAATCTTGATTTCCTTGGATATTATGATTTGAATCTACCATATAGGTGTACAATTCATCGAAATTTGGTGTACGGTAAGAATATCCGGCAGATAAACGTGCTTCAATTCCCTTATCAAACAAATAACGAGAACCAATGGAGTAAGAATACTGATTGTCGAATTTAGACTGAAACGAATACCTTATACCAGGACGTAGAGAAAAACGATCGGTAAAATTTAGCTCTGCAATAGCATATACATCGTAATTTTCTAATCGCTTACGTATACCGTTTGCTTGATTTTCTTTATCTAAAAAAACGCCGGTACTTGCATTTGCAAAACTATTTTCACTTACTAATTCATATCCTAACTGTAAATCAACTTTTTTACTTTTAGTTATATTTGTAAGGGTACCAGTTGAATATAAAACATCTTTAGAATGATAAACATTTCTATTATTTTCACGTTCTTTCTTATCGGCATAATGATAATCAAAAAGCTCTTCATCGCGTTGTTGTTTTTGATGAGATAACGACACGTTAAAAACTAAATCGTTAAACAGCTTTCCGTAATAATTTAAGTGTTGAAAATATCTGTTAGTTAAAAATCGTTTATCGCGAGAAAAATAAGTTTCTGGAAACGGATAATTAACAATAGGCACTACAATTGGGTTATAAAAGGTTATTGTTTCATTTAAATAATCGAATTTATAAAAAATTCTAGTTTCCCCTTTTTGATATCCTATAGTAGTATTCGTGGTTAATTGTTCTTTGGGCAATTGTGTAAACCCTCTCTCGCCATTATTAATAGGATAATCAATACCTTTTCTATCATCAAAAAAACCTCTTTTGTCATTGCGGTTTACACCAATAGATGCATACCAGTTTTCAGATAAATTGTGAGATGCTTTAAAACTTTGTATGTGTCTACCTTTATCAAAAAAAGAAAATTCTTTACCTAATGTTTCTTCTTGTACACTCGCAGATAATTCCCAATCGTATTTAGAACTCTTTTTGGTAATGATGTTTAAAATACCACTTACGGCATTCGCTCCGTGTGTTACTCCCATTGATCCTTCTATAATTTCAATGCGTTCAACATTATCTAAGTTAATCTGGGTTAAATCTACATTTGTACCTAAACCGGTATCACTTACTACGGGAATATTATCAATAAGAACCTTAAAATATTGTGAATCTAAACCAAATAATGAAGCCGAAGATTTACCGGACTGTTCGTTTGAACTTACACTTATATTTAAATATTGGTTAAGTACATCGGTTAAATTATTTGCAGCTAAATTCTTAATATCCGCATCAGAAATAACTCTTACATTATGTACCGATTTTTTTATTGATTGAGGTTCAAATTGTCCTGTAATAACTAATTCTTCAAGTCTTGTGTCTTCAATACTTTGATCTAATGAATCAACCTGTGCATTCATTACAAATCCGTTCACACAACACAAGGAAAAAATTAAAGATTTAATTCTCATTATTTTTATTTATTCTGTTTAAATCACGGTGCAAATATATTAAGTTATTTTTATTTGTTCTAAATAAAATATTCTTTTTTAAAAAAAAACCGCTATTTTTGCACCGTAAATAATAAGTTAAACCTTTTATTAAACCGAATTTATGAAGAAATTTTTCTCAGTACTTGCTTTAGCAATTGTTGTTGCAAGCTGTAATAAAAAAGAAGAAAACAAAACAACAACTACAGAAACAGATACTGTTGCAACAGAAATTAAAACAGATCGTATTGTATCGTTAAACGGAGCTGTAACTGAAACGTTGGCAGCTTTAGATGTTGCCGGAAACATTGTTGGTAGAGATGTTACTTCTACTTTTCCTGCAGATTTAAAAGCTACCGATTTAGGTCACGTACGTTCAATTACTGCAGAAAGTATTTTGGCTTTACAACCAAGTGTGGTTTTTGGAACTACTAAAGATGTGAACCCGAACTTAAACGAGCAATTGAAAAAAGCAAATATTCCTTTAGTATTGATCGATCAGGAATACAGCATAGACGGAAGTAAAAAATTAATTACCGAAGTTGCTACAAAACTTAAAAAAGACAATTATCAGCCACTTTTAGATAATATTTCTAACAAAATGGCTAACGTTAAAGCATTCGATAAAAAACCTAAAGTATTGTTTATTTACGCTCGTGGCGCAGGTAACTTAATGGTTGCAGGTGCGGGAACTCCTTTACACAGCATGATTGAATTAGCTGGTGCAGAAAATGCTGCTGCTGCTTTAACAGATTTTAAACCTTTAACTCCAGAAGCTTTATTAACTACAAACCCAGACGTTATTTTAATGTTTGATAAAGGTTTACAAAGTTTAGGCGGTGTGGACGGTTTATTAAAAATTGAAGGTATTGCTACAACAAACGCAGGTAAAAACAAAAAAGTGGTTACAATGGACGGACAATACCTTTCAGGTTTTGGTCCTCGCGTAGGTGACGCTGTTGTAGAATTACATAACAAATTACAATAATGAAGAAAAAAGTTGCTGTTTACAAAGTTGCGTTCTTTATAGTATTACTTGTTGCTTTAGTAACGGCATTATATTTAGGTGCTTATGATTTCAACCAATCGGTGTTTGAAATTGTAAGCACCTATTTTAATACAAACACCCACACAGCCGATTCTTTTGTTTTAATAGAATTGCGTATTCCGCGAATATTAATGGCAATTTTAACCGGAGCTGCCTTGGCTATTAGCGGAACAAGTTTACAAGGATTATTTAAAAATCCATTGGCATCGCCCGATTTAATTGGTATAACATCTGGTGCCGTCTTATTCGCAGCTTTAACAATCGTGTTCGGATCTGCTGTAATGCACCTGCTACCGGCATTTTTCCGTTACGTTTTATTAAGCGTTATGGCGTTTATCGGTGCATTGCTAACTATGTGGTTTGTTTACAAAATGGCAACATCAAACGGTAAAACGCACATTTTAATTTTATTGTTATCGGGCGTGGCAATTACGGCATTAACAGGTGCTGTAACGGGTTTTTTAACTTATATATCAACCGAAGAAGAACTGCGAAACATCACTTTTTGGTCTTTAGGAAGTTTAGCCGGATCAAATTGGTGGAAAGTCTGCTTGGTTTTTATCGTAGTATTACTAGGAAGCATTCGTTTATTATCAAAAGGTAAAATTTTAAATGCTTTAATGCTGGGCGAAAAAGAAGCAGCTCATTTAGGATTCGATATCGAAAAAACCAAACGCGAAATCATCATTATTGTATCATTAATGGTAGGCTGCGTGGTAGCTTTTAACGGAACAATTGGCTTTGTTGGATTGGTAGTTCCTTATATTTTAAGATTTGTTTTTAATTCTAATTACAATATTTTACTACCTTTATCAATGCTTTTAGGAGCGGTAATTCTTTTAATTGCCGATACCATTAGTAGAACCATTGTTATTCCTGCCGAACTGCCAATTGGTATTTTAACTGCCATTATGGGTGCGCCTGTATTTATTTCGATCTTAATTAATTATAAAAGAAAATTAAAATGATAAAAATTCACGATTTAAGCTTTCAAATTAAGGATCGATTTCTTTTAAAAGATATTAATTTAGAGATAAATAAAGGAGAATTAATTGCTATTGTAGGACCAAACGGAGCCGGAAAATCGACATTCTTAAGCTGTGTTGCAAACGAAATTCCTTATCAAACAAAACATTTTTCTTTTAAAGATAAAGATGTTAAAAGTTACAAGCGCAGTGAAATTCCGTTACACAGAGCCAAATTTTCACAACATCAATCAAACGAAATCAACTTAAAAAACGAGGAAATCGTTTTAATGGGACGTTATCCATATTTTAAAACAGAAGCCGATTTAAGTGATTTGGAGATAGTAGAAAAATGGATGGCAAAAACCGAAACAAGTCATTTAACAGATCGTGAATACGAACAACTTTCGGGTGGTGAAAAACAACGTTTGCATTTAGCCCGCGTCTTTGCCCAACTTGAAAATAACGTTGAAAACAAACTCCTTTTGTTAGATGAACCTTTGAATAATCTTGATGTAGCGCATCAGTTTAAAACGCTTCATTTAATTAAAGAATTCACAAATCAAAACAATTCGGCATTGGTTGTTTTACACGATTTAAACATTGCCTCGCAATTTGCAGACCGATTAATTTTAATGAACAAAAGTTCTATTGAAATGTTCGATGAACCTAAAAAAGTACTTACACAAGAACGTATTTCGCGCGTTTATCAATATCCCTGCATCATTACACCTCATCCCGAAAACCAACAACCAATTATATTATTCGGATAAATCTAATCAACAATGAATACAACTGAAAGTTTAAAAGCACAATGGGACACGCTTAAACAAGAGCAACCTCATTTAAGAATACGCAATGCCGCACAGAAATTAGGTGTTAGCGAAATGGAATTATTGGCTACAAACATTGGCAGCAACGTAACGCGTTTACGTCCGGAATTTAAAGAAATTTTGTCAGAAATTGAATCGTTAGGCAAAGTAATGGCTTTAACACGTAATGAAGAATGTGTACACGAACGCAAAGGAATTTACGCAAACGCAGATTTTTCTAATCCGCATGCAGGTTTATTTGTGAACGAAGATATTGATTTAAGAATCTTTTTATCACATTGGAAAAAAGTTTTTTCTGTTATTGAAGAAAACGCACGCGGAACATCAAGAAGCATTCAGTTTTTTGGAAAAGACGGCGATGCAATCCATAAAATATTTTTAACTGCTGATAGTAATGTTGAAGCATTTGAAGCTTTAGTTGAAAAATACAAAAGTGAAGATCAGCAACCGTTTGAAACATCTGAAGCTTACGAATTAAATTTAGACGAAAAACCAGACAACGAAATTGATGTGGATGGTTTTAAACAGGCTTGGTTAGAACTAAAAGATACGCACGACTTTTTTATGATGTTGCGCAAATTTGGTGTTAGTCGTACACAGGCATTACGTTTGGCTCCGTCTGATTTTCATGCAAAACAAATTTCTAAAGATGGAATTGTTACCATGTTAGAAGAAGTTACTAAAGAGAAAACACCAATCATGGTTTTTGTGGGTAACAAAGGAAACATTCAAATACACACAGGTCGCGTACGTAAAACTATGTGGCACCAAGAATGGTACAACATTATGGATCCTGATTTTAACCTGCATTTAGATATGAGCAAAATTGCACAAACTTGGGTGGTACGTAAACCAACCGAAGACGGTGTAGTTACGGCTATTGAGGTTTTCAACGAAATGGGCGATATTATTGTACAGTTCTTTGGAAAACGCAAACCAGGAATTCCTGAATTGGATATCTGGAGAGAAACTGTGGAAAAATTGAATTAATAAAACAAAACATAGTTATAGTATTCAATTCTAATTTAATAGAAAAAGTTCGATACAATATCGAACTTTTTCTATTAATAACAATTCCTAAAAGATTAGACTTTTATTGGTTAACTTGATTATTTGATTCCCAGTATCTTTTTCCAAAGTGGTTTTTGTTCAACTTTTGCTCCGTAACCATAGCCATAGCCATAGCCATAACCTTTTGTGACGTCAGAGTCATTTAATACCAGTGAAAGTTTGTTCAGTTTCTTATCTCTGTATAATTCGTTAGGAATTCTCAGCATATCTTTATCAATCTTATTGGCTCTAACCACATAAATCGTAGCATCTGCATATTTACTAATTAATAAAGTATCTGTAACCAAACTAACAGGAGCGGTATCAACAATAATATAATCGTATTGGGTTTTTAAGGTGTCAAAAACCTCTTTTATTTTTTTGTTCATTAAAATCTCTGTTGGGTTAGGAGGGATCGACCCTGATGACAACACATCAAAGTTTTCATAACCTTCAACAGGAGAAATATAATCATTCAAAGATTTATTGTTTGATGTTATGTAATTAGAAATTCCTAAAGGATTTACTTTTACATACTCATATAATTTTGGATTACGTAAATCTAAACCTATCAATAAAACTTTTTTGCCTGAAAGCGAGAATGTTGCTGCTAAATTTGCCGATACAAATGTTTTACCTTCACCAGAAATTGTTGAGGTTAAAAATATAACTTTACATTCGTCTTCTGCTTTCTCTGATAATATAAAATCTAAATTTGTTCTAACAATACGTACCGCTTCGGCTGCACTTGATCTGCTGCCTATTTCCATTAATTCACCACTAGATTCTGATGTAGGTATATCTCCCAAAAACGGAATATCTGAATTATCAGTAACATCAAATCTGTTTTTGATTTTCGTGTCTAACAGGTTTGTAATATAAATTACAATGAAAGGAATTATTGCTCCCAATACTAAAGCGACCAGCAAAATAATCATTGTTTTAGGGGCAACCGGCTTATCTGTAGCAATAGCTTTATCAATCACTTTTGCGTTCATGTCGGTTGCTGCAAGCGTAATATTGGTTTCTTCGCGTTTTTGGAGTAAAAACAAGTATAAAGCTTCTTTTACTTTTTGCTGACGATCAATGATTCTAAATTCTTTTTCTTGACGTGGAACTTGCGAAAGTTTTGCCTGCATCTCGTTTTCTTGACGCTTGTAATCAGTTTTTACAATTTGTAACGAGCTTAAATTTCTTCTTAAGCTTGCTTGTAAATTTGATTTTAAAGCACGAATTTGCTCTTCTAAAATGATATAATTTGGGTTTTCTGCTGTCGCGTTAACAGAAGCTTTTTGTTTTTGAAGAATCAACTGATTAATTTCTTGAATCAAACTTTCAGAACCTGCATCATCAGTTAATAATCCTCCAGGAACCAAATCATCATATTTTGTTCTGCTGATATGGCGAATTAAATCGTTAACAACATTGATCTTTGTTTCATTCTCTAAAACCGATTTTTCAAATGTTGATAAATTATCTAAATATAATTTAACTTCAGTTTCAATGTCTGATAAATTATTAGCGTTTTTATAACCTTCTACCTGCGATTCTACATCGCCTAATTCTGTTCCAATTAATGTTAATCGATCCGAAATAAATTCAGAAGTATTTTCTGATATAAAACGTTTGTCTTTTATTCCACCTAAATTGTAGTTGTAAACCAACGTATTTAAGAAATCGGCAGCTTTTTCCGGAGTTTTATCAATAATCGAAACATCAATAACGCTTGATGTTTTGCTAGCTGGTGCAACGCTTAAGATTTTTTGATAGCTTTCGGCGTGTTGAAACTTAGGATACACATTAACTTTAAGTTCATTAACTTTGTTCAATGATCCGATTTTGTTAACAATAAATGATCCAAATTCGCTAGTAATACTTTTGCCAAAAGTAGTATTTCCTATTTTAGTGTCGTTTACAGAAACATCAAATGTATTACCATTAATATTATGTAATTCAATAGTTACTGTTTTTGCAATTTGCTCATTATTCCATACAACCTGAATAGGAGATTTTTTATACAAATCTTTTTCGATAACTTCAGATGCATCTAAATATTGTATGTTTAAGTTTAAAGAATCTAACGTATTGTAGATTAATGTTCTTGATTTAAGAATTTCAACTTCGTTTTCAATATTGTTCTTAGAATTACCAAGCAAGCTCATTTCTGAAAAAGCACTTAATTGGTTTGCTAAATCGTTACTTTTTTCGTCTTTAATCAAAATTTTTGTAGCAACACTATAGCTTTTTGGAGTGAATTTTAAATACATAAATGCCAGAATAAGTGAAACAAAAACACTTAAAACAAACCACCTCCAATGTGTTAAATACTTAAATAATTCTTCTTTTAAGTTTATAACGTTGTCTTTTTCTTCAGTCATTATTTGTTAGAATTTGTAAGTATAATGGCTACTGTGGTTAATAATAAAGATATTGCCGATAAATAAATTGAAATGTTTGGACCAACTGCTGATGAATTAACAGCTACTTTATTAGGTTCTACATAAACAACATCGTTTTGTTTTAAATAGTAAAAATCAGAATTAATGAAATCAGCCTTGGTTAAATCAACGCGATGGTGTTTTATTTCTCCGTTTTCTTCACGCAAAACCAAGATATTATCACGTTTACCGTAGGTTGTTAAATCGCCCGATAGTGAAATTGCTTCTAACAACGTAATTCTTTCTGATGTAACGCGGTGCGTTCCCGGCATTTTAACTTCGCCCTGAACCGTTACCTTATAATTCATAATACGTAAATTAACGATTGGGTTTTTTACGTATTTTGAAATTTTTGTTTGTAAATCTTGAACAATTTGCTCTTTTGTTTTATTGCCAACATCAATTTTTCCTAAAGTAGGAAAATCAATATAGCCTTTATCATCAACCAAATACAATTGTTGTTGCATTTGTCCGCCACCAGCTTGATTCATTGGATCAACACTTAAATTGGTAGTTAAGTTAAAAGGTTGTACTGCTAATGGATCTTGTGCAGAAACAATGATCATTAACAAATCGTCTGGATTAATTTTTGTTTCAAACTTTTTGTTAACAATTTCTGTATTGTCAATTCCTTGATAATAGGCAATTTTTTCTCTTGATGCGCAGGAAGTCAACAAAACAGTGGCAACTACAATAGGTAAAATTATCTTCTTCATAAATATTTAATCGAGTTTTTCAAAAGTAGAATTTAAGCTTTTAAATTCGGGAACAATTTTTTTCATTGTTGCAACGGTATCTAAAACTAAATATGCTGCTGATAAATGCTTTAATTCTTCAATTTGATTTGAAATAAATTCGTAATCTTCATTTATATCTTGGGCAATCATAATCTTTTCGTGGTGTGTAGGTAATGTTGTAGCACTGTCATTTAACAGCTCTTCGTACAATTTCTCGCCTGGGCGTAAACCTACAACTTTAATTTCGATATCCTTTTCAGGTTCCAAACCGGCTAATTTAATCATTTTTGTAGCAAGGTCGATAATTTTAACAGGTTTGCCCATGTCAAAAATATAAATTTCACCTCCGTTACCCATTGATCCTGCTTCTAAAACTAACTGACAAGCTTCGGGGATTGTCATAAAGTATCGAATAATATCAGGATGCGTAATGGTTATTGGTCCGCCGTTCTCTATTTGCTTGGTGAATAATGGTACTACCGATCCGTTAGATCCTAATACATTTCCAAAACGAGTAGTAATATATTTTGTTGTGTTGTTGTTTTCTTTTTTAAGTTTCTGCGCCAAAGATTGAACATACTTTTCGGCAATGCGTTTGCTGGCACCCATAACATTACTTGGGTTCACGGCTTTATCTGTAGAAACCATTACAAAGCGGTCTGCTTTGTATTTTAAGGATAAATCTGCCATGTATTTACTACCTAAAACATTAGTAAAAATTGCCTGTTGCGGATTCATTTCCATTAAAGGTACATGTTTGTAAGCGGCAGCATGATATACAATATCCGGATTGTAATCGTTAAAAACGCGTTCTAACGAATCATAATTTCGTACATCGGCAATGATACAGATAATTTCTGCATTGGTAGTGCATTTTGAAATTTCTAAAGAAATATGATGTAATGGAGTTTCGGCTTGATCTAATAAAATAAGTTTTTTTGGATTAAAAGCGGCAACCTGCCATACAATTTCGCTTCCGATAGATCCGGCTGCACCTGAAACCAAAACAACTTTATCTTTAATTTGATCTGATATCTGGTTGTTGTTTATTACAATTGGTTTACGTTCTAAAAGATCTTCAATTTTTATTTTTCGGATATTTGAAGCAACTTTTTTCTGGTCGTTTATATCAGTTAAACGTGGTAAATTGTAAACTTTAATATTGTAATTTAAACAATCTTCAATAATCTCTATCTTTTCATCTTTTGTAAGATTTTCATCGGCAATAATTAAATTGTTTGCACCTAACGATCTTACTAAAACCGAAACCTTACGTGTTTTTCCGATTATTGGAATATTTAAAATTCGGTTATATGAATTTTTAGCATTAGGATTTATAAAACCTTGCAGTTTATATTTCTTTGGAATTTCAGCTGTAATAGCATTTGCAATAGCAATAGCGCGTTCATCGCTTCCGTAAATAACTGTTTTTATGTAATGTTGACTATCGTTAGAATATTCTGAAAAGAAATCGAAGCAAACTTTTACAAGTAATCTAAAAATAACCAGTAAACCGTAAGTAATTGCAATACTGATTAATAATTGTGTGTTTAAAAATAACCTGCCGTCATAAATTAAATCTACAACTGTATTGGTTATATACAAACCTAAAAAACACAACAATTCTACAAAGAATAGTTTTGCAGCATCATTCAGTGTCGTATGTCTTACAATTCCGGTGAAAGTTTTAAAATACCAAAACGCACAAAGATGTGTTCCAAGAAAGAGTGCAAATACAAAAGGAGTCTGAATAATTGGCATATAATCTATACCTACGCCCTTTAAAATAAAGTGCGTTATAACAACAGAAAAAATTACAATAGCAATATCAATAGAAAAAATAATCCATCTAGGCAGGTATTGAATTGTTTTCAGGTATGAAAAATTCTTCTGTATTTTTTTTGGCAATGTCATAACAATTTTTAAAAAAGATTCCCCCTTAGCTCCGCAAAAGTATTGTTTTTAAATTTTAAATGAAAATTTAATATTAAAATTCTATTTTCTTTTTTCTTAATTCAAAATTTTGCCCTAAATATACTTTTCTAACCATTTCATCCTCAGCTAAATCTTCAGGGATTCCTGCTTTCAAAATGCCGCCTTCAAACATTAAATAGGTCTTGTCTGTAATTGCTAAGGTTTCCTGAACATTATGATCGGTAATTAAAATACCAATGTTCTTGTTTTTCAACTGAGCCACAATGCGCTGAATATCTTCTACCGCCACCGGGTCAACACCTGCAAAAGGTTCATCTAATAAAATAAATTTAGGATCAGTTGCCAAAGCTCGAGCAATTTCTGTTCTTCTGCGTTCACCACCCGATAATAAATCACCACGATTGGTTCGGATGTGCTGCAAACTAAATTCATCAATCAATGATTCCATTTTAGCTTCTTGCTCTTTCTTGGTAAGTGTTGTAAGTTGTAGAACCGAAAGTATATTGTCTTCGATACTTAACTTTCTAAAAACCGATGCTTCCTGAGCCAAGTAACCAATGCCGTTTTGGGCACGTTTGTACATTGGGTAATTGGTAATATTTAAATTATCTAAAAAAATATTGCCCGAATTTGGTTTTACTAACCCCACAATCATGTAGAACGATGTTGTTTTGCCGGCACCATTTGGTCCTAATAAACCAACAATTTCCCCTTGGTTGACTTCAACCGAAACACCTTTTACAACTTTTCGTCCTTTGTATGTTTTTATTAAATTCTCTGCTCTTAATTTCATTGCTTAATTCTTTGTTAAGGCTTCGTTTTTCTCTTTTTGCACATTGCGTTTTGTAATTACTTTAGCAATTATAATACTGCATTCGTACAAAATTACCAACGGAAACGATACAATTAACTGGCTAATAACATCGGGCGGAGTTACAACTGCTGCTACTATTAAAATCAACACGTAAGCGTATCTTCTGTATTCCTTTAAAAAACTATCGGTAATTAAACCTAAATAGGTTAAAAAGAAAATAATAATTGGCAGTTCAAATACCAAACCGGTTGCCAGCGATGTTGTTTTTACCAAACTGATATATGAATTGATATCGATTTGATTTTCAACAACATTACTGATGGTAAAGTTAGCTAAAAAGTTGATTGATAATGGAACTAATACAAAATAACCAAAAAGCACTCCTAAAAAGAATAGAATGCTCGATACAAATATGAATAATTTAGCATATTTTCGTTCGTTTTGATACAATGCCGGACGTATAAATTTCCAAAATTCCCATAAGATAATCGGGAATGCCATAATGAATCCGGCTGTGATACACGTCCAAATCATTACAGATAATTGTCCGTCCATGGTTCGGTTCTGAATAACAAAAGGCAGTTCGTTATCGCAGAACGATCGGTCTAAATCGTATTTAGTAGCAACGTCGCAAAAAAACTGGTAAGTAATGAAATCGCCTTGTTTCGGTCCGAAAATAATTACATCAAAAATAAATTCGTTAAAAAAAACAGCTACTACCGATGTTATTAAAATTGCAATACAACTGCGTACTAAAAGCCATCTTAATTCTTCTAAATGGTTTAAGAACGACATTTCTTTGTTGGTGTTTTTATTTTTCACGATACAATTCCTTCCTTTAAAATGTCGTGTAGATGGATAATGCCTGCATATAGATTATTGTCTGTAACTACTAATTGAGTAATTTCAAACGATTCCATAATATTTAAAGCATCTTCTACTTTTGAATTTATTTCAATTGATTTCGGATTTACCGTCATAATGTCTTTTGCAGTGATTGCTGATAAATCGGTTGTTTTTTCTAACATTCGTCTTATATCGCCATCGGTAATAATTCCCTTGATTTCAGATCCATCTAAAACAGCTGTAACGCCCAAACGTTTGTTCGATATTTCAAAAATAACTTGTTGAATGGTTGATTGAATAGTAACGGCAGGTTTGTTTTTACCGTCTAAAATATCCTTGATTTTAAGTAGTAGTTTTTTACCCAAAGCACCACCCGGATGAAATTTAGCAAAATCGTTTGCAGTAAAATTTCTCATTTCAATTAACGCAACAGCCAAAGCATCGCCTAATGCCAATTGAACGGTTGTACTTGTTGTTGGAGCCAAATTATTAGGATCGGCTTCTTTTTCAACGTAGGCGTTAATAACAAAATCGGAGTTTTTTCCTAAAAAAGAAGATTCGTTAGCGGTCATTCCAATTAAAATATTTCCGTCGCGCTTTAATAACGGAGCTAAGACTTTAATTTCCGGACTGTTTCCGCTTTTCGATATACACAAAACAACGTCGTCTTTCGTAATCATACCTAAATCGCCATGAACGGCTTCGGCAGCGTGCATAAATAAAGACGGCGTTCCGGTAGAGTTTAAAGTGGCAACAATTTTCTGACCAATATGTGCACTCTTGCCAATTCCGGTAATAACCAGCCTTCCTTTTGTGTTAAATATAGCTTGAACCGATTTTAAAAAGTCATCGTTTAAAAAATCTATAGCCTTTGTAATAGCATCGCTTTCAGCTTTTAAAGTGCTTTTTGCGGCTGCCAATATGTTAAAATTAATGTCCAAAATACAAACGTGTTATGTAAATTTTGCTAAAACTAAAAGATTTGTATATCTTTATAATTGCAAATTTAGATAAAATAGCATAATTAAAAACATGAAATCAATCGAAATTGACTTACATAAAGAATTAAAAAAATATTTCGGATTCAGTCAGTTCAAAGGATTGCAAGAGCAGGTTGTAAAAAGCATTATTTATGGCAACAACACTTTTGTAATTATGCCAACGGGTGGTGGTAAATCGTTATGTTACCAATTACCTGCTTTGGTTTTAGAAGGAACTGCAATCGTAGTATCGCCTTTAATTGCTTTAATGAAAAATCAGGTTGATGCCATTCGTGCACTTTCAAGCGAAATTGGTGTGGCACACGTATTAAATTCTTCATTGACGAAAACCGAAATTACACAGGTTAAGGAGGATATAAAGAAAGGTATTACCAAACTTTTATACGTTGCACCAGAATCGTTGACGAAAGAAGAATATGTTGAGTTTTTAAATTCTGTACCTTTATCTTTTATTGCGATTGATGAAGCGCACTGTATTTCTGAATGGGGGCACGATTTCAGACCCGAATATAGAAACCTTAGAAATATTATCAGAAAATTAGGCGATATTCCAATTATAGGTTTAACGGCAACTGCAACGCCAAAAGTTCAGGAAGATATCCTTAAAAATCTGGAAATTGCCAACGCTAATACGTTTAAAGCTTCATTCAACAGATCTAATTTGTTTTATGAAATTCGTCCGAAAACCAAGAATATAGAATCGGATATTATCAAATTCATCAATCAGTTTAAGGGAAAATCAGGCGTTATCTATTGCTTAAGCCGTAAAAAGGTAGAAGAAATCACCCAGGTTTTGCAAGTTAACGGAATTTCGGCAGTAGCGTATCACGCAGGATTAGATGCCAAAACTCGCGCCAAACATCAAGACATGTTTTTAATGGAAGATGTGAATGTGGTGGTTGCAACTATTGCCTTTGGAATGGGAATTGACAAGCCCGATGTGCGTTTTGTGATTCATCACGATATACCAAAATCGTTAGAAAGTTATTATCAGGAAACCGGTCGTGCAGGTCGCGATGGTGGCGAAGGCTATTGTTTGGCGTACTATTCTTATAAGGATATTGAAAAGCTGGAGAAATTCATGGCAGGCAAACCGTTGGCGGAGCAGGAAATTGGTTATGCTTTGTTACAAGAAGTGGTTGCTTATGCAGAAACATCGGTATCTCGACGTAAATTTTTACTGCATTATTTTGGTGAAGAATTTGATGAAGTGAATGGGGAAGGAGCCAATATGGATGACAATTCACGCAATCCGAAATCTAAAAAAGAAGCAAAGAATCAGGTGGAACTTTTATTAAGAACCATTCAGGATACCAAGCAAATCTACAAGTCAAAAGAAATTGTTCTTACCTTATTGGGTAAAATAAATGCCGTTATAAAATCGTACAAAACCGATGCGCAAAGCGTTTTTGGAGCAGGAAAAGAGTTTAACGATAAATTCTGGATGGCATTGATCCGTCAGGTTTTGGTATCAAATTTAATATCAAAAGATATCGAAAGTTATGGTGTACTAAAAATCACTAAAGAAGGAAAAGATTTTCTGAAAAATCCTACTTCTTTTATGATGACCGAAGATCATAATTATGAAACTACCAACGATGAAACCATCATTACCAATGCAAAGGCATCAAATGTTGCTGATGAAGTTTTGGTAAGTATGCTGAAAGATTTACGTCGAAAAGTAGCCAAAAAAATGGATGTACCGCCGTTTGTGGTTTTTCAGGATCCGTCTTTAGAAGATATGGCATTAAAATATCCCATAAAGTTAGATGAACTGGCAAATGTGCATGGCGTAAGTGAAGGTAAAGCCAAAAAATACGGTAAAGAATTCATCGATTTAATTACACGATACGTTGAAGAAAATGATATTATTCGCCCAGATGACTTGGTTGTAAAATCAACGGGAGCAAATTCAGCCTTAAAACTGTTTATCATTCAAAGTGTGGACCGTAAATTGTCTTTAGAAGATATTGCAGCTGCCAAAAGTTTAAATATGGATGCTTTGTTGAAAGAAATGGAACAGATCGTTTATTCGGGTACTAAACTGAATATTAATTATTGGGTTGATGATGTGTTGGATGAAGATCAGCAGGAAGAAATTAAAGAATATTTTATGGATGCCGAAAACGATTCTATAAAAGCAGCCTTGAAAGAATTTGATGGCGATTACGATATAGAAGAACTTCGTTTAATGCGTATAAAATTCATTAGCGAAGTAGCCAATTAATAAAAAACTCCTTAAAAATATTTAAGGAGTTTTTTATGCAATATCACTATACAACTCACCACGGTGCGGTTTTAAAACATCGCGTACTTTTCGCATCATTTCGTCGTTAACCACGATAAAAGCAATCGAATGAAACTCATTTATCTGCTGAAAACCCGAAATTGAAATCGGCAATTGTTCTATAACAATAAATTCTTTTAAATGAATTTCCTGATGTTCGGCTGTTTTTAAAGCATCGGGACCTCTAAAATCCCAGATTAATTTTATCTGTCGTTCCATTTTGTCAAATTTCAGTAAATTTAAAACATCCTTTTAAACAAATCTATAATTAATGTATTTTTGTAGTTTCAAATTTGCTTTATAACAAAATGCCTCAAGAAATACAATTACAAGTCCTTCCGGAAATTGCAGCTACAAATCATTTGCTGGTAGATTATGTTGCAAAATTAACGCATACGCCTACTAACGAAATTCAGCATGTTACCATTTTAAAAAGATCGATCGATGCCCGACAAAAACAGGTGAAAATCAATCTTAAAGTTCAGGTTTTTTTTCAAGGCGAAGATGTGCAGCACAGATCGGTTTCATTTCCCGATTATAAAAATGTGAAAGATGCACAGGTAGCAATTGTAGTTGGGGCAGGTCCTGCAGGATATTTCGCGGCATTACAGCTAATAGAATTAGGCGTAAAACCTATTGTTATAGAGCGAGGAAAAGATGTTCGTGGTCGTCGGCGTGATTTAAAGGCAATTAACGTAGACCATATTGTAAATCCCGATTCTAATTACTGTTTTGGCGAAGGTGGTGCAGGAACATATTCTGACGGAAAGTTGTACACACGATCGAAAAAACGGGGCGATGTAAACCGCATTTTAGAACTTTTGGTTGCTTTTGGTGCATCGCAAGATATTTTGGTTGAAGCGCATCCGCATATCGGTACTAACAAACTGCCGAAAATCATGGAAGATATGCGTCATAAAATTACCGAGTTTGGTGGTGAAGTTTTGTTTGATAAACGTGTGGTTGATTTTGATGTTAAAGGTAACGAGATTAAAGGCGCGATCTTGCATACAGGCGAAACCATTGCGGCAAATCAAGTTATTTTGGCAACCGGACATTCGGCTAGAGATATTTTTGAATTGTTAGATCGAAAAAAGATTTTAATTGAAGCAAAGCCTTTTGCATTAGGCGTTCGTGCAGAACATCCGCAGTCTTTAATAGATAGCATTCAATATTCATGTGATTTCCGTGGCGATTTTCTTCCGCCGGCTCCATATTCCATCGTAAAACAAGTGAATGGTCGCGGAATGTATTCGTTTTGCATGTGTCCGGGTGGAGTAATTGCGCCTTGTGCTACCGATGTTGAAGAAGTTGTAACCAATGGTTGGTCTCCTTCAAAGCGTGATCAAATCACAGCAAATTCGGGAATTGTAGTCGAACTAAAATTAGAAGATTTTAAACCGTACGAAAAGTATGGAGCTTTGGCAGGAATGTATTTTCAGAAAGAAATAGAAAACACTGCTTGGAAAGTTGCAGGTAAAACGCAACAAGTTCCGGCGCAACGAATGGTAGATTTTTCGAACAAAAAAGTTTCCGAATCATTACCTAAAACGTCTTATGTTCCCGGAGTTGTATCGTCAGAATTAGGTGCTGTTTTTCCAAAGTTTCTAACAGGAATTATGCGTCAGGGTTTTCAGGAATTCGGTAAAAGCATGAAAGGTTATTTTACAAACGATGCTATTTTACATGCGCCGGAAAGTAGAACTTCATCGCCGGTTCGTATTCCAAGAAACGATTATACGTTGGGGCATCTGCAAATAAAAGGCTTGTATCCTTGTGGCGAAGGTGCAGGTTATGCTGGCGGAATTATTTCTGCAGCGATCGATGGCGAAAAATGTGCCATTAAATGTGCCGAACAAATTTTTGGTTATAGAAATTAAACTCGTTGGGGTAATTCAAAATAAATAAAAATTAACCACATAGACCAATAGAATTATAACTCATTGTCAAAGATGGGATAGAAAATTATATTATTTTTCACATAGTTTGCTATGCGAAAAGTAAAACGCCTATCACAATCTTTTAAAAACATACGGCAAATCTATGTTTCTATGTTGTGGAAATAATTACACCCAAAGGGTTAGAAATTAAATTAATAAGTAAGTGTTTTAAGTAAACTGATTTTAACTTGAAACATTAAACCTTAAACAAAAAATATGGAATTAAAATTAAACCGACCTATTTGTTTTTTCGATTTAGAAACAACGGGAATTGATGTAGCAAAAGACAGAATTGTAGAAATATCGATATTAAAAATTTTCCCCAACGGAAACAAAGAGAGTAAAACGTGGCTAGTAAACCCAACGGTTTCAATTCCTGCGCATGCTACGGCTGTTCACGGAATCACCAATGAAAAAGTAGCAAATGAACCAACTTTTAAAGAACTGGCTTCGCAGGTTTACAACATGATTAAAGACGCCGATTTGGCTGGATACAATTCAGATCGATTTGATATTCCTTTATTGGCAGAAGAATTATTGCGTGCCGATGTTGATTTTGATATGAAAAACCGTGTATCGATTGATGTTCAAACGATCTTTCATAAAAAAGAAGAACGTACATTAAGTGCAGCTTTGAAGTTTTACTGCAATCAATCATTAGAAAATGCGCACTCGGCAGCAGCCGATACCGAAGCTACTTATGAAATTTTAAAGGCGCAGTTAGATCGTTACGAAGATTTAGAGAACGATATGAAAGCACTTTCGGTATTCACAACTCGTAAAAAATCGGTTGATTTTGCTGGATTTATTGCTTTGAATGATAACGGAGAAGAAATTTTTACATTCGGTAAACATAAAGGTGCTTTGGTTGATGATGTTTTAGATCGCGAGCCGGGTTATTTTGGCTGGATTCAAAATGCCGATTTTCCGTTGTACACCAAAAAAGTGTTGACAGGAATCAAGTTGCGTAAACTAACTAATAAGTTTTAATTAAAGCAAAGTTGTATCTTTATAAATAAAAAAGAAATTATGAGTACTATTGAATTAAAAAAAGAACTGCATAATTATATAGAGAATGCCGATGACCAATTCTTAAGAATGTTTTATGAAATGGCAAAGGCGTATATGTTGCAAAAAAATAAAGATAAAATGATTGCAGAAGGCGAGAAGGATATTAAAAACGGACAAACTTATACTTTAGAAGAAGCTAAAGAAATAATGAAAAAATGGAATCCGTAATAAGAGTTGAATTAACATCTCGGTCTTTAAAAGATTTACAAAAGATTAGAGTATTTAATGATAACCTTTACAGTATTTCTAAATCAAAAGAAATTATTAATGATATTTTTAAAGAGTTAGAGATATTAGAAAACTCAACCATAGATTTTACAGAAATTGGTGTTATAGATGAAGAATTCATACACCTAAAATATGAATATCGAAAGCTTGTAACAAGTCATTATAAAATTACATATCGAAAAGGTAAAAGAGCAATTTATGTAGTTAGAATTTTCGACACACGACAGAATCCATCAAAAAATAAATAATAAAACTTTAAAAAGTAAATGAAAATTATTTGCGTAGGCAGAAATTATATTGATCATATCAATGAACTTTCTAACCAAAAACCGACAGAACCGGTGCTTTTTATGAAGCCTGATACATCGGTTTTACTAAAAACGTTTCCGTTTGTTATTCCCGATTTTTCGAACGATGTACATCACGAAGTAGAAGTTTTGGTGAAAATATGCAAGGTTGGTAAAAGCATCAGTCCAAAATTCGCTCATAAATATTACAATCAAATTGGGTTGGGTGTCGATTTTACCGCGCGCGACGTTCAATCTAAACTAAAAGAAAAAGGCTTACCTTGGGAAATTGCGAAAGGATTCGATGGCGCAACGATTATTGGCGATTTTGTTGATAAAAATCAGTTTGAAAATCTTCAGAATATATCTTTTCAATTAATAAAAAACGATGAGGTTGTTCAAAACGGGAACACACAGGATATGTTGTGGCAAATTGATGAATTAATTTCGTACATATCACAGTTTTTTACATTGAAAATTGGCGATATTATTTTTACGGGAACACCAAGCGGCGTATCAAAAGTGAACAGTGGCGATGTGTTGGAAGGTTTCTTGGAAGATAAAAAAATGTTTGGCTTTAAAGTTTTATAATGAAAGCGGTAATTGTAACAATAGGTGACGAGCTTTTAATTGGTCAAGTGATCGATACCAACAGTGTTTTTATAGGTCAGGAATTAGAAGCAATTGGTTGTACGGTTGTTGAAAAAGTTGCGATTTCGGATACCATTGAAGCTATTATCGACACAATGATTCGTTATCAAAACAAGGTTGATCTGGTTGTTCTTACCGGAGGTTTAGGTCCTACAAAAGATGATGTTACCAAAAAAACGCTGGTGAATTATTTTAACGACGAGCTGATTTTTAACGATGAGGTTTTTCTTCACGTAAAAAAGCTGATTGAAGGTTATTACAACCGACCAATTACCGAAATGAACCGTCAGCAGGCGTATCTTCCATCTAAATGTACTATTTTGTTTAACGATGTTGGTACGGCTCCGGGAATGTTAATGGTAAAAGAACAAACAACTTTTGTATCGTTACCGGGCGTGCCTTACGAAATGAAATATCTGGTTACCGAAAAATTACTTCCTTATATAAAAGAACAGTTTAAGTTAGAAGCCATCGTTCATAAAACTGTTTTAACTGTTGGAATAGGCGAAAGTCTATTAGCAGAAAAAATAGAGCAATGGGAAGATAGCTTACAGCCTTTAAATATCCATTTAGCATATTTACCTCAATTTGGTTTGGTGCGTTTGCGTTTAAGCAAAACGGGAAGTTCTGTTGATGCAATCGAAGCAGAAATTCTTCAAAAGATTAGAGAATTACAATTGTTAATCCCCGAGTTTTTTATCGGAATAACAAATGCTGATTCGTTGTTTAACGAAGTTGTTCTTCTGTTGAAACAAAGCGGCTTAACAATTGCAACTGCTGAAAGTTGTACGGGAGGAAGCATCGCTCAAAAATTAACGTCGGTAGAAGGTTCTTCGGGCTATTTTAAAGGAAGTGCAATAACGTACGCAACCGAATCTAAAGTGAATATTTTAGGTGTTCAGCAACAAACAATTGATACATTTAGTGTGGTAAGCGAAGAAGTGGCACGTGAAATGGCTATTGGAGCAAAAAGAATTTATCAAGCTGATTTAGCTATCTCAACTACCGGAAATGCAGGTCCTTTAAAAGGCGATGGCGATGCCGAAATAGGAACTGTTTGTATGGTATTAGCTTATGGTGATCAAGTAGAATCGTTTACTTTTAATTTTGGACAGCCACGAAATAAGGTAATACAAGCAGCTGTAGAAAAAACATGGTTAATTCTGTATAAATATTTAAAAAATAAGCAATAACATTTGTTTAAATAAAATTTAAGTTGTTATTTTGCACACTGATTTTAAAAGTAAGAAATAATGTCAAGAGTTTGTCAAATTACAGGAAAGCGCGCGATGGTTGGAAACAACGTATCACACGCTATGAACAAAACTAAGAGAAAGTTTTCTGTAAACTTAGTTAAGAAGCGTTTTTACATCGCTGAAGAAGACAGATGGGTAACTTTAAAAGTATCTACATCTGCATTAAAAACAATTAACAAAAAAGGTATTGCAGCAGTTTTGAAAGAAGCTAAAGCAAACGGATTATTAAAGTAATTCAGTTCACCATTAAAATTTTATCACAATGGCAAAGAAAGCAAAAGGAAATAGAATTCAAGTAATTTTAGAATGTACTGAGCATAAAGCAACTGGATTACCAGGTACTTCACGTTACATTACTACAAAAAACAAGAAAAATACTCCAGATAGAATGGAAATCAAAAAATTCAATCCTATCTTAAAGAAAGTAACAGTTCATAAAGAAATTAAATAATTTAGTTAGTCATGGCAAAGAAAACCGTAGCAACATTACAAGGAGCTTCAAAGAAATTAACCAAAGCTATTAAAATGGTTAAGTCTCCAAAAACAGGCGCTTACACATTCGTTGAGTCAGTTATGGCTCCTGAGTTAGTTGATGAATTTTTAGCAAAAAAATAATCATTCATCAAATTAAAAAATTAAAAGCTATCTAAATTATTAGGTAGCTTTTTTTATCTCCTTAGTCGTTAACAAATCATTTTGTCAATGAGATTTTAGCTATCGTTATTGGATTATTACTTTTGAATTTTTCTGATAAATCTTGTGAATAACCTTCCCAACTTTCTCGCTTAATTGTTTTAATAGCGACAAATCGCATCAAGTTGTTAAAAAAAAGTAATTAACAGAAGCCTACCTCTCCAAAAAATCCTCAAAATCATCCTCTTTCCCTAATCCAAACTTCTGTTTTAGGCGGTATTTGAACATACGGACACTTTGTGGTTCTACATGCAGCGCCTGTGCAATCTGTTTGGTGCTCATTTTCAGGTAGAGATAAGTGCAGTATTTCAGATCAAGTGGGGTTAGTTTCTGAATTGCTTTTTCATTCAAACGGTTAAAGAAATCGGGATGTAGTTTCTGTATTTGCATTTTGATATCTTCATAATCCGTCTGCAAAAGCATTTCTTCCTTAATCAGTTTCTGTATATGTTTGGCTTCGCCATTATCTATTTTATCCTGAATCTGTTTAAGCGTATCATTTTTTCTATCAATGATCAGAGAATTTGCCAAGGCTTCCTTTTCCAATTGCTGCCGTCTTAAATCCAGTATTTCCTGCTCAGCCTTCAACCTCGCTTGTTCTTCTTTTTCCAATTTAAGCTGCATGGCAGCCTGCTGTGCCTGATCTTCTTTTTCCTGGGCCAATTTTTTTTCACGCTCTACGGAATATCGTAGGCGGAAGTGATAAGATACGAACATAAACAGAAGCGCGAATAACAGCGCAATTGCAATTCCTCCGTAGAGGTAATTTTGTCGTTTCCTGAAATTTTCACGTTCGGTTAAAAGTTCAAGTTCACGATCTTTTTTTTCGGTTTCATACTGCACCTCTAATTTCTGTGCATTGAAAAGTTGCTGTTCGTTGAACGATTTTTTTAATAAATCTTCTGCTCGTTGCTGATACGTCAATGCCGATTTATAATCTTGTTTTTTAAAGGCAATATCTGCTAAATCCCGATTAATGGCATACTCTAACCTAAAATGATTTCCGCTGGAACTCATTAGTCTACTAAGTCCTTGTAAAAGATATTGCTCGGCAAGTCCCCAATCTTCTTTTTGCTTTGCAAATCCACTTTTGATACCAAATACATTACCCCATTTATCGGCAAAAGCTTCGTTATTATCCAGCTTTTGTTCTGCAAGTTTAAGATATTCAAATGCTTTCTGCTCTCTAACTCTCAATGCTTCAGCTGAGTGCTCTAAATAATAATTTGCCAGATTAATACATGTAATCACATACGTGTTAACGCTCAATTTATCCGGCTGCTTTTGCAATAAATTAAAAGACTTATTCAGATAATGGTAACTGCTGTCCAAAAGATTTCGTTCTTTACTTTTTTTGTATCTTGCCAGATACATACTTGAAATACCATTGTTTACATTCGTTTGTAAATTGATGTTGTTTGCTTTGACAGCACAGTAACGAGCCTGATGTATATAATGCTCCATCTTTTCGCTATCGTCCCATTTGCTGTAAGCTCCGTACAGCAAATAGTTTAGGTGGTATTTTGTGGAAAGGTCGTCCTCATTATTTTCTACCTGTTTTAGGCCATAAAGGGCATCTTTTACAACAGCATCCGGCAGATTAAGGGCATTGTTCAGGAAGGCTTTAGCTCTGTACGCCACCGCTAAAGATGTCTTTTTCTTCGATTTCTCTGCATATTCAAAACTTAAATCAACGAGTTTTTTAGAAAGTAAAAGGCTGTCCATCGAAGTATATATACTGCTTTGATAAGCATAGAGGTAGGCCAAATCAGCAGGCGAAGTAGTGGATTTAATGCCGGCATCTAAAATCTTAATAGCTTCTTTTTGCTGGTTTTGTAATTGAAGCTGATCCAGTTCATCCAGAATTTTTTGCGTATCGGAATGAATGTGCTGGGCACTAAGCTCCACACATGCTAGAAAAGCAACTATTAAACAAAAAACATATTTAAACCTCATACAATTTCTATATACATACTCCTACAAAGTAATAAAAAAAACGAACGAAATCCGAATCAGATACCGTTAAACTTGATGATAATTTTATTCGCAATCAATTGAAGATAAGGTAATTAAAACACGTGTAGATACTTTGTATATACATTTTAAAAAGATGTAGATGGTTTGTTAGGCTAATTAGAACTTCCATTCTTAAGATTCTTCCGATTTTTGTTTAAGATAAAATTGAAAAATTATGACACCGAAAGTACAATCTATTTTAAGTTACCTTGGCATTTTGTGGCTTATTGCTTTTTTTGTAGGAAAAGACCAAAGAAACGACCTCAGCAAATATCATTTAAAACAAGGTTTGGGGCTATTCATTACTGCTGTTGTTTTTAATCTTTGTGCTGGAGTGCTATTAACCATCGTGCCATCATTTACATTTGTCCTAACCATTGTTGGTTTTGTTTTTCTGATATTAATGGTATTAGGTATAATAACAGCGGCCAACGAGGTTAAAAAGCCCGTGCCGGTAATAGGTAAATTTTTTGAAGATAAGTTTAATTTTATCATGTAATAGCCGTTTGGAAAAGTATCATAACAACTTTAAAAAATATTAAATGCGTTATCTACTCTATATAATATTGTGTTGTTTTTTGTCAGCGTTGGTGTTTGGACAGACCCATCCTAACAAGCAGCAGTTTGTTGTCAAAAAAGAACGTGTCATTGATTATGAGAGGATTTTTACCGATGAAGAGATACAACAATTAGATAGTATCGTAAATGACATCTGGGAAAAAGGAATTGCCGAAATAGCCATCGTCACTATTGATGAACACCATACCGATAAAGCGCATTTTGATCAATATGTATTTGATAATTTGACAGGATATGCCCAAGGGGAATATGGGAAAAACAATGGGATAGTTATCGCGATTTCCAAACAACTCCGTCTAATGCGTATCGAAAACGGCTACGGCATAGAGAAACTCATGAGCGATGAAGCCACAAAAAAAATCATTGACGAATATTTTATACCGAAATTTAAGGACGACAACTATTTTGAAGGCACCTGGAACGGCTTAAATGCCATTCTCAGTCATGTAGAAAAGGAAATGCAACAATACAACTATACGGACGCATCGTCAATCTTTAAGCCGACGCTGTTTCAAAAAATCAGGACATTTGTACTGGAAAACGGTACACCAGAGACTTTCCGAAATCTCGATAGCGATAATCCCTCATACAATTTCACATCACTTGATGTATTTCTCGGTCCAGCAAGGAAACATGCTTTTATCTTGAAAGATTTTTTGGAAACCGATTACTATGAAATGACTATCCGGAACAGTGATGGTAAATATTATCAGTTTATCTGTTTTGATGAGCATGTGCCTGAGCAGACATTTCTAAAAAAGAATATGCAAGCCCATCGGGTGTATTGGCTTGAACCGGGAGATCAATTGATATCTCAGGATGTATGGCCTTTGCTCTATCAGATAGAGGATGAAATGACTCAGCATTCAGCAAGTTCCAATCCTAAAGAGTTCACTGTTTACCGATGGAAACTTAAACAGGAATTCCATCCAATGGATCGTATATATAAGAACGTTGATCGTAATGAAAGCATAGCATTTATTAAAAACGATTTTTTTATAAACGGAGAAAAGAAAGGCACTTTTGAGATCAACGAAAACAAAAGATTGTTGTCCGTCAAGATGGATGATGGACAACATCCTTCATTTGCAATTTTTAAAATGGAAGACCGGTATTATTATCGCTACCATTTCAATAAGACCGAACGGAAACTTTATCTCGTACCCTTGGATGAAAAAGAAGGTCACGATCTTATTTCTGTAGAGGGATGCACACTTATATTTGAAATTTTAGAATAATAAAAAGGATGAAGATGGCAGATATGATACACGGGATTCTGGTGCTTGTAGGTTTTGTTTTACTGGTATTAGGTATACAGCTTTTTATTTCCTCGTGTAAATTTGTAGCTAATGGTATCAAAACCCAGGCTACGGTAATCGATAATATCGCTATATCATCGCAAAGTGACGCAGGTACGAGCATAATGTATGCACCTTTGTTGGAATATGATGTAAAATCAGAGAAAAATACCTACACTCCCAATTTGCGTTCCAATCCACCAGCTTATGATATTGGTGAAAAGGTACCCATTGTATATAGTAAGAAGAACAGTCAAAATGTACGCATCGTATCTTTTTGGGGCGTTTATCTTGGTAGTAATATTTTGTTTGCATTCAGTTTGCCTATGCTGCTTATAGGTACAGGCTATTTTTTATTCAAATGGGGAATTATTTAAACAAAACATTATGTCAGAATACAGTTCACTTTATATAAACATCGAAATCACAGAGGAAAAGTTAAATCAATTTTTCCTTGACAAACCGGTATCACAGTTGCTTGACGATGACTGGCAGAGATGGTGGGACAGCCGTAAGATGTATGGCAAACAAAGTTTAGAACAGTTGCCAGCATACAGCACGGCAACGAACCGGAATGTATTTGATGAACTACTCCAAGACAGAGATTTTGGTGCGAAAGAATTTTACGACAGTGCGTCGCAAGAATGGATATTCATCGCTGTTTTCTTCAGCGAGAACTACAACGAAATCTTACCGATGCTTTCTCTGTTGAAAAGCCTTGCATCCTATCAGGAAAGCACACAGCGAGGTGTCGCATTTGTCTATGACTTTTGCTGGGGTCATCATGAAGTGATGGCTTATCTGGAATTTGCCGATCAAAAAGCATTGTTAAAGGAATATATCACTCCAGGTGAAATAGCTTCGGTGATCATTGAGGAAGCAGACCGAAGGATAGAACAAGCTGTAGCAGATTTCAACAACCAGTTTAAAGATTGATGATCAATACTCAAACCCTAAGTTCAACCATAAAAAAGAAGAAATATGTTTTTTGCAATCAATAAAATAGAACAGGCAGTCCACCGTACTGATGGACTGCATAATCCTAAAAATCCGTCTAAACCAATGGTACTGGGTATCTACCGTACGCAGTCGAGAACGGCACTATTTACCGTTTATTCCAAAAAGGCCTATGGTGAATTCTGGGACGATGAAACGCAAAAAAAGATAGCCAACCGCTATTGGACACCCGAAATGAAAGCATTTGCAAGACAAAAAGTGGCGGAAGCACCTCAGCCTCCATTTATCTTTAAGCTGACCATTGTAGGATGGATCTTCGTAGCAATAATGATCGCCACGATGGGATTGATCGTTTATCAGGAAATGAAGCCCCCAGTACCTAAATCAGCAGAATATGTAGCTATGGAACAAGCTCCTGTGGTTGGGGATATTTATCTTGGTAGGTATGAAGCATTCAAAGAAGCAGGGGAACGCATTGCGTCGGAAATCGGTTTTGGTTGGTTTAAAGTGGTAAAGGTTGAAGGAGATATTTATTACATGGCAAAATCGACTGGAATTAGCAAAACGCATAAGCCAAAAGAAGAATTGAACAGCACAGATTTTGAAACAGAAGGCACACCTGTGAAGATTACCGAACAAGCAGGTTATATGATCAACATGAAAGCTACAGACGGTAAGATGGAAATATATCTCACAGAAAAGAAGTAACATGTCTACAAAAAAAATAATGGGTATCATTGCATTAGTCGTTATCGGTGGCATCGGGCTTTTGGTATTGATCATTTTCGCAACGGTAAAGACCAAATCAACAAGTATCACCAAGTATGAGCCGTTCAAAGAATGGGTAGGTAAAACGGTAATCCTTAACAAGGAAGCGATTCTGTTTAAGGATAAGATGGAAATGAACCATAACAGGGATTACCCTTATGTTTTGTTGGATAGCCTGCATCCGAAATGGCAATATGTAGAAGAACAAAAAGCGATTGGCGATTTAGTAGAAATAACCAGGTTTCCAGCAGGAACAACGTTGAAGTTTGAAAAAGCCATTCAATATACCAATGGTGTATCGGGTTTTTCTTATCCTACCATATTCGGAACCATAATCAGCAATGGAAAAGAATACAAGGCTGGTTATCAGTGGGGAGAAATAAATTTAGGGAAAAGTTTTGACAAGGTAGAAAAGTGCTGGCAATTTCATCAGGCACCTTGGCAAAAAGAAAAAGACACAGCTTTTTATGCCTTGCCAACGGCCTCATTTTGGTAGTATTCAAAAAGCAAAAAAATAAATTAAACAGTAAGCATCCGTAACGATTTTTCTTTTTAAAATCAGCCTTTGAAGAAGCTGTTTAGAAATTTAAAGTTTATGAAATGAGCATTAAAATAAAAAAAATAAACAGATGAAAAAGTTTTATAAAAAAGCTAAGCATTTTGCAATGCTGTCATATCTGGTAATATTTGCCATTTGTATATTTACAGCTTGTACTAAAGATGATGATGACAATGCAGAAACAGATGGAATAACGAAAAGATTGACGCATTTTTCTATTTCGTCAAATAGAGCAGACTATGATTACGATACAGCCACTTTTTATTATGAGTATGACGAGCAGGGTCGACTAGCCGCTGTAAACAGTTATGTAACGTTCAAGTTTTCGTATATTGGCAATAGTAATGTTCCCGAAGTTTTAAGAAGAATTAAAAGACCAGATAGACCTAATCAATACGAAGATTTTAAAATGATATACAACGAAAACGGAATTCCGGTACAAGTTCAGAAAACAGGTACAACCGGGAATGATTATATACAGAACATCACCTACAATAATCAGCAACTTTCGTTTACCATTGGATCTAATACAAATTATGTGATAGAAGATCCTGATATTGAAAAAGGTACTTTTTCGAAGTATAAGCGAAACAATACCTCTTACAACTATCATTACGCATCAGATTTAAAAAACGGACTTACTCAGCAACATAAGTTGGATTTGTTCATGGCATTGATAGATCCTACGTTCAACTATTCGCTGTCTTATTTGACTGGATATTTCTTCTCGCCCAAAGTTATAAGTGCGATGGAGGTGTCTCCTTTGCCGAACGGTGAGCATATCGAGATTGAGAAATCGGACGATGGTTATATCACCAAACGAAGGTTTATTACATCCGGTGGAGATATTTTTACAAGTATTTATTTTTATGAATAGTTGAAATTCTGCTTTAACACAAAGGCAATAATCTAATGGTCTGTAAGATAGAAGATGTCTTAATAGTGTTTTATACTTACTTCGTGTTCCATTTACCATTTACGGTAATCCTGCACATAATCGAAACTTTATCGTTCTTTTTTGGGGCGTTCTTTTTAAGGTAGAAAAGAACCTTAAACGTTGATTTTTTTTGTCGTTTCCATACTCACAATTCTTAATGATAAAATTAAACCTATGTGAGCTACTGGACAATATGAAAAACTATGCAGAAAGCTGAATTACAGTATTTTAAATAGGTTGTTTATAATGCTTGAAAGTAACGTTTTAGTAAGCTTACTTTTGCATAAACTCGCTTTTTTCTGCTTTTTATCACATTACCAAAAAATCAAAAAACGATTGTAAAGCCCTTATTTACAATCGTTTTACCTGTTATTAATCTTTGATGTATTTTTACTGAAAATTTATTTTAAAGGGAATGATATTTATCAGAAATCCTAAGATTAATATCAGTATATTTGTTACTTAAAAATTGTAGAATATGAGTTTTTTTAAGCGTTTATTTTCATCAGAAAAGAAAGAAACACTTGATAAAGGGCTTGAAAAGTCAAAAACATCTTTTTTTGATAAACTTTCAAAAGCAGTTGCCGGAAAATCAAAAGTAGATGACGATGTTTTAGATAATCTGGAAGATATCCTAATCACCTCAGACGTAGGTGTGAATACCACTTTAAAGATTATCGGTCGTATCGAAAAACGTGTAGCCGAAGATAAATATTTGGGAACCGAGGAGCTGAACAAAATTTTGCGTGAAGAAATTTCAGGATTACTTTCAGAAACAAAATCGGGCGAAGCTACAGAATTCGAAGTCCCAAAAGATAAAAAACCTTACGTAATCATGGTTGTTGGTGTAAATGGTGTTGGTAAAACAACAACTATTGGTAAGCTGGCATATCAGTTTAAAAAGGCAGGTCATAACGTGGTTTTAGGTGCGGCAGATACGTTTCGTGCAGCAGCTATCGATCAGTTACAAATTTGGGCAGATCGCGTTCAGGTGCCAATCGTAAAGCAGCAAATGGGATCAGATCCGGCTTCGGTTGCTTTTGATACCTTAGAATCTGCAGTTGCTCAAAATGCTGATGTGGTGATTATTGATACCGCCGGACGTTTGCACAACAAAGTAGGTTTAATGAACGAGTTAACCAAGGTAAAACGCGTAATGCAAAAGGTTATTGGCGATGCACCGCACGATGTTATGTTGGTTTTAGACGGATCTACCGGGCAAAACGCATTTGAGCAGGCTAAACAGTTTACCGCAGCAACCGAAGTTTCATCTTTAGCAGTTACAAAGTTAGATGGTACGGCAAAAGGCGGGGTTGTAATCGGTATTTCAGATCAGTTTCAAATTCCGGTTAAATACATTGGAGTAGGAGAAGGGATCGAAGATTTACAGGTTTTTAATAAATACGAATTCGTAGATTCATTCTTTAAATAATGAAAAATATTTTAGGCTTATTTGCTTTTAGTTTGTTAGCGGTTTCTTGTTCAAAACCAATTTCTGCCGAAGAATTAAAGAATTTAAACGGATATTGGGAAATCAACGAAGTAAAAACTGCTGACGGAGATACCAAAGAGTTTCAATCAAACAACAATGTAGATTTTTTTGAATTGAACGATTTAAAGGGAACTCGAACCAAAGTTGTTCCACAGTTCGATGGGAAAAATGCATCAAACGGTATCAAAGAACAATTCACGGTTTTAGATTCTGCCAATGCAACGTATCTGAAATATTCTACAGATTACGCCAAATGGACAGAAAAGGTTGATAAACTTACAAAAGACGAATTGGTAATTATCAACCAAAACGATATAAAATACACATATAAAAGGTTTACGCCAATTGTAGTAAATGAATAATAAAAAATTTAATCCTTACAAACGCTTGCACGAAGAATCATCGATTCAAGATGTTTTGGGGAAAATGATTTCGGGCTATAATTTAGAAAAAGGAATTGATAAGCTAAATGTTCGCGAAGCCTGGATAAAGCTTTTAGGTCCGGGAATTGCCGCTTACACACAACAGGTAGAATTAAGAAAAGACACGCTGTTTGTTGCATTGTCGTCTAACGTACTCCGAGAAGAATTAAGTTACGGTTTAGATAAAATCATTGCCATGATAAATGAAGATTTAGGCAAAGAAATCATTAAAAAAATAATTTTAAGATAAACTCATATTTTCTATGAGTTTTTTTATTTGCGTTTCATTTTAATTTGTATATTCGATTAAAATACAAATCATTATGAAAAGAAAAATACTTTTAGCAGCAGTTTTATTTACATCTTTAACAACTTTTGCTCAAACCTTTGAAAATAAAGCAACCTTCTGGGCAAAACCTAATAAAACGCAAAGTACAAAACAGGTATTTAATAAAAATGCCTCGTTAAATCACGGTACAAATCAATCATTAACAACAAATATCGGTGAAGGTAGTTCAAACTTTTACATGGTCTTTAAGTCGGAAGATATTGTTGAAAAAGATTTATTGAATTTTACATTTACATGTGCACAACATGCGGTAACTACGCATAATATTAATTATCATGATGCCGCTACAGTTGATCAGAAAAGAAAAACCGGAGCTATTGTAAAATATGGTTTTGAATATCCTGGCGCAACCGGAGATAAAAATTATGTGACTGTTATAGATCAACCTAATGATTTAACCGATGTGTACGAAGTAATTTATGTAAATGAAAAATTCACAGAATTAGATCATCAGCAAATTCAAACATATTTATCGGTAAAATACGGAATTTCGTTAATAAATCCTGCAAATTATGTTGATGCGAACGGAAAGCACATTTGGAACCGCAACTTAAATACACAGTATAACACAAACATTACAGGAGTTGGAAAAAGCGATTATTTTGGTTTGAACAAAACCGAAACCGTTAATTCTGTTGATAAGCGTATCGAAATTAGTACAAACGGTTTTAACAACAACGAATATTTGTTTATTGGAACAAACAATGAAAATACATCATTTGTAAAATCAGACGATTATGAAATTTTAGATTCGTCTTGGTTGGTTCAAACAAATACGGCTTCTAACTTAACTACGTTGCGTTTTAATTTAGGATCGTTAAAATCAACCGGAACGTATGAGTTGTTAATCAATCAAAGTGCAACTGCATTTGATAATTCCAACGTATTAAAAGTTCAAGGGAAAGTAGAAGGAAACCAATTAGTTTTTGAAAATGTTATGTTTGATGCAGACGGAAACGGATTTGATACTTTTTCTATAGGATATACAACGAAAGCAAAAGAAAATTCAAAACCTGAAATTGTTTCAAATTCAAAAGTGAATGCGTATCCAAACCCTGCAAACATCAACGAAACAGTTAATGTATCGTACAATTTTGGAAAACCGACTAATTTAAACATTCACGTTTTCACGGTTGAAGGTCGATTGATCAACAAACAAGAAGTGAACAACATTAACAATCATGTGTTTGAAACCAAATTTTCAACAGCCGGAGTTTACTTAATTGTATCAACCTATAACGGTGAAATAACAACAAACAGAATTATTGTAAAATAACAAAAACCTCAAGAAAAGCACCCTTTGAAAGAAGGGTGTTTTTTATTTGTATTAATTGTGGTAAATTTGATATTTGCTTAATACGATATGATAACCGAAGAACAAGTAATTTTAGTTAACGAAAAAGACGAGCCTATTGGTTTAATGCCCAAATTACAGGCACATGAAGAAGCTTTGTTACACCGGGCTTTTTCGGTTTTTATTTTAAACGATAAAAACGAGATCATGTTGCAACAGCGTGCTGCGGACAAATACCATTCGCCTTTGTTGTGGACCAATACGTGTTGCAGTCATCAGCGTAACGGCGAAAGTAATATCAATGCAGGTAAACGACGCTTGTTTGAAGAAATGGGGTTTTCGGTTGAATTAAAAGAACTGTTTTCGTTTATTTACAAGGCTCCGTTTGATAATGGTTTAACCGAACATGAATTTGATCATGTAATGGTAGGTTATTTTAATGAAGATCCTGCAATCAATAAAGAAGAAGTTGAAAGCTGGAAATGGATGAGTATTGAAGCAATAAAGCAGGATATGCAGCAGCATCCGGAAGTTTATACCGAATGGTTTAAAATTATTTTCGATAAGTTTTATCATCACATCGAAGCACAGAAAATTTAGTTTATGAGAGTTACTGTTTGTAGAAAAGCACATTTTAACGCAGCGCATCGTTTGTATCGCAAAGATTGGTCTGATGAGAAAAACCAAAAAATTTTTGGTAAATGCAATAATCCTAATTTTCACGGGCACAACTACGAATTAATTGTAGATGTTACCGGAACGGTAAACCCGGAAACAGGTTATGTGATTGATATTAAAGATTTAAGCGATATTATTTACGAAGAAGTAGAAGTGCCTTTCGATCATAAAAATCTGAATTTAGATGTGCCCGAATTTCAAGACTTAAATCCAACGGCTGAACATATTGCATACGTTATCTGGCATAAATTGCGTAAACGTCTTCCCTTAAAATTAGATTTGGAAATAACCCTGTACGAAACCCCTCGAAATTTCGTTAAGTATTGTGGTTTATGATAATTTTAGAAAAATATTTTAATAAAATTTGTACCTTGCCAACTTAATTTAAGCGAACGCATTAAAATTGAATTCAATTAAACAACATATAAATAATCAGTCTAACACCACCGCTTTCAAAAGTTATCCAATTCAATTTCAACCTATTTTAAAAGAGCGAATTTGGGGCGGTAACAAATTACAGTCGTTAGGAAAAGAACTTTCTAATGACAACATTGGCGAAAGCTGGGAAATTTCTATGATTGATACCGATATAAATATTGTAACTAACGGTATTTATAAAGAAAAATCGTTAGCAGAATTGATTGATTTGTATCCAAACGAAATATTAGGAGCAAAAGTTTATCAAAAATACGGTAAGCAGTTTCCTTTATTATTTAAGTTTTTAGATGCAAAAACCGATTTGTCTATTCAACTGCATCCTAACGACGAATTGGCAAAAAAACGACACAATTCTTTCGGAAAAACCGAAATGTGGTACGTAATGCAGGCCGATAATAATGCCCGCATTATTTTAGGATTTAAAGAAGACAGTTCTCCCGAAGAATATTTAGATCATTTAAAGAATAAAACCCTGCCAAGTGTTTTACAGGAATATTATGTAAAAAAAGGCGATGTGTTTTTTATTGAAACCGGAACAATCCATGCCATTGGTGGCGGAATTTTATTGGCAGAAATCCAGCAAACATCAGATATTACGTATCGAGTTTACGATTGGGATCGAGTAGATGATCAAGGAAACGAACGCGAATTGCATGTAGATTTAGCTTTAGAAGCGATTGATTACAATAAAAAAGATCCTAAAATAGAGTATGTAAAAGTTGATGATGAATCGGTAAATTTGATCGATTGTCCGTTCTTTACCACCAACATCGTGTCTTTAACGTCTTCTTATGAAATTACTAAAAACAACGATTGTTTTTTGGTGTATATTTGCACAGAAGGAAATGCGGCATTGGTAACCAATGGTGAACGTTTTGAAATAAAACAAGGCGATACCGTTTTAGTACCGGCACAATTAAACAATTTTGCCTTACAGGGCAATGCAACCTTATTAGAAGTATTTATTAATAAATTATAATTATTGAATTATGGCAAACGTTAGAACTTTAAAAAAAGATATCAATTTTGTATTGGGTGATATTATTGAAGCAGTTTACATTTGGGAGCTTTCTACAGCAGGAAAACCAACAGATGAATCGCAAGCAATTATCGATGAAGCAATTACACAATTTGATGCTTTAATAGAGCGTGTAAACGATAAAAAAGCAGAAAATAAAAAAGCACACTTTAAAGCAATCTATACAGATTTAGAAGGGACTGCAAATCAATTGGTTGAAAAAATTAACGCTTTATAGTTAAAAAAAACCGACAAAAAAGTTACGGAAGCACTTGCAGAATTAAAAAACAGCAGTATATTTGCAACCGTAAATGAGTCGCCTCTGTAGCTCAGCTGGCTAGAGCAGCTGATTTGTAATCAGCAGGTCGTGGGTTCGAGTCCCTCCAGAGGCTCAAGTTCTTAATCAAATTGAAAATATTATTTTGCCTCTGTAGCTCAGCTGGCTAGAGCAGCTGATTTGTAATCAGCAGGTCGTGGGTTCGAGTCCCTCTAGAGGCTCAAAATTTTCAATTTGATTTTTTTCTGAATTTACAACAACATTTTGCCTCTGTAGCTCAGCTGGCTAGAGCAGCTGATTTGTAATCAGCAGGTCGTGGGTTCGAGTCCCTCCAGAGGCTCATAAAACAAAAACTCCTAAATTTCTTTAGGAGTTTTTATATTTTACAAAATTAAACTTATGAAAAAAATAATTGCTCTTATTACATCTTTTGTAATTCTTTCTTGTTCTTCTGATGATGATCAAAAACAATTGCCGTTAACAATGAATGGAAGTAATTCCGTTGAATATACGTTTAACGGAAAAAGAATGTCTTCATTTGATTCTGACGAGGATGCTAAAGAAATTATGTGTAATGTATCTAAAGCAAACACATGGATTTATTTTAAGTTAGGAAAAAATAATGAATATTCTACTTTGTCGCTTTCTTCTTCTACTGGTTTTGAAGAAGGAAAAACATACTCAATAAAAGGAAATCTAAATTCTAATGTTAAGGCATCTAATGAATTTTATGGACCAAACATTCCTTATGTAAGTTGTTCTACAAACAATGAAATAGGAGGGACTATTAAAATTGAAAAACTTGATTATACCAACAGAATTATAGCGGCAAAATTTAGTTATGATTGTGCAGATGATAGAGGGAACGTATATGCTGTTCGTGACGGATGGTTCGATTTAAAATTTTAAACATGAAAAAACTACTATCAATTTTTGCCATTCTTTGTGTTGTTTCTTGCTCTTCAGATGATAATGTAATCAATCCTTGTAACGAACAAGTTGTTTCTTATTATCAAAAAGATCAACAATTAGTCAATGATATAAAAAATAATGTAATAGCTATAGAATTTGATTATAGAGTTTCTGATAATGTTATAAGCAATAGGTTAAAGGAGATTTCTTTATTTGATTTACCACTTAATTCAGAAGGAATAATTACTGCTATTTATCCAGATATGTTTTCAACTTATACTGCTAAAGTTGTTTTTGGATATTTTAAAGAAGGAAATTTATCTTGCGAAAAGTTAAATGAATACATCAGTCAAATCCAAAATATTTCTGAAGTGCATAATGTACGAAAAGTAATTGAAGGATCAAATAAGTATTCAATAATGAAGGAAACAAATATTATTGTTGTTAAGCTGCAAAATGAATCAGAAATATCTGCTTTACAAATCCAGGCTGATAAATATGGTTATATTGTTACTGAAAATGATCCAATGAACATGAATAATAATCAAGAATTTGTTTATTACTTAATTGATGAATCAAGTAAAAAATCAATAATTGAAATGGCAAAAATGTTGTCACAAGCTATTAAGTACGAATATATTTCACCTCAATTTACAAATTTTGGTTAAAAAAACTCCTAAAGAAATTTAGGAGTTTTTTATGGATTTAATTTTCTTCTTTTTGCCCCATCATCATTAAATAAGCCTTAAGAAACGGATCAATTCCGCCGTTCATTACACTGTCAACATCGCTGGTTTCAAATTGCGTGCGAACATCTTTTACTAATTTGTAAGGATGCATCACGTAATTCCTGATTTGCGATCCCCATTCAATTTTCATTTTGTTGGCTTCAATTTCATCGCGTTTTGCTTGTCGTTTCTTCAACTCAATTTCGTACAATTGCGATTTAAGCAACTGCATGGCTTTGGTTTTGTTGTCGAGCTGCGAACGAGTTTCAGAGTTTTCAATAATAATTCCGGTAGGGTGGTGGCGTAAACGCACGGCTGTTTCCACCTTATTTACGTTTTGTCCGCCTGCACCCGATGACCGCATGGTTTCCCACGAAATATCAGACGGATTTATTTCAATCTCAATAGTGTCATCTGCCAACGGATACACATATACCGACGCAAAGGATGTATGACGCTTCGCATTGCTATCGAACGGAGAAATTCGAACCAAACGATGCACACCGTTTTCGCCTTTTAAATATCCGAAAGAAAATTCGCCTTCAAATTCTAACGTAACCGTTTTTATTCCGGCAACGTCGCCTTCCTGAAAGTTTAATTCCTTGATTTTGTAACCGTTTTTTTCGCCCCACATTAAATACATACGCATTAACATGGCAGCCCAATCGCAACTTTCTGTTCCGCCGGCACCGGCAGTAATTTGTAAAACGGCACTCATGCTGTCACCTTCGTCCGAAAGCATATTTCTAAACTCTAAATCTTCAACAATTTCCACTGTTGCTTCATATTGTTTTTGAACATCTTCTTCCGTTGCATCTCCTTCAGCAAAAAAATCCATTAAAACCTGCAGTTCTTCGGCATTGCTTTGCGCACTTTGGTAACCTTCTACCCATTTCTTTTTAGATCGAATGTTTCGAACCAAAATTTCGGCTTCTTTGGCGTTGTTCCAAAAATCGGGAGCAAACGTTTTTTCTTCCTCGTTTTGTATCTCAATTAATTTCTGATCGATGTCAAAGATACCTCCTTAACGCACCAAGGCGATCAATAAGACCCTTTATTTGATCTGTAGTAACCATTTTTGTATGATTTTTGTTAGATAACAAATGTACACTTATCTTAAAGAATAAAAAAATGAAAACAGTGAATCTATTTTTAGGAATTATGGGGTTGAGTTTTATGAGTTGTGTGGTGCAACCTAAAACCGATGCTGTTGATAAAGGAACGACTAAAATTGAAAACGGTAAAGTAACGCTATCGAATCCCGATTTGGAATACGAAGTGATTATCATGGATAATGGTTTTGAACGATGGTTTAGCACAAACCGGAAACCTAAAGATCATTATTCTATTACTTTTTTAGAAAATAAAAACCGAAGATGGGTTCAGGAATGGAATGCGCACGCCGGTAGAATGAACAGTGTTATTGAATATACAATTGATTATAATTCGCAAACCCATTACGGATACGAAGTAAATTACATGCTTTATCACTATTTATTTTATTTTCAGCAAGTTAATAATTTACGATTAGATTAAATTATTCGTAAATTTGCATCGACAAAAAATGAATTATGGCTTCGTTAAAACAAAAGTGGGGAATTACATCTAATTTTCAGTTTATCGTAATTTTAGTGGTATTTGCTATCACAGGCAGTACATCGGCGTATATTACACGTCCGGTTTTAGAATTGATCGGTATCACAAAAGAAAGTATGCATCCGTTAATTTACTGGCCATTGTCGTTAATTTTAATTTTGCCTGTTTACAAAGTATTGCTGATTATTATTGGAACGATATTTTTACAACATACGTTTTTTTGGAATTTTGTAAAGAAGATGTTGATTCGTATGCGATTAGGTTTTTTATATGGAATAAAAAAATAGCGAAACGTTGGGTCTCGCTTATTTTTTATGAATAATAAAAATACACGGACGTTTGTGTAAATCTATTTTATGTTTTTTCCAGAAACTAATTGGTTTTGTCAGCATAATTTCGGTTGGCAAGGTTAAATCGCAGGCAACGCACAACAAAGTATTTGGATTTAAAGTTTGAACCATTTCTTCCATCAATTGATTGTTTCTGTAAGGAGTTTCGATAAAAAGTTGCGATTGATCTCTTTCAAACGACCATTTTTCCAGATTTTTCAACATCGTCTTTTTTTCTGATTTATCGATAGGAAGATAGCCATTAAAAGTAAACGATTGTCCGTTCATACCTGACCCCATCAATGAAAGTAGGATAGAAGACGGACCAGTAAGCGGAACTACTTTAATGCCTTTTTCATGAGCCATTGCAACAATAACAGCACCTGGATCGGCAACACCCGGGCAACCGGCATCGCTCATTAAACCCATATTTTTGCCTTCTAACAAAGGTTGAATGAATGATTTTAATTCTTTAGCATCGGTATGTTTATTCAGTTCAAACAAATTTAAATTAGCCTGAATTTTAGTTGGATCAATAGCTTTAATAAACTTGCGGGCAACTTTGCTGTTTTCAACTACATAAGTGTCAATCAGCGAAACAGCGCGCATTACACTTGCTGGTAAAACATCTGCAGCAGGAGTTTCGTCTCCTAACATTACCGGTATTAAATATAAGGTGCCTAATGTTGTCATATCTGTAAATATAAAAAACGCCATTAAGCGTTTTCTAATTTTATTTTTATTTTTTCGCAAGCATCGTTCAACATATTATAAACATCATCAAAACCATTGTCGCCACCATAATAGGGGTCGGGAACTTCTAGGTTTTTATCGGGATGAATTTCGTTTAAAATTAATTGTACTTTGCTAATTGCTTCGCTATTTGGTGCCAAACGGCATACATTTTTGTAATTACTTTGATCCATTACATAAATATGATCAAACTTTTCAAAATCTTCCACCAAAAATAAACGTGCACGTTGATTGGTTAAATCGATACCATATTTTTTAGCAACGGCAATAGATCTTTTATCGGGTAATTCGCCAGAATGCCAAGCACCTGTACCTGCAGAATCCACAAAAAACACGTCAGATTTTAATTTAGACTTTAAAATGCCTTCTGCCAACGGCGATCTGCAAATATTCCCCAAACAAACCATTAATATTTTCGCCATTACATTGATAGTTTTTTGTTGATATCTTCGAAATGTGCTTTAAACTCTTTATCGGTTTCCAATAAATTGTCAACGGTTTTGCAAGCGTGTAAAACCGTAGCGTGATCGCGGTCGCCAATTTGCGAACCAATATTTGCCAACGACGATTTGGTGTATTTCTTTGCAAAAAACATAGCTAATTGGCGTGCTTGTACAATGTTTCGTTTACGCGATTTTGAACAAAGCGTTTCAATATCCAACTCAAAATAATCGGAAACTATTTTTTGAATGTAATCTATAGAAATGTCTTTACGAATATTTTTAACGAATTTTTCAATGACGTTTTTAGCCAGATCAACCGTGATTTCTTTTTTGTTGAAAGACGATTGTGCAATTAACGAAATAATAGCTCCTTCTAACTCGCGGACATTTGTTTTTACGTGTTTTGCAACGTATTCAACCACATCATTATTCATTTCAACACCATCGCGGTACAAAATATTCTTTAAAATATTTACTCTGGTTTCAAAATCGGGGTGCATAATTTCAGCGGAAAGTCCCCATTTGAAACGAGATAACAAACGCTGTTCGATATCCTGCATATCAACCGGAGCTTTATCGGAAGTTAAAATAACCTGTTTTCCGTTTTGGTGCAGATAGTTGAAAATGTGAAAAAACACATCTTGTGTACCCGATTTTCCAGATAAAAACTGAATATCATCAACAATCAAAACATCGATCAACTGATAGAAATAAATAAAATCGTTACGGGTTTGTTTTCTAACAGAATCAACATATTGCTGCGTAAAAACTTCTGCCGAAATATATAATACGGTTTTTTCAGGATGTTTCTCTTTAATCTCTACACCAATCGCATGAGCCAAATGCGTTTTTCCCAAACCAACACCACCGTAAATTAATAACGGATTAAAAGCGGTACCGCCCGGTTTGTTGGCAACTGCCATACCGGCACTACGAGCCAAACGGTTCGATTCACCTTCCAAAAAATTATCAAAACTGTAGTTAGAATTTAACTGCGATTCTATCTTAACATTTCTAATTCCGGGAATTACAAACGGGTTTTTTAATTCGGGATTTTTTGTCTGTACAGGAACATCTAATTCCTGGGTTTTAACAGGTTCTCTCTGGGTACTAGGTAATTGCTCGGTAAACGGTTGTTTTGTTCCCGAAGTATTCTCCATTTTAATTTTGTAAAGTAACTTTGCTTTAGAACCAAGTTCCTTTTGTAATGCAGATTTTAATACCTTTACATAATGTTCTTCTAGCCATTCATAGAAGAATTTACTAGGAACTTGAATATACAAAGCATTTTCAGTTAACTCAATAGCCTCAATTGGTTCAAACCAAGTTTTGAACGCCTGGTCGCCAATGTTGTCTTTTATGAATTGCAGACAACGATTCCAAACAGATATTGCGGTTTCTTGTGTATAATCAAGCATTTTTATTAGAGATAATAGTGTTTACTAATAGTGTTTTAGAGAGTTACATAAAACACATTTACATTTACAAATATGTGAATAAAAATCATCAAAAAAAATGATTTTACTATTTGATTTTTAGAAATAATATTGTAAGTAATTTTTTATTCGAATTATAAAATTTTTGAAACTATTTTTTTATGCAGGAACACAAAATTAGCATACGTGTGCGATACGCAGAGACCGACCAAATGCGGGTGGTTTACCATGGAAATTATGCCCAATATTTTGAGATGGGACGTGTGGAATGGCTTAGAAACAAAGGGGTTTCGTATAAAGAGCTTGAAGATAGCGGAGTAATGCTTCCGGTGGTTTCTTTAAACATGAACTACAAGAAACCTGCGTACTACGATGATGAACTAACTGTAATAACCAAACTGGCTTTTTTAGGTGGCGTAAAGATTGAATTTACCTATGAAATTATCAACCAAAAGGGCGAGTTATTAACAACTGCGCAAACAGTTTTGGTATTTGTTGATGTGAAAACAAAACGACCAATTTCGGTACCCGATTACCTTGAAAAATTAATAAACGTGTAAATATTGTTAAAAGCAAAAAAACTTTTTTACGAACAAACAAAAAATCGTAAATTCTACAAAAAAATTACAACTATGAAAAAGTTTATTTTAATGTTATTTTTGTTTTGTTCGGGATTTTTAATGGCACAAACACCTGTTGTTTTAAAAGCACGAGTGTACAACCCAACCCAAGAAGTGCAAATTGCAATAAAACATAATAATGATCCGGTTATGGAACTGGGACAAAATGTTTATAAAACCATTCCTTTAAATGTAAACGATAAATTAACGTTTTATGTAAACGGAACAATTGTAGAAACGATTGATGTTTCGCAAAAGGTAATTGATAGAAAAAGTTTAAACGTGCTTTTAACCGATTCTACTGTTTTAGACGAATTGGAAATTGAATATACCAACATGAACAGTAAATTGGGTTTGGGAACTTCGCCCAATTTAACCAAAACAGAGCGTGCCGTTAAGAAAGACAATCAGATTACCTACAAGGATAATTATTCTGCAACAGGAAATATTAAACTTGATGGTTTTGTAAATAAACTTACTGGTAGGGCAAAAACAAATAAAAAAGCACTTTCGGTAGAACGTGAAATACAGGTTATGGAGCGATTTTTAAAGGTTTATTCTGCTGATTTTCTTTATGAAAACTATAAGTTGCCAAAAGCAAAAGCTCCGTATTTCGCTTTACGCATGATGGATTTTATTAACGATGGTACTAAAATAGATTCAGATGGATTTAGAATGTTGGTTGAAGAACAGCTTTTGAATTTTAAATACGATTAAAATTGAATTGCCACAGATTCACAGATGACAAATTACACAATTTATAAGATTAAAATTTTTGTTGTTGATATAACTAGATGAATTCGTGCATCTTTGGTAAATGGAAAAATTAATCCTCTTTTTCTGTAATAGAAACTTCAAAAATATGATTGAACGCATTAAAGATTTCCTCTTTTTGAGTCAATCTGCATGATATCTCAATCAAACAATCCAATTCTAAAACCTGATTTACAACATTCAGGTTTTTTTCTTTAATAACGCGCATTACTTTATTCATGTTTTTATAATCAAACCGAATAAAAAAGTGTGTGTTTATTGTTTTTTCAACAATCTCAGCCGTTTCCAAAGCCATTTGCGCTCCGGTTTTATAAGCTGTAACCAAACCCCCAACGCCTAACTTTACACCACCAAAATATCGAACTACGACTACCAAAACGTTTGTAACATCGAAAGATTGTATTTGTCCGTAAATGGGCATTCCTGCACTGTTGTTGGGTTCGCCATCGTCATTGGCACGATAAATTTTTGTTTTTGTACCAATTTGATAAGCGTAACACCAATGCCGTGCCGTATAATGTTGCTTTTTAAGTTGATCTAAAATTTCTTTGACCTCATTTTCTGACTGAACCGGAAAAGCATAGCCGAAAAACTTGCTGTTTTTTTCTTTAAACAACACTTCGTCGCTTGGTTTTTCTATTGTTTTGTAAGTATCAGTCATTATTTGGGTTTTTGTAGTAGGTTAAAATGTTGTTCTGAATTTTTTGTGTAGAAATCTGCACAGCATTTTTTAATTCAACAGATTTTATGCCTTCTTTCAAAATTACATCGCTTTTAAAAACTCTGGCTTCGTTCCAAAAATTAGCATCAATGAACTGCTGTAAGGTTTGCGATCCACCTTCAATAATTATCGATTGAATATTTTCTTCCACACAAATTCTATTCACTTCGGCAGGTAAATTATCAAAATCAATCTTTTTATAAATGATTTGATCGATCGGATTTAAAGGAAATTCCGCACACAAACAAATGGTTTTACTTTCAGCATTTGTAATTGCAAACGATGCATCAATTTTATGATTCGCATCAATATAAATTCTAACCGGATTCTTTCCAACAAAATCTCGAGTTGTAAGTGAAGGATTATCATCTAAAACGGTTTTTGTTCCAACCAAAATGCCCATTTCTTCACTGCGCCATTTGTGCGTCAATTGTCGGGAATAATTGTTCGAAATCCAAACGGGTTTTTGTTCGTTCTTTTCCATCGGAGCAATAAATCCATCTGCCGATTCTGCCCATTTTAAAATAATATAAGGTCTTTTTTTCTGAATAAATGTAAAAAATCGTTTGTTACTGTCGATACATTCCTTCTCTAAAATTCCAACAATAACATTTACACCTGCATTTTTCAATTTATCGATGCCTTTTCCAGCAACTTCCGCATAAGGATCCACACAACCAATCACTACATTCGGAATCTGCATTTTTACGATTAAATCGGCACAAGGCGGCGTTTTTCCGTAATGGCTGCAAGGTTCCAGCGTAACATAAATGGTGCTTTCTTTTAAAAGTTCTTTATTTTTAACCGAATTTATTGCGTTCACTTCGGCATGCGATCCACCAAAAGCACTCGTTGAACCTTCGCCAATAATTGTATCTTTGTGAACAATTACCGCACCAACCGACGGATTTGGCATGGCAGCGGGCAAACCTTTCTGTGCAATAAACAAAGCGCGGTACATAAATTGTTCGTGTGTGTGCATGGCGAATTTTTTACAAAATTAAAAAAAGATGACGGTAAACGATTATAAAAAACGATTTCTAGACCAACTTCCTGCTTTTTATGATGAAACAGAGCGATTGAATTTGTTCAACATGGCAATGGAATTTGCATTGAAATACAGTAAAGCCGACGTTGTTTTGAATGGAAATGAATCGATTTTGATTGAAAATCAGCAAAAAATAGACGAAGTTTTCAATCGTTTACAAGATAATGAACCCATTCAATATATTACGCAACAGGCTAATTTTTTTGGATACGATTTTAAGGTTTCGCCTGCAACATTAATTCCACGACCAGAAACTGAAGAATTGGTAGATTGGATTTTAACCGAAATGAAAAAGCAGCCGCAAAAAAAATGGCAAGTTTTGGACATTGGCACAGGAACGGGCTGTATTCCTATAACCATTAAAAAAGAATTTCCGTTAGCAATTGTTTCGGCGATCGATGTTTCGGTTGAAGCATTAAAAATTGCAAAACAAAATGCAGTGAATTTGCAAGCTGAGGTTACTTTTATTCAGCAGGATATTTTACAAACAGAAGGTTTAGATGCTTATGATATCATTATATCCAATCCGCCATACGTTCGAAATTTGGAAAAAGCAGAAATAAACGAAAATGTATTGCAGCACGAACCGCATTTGGCATTGTTTGTAGATGATAACGATCCGTTGATTTTTTACCGAAAAATTACGCAATTAGCACATAAAAGTTTGAATGAAAACGGAATGCTTTTTTTTGAAATCAATCAATATTTGGGGAATGAAATGAAAGAAATGGTTTCGAAATATTTCAAATCAATCGAACTTAAAAAAGATTTTATTGCTAATGATCGAATGATGAAGGCAGACTTCCCAATCAAGTAAACTTTCGACTTTCAACTTTACAACTTTCAGTCTATAACTACTATATTTGCATAAATAAAAATTAAAATGGCACAAAAACCAAGTATTCCAAAAGGAACAAGAGATTTTTCTCCGATCGAAGTAGCAAAGCGTCAATACATCATGTCTGTTATAAAAAAGCATTTTGAACGCAGCGGTTTTCAACCAATTGAAACACCTTCGTTTGAAAATTCTGAAACCTTAATGGGAAAATACGGGGAAGAAGGCGACCGTTTAATTTTTAAGATTTTAAATTCGGGCGATTTTTTAGCGAAAACCAATGAGGAATTTCTGCAAACTAAAAATAGTTTAAAAATTACTTCTCAAATATCTGAAAAAGCATTGCGTTACGATTTAACCGTTCCGTTTGCTCGTTTTGTGGTGCAGCACCAAAACGAATTGGAGTTTCCTTTTAAACGATACCAAATTCAGCCGGTTTGGCGTGCAGATCGTCCGCAAAAAGGTCGTTTCCGCGAATTTTATCAATGCGATGCCGATGTTGTTGGATCAACATCTTTATGGCAGGAAATAGAATTGGTGCAGTTGTATGATGCTGTATTCAGCGATTTAAAGATAGAAGGAGTTACCATTAAAATCAACAATCGAAAAATATTGTCGGGAATTGCCGAAGTTATTGGTGCAAGCGATAAACTAATTGATTTTACTGTTGCTTTAGATAAGTTAGATAAAATTGGCGAAGATGGTGTTAAAACCGAAATGGTGGCTAAAGGAATTTCAGAAGAAGCTTTGGTTAAAATACAACCGTTATTTAATTTTAATGGATCGTTAACCGAAAAACTGAATCAGCTACGCGAATTATTAGCATCATCGGTTGAAGGGACTAAAGGAGTTGACGAGCTGACATTTATCTGCGAAACCGTGGAAGAATTAGGTTTGAAATCAGCAACATTGAATTTAGATGTTACGTTAGCACGTGGTTTAAATTATTATACCGGAGCCATTTTTGAAGTTACAGCACCAGAAACCGTTAAGTTGGGATCAATCGGTGGCGGTGGTCGTTACGATGATTTAACAGGAATTTTTGGCTTGAAAAATATGAGTGGAGTTGGTATTTCGTTTGGTTTAGACAGAATTTATCTGGTTATCGAAGAATTAAATGTTTTTCCTGAAACCGTTTCAAATGTTACCGATGTTTTGTTCCTGAATTTTGGCGATAACGAAGCTAAATACTGCTTAAAAGTTATTCGCGATTTGCGTGAAGCCGGAGTGAATGCAGAATTGTATCCCGATAAAGCTAAAATGGCAAAACAATTTCAGTTTGCCGAGAAAAAAGGAATTAAATACGCCGTGATTGTTGGCGAAACCGAAATGCAGCAAAATATTTTTGGTTTGAAAAACTTAAATTCAGGCGAACAACAAAACGTTACTTTACAAGAATTACAACAAATATTAATGAAATAAAAAACTCCGATCAGCTGATCGGAGTTTTTGTAAAATATTATGAGATTGTGTTGTTGAGAGTTAAGAATCATCCCGAACTTGATTCGGGATCTCATCCTTAATCATACACTTAATCAAAAAAATTAAAATTCCCCAACCTGCAAATGCGTGCTCACTGCAATTCGGTTCCATGCGTTAATGGTTACAATTGCCATGATGATTTCTGCAATTTGAGTTTCGCTAAAGAATTTTGAAGCATTTTCGTAAGCTTCTTCGCTTAATCCGTTTTGGCTAATCATGGTAATTTCTTCGGTCATTACTAAAACGGCTTGTTCTTCTTCGGTATAAAAAGATTTTGCTTCTTTCCATGCACTCAACAGAAAAATACGTTGGTTGGTTTCCCCATTTTTCAATGCATCTTTGGTGTGCATATCAATACAATAAGCACAATTGTTTATTTGCGATGCGCGAATTTTAATCAGTTCTTTTAATGATTTTGAAATTTCTACGTTAGCAAGATACATTTCTAATCCTATCATTGCTTTATAAGCCTGTGGTGCTACTTTGTTGATGTTAATACGTTTTGTCATGATTTCTTAATTTTTATCTGATACAAAGTTGAGAAACAGTTACATGTAAAAACTTAAACTGGTTTAAGAAAGATTTTTTTTGCGAATTTCACTTAAATATTCAGGTGTAAAACCCAAAAAAGATGCGATAAGATATTGAGGAACACGCTGAACAAATTCGGGATGTTTCTTTAAAAGCTGAAAATAAAATTCGTCTTTAGCAAAAGAGAAAATATATTTAATACGCATTTGTGCGGCAGCATACGCACGTTGGTAAACAAATCGAAAATAACGTTCTAACTGCGGAAATTGACTTAAAAGCAATTCCTGATTTTTTTGGGTGATGACTAAAAGTTCTGTTTTTTCAACTGCCTGAATATAAAATTCGGTTTGTAGCTGATGTTCATATGCCATATTATCTGTCATCCACCAGTTTTCAATAGCAAATTCGGTAGTTTGTTCAGATCCTTTTTCGTTCATGTAGAATTTGCGTAAAATACCTTTCAGAACAAAAAAATGTTCTTTACAGATTTGTCCTTCTTCCAAAAGATTTTCCTTTTTACGAACCGATCTTACTTCAAAAAATGAAATAATTTCCGAGAATTCAGCATCGGTTATCGAAACAAATTTATCTAAATGTGCTTTGAATAGTTCGACCATTTTTAATCTTTTAAAGGTTCGTAGATCAATTGTACAACGCCCGATTTAAATGTGTTGGTTTGTGTGAGTTCTAAATTCAGGCGGCTGGTAAGATTTTCAAATAACGGTTTTCCTGTTCCTAAAGCTATGGGATGAACCGAAATTCTATAAACATCGATTAAATTTAGCTGAATAAAAGTTTGAATTAGACTTGCACCGCCGTAAAGCCAAATATCTTTTCCCGATTGATTTTTAATGTCGGCAACTTTATCGGCAATGTCAGAATTTATAAAAGTGGCATTTTCATCATTTCTGATTTCACTCGAAAAAACATATTTCTTTTTTGAATGAATGTTTTGCCAAAATGCTTTTTCAGAAGCATCGGCATTGTTATCAGGTTGATAATTTCCCCATGAATCATAACTTACTCTGCCATAAAAAATGGTATCGATATTAGATAGAAATCCATCAAAATTCATATCATCATCCATGATACACCAATCTATTTCTCCGTTTGATCCTTCAATAAAACCGTCTAAACTAACCGCTAAATCTAAAATTACTTTTCTCATTTTTGTTTGATTTAATCGTTCAAAAATAATTCAATAAAAGTTCAAAAAATGTCGTTTTTAAAGCTGTTCGTTTTGCTTTTTAATCAATTCAGTCAACAGTTTTTTGGCACGCAAAATCTTAATTTTTACATTGTTTAAAGGCTCGTTGATTATTTCGGCAATTTCGTTATAACTTCGCTCCTGAAAATAGCGCAACTGAATAATTTGCTGATAATGAGGTTTTAACTGTTTAATGCAAAGTTTTAAAGTCGCCAGATTTTGTTCGTAAATCAATTGGTCTTCCAAGGTGTCTTCATCTGCAAGGGTATCAAACAAATATTCTTCATTTTCGTTTAAATTAACCATATCATTGCTTTTTCGCTTTCTAATTAAATCAATATGAACATTTTTTGCAATGGCAATCAGCCACGTATTAAACGCAAATTCGGTTTTGTATTGTGAAAGTTTATCAAACGCTTTGGCAAAAGTTTCAATGGTAATATCTTCGGCGTCGGTTTCATTTTCGGTTCTTTTCAAGATAAAATGATACACTTCTGTCCAATAAATATCCAACAGGGCAGTAAAAGCAGTCTGACTTCCTGTTTTTGCATTTTCTATTAATACTGCGATTTCATTTATCGGTTTTTGTGCCACGTTACGTTGTTGATTTTTTGAAAAGATTTCCTAAAAATAGTTGAATCTGCATAAAGATATAAAACAAATCGAACAAAGGAAAGTAAAAAGCAAGATCGTTGTAACGGAATTTTTTAGCTGCTTTTGCAAATAATATCCAGACAATAAGGTAACGTAAAAGTACAATTGCAAGCGTGACGTACCAATATTCAAGGGTTATGAACGATGCAATGGCAGTTGCGATAAATAAAAATTGCAGTAAATTAAAAAGTTTAATTTTAAATGCTGCAGACCCTTTAAGGTTTGATAATAGTTTGATTTGCTGATTTTTAAATGTCTTGAAATCGTTACGGTTTAAAGTTTCGGCTTCAATCATTGCATCGGGATGTTCGCAAATAGTGGTGTTTTTTGATGTTGATGCATCGTTCACCAGATATTCGTTCATGAATAAAGGCTTCTGCATGTGGTTGATAAAACCGTTTACGTTGTAAAAATCTTCTTTTTTAAAGGCGATTTGCTGCAGATTTAAACTGTAAGGCTGACTGATTTTTGTCCACGCAACTGATTGTATTTGCTGTATTGTATGGAAAAAGCGCAAGTATTTATTGAAGAACCCTTTTTGTTTGCGGTAAAAAAACGATCCTAAAATAATTGTTTTGTTTAAGGTAAAGTGAGATGTTAACTGAACCAGCCAGTTGTTTGATTGGATTTTTTTATCGGCATCAATACAAACCAGATATTCGTATTTGCTGGCTTTAATTGCCAAGGTAATAGCGTATTTTTTATTTCCCCAAAAAGTTTCGTTGTTCACTACATCAACAATTCTAATGTTCGGATACATCAAAGCATATTCTTTAATTAAGTGCAGCGTATCGTCAGTAGAAGCATTGTTTACTAGAACCAGTTCAAACTGATGGTAATTCTGATTTAATAAAACAGGCAATAAATTACGCAATTCGGCACTGTTGTTTTTAGCATACACAATAACCGAAATCGGTATGCGTTTGGCGTTGGTTTCGTGCGGTTTGCTAAATATCGATCCTGCAAAAATGCCCAAATAATATACCAGTAAAACAATAAATAATCCTGCTAAAATATAAAGTAGTGTTAATGCCATAGGGTGCTTTTAATAGCTGCAAAAATACTTTAAATGTTAACGAACTACAAGTTTAAAAATTAAATAATATTCACTTCGGGGCTAATTTCAATTCCGAATTTCTGCAAAACAGTTGCTTGCACATATTTAGCCAGATTAATTAGTTCTTCGCCAGTTGCGTTGCCATAATTAACCAATACCAATGCCTGTTTTGTATGTACGCCGGCATCGCCTTTGCGGTAGCCTTTTAAACCAGCTTGTTCAATTAACCAGCCCGCCGGAACTTTAACTTGAGTATCGTTCACAGGATAATGTGGAATATCCGGATTTTTTTCTAATAATGATTGATACAATTTTTTATCGATCACCGGATTTTTAAAGAAACTTCCGCTGTTACCAATTTCTTTTGGATCTGGTAATTTAGACTGACGAATTGCGATTACCGCATTGCTTACATCTTTAATCGTTGGGTTTGAAATATTCATAATATCCAATTCCTGTTGAATGGCTCCGTACGATGTATGCAGAATATGTGGTGCTTTTTTTAGTTTAAAAGTAACCGATGTTATAATGTATTTGTCTTTTAGCTTGTTTTTAAAAACACTTTCGCGGTAACCAAATTCACAATCGGTATTTGCAAAAGTTTCAATTTGCAAAGTTTCCAAATTTAAAGCAGTTAAGCTGTGAAAAGTATCTTTAATTTCTACGCCATACGCACCAATATTCTGAATAGGAGAAGAGCCTACTTTTCCGGGAATTAATGATAAATTTTCTAATCCGCCTAAATTTCTATCAACTGTGTTAAAAACAAAGTCGTGCCAAATTTCGCCCGCTTGTGCTTGTATCCACACAAAATCATGGTCTTCGTTTACAACTTCAATTCCTTTGGTATTTAAATGTAAAACCAGCGCGTCAACATCTTTTTTTGTAAGTAGCATATTGCTTCCGCCGCTTAAAATAAACAAAGGCAATTTATTGTTATTTTGCTGAATGACTTGTTTTAACTGATCTACCGATGTAATATCAACAAAAGCGGCTGCATTTACACTGATGCCAAACGTATTGTAATTTTTTAAAGACTGATTGAACTGCATAGCTGAAAATTTGTACAAATAAACGAAAAACCCTTTTTGTTTAGTTAGATATTTTAAAAATTTCGTAATCTAAATTGGTCGATTTTACAATAAGTTCCGTTCGATCTTCATGTGTATCGGTAATAAACAGCTGACCAAAAGTGGCGTTGTTAACCATTTCGATTATCTGCTGCACGCGATCGGCATCCAGCTTGTCAAAAATATCATCGAACAATAAAATGGGTAGTACGCCGCTTTGCTTTTTAATAAAATCGAATTGTGCCAATTTTAAAGCAATCAATAATGATTTTTGCTGACCTTGCGATCCGTATTTTTTAATGGAATGTCCGTTGATTTCAAACAGTAAATCATCTTTATGAATCCCTACCGATGTATATTGCAGCACGCGGTCTTTCTGTAAAAAATCAGTAAAAAGATCCGATAAAGGTTTTTCATGCAGCTGACTTTCATACTTAATTTCAACCGATTCACTATTACCTGTAATTTGTTGGTGGTATTTTTGAAAAATCGGATTAAATTCTTCAATAAATTCACTTCGTTTCTTATGAATTTCCGTTCCTAAATGATGCAGTTGTTCGTTATAAATCGTTAAAGTATCCGTTTCGAAAACTCGGTTTAAAGCAAAATATTTCAATAAAGCGTTGCGTTGCATCAATACTTTCTGATATTGAATCAACTGCTGCAAATACTGACTGTTTTGTTGCGAAATAACCAAATCTATGAACTTTCTGCGGGTTTCGCTTCCTTCCGAAATCAAATCCTGATCGCTCGGCGAAATCATAACCAAAGGAATCAAACCTACATGATCGGCAAACTTATCGTAAATTTTTCCGTTGCGTTTTAAAACCTTTTTTTGTCCTTTTTTTAAACTGCACACAATTTGTTCGCGCTTGTCGGTTTTGTTAAAAGTACCTTCAACCACAAAAAAATCTTCGTTGTGCTTAATATTCTGCAAAGCCACCGGATTAAAATAACTTTTGCCAAATGCCAGATAATAAATAGCATCGAGCAGGTTGGTTTTTCCCTGACCGTTTTTTCCTACAAAACAGTTGATTTTTTTAGTAAAATGAAGTGTTTTTTCGGGAATATTTTTAAAATTAAGGATATGTATTTGCTCTAAATTCACAAAAGCAGTTTTATTAATTGAATTAAAAAGCAAATTTCTGAAAAATATCTAACAAATAGACTTTTAAATTTAGATAAAAATCCTATTTTTGCCCAGATTAAAATTATTACATCGTTATGGCAACATATAATAAAAGAGGTTATAAACCAGAAAAACCAGAGGTTGAAAAAGAAGAAAACGTACACCAGGCGGTATTAAACGATAAAAGTGATACAGCTGAAGTATTTAATTCTTTAGATTCGTCTGCAAATAAAATAGGCAATTGGTTTACATTAAACCAGTCAAAAGTATTTTATGCAATTGGCGCATTGGCAGTTGTAGCAGTTGGTTATTTGGGTTATACTAATTTTATTTTAGAGCCAAAAGAAGACGAAGCAGCAAACGAAATGTTCCAGGCACAGCAATATTACGATCAGGCTATTAACGGACAAGCAACCGATTCTTTATACAATTTAGCTTTGAATGGAGGCGAAGGTAAAATGGGCTTTTTAGGAATTACCGAAGAGTACAGCGGAACAAATGCAGCTAATTTGGCGCATTACTACGCAGGAACATCGTACCTTAATATGGGTAAATTTAAAGAAGCAATTAAGCATTTAGAGCAGTTTAACTCTAAAGATTTGTTCTTAAAAGCAATGTCGTTAGGGGCAATTGGCGATGCATTTGCAGAATTAAACCAACAACAAGAAGCTTTTGATTTTTACAAAAAAGCATCAGAACATACAACAAACGATTTTACAACGCCGCGTTACGCTTACAAAGCCGGCTTAATGGCGTTAGAATTAGGTAAAAAAGACGAAGCGTTGAAATTGTTTACCAATATTAAAGACAATTACAAAGGTTCTGTAGAAGCTGCAAATATTGATGTTTATTTAGGAATGGCTCAATAATTATGGCTACAGCTAATAAAAATTTATCAGAATACAACAAAGCCGATTTAATTGATGCAAAAGATTTGAAGATTGGTTTGGTTGTTTCGGAATGGAACGATAAAGTTACCAACGGTTTGTTTCAAGGCGCTTACGATGTATTGATTGATTGTGGAGCGAAACCTGAAAATATTGTACGTTGGAATGTTCCTGGAAGTTTTGAATTGATTTTTGCAAGCAAAAAAATGCACCAGTTAGAACAGTTTGATGCTGTTATTGCCATTGGTTGCGTGATACAAGGCGAAACCAAACATTTTGATTTTGTTTGCGAAGGTGTTACACAAGGCATTAAAGATTTAAACTTAATCTACGATGTACCAACCATTTTTTGTGTTCTGACCGATAACAACGAACAACAATCGATCGATAGAAGTGGAGGAATCCACGGAAATAAAGGAACCGAAGCTGCGGTTGCCGCATTAAAAATGATCGCATTAAATAAATAATACAAAAGCTCTGAAATTTTTCAGGGCTTTTTTTGTGTAAGTTTTTTATTGATTTTTAAAAAATAATTATATTAGTGAAATTATAGTTATTGAATTACCATGAAAAAATTGATAACAATCTTTTTAATATTTTTCGCTGTTTTAGGATTTTCTTCTTTTATGTGTTCTTGTATGAACAGAGACCATTGCAACAATTCTTTAGATATTGTTGGAGTGTATGAAAACCGTTATGAAAACGGAGTAAAAAATTATCTTACTATTAATTCAGATGGAACATTTGAACAGATATACACCAAAAACAAAACAACCAAGAAAAATAAGGGTAAATGGGTCTTTTTTGAGAAAAGTTGTTCTGTCAGATTTGATACATTAAGATTGTTACACGAACTACCAACTCAAGAGATTGAAAGTAGCTTTGAAGGAATGATAGGATTATTTAGAAATAATAATATTTTATTTTATGAAGATATGCCTAAACAATACAATTATTACAGAAAAAAATAATATCATAAATACTTATAATTCTTGGTATAATAACGCACCTATTAATTTACCTTAATTATGAAGATAAGTATATTATACATATTAATTTGTTTTTGTGTTTTTTCTAACATTTCATTTTCTCAATCTAAAAAAGGAGATAAAATTTATATACTTTTTGATAATTATAAAGACAAACATGAAAAGGATGTTGTATTTAAGTCTTATCTAATTTGTGTAGATGACAAACACATTGATTTTGGTTATGGAACAGCAGAAAAAGTTGAAAAATTAAAACAACTAAAATATCCTATCACAAATCGTAAAAAGTTATCGGCAATCATAGCAAATGATTTTTTTGAAAATAATAAGATTGAGTTTTACGTAATAGAAAAAGTAGGTGATTATTATTATAAACGAAGAGTTGATTACCGTTTTAGAATGGAAGAACATGATGAAAGTTTTTGGCATCAAAAAGTAAAGTAAGCTAAATTCTAATTGAAACGTTGTTTCTAATAAATATATAACGCATCAACAATAATCATAATATAGTTTCAAGATGCATTAGAAATCTTTTTTGGGAGTTACCATTAAATTAAAAATTGTGATGAAAAAAATAATAATAGTTACTTTCTTGTTTTTTAGTGCTTTGGGATTTTCTCAAGAGAGTGAAATTTATAAATTGGTATTTAAAGATAAAAATAACTTTGATTATTTAAATTTTTTAGATGAAACAAATTTAGATAAATTGATAACTTTTAAGATTTATGATAAAACACATTGTTGGAATACAAACTATTTTAAAATAAGAGATATCAACATTAATGATACTAAAATTATAGATAGTATTAAGCATTATGATAGGCATCCTTATAACCACACTTATTTATTTAAAAAAAAGAGATTTAAAAAAACTATTTAATGATAAGGAACAAGAATACCTGTATCAGCAAGCAATTAATAACGGAGAAAAAAGATTTTTAAAATTTAATGATAATGTTTCTATTATTAGAACATTTCCTGAAACAGGGATTTATTTCACCATAAGTAGTATAATATACTCTTCAGATGGTCAATATGCATTTTTATATGTAGGTGTATTTCAAGATTTAGACTATTTTGGAAAAACATTTCTTATTTTCAAAAAAGACTCTAAAGGTTGGGATCAAATATATATTGAGAAAGACATTATCTTATAATCGTGAGGAAAAAACTAATAACAATCATTTTTCTATTTTTAACCGTTTTGGGATTTTCTCAAGAGAGTGAAATTTATAAATCTGTATTTGAGAACAAAGAAAACTTTAAATTTTTTGATTGGATGGATGAGGGTATAAAAGAAAAAATGATTTATTATGAGGTTTTGAACATAAATTTTCTTTTGCATTCAAAAACATTTAAGTATGAGCATAATATTTATTATTCAAAAGACTTAATAGATAGTTTAAAGATTTTAAGTAAAGGAGATTACCATTCTGAAACTCGTATTCTTAATGCTAAAAAAAACAGTGAACTATTTACGTTTCATGAACAAGATTATTTATATAATGACGCTTTAAAAGCAAAACCTCAAAAGGTCGTTATAAATAGTAATAAGGTAAAACTGCTAAATGAAATACCTTTAGATGATAGCTTTTATTTCCAAGTGTCTAACATCATTTATTCAGAAAGTAAGCAAAAAGCGTATTTAATGGTTAATGCTTATGGTAATGGTCATTTATACGGATATTCTTTTTTTATTTTTGCTCTCAAAAATGATAAATGGGAACAAATTTATGAGGATGTAAATATTGTTTTTTAATCTAATACAAAAGCTCTGAAATTTTTCAGGGCTTTTTTGTTTTCTTTAACTTTCTGCAAAGGGCATTGGCAAGTAAATTCCCGTATAAAATTGTATTTTTGTAAATCATTAAAAAAAGTACAACAATACATGTCAAGCGTTATACGTTTATTGCCCGATCACGTTGCCAACCAAATTGCCGCCGGCGAAGTGGTACAAAGACCCGCATCGGTAGTTAAAGAATTGCTCGAAAATGCCGTAGATGCAGGTGCAACTGCTATTAAACTGGTAATTAAAGACGCTGGTAAAACACTTATTCAGGTAATTGATGACGGTAAAGGAATGAACGAAATTGATGCGCGTATGTGTTTTGAACGTCACGCAACATCAAAAATTTCTATTGCCGAAGATTTATTTCAATTACAGACAAAAGGTTTTCGTGGCGAAGCATTGGCATCAATCGCCGCCATTGCGCATGTAGAACTAAAATCTAAAGAACATACTGCCGAATTAGGTACGCAGGTAATTATTGAAGGCAGTAAAATTACATCACAAGAAATTGTTGTGGCTCCAAGCGGAACATCATTTTCGGTTAAAAATCTGTTTTTTAATATCCCTGCCCGACGAAATTTTTTGAAGTCAGATCAAGTAGAACTACGTCATGTGATTGATGAGTTTGAGCGTGTGGCTTTGGCACATAACAATATTCAGTTTACGTTTATAAACAACGGCAGTGAAATGTTTAATTTGCCGGCATCTAATTTTCGTCAGCGTATTGTAAATGTTTTCGGCGGAAAAACCAATGAAAAATTAGTGCCCGTTCAAGAAACAACTGAGATTGTTGAGGTTCATGGTTTTGTTGCAAAGCCCGAATTTGCTAAAAAAAGCAGGGGAGAACAGTTCTTTTTTGTGAATGATCGATTTATAAAAAGTGGCTATTTGCATCACGCTGTAACCGCTGCTTTTGAAGGATTGTTGAAAGACGGCACACATCCAAGTTATTTTTTGTATTTAACATTGCCACCTAATAGTATCGATATAAATATCCACCCGACAAAAACCGAAATTAAGTTTGACGATGAACAGGCGTTGTACGCCATTTTACGCGCAACAATCAAGCATAGTTTGGGTCAGTTTAATGTTTCGCCGGTGTTGGATTTTCAGAAAGATGGGGATTTAGAAGTTCCTTATAGTTATGAAGGCACCAAATCTACCGAACCCACAGTTGAAGTTGATGCGTTTTTCAATCCGTTTGAAAGCATGAAATCGGGGAGCAGTTTGGCAGGACAAATGGGTTCTGGTTTTAATCCGTTCGAAAGCATCAAACCAAAAACATCGGTAAGTTCATTTCAAAGCAATGCATCATTTCAAGATCGTAAACACAAATCGGGCGGTTGGGAAACGTTGTACGAAGGTATTTCAGATGCAAAAGAAATCATTCTAACATCGGCAAATCATCAGTTTGATGAAGAAGTAATCACTGGATCTTTGTTCGATGATGATTCTTCGCAACCAACCAATCATCAGCAATCGTATCAGTTTCAAAAAAAATACATCATTAGTCCAATAAAATCGGGCATGATTATAATCGATCAGCGCAGGGCACATCAGCGAATTTTGTACGAACATTACATGCGTTCGTTCACGGTAAAGCAAAATGCAAGCCAGCAGTTATTATTTCCTTTGTCTTTGTATTACAGTGTTTACGAAATGGAGCTGCTTAAAAATTTACAGAATGAATTGGTTCAGATGGGATTTTTATTCGATGAAATTTCTAATGAAAAAATTGTAATTTTAGGTATTCCGGTGTCGATTACTGAAAGCGAGGTTTCTATTGTTTTAGAAGATCTTTTAAACGATATGCAAGACGATGCTCCTGCAGACGTTGATATTCTGCACGACAGAATTGCAAAATCGCTGGCACAGAGTTTGGCGGTAAAAACCGGCACATACTTAAGCGATAAAGAACAGGAAAATATTGTAAACAGTTTGTTTGGATGCGACGATCCGCAAACATCGCCCTTTGGCAAAACTACTTTTATCACCATGAAGGTAGAAGATATTGATAAAAAATTTATGTAATGAATCAGATTACTCCAGTAGTAAAACAAATATTAATTGTTAACGTAATAATATTTGTTGCGGCTAATTTTTTTATGCCAATTTTAAAAGACTACTTACCAATGTATTATTTTGAAAACCCAGGTTTTCAATTTTGGCAGCCTATTACCCGTATGTTTATTCACATTGATTTTACACATATTTTGTTTAATATGTTTGCATTGTATTCATTTGGATCGGTGTTAGAACAAATTTGGGGAGGCAAGAAGTTTATATTGTTCTATATTTTGTGTGGGCTGGGTGCTTGCTTGTTAGATTCTATTTTTAAATATTATTTTGTTCATGACGCTATGAATATTTTGAATTTGAATGGGTTTAAGAATTTAGAAATTTATGAATTACTTGATAAGGGTATGTTCGATCAAAGATGGAAAGAATATTTATCTGATAGTAAATTTTATTCATTTATGAGGTCTTATGCAGGAGTTTCTTTAGGAGCTTCAGGAGCTATTTACGGTTTATTGGTAGCGTTTGCCTTTATGTTTCCAAATGCAGGTTTGGCTTTACTTTTTATACCAATGCCTATTAAAGCAAAATACTTTGTACCGGGAATTCTGGTTTTAGATCTAATTTTAGGATTTTACGGCGCTGCTATTTTTGGGAAAGGTGGTGATGGCGTAGGTCATTTTGCACACATTGGCGGAGCGCTTGTCGGTTTCTTGTTGATGTGGTTTTGGAAGAAAAAACAGTTCGATCAATTCCGTTGGGATAAATAACATATTATGCAAAAGTTCGATATTAAAAACCTGTCCATAGAAATTAAACTTATTATTCTTTTAAGCGTAATAAGCCTTTTTGTTATGCTTATGAAGTTTGTTGATACAGGCTTTTACACAACAATTATCGAACAATTGGCATTGTTTAGCGACTTTAAAATATTTAATTTTCGTATTTGGCAGTTTGTAACATACAGTTTTTTGCATGGCGATATTATGCATTTAGTGTTTAATATGCTGATGCTGTATTTTTTTAGTCAGTTATTTTTTACTTTTTTTAATGAAAAACAATTTCTAAAAGCTTTTTTTCTAGGAGGGATATTTGCCGGTGTTTTTTATTTTGTTCTATCTAATATATTTGATATTAATAGCTATGTAGGTGGTGCTTCGGGTGCTGTAATGGCTGTTTTTTTTACCGTATTTGCTTACAGACCTAATATGCGTGTTAATGTTATTATTTTTCAAAATTTGCCAATTTATTACATTGCATTAATATTAATTCTGCTAATTATTTATCAGTTTTTTACAAGTAATTCAAATGGTAATTTAGCTCATTTAGGCGGAAGCATCTTTGGTTTTTGTTACGGCAAATGGTTAGGCGGATTTTCTGTGAGCAACCTTAAAAAAACAAAAGTAAAAACCAATTTGCGAACGGTTCATAATAAAATCAATCAACCCAAAAATAATTCGGCAGATAATAGCGTTCAAAAACAAATAGATGTTATCTTAGACAAAATTAGCAAATCGGGATACGACAGTTTAACAAAAGAAGAAAAAGAGTTTTTGTTTAAGCAGAAATAAACTTATGAAACAGTTAAAATGGTTTAATAAAATAGCCTATATTTTAAACATAATGTTGGTTGTGCTAACATTGTTGGGCTATTTATTGCCTTCTATGGCGCCTAAACTGTTTCCGTTTTTGTCGGTTCTTACCTTAATTTTGCCTACACTTTTAATGCTAAATCTGGTGTTTGTAGTGTATTGGGCAATTCAACTTAAAAGACAGGTTTTTTTATCGATCATTGTTTTTTTGATCGGATACACGTTTTTTACAAAATTCTACAAGTTTACATCGAAAAACGAAGAGGTAGTAGAATCAGACTTTACTGTTTTAAGTTATAATGTTCGATTATTCAATTTATTTAATTGGATGCCAAACGAAAATGTTGCAGAAAACATCAAGCGTTTTATTGAAGAACAGAATCCGGATATCATCTGTTTTCAGGAATATTCCAAATCGGCAGATTATGAGTTAGACGATTATAAGTTCCGACACATTATTATGCACGGAAAAAAAATCAAAACTGGTCAGGCTATTTTTTCTAAATTTAGAATTATTGATGAAGGAGAAATCGCTTTGCCAAATTCCGATAACAATGTTGTCTATGCCGATATCGTTAAAAATAAGGATACCATTCGCGTTTACAGTATTCATTTACAGTCGGTAAATATTAGTCCGGATATTAATGAGATCGATGAAAGTAAATCGAAACGTATTTTTAACCGATTAAGCGAGGCGTTTAAAGTTCAGCAATTACAGTCGGAATTGATTCAGGCACACATGGAAGATTTTAAAGGACATAAAATTATCTGTGGCGATATGAACAATACGGCGTTTTCGTACGTTTATAAAAACATTATTGGCGATATGAACGATGCGTTTGTTGAAGCCGGCAAAGGTTTCGGAAAAACCTATAACTACAAATATTACCCTGCCCGCATTGATTATATTTTGGTTGATGAGGTGTTTGATGTAAAAGAATTTAAAACTTATAAAGATTTTAAAAATTCTGATCATTTCCCCATTATGGCACGATTAAATATGAAAGATAAAAAAAAGGATAACTAAAATGCTATCCTTTTTTATTGAATTATTTTTTTAAGTAAGTGAATACTTCTATACCTTCAGGTAATGGATCTCCATCTTCACTAATTAATTTTATTTTTAAATCGCTTGCAGTTACAGAAACTACTTCTACAACCATAGTGTAACCATCTTCTTCATCAACTAAAGTAACTTGTTTTGAAGCTGCATTATAAGCCCACGTTCCAATATAATTATCTTGTGCGCAATCAGCTTCTTCATCATGATAAACTTCGTCTTTTACTCCACCAGTTTTCAATTCATAAAAATCATAATTGCAATCACCTGGTTTTAAGTCTTGTTCCAAAACTAAATTACCATTTTGATAAAATTCTCCTTTAACCAAATTCCATTTTCCAACTAAAGGGTCTTGAACAATTGGAGTTTGATCTTGTGGTTTGTCGTCATCACCACAACTAACTAACGATAAAGACAATAATGCTGAGAAAAATACTAATTTTTTCATAAGTAAATATTATTAAATTTTCAGCAAAGATAGTTTTATAAATGAATAAAAAAAATATTTCATCGATTATACTATAATTTACTGATTTCTAAATCAATATCATTCATAAAAATTTCATCAAATTGTTTAATATAAGCTTCATTCATTTTATTAGTTACTGTGAATATTAATCCGAATATTAATAAGATTGGTAAAAGTGAATCGAAAAACGAATTTTAGACAGATTAGCAAAAGCATTTAAATGATGAGCAGTAAATTAAAATTAATTAATATATCGAAGTTTTCAGGAATCTTTTCACCATTTTATTCGGAAAGTCTTAAAGTTATTCATCCTCAGAAATTCTAGTTAAGTAAAAGCACTTAAAAGTAATTTCTTTTCATTATTTGTATTTTAGTTGTACCTAGATATATAACGAAATTTAATTTTTTTAAACTAAATAACTTTTTTATTTAGTTTGTTTTTCTAAATATAAGTAAACTTCTGTCCCATTTGGAGTTGGTTTGCCGAGGTAAGAAATAATTTTTAACTTTGAATCAGTTTTGGTTAAAGATTTAACTTCTGCAATAGTTGTGCCGTCTTCAGTGTTATTATCATACAATGTAATTTGTTTGCTTATAGGATTGTATGACCATGTTCCAGAATAGATGATTAGAGAACAGTTCTGTAGGTCGTGATAAACATCATCTTTAATTCCATCAGTTTTAAGATCGTAATAATGATAATCACAACTAAATGGTTTTAAATCTTCTTCCAAAACTAAATTACCATTTTGATAATTTTCTCTTTTAACCATATTCCACTTACCTAATAAAAGTGTTTCGGTTTTATCTTGAGAGCCAGATTGATCTCCAGCTGGTCTATCATCAACAATACAACTAACTAAAGTTAAAGAAAGTAAAGCAGAAAGAGCTACTAATTTTTTCATAAGTAAATATTATTAAATTTTCAGCAAAGATAGTTTTATAAATAAATAAAAAAAGTAATTCATTATTTATACTATAATTTACTGATTTCTAAATCAATATCATTCATAAAAATTTCATCGAAACGTTCAATATAAGGTTCTATCATTTTATCGTCTTGTAGATATAATTCTTTAGCCTTTAAAAAATGTTGTTTTGCTTTTTTGTTATCATTTTTCAAAACATAAATCTGTCCGGCATAAAAGTTCAATTCGGCTTTTACACTATAGGGCATACTTAATTGTTCTTGTAAATAAAAAAGCGATTTGTCTAAATCGTTCAATTTAAAATAACTGCGCGCCAAATAGAAATTAGCTAGAAAATCATCTTTTGGATTCACACCTTGCTCTTTAAGAATAGTAAATAAGTAATCAAAAGTTTCAATTGCTTTTTTATACTCTCCAAGTTGATAGTAAGCCTGTGCCTTTAAAAGCAAACACGATTCACCATGGCAGCCTTTATACGGAATTTTACTAATTTCTATAACTTTATCAACATCTTTAATGGTGCTTTCGTAATCGCGGTAATAGTACAACATACTCCATGCTTTATATTCTAAGGCTCGTGTTTTACCATTAGCCGTATCTATTGCTACGGCTTTGTTAAGCATTTCCATAGCCTTTATGTGCTCGCCAGCTTTTTTGTAAGAATACGATGCTCGCTCCATATATTCCACATGATCAGGAACCGCCAGCAAAGCACTGTCTTTATAGATTCGATGCATCTGGGAAGTTTGATAAACCGTTTGCGATAAATCATGGTATTTATCAGCCAGCTTAATACGATCTTCTTTTGAAAGATGTTCAAACGGATTCGATTCTTGCGAATACGAAGAATGGCAAAATCCTATAAAAATTAAAATATTGTATAAAACGAATTTCTTTAAGGCCATACTTCGGTTATTTTTCCATTAGTAACTTTAAACATAAAAAAACGATGTGTATCTGTTTGAATTTTTTCAGGAAGATTCCATTCGGTGATTTTGCTTATTTCCTGTATTAAATACTTGATTAATTCTGGATTGTACGATGCGGACTTATATTCGGTATCCATTTGTTCTAAACCAAATCTTCCCACTTTTCCTTCGCAGTTTATGGCAAAATGTATGGTTATAAATCCGTTTCCTTTTGTTGTAGGAGCATCTTTAATTAATCGTTCTAATAGAGCATTGTTGCCATGTATATATTTAATGTCAGGTTCATAGTTATAATATTCATACGGGCGATGATCCCAACACACTTTAAAACTTGATGTATTGTTTTCTGGATTTTTATTAGAATTTAATGTGTAAACATCAACAATCTTCTTTGTTTCGGCATAATGAACAAAAGAGAATTTGTCTTTTTGAAGATTTGTTAACTGATACAAACGATTGTTAAGGCTTAATTCCCCATCATAAAAACTAAAAAAGACTTTATTATCCGAAGCAAATACTTCAAGATTTGAGTTTTCTCTTTCGGTATAAAGAATTTTATTGTTTAAACTATAAGTATATGTAATTTCTACATTTGATGAATCTAAAAAATAAATTTCGCGCTGTATTTTTAAATCACGATTAGGAATCATTGCTACCTTATCTAATTCAGCTGTATATCTTTTGCCTTTAATTTCTCTTACTTGATCAATGGTAAATTCAGCATTTTCTACTTTAAAATAATGATAATCTTGATTGTATTCATCTGAAGTATAGTAAAGTGCTATTTTGTTATCAGTTACAATCAATTTTGTTTTTATACCCAATGTATCCTTTTCAAAATTATGTGATGGCAATGCACTGTATCGACTTTCATCATTTGACAAAAAATAGAGTGAATCGTTTTTCTTTTTTATAAATCCTAAGTATGGTGTATTGAAATCTTCATTTCGATAACCCGCAACATACAAATCATTTTCGGTTTTGGTTTGTGCCTGGCAAAAAGTAGCCGAAATAAGAGAAACAAATAGTATGAGAGTTTTTATCATTTTAATCGAATAAGTGTTTTAACGAAAATAGGAAGTAAATTTTTATAAAAAATCTTTTTAACAAATTTATAAGTGTTTTGCACAGAAACAAAAAGGAGATTTCAATCTGAAATCTCCTCTTCTATTTTATTAAAATTTGTTTTTTTAGATAATCAACTGCGTGTCTGCCTTCGTTAAAAAGCAAATCTAAAATGCTTAAATTATTTAAAAAACCGTGTTTGTCGTTAAAAACCTGAATATAACTATCAAAAACGTTTTCGTCTTTTTTACCGTTAGCCAGATATCTGAAATCGGTTTGAGAAGGTTCTTTAAAATATTCGTCGGTTTTTGTGTACGGAATTTTAATTCCCAAACAATCGGTCACAATTTCATGGATTTCTAAATTCAGATCCATTAAAAAAGAATGCTTCTTTTCAAAAATCGGACGAATATCATCTTCAAAAAACTCGAAATAAGGCGATGTTCTGTAACCTGCTTCCAATGATTTAAAGTGTTGTTTCTGCCAATTAAAATCGTTTTCAATCTTAATATCGCGGTATTTTTGGTGTACATCTTCTTTACTGTGCTTCACTGGTATGTTTAGCAACTGCAAACCGTTTGCACTATAAATATACATACGGTTGCGGTTTGTTTGTTTCTGGAAATTATCATCTGCCTCGAAAACAACGGTATCAGCCTGAAGCATAGCTACAAAATGACTGACCGATGGAAAATAGGTGGGATGTATTAAAATACTCATTAATAATTATATTTTTTTGACTTGCGTTTTTTAACGAAGCTATAAATTCCCCAGCCAGCTAAAAGAACTACGAAATAAATAAAGAACGAATGTGGTTTGCCTGTACCGTGAACGGTTGTAAACAAACGCTCCCAACGAATTTTATCGAACAATTTACTCATTGGCACGTTAGGATCCATACTCATCCAGATGAAAACAGGTTTTCCTACAATATGATCTGCAGGAACAAAACCCCAATAACGGCTGTCTTCTGAATTATGACGGTTGTCTCCCATCATATAGTAATAATCTTGCTGAATAGTATAGGTTGTTGCAGGTTGATCGTTTATAAAAATTGATCCGTTTTTAACTTCTAACTTATTATGTTCGTAATCGGTAATAATGGCTTTGTAAAAAGGTAACGTTTCGGTTGTTAATTGAATCACTTCGCCTTTTGCAGGAATATGGATCGGACCTAAATTGTCTCGAGTCCAAGGTTTTGTATGTGGGAAAATAGCTAATTTATCATTGATGTTTAGTTCTGATCCGTATCGAGTATCTTTTTCGATTTTTGTAATAGAAGATAATGTTTTAAAATCATTATATGCTTCGTTAGTCATGGATAGCATAAAATAATTTGGGTTTTGTGGACTTTGACCTCCGTCAGTAATGTTATGTTTTTTAATTAAACTCAATAACCCTGAATTATCTCCATTCGTAAGAACATTATACGAATACTGAATCTTTGCACGATCTCCTAAATCTAATACTTTGTTGTTGATATAAACCACACCGTCTTTAATCTCTAAATTATCGCCAGGTAAACCAACGGTTCTTTTAACGTAGTTCGATTTTTTATCCAAAGGTTTATCGGCTCTTCTTCCCGAGCGATCAAAAAACATATATACGGTATCAATTGGCCAGTTAAAAACCATGATGTCGTTGTGTTCCGGTTTTTCAAAACCAGGAAAGCGCATTTCTGGTATTTGCGGAAATTTACTGTACGATTTTACTTTTGCCAACGGAATGGTATCGTGCACCATTGGGAAAGCTATTGCAGTTTGCGGAACGCGTGCGCCATAGTTTACTTTACTTACAAACAAGAAATCGCCTACCAATAAGGTTTTCTCTAATGAGGATGTTGGTATAGTAAACGGCTGAATAAAAAACGTATGTATAATGGTTGCAACAACAACTGCAAATAATATTGAACTTACGGTTTCGCCAGCTTCGGTTTTTGGTTTTATGCTACGGTTTTGTATATATGTAACATTCTCAAAATAGTTCACATAATATACGTAAAAGCCTAAAGTTACAACGCCTAAAATGGTATCAACAGTTGAATTTTTTCCGAAACTGCGTAAGGTTTCAACCCATACAACCGGAAACATGATTAAGTTTACAATAGGAATAAACAATAGAATAACCCACCATTTTGGTCGGTTAATAATCTGCATTAAAACAACTGCGTTATAAACAGGTACTGCTGCTTCCCATGCTTTTCTGCCTGCTTTTACATATAATTTCCATGTGCCTAAAAAGTGAATCACTTGTACTGCAAGGAAAAATAAAAACCATTGTGTAAATGTCATAACCTAAATATTTTTTAACGAAAGTAATTTTTTTTGACTAATTAACCTAAATTCAAAACATCTTTCATAGTAAAGATGCCTTTTTTGCCTAAAATCCATTCGGCTGCAATTACAGCACCCAAAGCAAAACCTTGTCGAGAAAATGCGGTATGCTTTATTTCTATTTCATCAACAGTTGATTTATAAAAAACGCTGTGTGTACCCGGAACATCTTCAATACGCTTTGCATCGATATAAATCTCGTTATCGTTTGCGTTATCCATTGTCCATTGCTTGTAATCTGTTTCTGCAATGATTCCTTGTGCTAACGAAATGGCTGTTCCGCTTGGCGCGTCTAATTTTTGAGTATGATGAATTTCTTCCATCGATACATTATACTCTTTAATATTCGACATTAATTTCGCCAGATACGAATTCAGTTCAAAAAATAAATTGACACCTACGCTAAAGTTCGATCCATATAAAAAAGCTCCGTTCTTTTCCTGGCATAAAGCCGTCATATCGTTGTAATGTTCTAACCAACCTGTTGTACCCGAAACTACCGGAATGTTATGGTTAAAACACGTACTGATATTTTCTGTTGCAGCTGTTGGAATACTGAAATCAATGGCCACATCGGCATGTTCCAATCCACTGTAATCGTTTTCTTCTGTTTTTCTTAAAACTATTTCGTGACCACGTTCCAAGGCAATTTTTTCAATTTCTTTGCCCATTCTTCCGTAGCCTAATAATGCTATTTTCATAATTAAAATCTGTAACTTACGTTAACGTTAAAGTGGTGTTGGTTGATTTGCGGATTGTATTCTAAATTTGGTTTAAAAGAAAGATCTTCATCTACATTAAACTGCTGTAAATGTGCATCTACATTGGCATCAACAATATTTAAAATATAAAGACCAATAGTAATAAATAACGATAAATCGCGGTTTCGTTGTGCATTTCGCTGCACGGTAACCAACTGATCTTGTGTGTATGATCCTACTTTTGGATTGTCTGTTCGCTCAATACCTCGCAAGCGCAATTTGTATTCGTCGCGGGCACGAGTGTAGGCTCTCTGGTTATCGATGTAAAAATAAAGGCTGGTTCCCATTCCTCCATAAACCAACGGAATTTTCCAGTAACTTTTGTTGTAATACTGCCCTAAACCCGGTACAATTGCCGAATAAAAGGCTGCTTTAGCCGGAGCCAAAGGATTTAATGCCTGTGCGGTTAATTTGGGCATTTCGGGTTGAACCATTTTTAAGGTATCGTTTTGTGCCCAAATAGTTCCAAAAAACAAGCAGCAAGCAATTATATAGAACTTAGAAAACACTATTTGTTTAAAAGTTTAATGATTCGTTCTAAATCTTCTGCCGAATGAAAAGGTACATTGATTGCACCTTTACCGTTTGCTGCAATTTTTACATCGACTTTAGCACCAAAAAAATCGGTAAATATTTTTCTTTGCGAATCGGAAATCGTGTACGAGATTTTTTTCTTTTTAGGAATACTGTTTGAATTATTCAGCAAACCTTCCTGATACGCTTTTACCAAAGCTTCGGTTTCGCGAACCGATAAATTTTCTTTGATGATTTTATGGTAGATATCTGTCTGTGCTTCGTGATCTTCGATATTAATGATTGCTCTACCGTGTCCCATAGAGATAAATCCGTCGCGGATACCGCTTTGAATGATAGGATCTAAACGCAACAAACGTAAATAATTGGTAATAGTCGATCTTTTTTTACCAACGCGATCGCTCATTTGCTCTTGTGTTAGCTGAATTTCATCGATCAATCGTTGGTATGACATCGCAATTTCGATAGGATCTAAATCATGGCGCTGAATATTTTCAACCAAAGCCATAACCAATGAATCATTATCGTTTGCAATACGAATATATGCCGGAATGGTTTGTAAACCAGCCAGTTTTGATGCACGTAAACGACGCTCACCCGAAATTAATTCGTACTTATTAAAATCAATCTTACGAACCGTAATAGGCTGTATAACACCTAATTCTTTAATAGAAGTTGCTAGTTCTTTTAAGGTTTCTTCGTTAAAATTTGTTCTGGGCTGAAAAGGGTTTACCTTGATAAAATCTAATTCTAACTCAATAATATTTCCAACAACTTTATCAGCATTTGTATCTTCTATCGACTTAATATCGTTAGTAGGATCTTTTAACAGCGCCGATAAACCACGCCCCATTGCTTGTCTTTTTACTGCTTTTGCCATTTTTAGTTGCTGCTATTTTTTTTGATAATTTCCTGTGCCAAACTTAAATAATTACTTGCGCCTTTACTTGCAGCATCGTAATTAATAATACTTTCACCGAAAGACGGTGCTTCGCTTAATTTTACGTTACGCTGAATAACGGTTTCAAAAACCATATCGTTAAAATGTTTCTGAACTTCGTCAACCACTTGGTTTGATAAACGTAAACGAGAATCGTACATCGTTAAAAGCAATCCTTCGATATCTAAATTCGGGTTATGGATTTTCTGAACACTTTTAATGGTATTCAATAATTTCCCTAATCCTTCCAAAGCAAAATATTCGCATTGAATAGGTATCACAACAGAATCTGCAGCTGTTAAAGCGTTCAATGTTAGCAAACCTAACGATGGAGCACAGTCAATAATAATATAATCGTATTGTTCTTTAATCGAAGCCAATGCCTGTTTCAGCATATACTCGCGATTTTCTTTATCTACTAATTCAATTTCTATAGCAACCAAATCAATATGCGCCGGAATTAAATCAACATTCGGAGCAGTACATTCCAACGCAGCATCTTCTGGTGCTACGGTATGTTCTAAAATTTGATAAGTTCCTGCTTCAACCGATTCAACATCAATACCTAAACCAGATGTGGCATTTGCTTGCGGATCGGCATCAATCAATAACACTTTCTTTTCTAAAGCACCTAACGATGCCGCTAAATTAACAGAAGTGGTGGTTTTTCCCACACCACCTTTTTGATTCGCTATAGCAATGATTTTACCCATTTTTTCTTTACAAAAATTTGAAGTGTAAAAATACAATTAATTATCTTAACTAAAAATGCTTATTTTATTTTATCATTTCTTTTAGAAACTATTTTTGTTAAGCTTTTTGTATATGCTTTAAATTCAATTTATCATAACACACTAAATAGTTTAAGTTTGCGTTAAATTAACATTAATACGTTGCGGTTGCTTTTTTAAACAACGGTTTCGTACGTTATCTTTGCATCCTTAAAAAATAAAAATGGACTTTAAAAGATTGATTTTTATTGTGTTATTTGTTAGTGGAATAGGCTGTTATTCGCAAACAGATTCATTGATTGTTGAACGAAATACTTTTGAAATAGATGATTTATCGAAAGATACTTTAGCGGAAACAGAAGTTTTTACCGATTCGCTATACACTATACCCAAGAAAACACCGGATATTGTACGAATTACCGATGCTTTTTTATACACACTTTCATCGCCGGTTCGTTGGCATAAAAATGACTTGCTGACTTTTGGAGCTACTTTGGGCGGAACGGCATTGTTATCGCTTGCAGATAAACCCATGAACGAATTTATGTTTAGAGATCAGGGAAAATTTGTCAATAAATTAGGTGAGTTTGGATATAGAAATGGAAAACCTTACGCTGCAGTTATTGTTGCTGGTGGATTTTATGCAACCGGTTGGATTATTAATGACGAATGGACAAAGGAAACGGCAGCGATACTGACAGCTGCTTACGCAACATCGGGTGTTTTGCAAACGGCTATGAAAAAAATTGTAGGTAGGGCACGACCAACCGAGGGTTTAGGAAATTACGAATTTAGACCTTTTAGAAACGATCCGGGTTTTAGTTCTTTTCCATCTGGGCATTCGCAAATAGCTTTTGTAACAGCGTTTGTTTTGGCTGAGAGGGTAGAGCAACCTTGGTTAAAAGGACTTTTTTACACAGGTGCTGCGGTAACTATGGCAAGCAGAATGTACGCAAACGCGCATTGGGTAAGCGATGTGGCTTTTGGTGGTGTTCTGGCTTATTTTTGTACTAAAACAGTTATGAAACGTTTTGAACAAACCAAATACGAAAACCCTTGGGAAAAATACCAAAAGAAAAACATCACATGGAATTTTTCTTTTACAGGTAACGGCGTTGGTTTAATAGGGACTTTTTAAAAGAATGTTTTTTGGTGTAGTTTGTCATTCCGTAGAAATCTTTTTTTATAATTTAAAAGTTTAAAATAAGCTAAGTATTGTTAACAATTAATAGTTATTAAAAGATAGCTTTAATTCAATATTTCAGCAAATTTGTATTGTCCAAGATTTTTATTTCCAATTCCGAAGTGTAAAATCTATTTCGTTTAATCTTTTCAATTCTATTAATCCTGTATACACGAAACCTGAACCAATAAGTTCTCTTCCTTGATTAATTAAGTATTCCATATTAGAATCTGCTTTGTTAGTTGCTGCAATGAAGAAGTTTAATCCGTTCATGCTTAGATGGTAATATCCAAATTCTTCTAAAGTTTTAAGTACATTATCATTAAAGGAAAGTTCAAAAGGAGCTTCTAAATCTCCCATTAATCTGATGCCGTTATTACTTTTTAAATAATATAACGGTAATTCCCCATTATCAAATCTTACGAACTCTCTTATTCTTTCAAATTTATTATCAAGTCCAAGCTGAGTGGTTCTATGATATTCTTGAAGAAAAATGTTATATATACCTCTTTTAAATTTTCTTGTTAGTTCGTTTGCATATGGTGCATTTCTAATATAGTCGACATTAATTTTCAATGTCTTACTTGTGTGATAATAACTGAAGAATTGAGATCTAAAATTTTTCCATGAATTCGAATCCTTTTTATTAATTAGAAGAAATTTGTGTACATTAAAAAATTCTTTCAATACTTTATCAATAGCAAAAGTAACTTTACTTAATTTGTCATCACTGCCAAAATAGTTATTACATGAATCACAAATATCAAATCCAATATTGTTAGGGTTTAAAGTCTTAGGAATTGTATGTGGTTTTGTATAGAACTCTACTTCTGGCTTTACTTTTAAACACCAAATACATTTCCCTTTTTTTACATACTCAGCTTTAGTCATAGTCCTTAAAAGTTGATTTGAATTTTCTCATTATTTACTTCCTTTTGCTTTAATCATTTGTTCCAGCATATCCCATAATTCTTTCGGGATATTTTCCAACATATTAAATTCGCCGGCACCTTGCAGCCACTCACCACCATCGATAGTAACAACTTCACCGTTGATGTATTGAGAAAAATCGGAAACCAGATAAGCAGCTAAATTCGCTAATTCCTGATGATCGCCTACACGTCGTAACGGAACTTGTTTGGTAATATCAAACTGATCTTTTAATTCGCCTGGAAGCAATCTGTCCCAAGCACCTTTTGTCGGGAAAGGTCCCGGAGCAATGGCATTCATGCGTATTCCGTATTTTGCCCATTCAACTGCTAAACTGCGTGTCATTGCCAGCACACCGGCTTTTGCCGTTGCACTTGGCACCACATAACCAGATCCTGTCCAGGCATACGTTGTAACAATATTTAAAACGGTTTTGTTCTTTTCGCCTCTGTCAATCCAATGTTTTCCTAAAGCAAGCGTACAATTTTTGCTGCCTTTTAAAACAATATCTATAATGGTATCAAACGCATTTGCCGATAAACGTTCGGTAGGAGAGATGAAGTTACCAGCCGCATTGTTCAGTAAAACGTCAACTTTACCAAACGCCAATAAAACTTGTTGTAGCATACTTTCTACCTGATCGTAATGACGAACATCACAAGCAATTGGTAAACATGCTCCGCCGGTTTGTTGTTCTAATTCGGTTGCTGTATTTTGTAGTTTTTCAATATCGCGAGATGTAATGGCAACTTTTGCACCTAACTCTAAAAAATAGGTGGTCATGGCTTTACCTAAACCGCTGCCACCGCCAGTTACAATAATAACTTTATCGTTTAACGCATTGTCGCGTAACATTTTCTGAGAAAAATCCATACTTTATTATTTGGTTGATAGGTAAATATACAAAAAAGTATGCGTGCATATAAGTTTTTTTTACAGCAGATTTAATTTTTTGCCACAGATGCATATACAGGAATAGGATTTCCCTATTTTTTGTTTTTCTATTCTTATCTTGTTCTGTAAAGAAAAGATTTTATTTAGTAAAAGAAGAATATCCATTTACAAAGAGATATTAAGTTTTTATTTAAAAATAGAACATCTAACTACTATTATTATAAAAAGTATAGACGTAATTATAAAAGTTATATTGATAGCTTAAGAAATACTTATCCAAATGATACTTTATTTTTAGCTGAAATCGTAAACACGGCTGATTGTGAGTGTCCGCCAGATGAGCTTATTATAAATGTTAATGATAAATATTATTATAAACGAGATGAAACTTTTTTAAAAAACCTACATTTTAAGCAAATTCATGAATCTCATGAAAGAAATCAACTATTTAAACTAAAGCAAATTATTAAAAATGATGCTAATTGGATAGAAAATTTCAAAGATTATGACATTTGTAAAGGTTGTTCGGGTATTACTGATGAAACTTTTACTTTAATTTTACCTAAAAATAAAATACTAACGAAAAGAGTAAGGCAGTTAGCAACAAAAGAAGAAATTGAAGAAGAGTTAAGATGGAATTTTTAACAAGACAGCATCATAAAAACAGAAAAGTATCCATAACCTTAAAACAATAAACAACCCCTCACTTTAAATGCAAGGGGTTATATTTAATTACAACACATCTTTAATAATGCTTTCCACAATTTCTGGATTTAGCAACGTACTTGTATCGCCTAAATTTGAAAAATCTTTATTGGCAATTTTTCTTAAAATTCTACGCATAATTTTTCCCGAACGTGTTTTAGGTAAACCTTCAACAAACTGAATTTTATCCAGTTTGGCAATTGGTCCAATTTTATCGGAAATCTGTTGGTTAATTTCTTTTCGTAAATTATCCTGGTTGCGATCTTCACCGGTTTCTTTCAACATAACAAAACCATAAAGCGCGTTTCCTTTAATATTGTGTTCAAAACCAACAATAGCCGATTCTGCCACCGCAGGATGTTCGTTAATAGCATCTTCAATTGGCGCTGTGGTTAAGTTGTGTCCCGATACAATAATTACATCATCAACCCTGCCTGTGATTCGGTAATAACCCACTTCATCTCTAAAAGCACCATCGCCCGTAAAATATTTTCCTTTAAAAGTAGAGAAATAGGTTTCTTTGTATCGTTCGTGATTGCCCCAAATAGTTCGGGCAATTCCAGGCCACGGAAACTTAATACACAACCTGCCTTCTACCTGATTTCCTTTTAATTCCTCGCCTTGATCGTCCATTAAAGCAGGCTGAATACCAATAAATGGCAACGTTGCATAGGTTGGTTTGGTTGGCGTTACAAACGGAATTGGAGAAATTAAAATTCCACCGGTTTCTGTTTGCCACCAGGTATCAACAATTGGGCTGTGTTTTTTACCGATATTATCGTTATACCAGTGCCATGCTTCTTCATTAATTGGTTCACCAACAGACCCTAAAACTTTTAACGACGACAAATCATATTTTTCTACATATTCTAAACTTTCTTTTGCTAATGAACGAATAGCAGTTGGCGCCGTGTAAAAAATTGAAACTTTATGCTTTTCAATAGTTTCCCAAAAACGACCAAAATTAGGGTAGCTCGGCACACCTTCAAACAAAACAGTGGTTGCGCCATTTGCCAACGGACCGTAAACAATGTAACTGTGACCCGTAATCCACCCTATATCGGCAGTACACCAATACACATCGTTTTCTCTGTACTGAAAAATATTTTTAAAAGTATATGCCACATAAACCATGTAACCTGCCGATGTATGCACCATTCCTTTTGGTTTTCCGGTTGAACCTGAGGTATATAGAATGAACAACGGATCTTCGGCATCCATAATTTCAATCGGGCAATCTGCATCGGCTGCATCTAATAAAGATTGAATCCATAAATCCCGTCCTTCCTGCATTTCCACCTGACCATCGACACGTTGTACCACCAAGATTTTTTCTACCGATGGACAATTTTTCACGCCTTCATCGACAATTTCTTTAAGATTGATGGTTTTTGAGCCGCGATACGATTTATCGGAAGTAATTACAACTTTACAAGACGAGTCGGAAATACGAGCTTCTAATGCCGATGATGAAAACCCTGCAAACACCACAGAATGTATCGCACCAATACGTGCACAAGCCAGCAAAGAAACGGCCAATTCTGGAATCATAGGTAAATAAATACAAACGCGATCGCCTTTTTTTACACCTTGCTGCTTTAAAACATTTGCCATTTTACAAACACGGTGATACAATTCTTGATACGTTATGTGTTGTGCAGGTTCGTTAGGATTGTTAGGTTCAAACAAAATTGCCGTTTTGTTGGCACGTGTTCTTAAATGACGATCTACACAGTTTTCTGCAACATTCAGTTTTGCTCCTTCAAACCATTTTACTTCGGGCGTTTCAAAATTCCAACTTAAAATATTGTTCCATTTTTTATGCCATACAAAGTGCTCTTCTGCCAATTCTTCCCAAAAACCTTCAGGGTTATTAATTGATTTTCTATAGATATGAAAGTATTCTTCGAAATGTTTAATGTGATAATTACTCATGATTAAATTTTTTGATGTTTATTAATTAGATTTTATGTTGTTTATATACGTGTAAAATTTCGCTTATGATTTCAGGATCATCGATTGTTGATGGTATGGTGTACTTTTTTTTATCTGCCATATCGCGCAATAATTTTCGCAATATTTTGCCTGAACGTGTTTTTGGTAAACGATCTACAACAATTACTCGTTTTAAAGTAGCAATAGCACCTATACTTGATCTTATTTTGGTGATTATTTCTTGTTCTATAACCGATTCTGCAATATCGTTACCTGCTTTTGTGACTATTAATGCTAATGGAGTTTGCCCTTTAATTTCGTCGTGAATTCCAAAAACAGCACATTCTGTTACTGTGTTGTGCGATGAAATTACTTCTTCCATTTCGGCGGTTGATAATCGGTGACCGGCTACGTTAATTACATCATCAACCCTACCGGTTATATAAATGTATGCATCGGCATCTTTAAAACCACCGTCGCCCGTAAAATAAAAACCATCTATTTGTTCTAAATATCCCGAGAAAAAGCGTTCTTCGTTATTCCAAATTCCCATTAGTGTTCCTGGTGGTAAGGGTAATTTTACTACTACAAATCCTTCTTTATTATCAGGAAGTTGATTTCCTTCTTCATCGACAATTTGAATATTAAAACCACAAACAGGTTTCGCAACCGATCCGTATTTAATATTGGCATCATCAACCTTAGTCATGATCGATGCCATTGGCCAGCCCGATTCTGTTTGCCACCAATGATCAATTACTGGTCGGTTTATTTTTTGATTAAGCCATGCTACCGTAGCAGTATCGCTTCGTTCGCCCGCTAAAAAGAAATAATTTAAGCACGAGACATCGTATCCGCTCATTAATTTGGCTTCGGGATCTTCTTTACGAATAGCGCGAATTGCCGTTGGTGCAGCAAAAACCGATTTTACGTTATGTTCGCTGATAATTCGCCAAAAAGCAGAAGCATCGGGTGTTTTAATTGGTTTTCCTTCAAAAAGAACTGATGTATTTCGGTTAAGCAACGGACCATACACAATAAAGCTGTGCCCAACAACCCAACCAACATCGCTTGCTGCCCAAAAAACTTCGCCCGGTTTTACATTGTAGATATATTCCATGCTGAATTTTAACGCAGTTGCATAACCGCCGGTATCGCGCACAATACCTTTAGGTTTGCCCGTAGTACCCGAAGTGTGCAACACATACAACGGATGATTCGCTTCTACAATAACCGGTTCTGCTTCGCTTGATGCAGCTACTAACGATTTATAATCGATATCGTATTCTTTATCTGGAACAATTGCTCCTAAAAGTCGTTTAAATAAAATTACATGTTCCGGTTTGTGTTCGGCAATTTCTATTGCCTGATCTACAAAAGGTTTGTAAGGTAAAATACGATCTACTTCTACACCGCTTGATGCTGTTAAAATAACCTTTGGCTTGCAATCATTAATACGAACAGCCAATTCGTTAGGTGCAAAACCACCAAAAACTACCGTGTGTGTTACGCCTAAACGTGCACAAGCCAACATTGAAAAAACTGCCTGCGGAATCATTGGCATGTAAATTAAAACAGTATCGCCTTTTTGTACGCCTAACTTTTTCAATCCGCCGGCTAAACGCGCAACTTCAGAATACAACTCATTAAAAGTAATGTTGCGTTTTCTGTTGGTAACAGGCGAATCGTAAATTACGGCAATTTCTTCGCCATAACCTTCTTCAATATGCTTGTCGATACACAGATAACTCATATTTAATTTACCGTCTGCAAACCATTGCGGATAATTATTGTGGTGAGACAAAATTGTTTCGGGAAATTTTTTCCAAGCAATTTTTTGTGTTTGTGCTTTCCAAAAGTCTGCTGGATTTTCGATACTTCTTTTGTAAAAATCGTGATATACTTCCATACAAATACAGTAAAAAAGTTATTATTAAAACGATAAAAATTAAGATAAGAAGTTCTTGCACTAAGAATTTAGCACGTGAAAGAAGTTTTTATCTGAAGATCATATCATTTAGTTAAACGTGTTTTTATTTTGCACACAAAACAAACTTAACTAAGCAATTCATTGATTTCAGTGATCATTTTTTTAAGCGAAAAAGGTTTGGTTACATAACCTGCAGCACCCAACTGCAAGCCTTTTTCTATATCTGCAGGTTTATTTTTAGCCGAAAGAAAAAGCACTTTTACAGCTGCTAATTTTTCGTTCTCTTTTATTCTTTGCAATGTTTCGTACCCGTCAACATTTGGCATCATAATATCTAACAAAACCAAATCGGGCACTTTCTTTTTTAAAATATCCAAAGCTTCCTGACCGTCTCTGGCTACAAAAACCTCAAAGCCGTTTTTTTGTAAAGCATATTCTAAAGACATTACAATATTTGGTTCGTCATCAACAATTAAAATCTTTTTCATTTTGGTAATTTTACAAAGAAACGTACGCCTTTACTTTTTTGTTCCACCCAAATAATTCCTTTGTGACTTTCTACAATATGTTTGCAAATTGATAACCCAAAACCACTGCCGACAGGTTTTTTAGTTGTTTGATTTTTAGACTGATAAAACTTGTCGAATATATATTCAAAATCTTCTTCGGGAATACCTTTTCCGTTATCTTCCACAGAAATATAAACAAAATTAGTATCTTCTTTAAGGTTTAATTCTATAAGTCCGGTTTGCCGTTCTACAAACTTGATTGCATTGGTAAGCAAGTTACTAAAAACTTGTAAAATACGGTCGTCATCATACCTAAAAAATAAAGATTTAACATTATTTTTAATTACAATTTGCTTGTCTGCCGCCGATTGTTCTACAAAATGAATGGCTTTTAAAACGGTTTCTTGAATATTGTTGTTAGAAATATCGAGCTGTTCTCGACCATTCGCCAGTTTTTCTAAGTCTAAAATGTTGTTAATCAATTTTGTAAGTCGGTTGGTATCGTCAACAATATTGTTTAAGAATTTTTGTTTTAAATCAGCCGGCATTTCATCATCAAACATCAAAACTTCTGCCGATGATTTAATTGCAGTAATTGGCGTTTTTAATTCGTGCGCGACAGTATCAAGGAAATCGTCTTTTTGCTGATCTTTTAAAACCAATTCTTCGTTTACCGATTTTAATTCTTGCGTTAATCTGATTAACTGATCCGACTTTTCTTTTAAAAACTTATTATTGCTTAAGGTTTCTTTGCTTTCTTCCAAAATTTTTAAGATCTCGGTTAAGCTAACAGGTTGTTCTTTTATTACATTGCTAATTAATATTTTAGACGATGTACTGCCAATGATTCCTGTAAGTAGTTTTTCTGAAAAGTTGATAAATTTAGCATCGGCTTTTACGGTATTTTTTGGGATTTTATTCTTAGCGAAGAATAAATTTATGGCTCGGTTTGTTTTTTCAATTCCTAAAAATTTTTCTAAAACATTACGGATATCAGCAATATACGCCTCGCCTTTCCAAACGTAAGCTGTTTCTGAAAACAAGGCAAAATCATTAGAGTTCGATACAAAAAGTTCGGCATAATTTCGTTCGCGGTAAGTGCCTTTCACATACATAGATCCTACCAAATACATCACCACATTCACCGTCATACTCCAGAAAAAAGCGTTGGTTGTGGGTGTTAAAAAGTTTAATCCGAATAAATTGTAAGGTTTTAACAAAGCAATGCCAAACGGACCATTTTCGGTAAAATGATAATTATTAAAAATAGCATCGCAAATAAAAGGGACAATTAGTGTATAAACTACCACAAGAAATCCTGAGGAAATTCCTAAAATAGCACCAAACGAATTCCCTTTTGTCCAAAACATTCCAATAAAAAACGATGGAGCCAGCTGTGCAATTATAACGAAAGAAATATATCCGATTGAAAACAACGTGATTTCGATTGAAAAATTAAAATAGAAGATATAAGCCAGAATAATCAGTGTAAAAATTGAAAACCGACGTATGTTTTTGATGTATTTAGTGTTTTCTTCGGGATTATTTTTGTTGAAGGTGTCTAGAAATCCGTAAGGAATAATTAGCGAGTTACTCACCATGTTTGATAACGCTACGGTTGAAACTACCACCATTGAAATTACTGCCGATAAACCACCAATAAAAACCAATAATGCCAACCAAAACGAATCGTATTTTAAGGGTAATAATAAAGTGTAATAATCAGGGTTTACTGCTGATGAATCAAAATTTAAATTTCCTGCCCATGCAATATAAATCACAAACAAATTGAAGAGCAAAAGGTACAACGGAAACAACCAAATGGCAGTTTTTAAATGATATTCGCGATCGTTTGAAACCACACTCATTTGAAACTGACGCGGCAACAGAAAAATTGCAATAAACGAAATAGCGATCATATAAAACATGTTCACACCTTCGGTTAAACTGCTAATGGTACTTAGTTTGTAAACATCAAACGAAGTGTTTGCTTGTTGAAACAAATCGGTAGTTCCATCGTAAATAAAAAAGGTTACGTAAACGCCAATTATAATAAAAATCAATAATTTAACTAATGATTCAATTGCAACGATGAAAACTATTCCACGGCGTTTATCGGTTGTATCAGTAGTTTGTGTTCCGAAAAAAGTAGCGAAAAGTGCAATTAAAACGGCAATGTAAAAAGTGGTATCTTCAAAAAGAAAAATGCGTTTAACATTGGTTTCGTTGGTAATAATTTGAAAGGTTTCTGATATCGCTTTTAACTGTAATGATATGTACGGAATAATTCCTAACAAACAAATCACTGTTACCAATGCGCCAATAAACCGGTGATTTCCGTAACGAAGTGCAATAAAATCGGCTATTGATGATATTTTTTGATACTTAACAATTCGTAGGATCTTTCGTAAAACATAAACCCACAAAGGCGCTGCAATTACAGGTCCTAAATAAGTTGTAAGAAAACTAATTCCGCTTGTTGCTGCAATGCCCACACTTCCGTAATACGTCCAGGCAGAACAATAAACACCTAAAGAAAGACTGTAAACATAAGGGTTGTTCACCCATTTGCTGTTTACATTTTTATCGGACCAAAGCGCAATTAAAAATAAAACACCAAAATAAACTAGTATGATTATGACCAGTAAATAGTTATTCATAATATTTTTTTAGCGTGTAATAAGACCATACAATTACCAATAGCCAAATAACAAAAATGGCGAAATAAAACACCGGAATTCCTAAAACAGCTGCTTTATGATTAAACATAAAAACCATAGGCACGTTAAGTACCATAAGCAAAAACAGTGAAATCAAAAGGAATTTTTGTTTGTGTCTTTTTTTCATAGAACTAAATATAGAACAATTTAAGGTTTATTTCAAAACTGATCTTTACATTTTATAAAAACAAAGAAAGAACAGTACATTTTGCACTGTTCTTCTCATCCAAAAAATTAAAATAATACTTACGCTTACAGCTTTTTATCGCTGTATTCATTGCATAGTGCGTAGTACCCAAAAACAATTAAACCTAACGTAATTAATGGCATTAACACAAAAAGAATAATAATTCCAAAAACGATTCCGTCTTGTGTGCCCGACATTAAACGCGGATAACCAAATTGAATCATAAGATACGCGGTAACAACACCTAATAAGATCCATACAATTCCTAATATTTTTTTTATTGCTTCCATAATATTTTATTTATCGCTGTATTTAGTAACTTTTTTATTGATGTAGATGAATCCGATGACGAAACTTATTGCCCCGACTATTATTGGATACCACAATCCTTCCAAGAAAAATTCCGAATGACCTGTTTTTTCTGCATTTGCCACGAAATAAGTTGATATTGCAGGTAACAATCCTCCAAAAATACCATTTCCAATGTGATAAGGTAACGACATTGATGTGTATCGAATTTTAACCGGGAACATTTCAACCAAGAACGCTGCAATTGGTCCATAAACCATAGTTACAAATAAAACTTGTACAAAAACCAAAAACACTAATTTCCATTTTATTGAACTGGTAATAAACATTGTTTTCTTTACGTGTTTGTCAACATCTCCTTTTTCGGTAATGTTTGCCACACCATCTTTTAAATGAACGGTTGTAGTTTCGCTGTATTCAGTTCCATCGGTATAAAACTTTTTCACTTTATAGATTGAATCTGATGCGGCATTTGTTGTTTTAATTTCTGCCGAAGCAATGCGTTTGTCAACCATTTCGGTTTTTAAATTGGTATCGGTACTTGCATACATTGCTCGATAAATTGGTCGATACGAAATAATTGCAATTAACATACCGGCTAATAATATAGGTTTTCTTCCTACTTTATCACTCAACCATCCAAAGAAAACAAAGAAAGGCGTTCCCAAGAGCAGTGCGATACCGAGTAATCCATCTACCTGATTAGAATCTACAAACATTACGGTTTTTATGTAACTCATGGCGTAAAACTGACCCGTGTACCAAATGACACCCTGACCCATTGTTGCCCCGAAAAGTGCTAATAATACAAATTTTAAGTTGTAACGGTTTCCAAAACTTTCTTTTAACGGATTGGTACTTGTTTTTCCTTCTTTTTTCGCCTTAGCAAATTCCGGAGATTCGCTCATGTTTTTACGAATTAAGTACGAAATATAAACCATTACAATTGATAACCAGAAAGGTACACGCCATCCCCAAAGATCAAACTGCTCTTCGGTCATTACCGAACGTGTAATTAAAATTACAATTAACGAGATAAATAAACCAACAGTTGCAGTGGTTTGTATCCACGATGTCCAAAAACCACGCTGCCCCTTAGGTGCATGTTCTGCCACATAGGTTGCTGCACCACCGTATTCGCCACCAAGCGCTAAACCTTGTAACAAACGCATTACCAACACAATAACAGGAGCTACAAAGCCAATAGATTCATAACTTGGTACGCAACCAATTACAAACGTTGCACCACCCATTAACATTAACGTTACCATGAAGGTATATTTTCTTCCGATTAAATCGCCCAATCGTCCAAAAAACAAGGCTCCGAACGGACGTACTACGAATCCTGCAGCAAAAGTTGCCAAGGTTGATAAAAATGCAGCCGTAGGATTATCAGACGGGAAGAATTTTGTTGATAGCACAATTGCTAAACTTCCAAAGATGTAAAAGTCGTACCATTCTATTAATGTTCCCATAGATGAAGCCATAATTACGCTCCAAATACTACTTTTCTTAGTTTCGGTATTATTCATATTTTATAGTTTTAGTTTGTTGATTTTTTATAGATAGATCATTGCCTGAAGTGTTACAATGTCTCGTTTTGTTGCTCCGAAGTCTTCGTGCGAATATTCTAAGGTAAGTTTTGAATTGTTTCCGTTTAAGTAGATGTTTGTTCCAACATTAAAAATATTTCTATTGTCGTCTATAGCATCATAACTGTTCAAAGAAACCGATGTATAAGGTTGTAATTTTGTTTTTTTACCGATAGTTGCCGGAATTAAATATCCAACATGACCATACGTCATACTGCCCGTTCCGTAAGCGTTGTACAGATAGTTTGTTCCGTAATCGTTGTTTTGATACGTTGCATAAGCCGTTAAAGCAGCACCGTTTTCGCCAATTGGCGCATCATAAAATGCATCAACAGCAAAAATGTTTACGTTTTCGCCTTTAACTTCATTGTTTTCAAGAATTGCAGCTCCCGATGGATGCGTAAAAAATCCGGCTCCCACATTGAATACTTTTTTTGCACCAAGATAAGTTCCTACTTTATAAGGCAAAAAGTTCGATTCCATATCCAAGAAATTATATTCGAAATAACCGGCGTATGTTTTACCTGCATCTTTAGATCCCAATAATTTTCTTCCACCATAAACCGCTTGATTTGCGACAGCTTCGCGAGCATCTAAACTATTGGTAATTGCATCGTTAATTGAAACGCGGTAATGAAATTTTCCAAATTCACCTTTTGCGTAAAATCCTAAATGACGTGCAAATTGATCAGACAAACCCAACGTAGCCCAAGACTGTCGGTTATTATCCATTGTCAAAAAGTTTAATGTACCCTGATTGTTTAAACGCGAAATTCCGTTGTAGTAATGTAATCCGCCACCTAAATGATGCGTTTTAGCTATTTTGTATTGTGCCGTTACATCGTGAAGAAAAAATTGTGAGCCTTCGCCAGTTCCTGTAGGTGTAAGATTATTGGCGTTTAAACTGTTTAAACCCAAGTGGGTAAGAATTAAAAAATCGTCGCTAATTTGGGCATATAAAATTAAACGGGCTCTGCGCAAATTAAAGTTTGTTTTACTTTGATCTTCGGCAACACTGTTATTATGTGATGCCTGAACCTGCGCCCAAGTTATCAGCCTGAAATAGCTGTTTCCTTCTTCGTTCAATTTCACTTTTAAACCACCGTTGTAATCTGGTGCAGCTTGTGAAAACATTTGAGAAGAAAATAAAGCTAGGGCAAATCCTAATAAAATCTTTCTTTTCATAATAAAAAGCTTATACTGTTGTTTGGTTTGTTTTGTGTGCAGTACGAACTTCTTATTTTTTTTAGATTTGATAAAAAATAGTATATATAACTGTTAAATTTATATATTAATCTTTAAAACGCTCCCATTTTATCAGCATAAACTTATCGCCCAATTCAGTAACAATTACACCAGATCCTTTCACATTTTTAGGATCGCTGAAATACTTACTTAATTCACTGGAATTTAATATTTTATAAGTAGGATGATATTCTGAATTATACGGACGTTTTATGTTATATTTCTTTACCCAGTTCATGATTGTAACGTGCGAAATCCCTAAAATTCGTTCTATCTCGCGATACGTTAAACCTTCTAAATACAATTGCAAGGCTTTGTTCACATAATAATCATCAATCTGCTTTCCAAGCTTATTTACAGTAAAAAAATAGTTGCACTTTTTACACTTAAAACGCTGACGTTCGTTAACAATACCTGCCTTTACAAAACTATTTGAACCACAATTTGGGCATGAACTTTGTTTCATATATATTATTTTAGCATAAATATATTAAATTAGCACAATATATAAAAATGAAATAAAAATTATTTATAAAAACAAAATAAAAAAAACAGATATTATAAATTTTTAAATGATATTTTACATTTATTTCAATAAAAAACAGATAATTATTGATGGGTATAATATTAAAAGACTATATATAAAGTTCGATTATATAATATTAAGGTTGATTCTTTAACTTTAACCACTTTACAACCAAACGAACGTGTTTTTATCTCCTTACCAAAACCGTAAAAAAAGTACGGTTAACCATTTCGTTTGTTTTGCTGGAAACTTGTTCGGTTTGTGAAATACTTTCTATGATTTTGAAATGATTTTTCTGTAATAAATCTTCTGCATCTTTTAAACTGTATAGGTTGAAGCCAAAAGGTGTAAAAGGGAGTTTTTCCATAAACGATTTATCTGCGAAAGTTAATGCGAAAATACCGTTTGGTTTCAAAACCCGATGAATTTCATTTAAAAGCGAATCTGGTTTTTGCCAGAAATAGAGTGTATTGACTGTGAAAATCTTATCGAAGCCTGCATCATCAAAAAAAATAAATTACATTTTATGATTTATACGCATTTAATGAATCCTGTGAAAAGAAAAATTAAAAGTCAGTTATATAATTTGTGAAACTTTACCCCAACAAAAACTCCACAACAAAATACCAACCGGCAATAGTTATAAACGATAGCGGAATTCCGTAACCAACCATCATATTGCTTAATTCGGGTTTTAAGCCGTGGGTTGATGCGAGTATTGCTCCGGTAATCATGGGCGCCATGGCAGCTTCAATGATACAAACTTTGGTTGCTAAATCGGTTTTTCCCAATAAAAAATAGAACAAAGCTAAAATCACAAATGGAAGTATAATTAGCTGGAAAGATAATCCTAATATCAAAAATTTAAAGTGCTTGCCATAAGTTTTAAATTTTAGTTGATATCCAACTGAAATTAATGCTACTGGCGATATGGTTGCCGATAATTGCTTAAAAGTGGTACTTAACGCATCCGGGAAATCAATTTGAAATAAAACCATTGTCAATCCGACTAAAAATGCCAATAAAGGAGGGAAGCGGAACATTTTTTTTAGGATCGATTCGCCTGTTCCTTTTTGGTTGGAATACATGGTTGCTACCAAAACTCCTACGGTTGAAAGTACTACGAATGTTCCCGGTAAATCAACAATTATTAATGTGTTTAAACCTTCTTCACCATATAAAGCCTGAATGATCGGAATTCCTACAAAAGATGTATTTCCCAATCCCGAGGTTATGATTAAACAGCCTGTAAGTTTTTTTGACCAGTTATAAATCTTACCCAGAAAATTAAATAGTAAAAACGATAAACCAAAAGCAATCCAAGCTACAGATGCCGGTAAAAGTAAATCCCAACTTAATTTTATTTTGGGCAAATAATGTAATGCCATTGCCGGCAATGCTACAAATAATATGTATTGATTCAGTACGGTTGCGGTATTTTTTGGAAAGTTTTTTATGCGCTGTATAGCGATACCAATAAATAAACAAAGAAAAAGTAGAATGATACTTGACATAGTTTTAAATCAATAAAAAACCGAAAGATGCACTTTCGGTTTTGTTTTTATTTAGATACAGGTGTACCGTATAAATCAAATTCAGTGGCGTCATAAATTTCAATATCTACAAATTCGCCTGTTTTTAGGTAATATTTTGATGCATCAATTAGTACTTCGTTATCAACATCGGGTGAATCAAATTCGGTTCTTGCAATAAAATTGTTTCCTTCTTTTCTGTCGATAATGCAACGGAATGTTTTTCCAATTTTCTCTTGATTTAAATCCCATGAAATCTGAGCCTGAATGTCCATAATTTCGTTTGCACGATCTTGTTTAACATCGGCAGGTACATCGTCTTCTAACAAATAAGCGTGCGTGTTTTCTTCGTGCGAGTATGTAAAACAACCTAAACGCTCAAAACGCATTTCTTTTACCCAGTTTTTAAGAATTTCGAAATCTTCTTGGGTTTCACCAGGATATCCTACAATTAAAGTTGTGCGAATGGTGATTCCTGGAACTGCCGCTCTAAAATCTTTTAAAAGCTGCGTGGTTTTTGCATAAGTTGTTCCGCGACGCATTGATTTTAAAACGTTGTCTGCAATATGCTGTAACGGAATATCGATGTAATTACAGATTTTTGGCTCGCGTTTCATCAATTCCAAAACATCCATCGGAAATCCGGTAGGGAAGGCGTAGTGTAAACGAATCCACTCTATTCCATCAACCTTTACAAGGTTTTCAAGCAATTCTGCAAGGTTACGTTTTTTGTACAGATCTAACCCATAATAGGTTAAATCTTGCGCAATTAAAATCAACTCTTTTACACCGTCTTTTGCCAAATTTTCTGCTTCTTTAACCAATTTTTCAATTGGTTGTGAAGCATGTTTTCCGCGCATTAATGGTATTGCACAAAACGAACACGGACGATCACATCCTTCAGAAATCTTGAGATAAGCGTAATTTTTAGGTGTCGTAGTTAAACGTTCGCCTAATAATTCGTGCTTATAGTCGGCACCTAATGCTTTTAAAAGTAAAGGTAATTCGGTGGTTCCAAAATACTGATCCACATCTGGAATCTCTGCCTCTAAATCTGGTTTGTATCGTTCAGATAAACATCCGGTTACAAAAATTTTATCCACTAAACCTTGTTCTTTTCTGTCTACATAATCTAAAATCGTGTTTACAGATTCTTCCTTTGCATTGTTAATAAAACCACAGGTGTTAATTACCACGATATTTGCTTCGTTATTGGCAGCTTCGTGGGTAACATCTTTACCGCTTGCCTTTAACTGTCCCATTAAAACTTCACTGTCGTAAACATTTTTAGAACATCCAAGGGTAACAACGTTGATTTTATTTTTCTTTAAAGATTTAGTTCTCATAGATTTAAAATTGAGGATGCAAAATTACGTTTTTAATTTCTATTAAAACGTTAATTACAGTTTAAAAATACCGCCTACCGCAAATATCCCTTGATTAAATGTAAAATGATGCGACGCATAGGCATTATTGTTTAAGATAATCGGAGCTTTTGTAATATCGATATAACCAAATTTCCACTCATACTGAATAAAAAAGTGCTTAAGAAAGGTAGCATTTACACCAGCTTTTGCAGAAACACCCCAGCCGGCAACTTTAAAATCGTCGTGACGTTCACGCCCTAAAACGGTTGCGTTTGTTTTTGGATATAAAACTCCTGCGCCCACACCAACCAATCCGTTAAACTGAATTTTATCGGTATTTGTAATACCTAAATATTTGGAGAAATCTTTGTGGCGCGCAATTTCTGCATTTACATAATTTAAACCATCGGTATGTTCAAACATTAAAAAATCTTCGGTCAATTTGGTTTTTCCGTTTGGAAGCACTTCACCATAAGTACCTTCGTTTGGGTAAGTACCTGTAACAGTTGCTTCTTGGTTTTGTGTCATTACGTATTTCATGTGATCAACACCAATAGAAACACTATAATTATCTGAGATGAAATATCCCACACGCAAATTAGTCTGCGGAATGGTCATTTTTGTCGGGTTTATATAATCTACGTGCCAGCCTTTTGGTTTGTCGTGTGCAGTAGCATCTTTCACGGTAAAATCAAAATCGTCTCCTTTAAAATGAATGTCAGAATTTGAATAATAACCGCGGTTTCCGCCCCAGTAAACAAATATTTTTCCTTTGTTGGTTGATGTATAAGGGTTTGTGGTAACTTCCTGCCCAAAAGAAGAATGCACATTAATTAAAGTTAAACCGCTTAACAAAAGCAGTTTGTGTAGCGTTTTCATTATTACTAAATTTTGCATGCAAAGATATTATAAAAAAAGTCCTTACTGTGTGGAAGTAAGGACTTTATTTTATGGACATCTGCTTTTTAAAAGCTCGCCGTATAGGTTAAACTGATGTTGTGGTTTTTAGATTGAATATCTGCAACACCATTTGTACCCGAACTAATGATGTTTTGTTGTGAATCTTGTTGCCAGAACTGATAACCAAGATCAATACGCGATGCACCAAAACTATAACCCAAACCGCCACTGTAGCTTGTTAAATCACCAATAATTTGTTTGTTTTTGTACGGACTATCGGCAAAACGGTAACCTGCACGTAAACTAACTCGGTCAATACGGTATTCACCACCAATTCTAAATTCGTTGGTAGCTGTCATCATGTTTTGGTAGTAATTGTTTGTGCTGCTGTAATTGGCACCGCTTGCGCTGTACTCGGTAGTGCTGTAATCTTTACGAATATAATCAACACTTAATAAGCCTTTGGTCCCAAAAACATACGCTAAACTTCCAGAAATTGATCCCGGGTTTTTAACCGAATATTTATTGTACAAGGTTACAAGGTTAGGGTTGATGTTGTAGTTTTCAACAGCTCCGTCTTGTAAAATGTTGGTTTGAAGACTTTGCGAAAATTCATCTTGCAGACTCATCCATGTTGGTGATTGATACGATGCTCCGATTCTTAATTCTTCGGTAGCTTTAAAAATACCACCTACATTAAACGAAAATCCCGATCCGTAAGTATAGGTCTGATTATTGAATAATAATTTCTGATATCCGTCTGCAACTGCTGATCGATTCTCTTCATAAATTGCCGATGATGTTAAATAATCAATAAAATGTACATTTAAATTCGCACCTAAATACAGTTTTTTATTGATATCAAAACCAACATTTCCTGTAAGCTGATTATTAAAACCGGTTACATAAGTTTCGTTTTCCTGATAAAAATTGCTTCCGGCACCATTAAGGCTATAGTTTGTACCGTTATCATTAATTAAATAACCTTGATACGCCAGCATTGCTTGTTGCGCAGAAAAACCGTTTTGAATGCTATTTAGATAGTCATATAAATCAGTAATTGATTCGCCTTCTCTTGTTTGAACATAATCTAAAGGAATGCTTCCGCCGTTATTTCCAAAATTAGCATGATCTAAAAAGTAATTTGTAACCGATTCATTGCTCATTCCGCTGCTGAAATATCGATCATTAAAACGTGCATTAGAATTATAACTTAAACCAATGGTTACTTTTTTAAGTGCCTGATCCTGATTTTTAGAATCGATTACAAACACAGCTCCGAAATTAGACAGGTTCAAATCACTTTCTTTTGCGGTAGATGATGATCCGTTAAAAAGAGAATTATTTTTCTGAATTTGAACATTTCCCGTAAAACTGAAATTGTTGTAATTGAACAATGCCGATCCCGCCGGGTTGATCTGTAAGGCTGAAACATCGCCACCCAAAGCTCCGAAAGCTCCACCCATGGCGTTAAATCGAGCCGATCCGTTTACTTGTTGTGTACCAATTCTAACAGCATCCGCAGGGTTAAATTCTTGTGCCTGAGTTTGTAAAAATCCGCAAACAGCAAGCAGTGGTAAATATATTTTTTTCATACTGTATCGTTAAATCTTATAAAATAGTTATCGTTAATTATCTTCTTCCGCCACCGCCGCCAGAACGCATTCCACCGCTCATACTTCCGCCACCACGAGATCCTCCAAAACTTCCACCACTGTTCATTCTGGTGTTAGACGATGGTGTGTAGGTTGGTCTGTTCATGCTTCTGTTCGTGTTTCTGTCCATACGCGTATTGGTATTGGTGCGTGTATTGGTGTTGAATCGGTTGTTTCTAATAGTTCGGTTATCGTCAAAAGAAGTAGTGCGGGTGTTACGCATCATTTGCTGATTGGTCGATATTCTGGTTAAAGACGAATTGGCTCTCGCAAAAGTTCTGTTAGTAGCATTCAGGTTTCTGCTGCTGTTTAAAGACGATCCTCTTAAACTACGAGTATTGTTAGCAACCATACGATTTCCGTTAGCAGCAGCCATTTGGCGAGATGTTAACGAACGGTAACTGTTGCTTCTTGAAATGTTTCGGTAACCGTTGTAACCCCAACCCCAGCCACCGCCGTAGTAAGGATAACCCCAGCCGCCCCAGCCATAGTAAGGATAGCCCCAGCCACCCCAGCCGCCGCCCCAGCCCCAGCCAAAGCCGTAACCAAATCCCATGCCCCAGCCCCAATTATTCCAACCCCAGTACGGGTTACCCCAGCCCCAGTTGTCATAATGGTAAACTAATTGCGTTTCAGATGTAGTATCGCCCCAACCGCCGTTTTGTTGGTTGTAGTTTGATGTATAATTGTCGACATCGGTAAAATAAGCATCGGTTTCTTCTGCTTTTTCCTTGAAGTATTCCTGATAGTAAGCTCCATTTTCATGTGTATCCTCTACAACAATCTTGCTGTTGTTGTAAATTCCGTCAACATCGTAAGGCTTTTGGTTCAAGCCCGAACAAGCCGTAAGAAGCAGTCCCGAAGAAGTTACAAGACAAAAACGTATTAAATTCGATCTCTTAAAGATATTAGGTAGCATATTTAAAGTTTTTATTGTTGAACATTACAAATTTAAGTAGATTTGTACCAAATAATTTGTTAATATTATCTAATCAAAATATATACCAATATACTAAAAATGAGTAAGAATATAACTACAAGAGCAGAAGATTATTCAAAATGGTATAACGAACTGGTTGTAAAAGCCGATTTGGCAGAAAATTCTGGAGTTCGTGGCTGTATGGTTATTAAGCCTTACGGATACGCCATTTGGGAAAAATTACAAGGAGAATTAGACCGTCGTTTTAAAGAAACAGGTCACAGCAATGCGTATTTCCCCTTGTTTGTGCCGAAAAGTTTGTTCGAAGCTGAAGAGAAAAATGCCGAAGGTTTTGCAAAAGAATGTGCCATTGTAACACATTACCGTTTAAAGAACGATCCGGATAATCCGGGAAAATTAATGGTTGATCCCGATGCAAAATTAGAAGAAGAATTAATTGTTCGCCCAACATCTGAAGCAATTATTTGGAGTACCTATAAAGGTTGGATACAATCGTACCGCGATCTGCCTATTTTAATCAATCAATGGGCAAATGTGGTGCGTTGGGAAATGCGTACCCGTTTGTTTTTGCGTACTGCCGAGTTTTTATGGCAGGAAGGACACACGGCGCATGCTACTAAAGCAGAAGCTATTACAGAAGCTAAACAAATGCAGGATGTGTATGTTGATGTGGTTGAAAATATTATGGGAATACCAGTTATTAAAGGTTATAAAACCGAAACCGAGCGTTTTGCCGGTGCCGATGATACTTATACTATTGAAGCTTTAATGCAAGATGGTAAAGCGCTGCAGGCAGGAACATCGCACTTTTTAGGTCAGAATTTTGCAAAGGCATTCGATGTGAAATTTACTAATAAAGAAGGTAAACAAGAATATGTTTGGGCAACTTCATGGGGAGTTTCAACTCGATTAATGGGTGCTTTGATTATGACGCATTCTGATGATAACGGTTTGGTACTTCCTCCAAAATTAGCGCCGATTCAGGTTGTAATTGTTCCAATTTATAAGAACGAAGAGCAGTTACAGCAGATTGGAAACAAAGCAGATGAATTGATCGCAGAGTTTAAAAAGAAAGGAATTTCTGTAAAATACGACGATCGCGATACACAAAAACCAGGCTTTAAATTTGCCGAGTGGGAATTGAAAGGTGTGCCGGTGCGTATTGCTATTGGTCCTAAAGATTTAGAAAACGGAACATTCGAAGTTGCACGTCGCGATTTATTATCAAAAGAAATTGTTGCAGAAGCTGTTGTGATTGATCATATTGAAAATTTACTGAACGATATTCAGGAAAATTTATTCACCAAAGCAATAAATCATCGTGCAGAACATACTACAGAAGTAAATTCGTTCGAAGAATTCAAGGAAGTGTTAGAAACCAAAGGCGGATTTTTATTAGCACATTGGGACGGAACACCAGAAACTGAAGAAAAAATTAAAGATTTAACAAAAGCAACCATTCGCTGTATTCCTATGGATCAGCCAGATGAAGAAGGCGTGTGTGTACTTACAGGCAAACCTTCCACAAAAAGAGTATTGTTTGCAAAAGCATATTAAAATATAAAATGCCGTTCGTAAGAGCGGCATTTTTTTATAAAAAAGATTGTAAAGCCAGTTTGTACGATTGCAAACCAAAACCACCGATTGTTCCTTTTGCAACAGGCGAAATATAAGAATGATGTCTGAAATCTTCTCTTTTAAATATATTACTTATATGTACTTCTATAACAGGTGTTTCAATAGCACTAATAGCATCTGCAATAGCAATAGAAGTGTGAGTATATGCGCCTGCATTCAAAATAATACCATCAAAATTAAATCCTACTTCGTGAATTTTATCGATAATATCACCTTCGTGATTGCTTTGAAAGTAAATCAGATCGATCGTTTTAAATTCCTTTTGTAATAATTCAAAATACACTTCAAAAGTTTCATTACCGTAAACTTCGGGTTCTCTTTTTCCTAATAAATTTAGGTTTGGTCCGTTTATAATGGCTATTTTCATTAGCAACTGAATATATTATTCCCGTAAAAGTATCAAAAAAATATTAATGGTTACAATGGTAGGTTTTATTTTAATTTATTGTTTTATAAAGGTTTGATGTATAATTCGTTGCAATTATCAACAATTGATTTCTTTAAGAAATTAACATCATTGTTTTAAAAAATTGTTAAAACAATAGGTCTGTAAATTATTGATTTCGTAAATTTGGTCTATAAAAAAATAAAAAAATGAAAAAGATTTTATTATCATTAGCTGTGTTGGCAACGGGAGCTGCTGCACAAGCCCAAGATCAACCATTCGCTTTTAAGCAAGGCGATATTCTATTAGAAGGTAGTTTACAAGCAAACACAAATGATGACAGAGCAGAAACTATAAAGAGATCTAATTTTAACTTTACGCCTAAAGCAGGTTATTTTGTAACAGATAAATTTGCTGTAGGTTTAGGTCTGAATATTGGTGCTTCTAACGTAGAAGATTATAATGATGGGAATAGTAATTACGAAGAAGAAAGATTTAGCACTGTTGGTTTTGAAGTATTCGGTCGTTACTACATTGCAGACATGAAAAGATTCCAACCTTATGCTGAGTTAGGAATTGGCTATGATTCTTCTAAAAGAGAAACAATTATTGTTACAGATGACGTGACAGAAACTAGAGAATTGCCTAAATATAACGATTTTGGTGTAAACGCAACTTTAGGTTTCAATTATTTTGTTACACCTAAAATAGCGGTTAATTTTGCTTTAAGCAACTTAATTGGATTTAATTCAGGAAAATCTGATGCTCCGAATTCTAAAGCTACAACCGATTTTTACGCTAACATCAACAACTTTAATAACTTTTTTGATACAGCAACATTCGGTTTAACATTTAAATTGTAAGAAATTTAAAAGAATTTTAATAAAAATTTAAGAGCCTTTCATTTTTGAAAGGCTTTTTTTATATCTTTAAGGCTTAAAATATTTTTAAAGCTGAACTAATGAAGAAAATATTACTGTCAATCGCTTTTTTAGGGTTGTTAACAACAAATAGTTTCGCACAACGCAATCATAGAAATCTAATCGAAACCGGAATTAAGGTTGGTGGAAACATGTCTAGATTAACAGGCGGTAACACTCAAGATTTTAAACCGGGAGTGCAGATTGGCGGAACAATTGAAGTTCCTCTGTCATTCTATAAAAAATTTGCTGTTCAGGCAGAACTTCAATATTCCGTTCAAGGATATAAAGGTGCCGAATACGACCAGTTAGATATCGTAACAGGAAAAGCAATAGAAACTAAGAAATTAGAAGATGTTACAATGCATTATATGTATTTGCCAATTACCTTTAAGTATTATGCAAGTAAGAATTTTTCAATTGAATTCGGGGGACAAGTAGGTTATATGTTAGATGCAAAAGGACAGTTTGATGCTAATAAATACAACACGGCTCGTGAATACTTATACCTTACCGATCCACGTTATACAGCTTCATTTTCACAATTAGACCAAGCTTTGTTTGAAGCAGGTTACCGCAGTAAAGATCCTGATGATTTTTATGAAAAATTAGATTACGGTATTACCGGTGGTTTCACATACTACATGCAAAGTGGTGTGTTCTTAAATTTCCGTTATTATATGGGATTACAAGACGTTTATAAAAAGGATAATGATTACCGTAAATTTACCATTCCTGATGCTGGTGTAGAATTACAGCGCGAAATAGATTATATGAACAACAACTTAAAGTTCGCACCATTAACAAATACGTCGGTTCAGCTTTCTGTAGGATATAAATTCTAATTTGGCACACTTTTGGTATAGTACTTTTAAAAATAGAAGTATTATGAAAAAAGTAATTTTAGCAGCATTTGTATTGGGTACATGTACAGCTGCATTAGCACAGCAACAGCTTAAATTTGGTCCGAAAGCAGGGGTTAACTTTGCTAATTTATCGGGAGTTGACAACGCCGAAATGAAGACCGGTTTTCACGTAGGTGCCGTTGCCGAAATTAAATTCAACGAAAAATTTTCAATCCAACCCGAAGTTGTTTATTCGGCTCAAGGTGCAAAAGCTAACATAGGTAATATACAAGGTAAAGCAAATCTTGACTATATTAATGTTCCTATTTTAGCCAAGTATTATATAGTTGATGGATTTTCTGTTGAAGCAGGACCACAGATTGGATTTTTAGCTAAAGCTGAAGGTAAAGGAACCGTAGATAATGTTTCGGTAACAAATGATATCAAAGATAATTTTAAATCTACCGATTTTGGTTTAGGATTTGGTTTGGCTTACGATTTACCTGTTGGTGTGTTTGTAAATGCGCGCTACAATTTGGGATTGTCTGATATCAGAAACAACACCAGTTCGGGCGATGCTATTAAAAATAACGTGATACAAGTTGGTATCGGTTATAAATTTGATTAGTAATTTAGAATATAGTATTTTTAGACCACCATTTAATGGTGGTTTTTTTATGGATAATTATATTGAACAGTTTACTTATTATTTAAAGTTAGAACGTGGCGTGGCAGAAAATACGTTGGTAAATTATCTGTACGATTTGGAGAAACTGCAACAGTTTTTAGGATCTGATGTGGATATGTTGCATGTTGAAGAAACCGATATTAGAAATTTCATCTATTTCATTGCCGATTTTCTGGCGCCATCTACTCAAGCACGTATTCTTTCTAGTTTAAATCACTTCTATAATTTTTTAATCCTACAAAATGTAATAGAAAATAATCCGGTTACATTTATAGAATTACCCCGCCAAACCCGTAAATTGCCCGTGGTTCTTTCGGTTGATGAAATTGACTTGTTGCAAAGTTCAATAAATTTTGATAAAGATGAAGGTCTTAGAAACGATGCAATTATCGAAACAATGTATTCTTGCGGTTTGCGTGTATCTGAAGTAATCGGCATAAAACTGTCTGATCTGTATTTTGATGAAGGTTTCATTAAGGTTATGGGGAAAGGATCCAAACAGCGTTTTGTTCCAATAGCATCTTCTGCCGTGAAAAAAATCAACAACTATATAAAAGAAAGTCGTTCACATTTAAAAATCAAACCAGAAGCCGAAGACATATTGTTTTTGAACCGACGTGGTGCACAACTAACCCGGGCAATGATTTTTACCATATTAAAAGATCTTACCAAAATTGCCGGACTTACAAAAAATGTTAGTCCGCATACGTTGCGACATTCATTTGCCACACATTTGCTTGAAAACGGAGCCGATCTGCGTTCTATTCAATTGATGTTGGGGCACGAATCTATCACAACCACCGAGGTTTATCTTCATTTAGATAAACAAAAGCTAAAGCAGGAAGTAGAAAAATTCCACCCTTGGAACAATAAGTAGCTTATAAAATATGATACGTTTTTGTGTTTTTAACCTCTTTAATCACAAACATACTGTGTGTACTTTGAACTTCTTCCATAGTAGTAAGTTTCGATAACATAAACTCGCGGTACGCCTCCATATCCTGCACACCAATCTTTAAAATATAATCGTATTCGCCGCTTACGTGAAAACATTCCAGCACTTCGCGAATCTGATCTACCTTCTTTTCAAAACGTAAAATGGCGTCTTTAGAATGCGATTTTATCTTAACATGCGCAATTGCCATAAAACTTCTGTTGATCTTTTCCTTATTAATAATAGCAACATAATCGGTTATAATATTTTGCTTCTCTAACTTTTTTATACGTTCGTAAACGGCTGTTGTAGAAAGATCTAACTGGTCGGCAAGCTCTTTTGTGGTTTGTTTGCAGTTTTGCTGCAACATTTCAATAAGCTTATAGTCGGTTGTATCTAATTTCATACTTTTGTTTTTTAATTGATATTTTAAATTATCAGATTAATTATAATCAAATATAAACAATTTACAGATTTATTTTCTAATAAATCATATTTTTTTTGATGATATAAAAGCGACTGCTTATTTTTAATTATTAATCAGTTATACTTTATAAACATGTTTAAACCAGCCGATAAAATTCAAGATTTACAGTTTTTTGGAGAATTTGGTGGCGTAAATCCATCTATTTCAGACTCTTCAACCTATACCTTTCTTTCTGCCAAAAGTATGTTCGATACTTTTGAAGGAAATACCGACGGATGCTACTTATACAGCCGTCACAGTTCACCGTCAAACCTATATTTAAGTGCCGCGTTGGCGCAGTTAGAAAATACCGAAGCTGCAAATGTAACGGCATCGGGTATGGGGGCAATTACAGCAACGTTGATGCAGTTGTGTAAGCAAAACGACCATATCATTGCAAGCCGAACTATTTATGGTGGAACGTATGCGTTTCTAAAGAATTTTTTACCGCAGTTTGGTGTTCAGATTGATTTTGTTGATATTACCGATTTAAACAAAATACAGACCCTTATAAAACCCAACACCAAAGTTATTTATTTGGAAACGGTAAGCAATCCGTTGTTAGAAGTGGCAGATATTCCGGCTATTTCCAAAATAGGTAAGTCAAAAAATATAAAGGTAGTGGTAGATAATACTTTTTCGCCTTTAAGTGTTACACCAGCAAATTTGGGTGCCGATGTTGTGATTCATAGTTTAACAAAATACATCAACGGCAGTAGCGATACAGTTGGTGGAGTTGTTTGCGGTAGTAGTGAATTTATCAACGATCTTAAAAATGTAAACGACGGTGCTTGTATGCTTTTAGGACCAACTATGGATAGTTTTAGATCTGCAAGTATCCTAAAAAATATGCGTACGTTGCATTTACGAATGAAACAGCATAGTGAAAATGCTTTATATCTTGCTGAAAGGTTTAATGAAATCGGAATTAAAACAGTGTATCCGGGTTTAAAAAATCATCCGTCGCACGAAGTTTTTAAATCTATGTATAACAGCGAATTTGGTTTTGGTGGAATGTTAACTATTGATGTTGGATCGCTTGAAAAAGCCAATGCGGTTATGGAATTAATGCAAGAACGAAACATTGGATATTTAGCAGTTAGTTTAGGTTTTTACAAAACATTGTTCAGCGCACCGGGAACTTCCACATCATCTGAAATCCCAGCCGATGAACAAAAAGAAATGGGACTTTCTGATGGATTAATCCGTTTTTCAATAGGTTTAGATAACGATATCAAACGAACTTTTGAACAAATGAAAGATTGCTTAAAAGAATTGAATGTACTATAAATAAAAAACCGCTTCCAAAAGGAAGCGGTTTTTTATTTTGCATCTCAACATTTAACAAACATCTTTCTTCTAAATCTTAAATAATTCGTTATTTTATAGGTAAATGCAAATAATAAACTTGCAAAATACTTTCTTTTACAATTATTTATAAATATTTTTGTTAGGAAAAGAAAAAAAAATTGAGTTTGAAAAAGAAGATTTGGAAAGTAGTTAAATACATTTTAATTACCATAGCCTCTTTATTGGTAATCATTCTGGCAGCAATCTATTCGTTGCAGTTTCCTGCTGTGCAAAATTTTGTGAAAGACAAGTTGGTTACTTATCTTGAAAACAAGATCAAAACAAAGGTTGCTTTAGACCGTATCTACGTTCATTTTCCCAACAAAATAGAAATAGAAAACCTTTTTCTGCAAGGGCAGGATGTGGATACACTTTTGTATGTACATCATTTGAACATCGGCTTAAATCTTCCGAAATTATTAGATAATACGGCACAATTTACTTCGGTTGAATTGGACGGATTAAATGCCAACGTAATCAAACGTGCCGACAGTACCTTTAATTTCGATTATATAATTGATGCTTTTGCAACGAAAGATGAAGAAAAAGACGACAGCAAACCGTTTGTGATTGATCTGGATAAGATTCATTTGCAAAGTCTGAATGTTTCGTATCAAGATGTCAATAGCAAAAATGATATCGCTCTTAAGCTGACCAACCTGAAAACGATTGTGAAAACCTTTGATTTGGAAACCAACGATTATGCGGTTGATTATATTGATGCCAACGGATTAAAACTGACTTTTAACCAGGGACTGTTGCAGGAAGTGGCAGAAAATGTGGAAGAAACGGTAGATTCCCTTTCGCAGACCGATCCATTGAAAATTGGCATCAACCGTTTAAACCTTCAAGATTTTGATGTATTGTACGATGATGAAAATTCGGAAACCCGTGCAAAAATTGTTTTTAAGGAATTGAGTTCTAAAATTGGTAAGTTGGATCTTCCAAATTCCGATTTCAATATAAAATCATTAAAATTCAAAGACGCTTTTGTCGATGTATTGTTAACGCCCGATTCAAAAGCGTCGCAGGCAGTAAATGCAGAAACGGCTAAAGATTCGGTTGTACCAGCTTCAGATCCGTTAAAATTGCTGTTACAGTCGGCAGATTTAGATAACGTAAATATTGTGTACAACAATGGTAAAGGCGAAAACACAACCAAGAGTTTTAATGCCAACCATTTAAACCTTCAAAAACTAAACGGTAAACTTTCAAACGTGCAGTTGGTCGGAACGAATGTTTCGGGCGAAGTAAAAGATGTTGCCCTTATTGAAAACAGCGGTTTTGTGCTGGAAGAATTATCAACCAAATTCAAATATGCCGAAACCGAAACTTTTCTGGATGATCTAACCCTGAAAACTCCGCAGACCTTTTTACAACGCAGTTTAAAATTACAGTATAAATCTGTTGATGATCTATCGAACAATTTAGGAAATGTAGCTATCGAAGCCAATCTGCCCCAAAATAAAATTGGCTTTAAAGATATTTTGTGGCTGGCGCCGAACTTAAAAAATACGGTTCCGTTCAACAAATATCCAAATGCGGTGCTTAAACTCTCTGCAAATGTAAAGGGTATTGTGAACGATCTTTTGGTGCAGGAATTCAAGTTAAGCGGTCTGGGGAACTTAAACGTAAATGCTGTGGGTACGATTAAAAATGCGTTGGATACCGATAATTTATGGATGAACCTTAAAATAAACGATCTAACGGCGAACAAACAATTAATTACGGCATTAGCTCCTAAAAACAGCATTCCGAATACTATTGAAATTCCGCAAAATCTATTGCTTTCAGGTAGATTAAAAGGAAGTTTAAACGATATTTATGCCGATATGGGCATACAGACGTCTTTTGGTAATGCTAAAGTTACAGGTACGTTCAACCAGAAAGTAAAAAATGCCGAACGTTATGATTTAAACGCCTCGCTTGCAGCTTTCAATGTAGGCAAATTGCTTAAAAATAAAGAGTTGGGCGTAGTTACTGCCAATGCAAAAGTTAAAGGCACGGGATTTAATTTCGAAAACAACAATTCCGAAGTAGATGCATTTGTTACGCAGGCAGATTTTAAAGGATATTCGTACCGCGGCATTGCCTTGAAAGGTGCGTTGAATAACGGAAATTATAATGTTACGTTGAATTCTGACGATGAAAACGCCAAACTGAATATCGTTGCAAGCGGAGTTTACAATGCCGATGCGCCTACAGTGAAGACAGAAGGAACGGTGTACAAGGTAGATTTAAACAAACTAGGGTTTTATGCTATCCCAATGGCATTGGCAGGAAGGCTTAATGCCGACTTTTCGTCGCTTAATCCTGATGCTTTAAACGGCGAACTGCTTTTACAGGATTTTGTGTTGTCAGACGGCGAAGAAATTTACCCGATCAGCGAAATCAGCATGAAAGCGGTTAGCAACGATACCATTAACAGCATTGATCTAACTTCGCAGATTGTAGATGCATCCATCACCGGAAAATATAAATTAACCGAAATTAGTACATCACTTCTTAACACGGTAAATCAATATTATCAGTTTCAAAAACAGTCGGCACAACCGGTTGCCATTACGCCGTCGCAGTATTTCGATTTTCGCGGGAAGATCAAAAACGATGACCTGATCCGTAAATTCGTGCCCGAATTAAAATCGTTCCAAACCATTAATCTGTATGGTGCCTACAATGCCGATACCCGAAAAATTACCTTATACGGTAGCCTGCCGCAATTGGAATACGGCGCTTATAAACTCAACGACATCAAACTTTCGGCGGGTAACGATGAAGAAAGTCTGAACTATGCTTTAACGTTGAATCAGTTGGATAGCGAACAGTTCCGATTGGCAAATATTGTGTTGGATGGTTTTGTGAAGAACGATGTGATCGATTACAATTTGTTGGTTAAAAACGAAGCAGACGAAGTGCAGTACAAAATTGCCGGAAATGTAGCTACTGCTAATGATTTGATCGATTTAAGCTTGAAACAAGACGGTTTGGTATTGAATTACGATACTTGGACGGTATCTGCAGATAACAAACTAACGGTGCATCCTACGGGAATTGTGGCGCAAAACCTGCAATTAAGCAATAGTGGAAGTTCTATTTTGGTAGATTCTGAAACAGACGAACCAACGTCGCCTTTAAACATTAAATTCCAAGATTTTGAAATAGAATCGCTTACCGAGATTGTTCGTAAAGATTCTTTATTGGCACAAGGAACAATTAATGGCGAAGCGCAGATACGTGACTTAACCAATGATTTGCGATTGACTGCCGATTTAAACGTGAAAGATTTAAAGGTATTTGGCAACGCTATTGGAACAATTGATGCGCAGGTTGCAAACGAATCGGCAAGTTTGTATAATGCCGATGTAAAGTTAAGCGGCTTTGACAACAACATGACGCTTAAGGGAAGTTATGATACCGCTGCGGGAAGTTTTAATGCCGATGTAAATATTCAGGCACTGCAAATGACCAGCATTCAGGGCTTTTCTATGAATCAGTTGCGCGATGCCAAAGGATTTATATCGGGCAATTTAAAGGTTTCGGGTACAACAAAAGATCCGAATATTATTGGAGTATTAAAGTTTAACGATGCCGGTTTCGGCGTAACGCAGTTGAATAGTACTTTTCAGAATATGAACGATGAAATTGCGTTTACACAGCGCGGTATCGAATTTAATTCGTTTAAAATTAATGATACCGACGGAAATGCCTTAACCATTAACGGAGCGGTTTTAACCAAGACCTATCAAGATTTTAACTTTGGTTTGAACATTACGGCGCGCGATTTTAAAGTGGTAAATTCAACCAAAACCAATAACCAGATTCTATACGGTGTTATGGCAATTAATGCCAATATCGGGGTGAAAGGCGATTTGAATCTACCAAAAATCGATGGTACAATTACCGTAACCGATAAAACCGATTTTACATTCGTATTGCCGCAATCAAGTCCGGCGTTGCAAGAACGTGAAGGAATTATCGAGTTCGTAGATCAGGATCAATTGGCGTTGGAAGATACCTTAGAAGATCCGCAGGATGAATTAGATGAAACCTTAAAAGGATTGGATGTAAACTTAAACATCGAACTAAATAAAGATGCCAAACTTTCGATCATTATCGATAAAACAAACGGAGATTTCATAAAACTTCAGGGTGAAGCGCAGTTAACCGGCGGTATCGATCCATCTGGTAAAACAACCCTTGTTGGTAGATATGAAGTGAACGAAGGTGCGTATGAAATGTCGGTTAGTCTGCTAAAACGCCGTTTCGAAATTCAAGAAGGAAGTTCTATTGTATGGACAGGCGAACCAACCAAGGCAAATGTAGATATTACGGCAGTTTACAAAACAAAAGCGGCTCCGCTTGATTTGGTGCAGCAGCAATTACAGGCAAGTGAACAGGCAAATCTTTTTAAACAACGTATTCCGTTCAATACCTACCTTAAAATGTCAGGTGAACTTTTAAAACCAATCCTTACGTTTGATATTGAGATCGATGGAAACAATCCGGGTGTTTCAACAGATGTAACTACGCTGGTAGAATCAAAATTGGATCAGCTACGAACCGAACAGTCCGAAATGAACAAACAGGTTTTTGCCTTATTGTTGTTGAACCGATTCATTGGCGAAAATCCGTTCCAAAGTAGCACCGGAATGTCTGCCGAAACCGTGGCACGCCAAAGTGTAAGCCGTATGTTGTCTGAACAATTGAACAATTTGGCAGCCGATCTGGTAGAAGGTGTTGAATTGAATTTTGATTTGGAATCCTCTGATGATTACACCACCGGAACACGCGAAAACAGAACCGATCTAAATGTGAATGTTTCTAAAACCTTGTTGAACGATCGTTTAAAAGTAAGTGTAGGAAGTAATTTCGGATTAGAAGGAACAGAACGTCAGAACGAGGAAATGACCAACATTGCCGGCGATTTGCAAATAGAATACTTATTGTCTAAAGACGGCAGATACATGCTGAAAGCCTATCGTAAAAACGAATATCAGGTAGCATTGCAGGGTCAGATCATAGAAACAGGCGTTGGTTTTGTAATTACCTTAGATTATAACGAATTTAGAGATTTACTGCGCCGCCGCAAACGTAACAGAGAATTTAGAAGAACACAAAGAGCCATACAAAATGAACAGACTACCACAACAACTAAATAAAGCGTTTTTTGCCGCAACAGCACTGTTTTTGGTAGGTTGCAGCAATACAAAATTTGTTCCCCAAGGCGATTACCTGTACACGGGAGCATCGGTAAATATCATCAGCGATTCATTGAGTAAATCAAAAAAGAACGAACTTAAAAAAGAGTTGGAAGGATCGCTTACGCCAAAACCAAACAGCACATTTTTAGGTTTGCGTCCAAAACTTTGGGTCTATAACAGGGTAAGTGAACCTAAAAAAGAAAGCGGATTCAAGTATTGGTTAAAGTATAAAGTAGGCGAAAAGCCGGTGTATTTAAGTGATGTGGATATTCCGTTTAATTTGGATTTAATCGAAAATACCGGTGAGAACAGAGGCTATTTCAATATTACTGCCAGTTACGATACGCTGCCTAAAAACAAAAGGGTAAAAATAAAATATAATGTGTCGCCACGAACGCAGTATCTCATCAATAAGGTTACATTTCCGGCAGACAGCACCGTTTTATCAAAAGAAATCAATAAAACGGTAGCAAAAACAATGCTAAAAGTTAATGAACCTTTTAATTTAGATGTCATCAAGGCAGAACGCGAACGAATTGATGCTACGTTAAAAGAAAACGGTTTTTATTATTTCGATCCCGATAATCTGATCATTCAGGTTGACAGTACCGAGGTTAGGCACAAGGTAGATTTGAATGTAAAGATTAAGAACAATACGCCTGAACTGGCACGTAAGCAGTTTACTATCGATAAAATTTATATTTTTTCTGATTACAACCTGCGTAATACCAGAAACAGAAGGAGATTGGTACGTGCCGATGTAGATACCCTTTTGTGGAAGGAAAACAGTTATATTATCGATCCAAAGGAAAAATTCCGTCCGCAGATTTACGACCGTGCATTGTATTTTAAATCGGGCGATTTGTACAACAGATCCAACCACAATCTTACCTTAAGCAGGCTGATTAATCTGGGAACGTTCAAGTTTGTAAAAAACCAGTTTGTATTGTCTGATTCGCTGGCAAATAAGTTCGATGCCTATTATTACCTTACACCGCACGAATTTAAATCGCTTCGTTTGGAAACTTTAGGTAAATCAAACTCGGCAAGTTATGTTGGGGGCGAAGTAAATTTCAATTGGCGTCATAGAAACTTTTTACGTGGAGCCGAACTTTTTACGGCAACTTTATATACTGCGATCGATTTTCAGGTGGGTGGTAATAGAGAATCCAATAATATTTACCGCGTAGGTAGTAAGTTCAGCCTAACCTGGCCGCGAATCATTGCGCCGTTTAAGTTTGAATCTTCAAGTGCTTTTGTTCCGCGTACAAGGGTAGAGTTGGGGTACGAATTCCAGAACCGTACGCAATTGTACACACTGCATAATTTCAATGCATCATTTGGATATTTATGGAAAGAAAACGCTCTGCGCGAACACGATTTAAAACTGTTGGAAGTTACTTACATTTCACCAGAAAAAATAACTGATAAGTATCGGGCAGATATGGAAGATCCAAATAATCCCAACGCACGAGCATTACAGCGTGTGGTAGAAAAACAGTTGATTTTTGGTCCGGTTTACAACTATACGTTTACAAATACCATGTTACCTAAAAAGCATACATTTTACTATAGAGGTTTGTTAGATTTATCTGCTAATTTAACAGGATTGATTTCGGGAGCAAATGCCGAAGAAGGCGATCAAAAAACTATTTTAGGTGTAGCGTATAGTCAATACATAAAAACCGAACACGACTTTAGGTATTATTTAAAACTCGATGAAACTTCACAGATCGCTTCAAGGTTTATTGGTGGTGTGGCATACCCGTACGGTAATTCGGTTTACATGCCGTTTGTAAAACAGTTTTTTGTGGGTGGTAGTAACAGTATCCGGGCGTTCCGTGCACGTACATTGGGTCCGGGAAGTTATGATCCGCGCACCTCTGCTTCGTCTTTTTTTCATGATCAGGCGGGTGATATCAAGCTGGAAGCGAACGTAGAATACCGAAAAAAACTGGTAAGCTTTTTAAACGTAGCTGCTTTTGTTGATGCCGGAAACGTTTGGTTGTTTAATGAGGAAGAAGGACGTCCGGGAGGAAAGTTTAGTAGTGATTTTCTTTCAGAAATTGCTGTCGGTGGCGGTTTGGGATTGCGTTTTGATTTTAACATCCTGATCCTTCGTTTAGATTTGTCTATTCCGTTCCGCATTCCGTATTACGAAAAAGGGGAGCGTTGGAGCTTCAACGAAATTGATTTTTCAAGCAAACAGTGGCGTCGCGATAATTTAATGTTGAATATCGCCATAGGGTATCCTTTTTAATAGGGGAAATGATGAATTTAAATGTTAAAACCAATAAACTCTTAAATACCGTAGATACGGGCAGTCTGTTCAAATTAAGTTAAAAATATATTTGTTAAAAAATTATTTTGTAACTTTCCAAAATCCTTATTTGACCTAATACGAATTATTAAGCTTAAGAATGAAAAAAATTTTAATAATAGAAGACGATGTATCTTTTTGTTTAATGATGAAAACATTCCTTACCAAAAAAGGTTTTGAAGTTTTTAATGCATTTTCATTTAAAGAAGCTACCGTTATTTTAAAAGACCAGCAGCTGGATCTTGTTTTAACCGACGTTCGTTTGCCCGATAGCGACGGTATTGAAATACTAAAACATATTAAAGAAGTAAATCCTGCCATTCAGGTGATTCTGATGACGGGTTATACCGATATTAAAACTGCGGTTAATGTTATGAAAATTGGTGCTTTTGATTACGTTTCAAAACCCATCAATTCAGACGAAATTCTGCACACTATTAATAAGGCACTTACCGAAGGCGGTAAAACGTCAACCGTTGTTAATACGTCTTCAGAAACCGATAAAAAAGAAACCCGTCCGGTAAAAAATGCCTACACGGGCAGTCATTTTATCAAAGGGAAAAGTGCAAAATCAAAAGAGCTGTACGATTTTATTAATGTGGTGGCGCCAACAAATATTTCGGTACTAATCATTGGCGATAGTGGTACGGGAAAAGAAAACATTGCTTATTCTATCCATAAATTAAGCAAACGCGAAAACATGCCTTATGTGGCGGTTGATTGCGGTGCGATACCTAAAGACTTGGCAGCGAGCGAGTTTTTCGGTCACGTTAAAGGATCGTTTACAGGTGCTGTTACCGATAAAATCGGTCATTTTGAAGCAGCAAACGGCGGAACGATTTTCTTGGACGAAGTAGGTAACTTAACCTACGATGTGCAGGTACAGTTGTTACGTGCCTTGCAAGAACGTAAGGTAAAACCGGTGGGAAGCAGTAAGGAAATCGATGTAGATATCCGTATTATTGCAGCAACTAACGAAGATTTACAGAAAGCAGTCCGCGAAGGTGATTTCCGTGAAGATTTATACCACAGATTAAACGAGTTTTCTATTCAGGCACCCCGTTTGAACGAACGTGGAAAAGATGTTTTGGAATTTGCTGAATTCTTTATAGCTCAATCCAATGCTGAATTAGAACGAAATGTAGAAGGATTATCTGATGAGGTAACCGAAGTTTTTTTAAGCTACGAATGGCCGGGTAACCTGCGTGAAATGCGCAACATTATCAAGCGTGCTGTACTTCTAAGCAGTTCAAACCTAATTGAAAAGAGCGTTCTTCCTGCGGAAATGTTTCAGCATAATGTATTAAAGAATGCAGATGTAGACACTGCTGTAATAGCATCATCAGATGGTTTTGCAGGTGCAAGCATGCAGCGCGAAGATTTAAAATTATATTCTTCTACCAACGAAGAGCAGTTGATCCGCGTAGCGTTAGAAAAAGCAAAATACAACAAAACAAAAGCAGCAAACATATTAGGGATTGACAGAAAAACCCTTTATAACAAGTTAAAGCTGTACGATATTGAGTTGTAAATAGTGTATGATAAATGATTAAAACGGGCTAATGCCCGTTTTTTGTGAAGTAGTTTTTCTAATTTTGGTAGAAAACAGCATATTGTAGATTTTTTAAAACAGAAAGGTATAATGATTTTCGTATTTAAATTTTTGATTTTCAGTTTTTTAAAATGATATTATTATGTTGGCTTGATGATTGAAATAATGAAATTCAACATTTAAAAAGTAAAATGAATAAACAATATAAAATTGCAGTCATTGGTTTAGGATATGTTGGTTTGCCATTGGCAGCGCTTTTTGCTTCAAAATATCCGGTAGTTGGTTACGATATTAATCAGAAAAGAATCGATGAATTGAAACAAGGGAGCGATGCAACATTAGAGGTTTCAGAAGAAGCTCTAAAAAATGTATTGCAGTCTGCAAACCCAATTGATAAAAATCAGACAGGATTGTATTTTACAACATCAGAAACCGATTTAAAAACTGCCAATTACTACATCATTACTGTTCCCACACCGGTAGATAAAAACAACAGTCCCGATCTTACACCACTAAAAACCGCATCAGAATTGGTAGGAAAGGTTTTGAAAAAAGGCGATGTTGTTGTTTACGAATCTACCGTATATCCTGGTGTTACAGAAGAAGAATGTGTTCCGGTAATAGAACGAGTTTCGGATTTAAAATTCAATACCGATTTTTTTGCTGGATATTCTCCGGAACGTGTAAATCCGGGAGATAAAGAACGTACCATAGAAAAAATCATGAAAGTTACCTCGGGTTCAACCCCTGAAACTGCTTTGGAAGTTGATGCTTTGTATCGATCGGTAATTCCTGCAGGTACCCATCTGGCTCCCTCCATTAAAGTTGCCGAAGCTGCAAAAGTCATCGAAAATTCACAGCGAGATATTAATATTGCTTTTGTGAACGAATTGGCAAAAATTTTTGCTTTAATGGGTATCGATACCAAAGCGGTATTGAAGGCAGCCGGAACAAAATGGAACTTTATGCCGTTTCAGCCCGGATTGGTTGGTGGTCACTGTATTGGGGTAGATCCGTTTTATTTGGCTCAAAAAGCGCAGCAAATTGGTTATTATTCAGAACTGATACTTTCTGCACGCAGGTTAAACGATTCAATGGGTTCTTTTGTGGCATCTGAAGTAATAAAGCTGATGATTCAAAGCGATCTTAAAATAAAGAATTCCTCTGTCTTGGTATTAGGTGTAACGTTTAAAGAAAACTGTCCCGATATGCGCAACTCAAAAGTGTGGGATGTAGTTGATGGATTGGTAGATTACGGTTGTAAAGTTGTGGTTTATGATCCATGGGTAGATTGGAACAAGCGCAGAATTCCTACAGGTGTAACAATAATTGAAAACTTAGAAACCAATACGTATGATGCAGCCGTGTTAGCAGTAGCGCATCAGCAATTTTTAGAATTAAACGTACGCAGCTACCTTAAAGCAGACGGAGTAATTTACGATGTAAAAGGCGCATTATTGGAAAATGTTGATGGCAGACTTTAAACTTTTAATAGTTATATGCTAGTAATTTAATAACGGACGATTGTCCGTTATTTTTTTATATCATAGCATCAGACACCCAGCATCAGACACCCAGCATCAGACACCCAACATCCAACATCCAACATCAAAAAAATCTTTCCAAATCCAAAAAAAAGCATTAAATTTCCACTCGGTCTTAAAAGTATAAAATCAAAGTAAGACCGCTATAAAACCAAAAGTTATGAAGATAGGAATTACATTCAGTGCATTCGATTTATTGCACGCAGGACATATAAAGATGCTGGAAGATGCAAAACGCCAGTGCGATTACCTTATTTGCGGATTACAGACCGATCCGACGTTGGACCGACCTGAAAAAAACCGACCAGTACAGAGTGTTGTGGAACGTTATATACAGTTAAAAGGCTGCAAACATGTAGATGAAATAGTGCCTTATGCCACAGAACAAGATTTGGAAGATATCTTACGTTCGTTTAAGATCGATATTAGAATCTTAGGGGAAGAATATAAAGATAAAAACTTCACTGGCAGAGCCTACTGCGAAGAAAAAGGCATAGAATTATACTATAATCAGCGCGATCATAGGTTTTCAAGTTCTGGTCTTCGCAAAACAGTAACAGAGAAAGAGATTATAAAACTGACTAAATAATAAAATAGTTAGTTATAGTCTTTAAACAAGTTGTGTTACATTTTTAATGATAAGCTAAAGTTGGCAATATCAAATAAACGATTAAACGCGCTTGTCTAGCTTTAGCGGATAACAGATTAACCGATTCAACGGTTAAGCATAAACATAATAAAAAAATGAAAAATATATTGGTAACAGGCGGTCTGGGTTACATAGGTTCACATACTGTGGTAGCTTTACAAAATGCCGGGTTTAATGTGTATATTATCGATGATCTTTCTAATTCGCAATTAGAAGTCTGGGAAAAAATAACGGGCATAACGGGTGTACAGCCTACATATTATAATATCGATCTAAAAGATTTTAATGCAGTAAGCGTGTTCTTTCAATCACATCCTATCGATGGTATCATCCACTTCGCTGCGTACAAAGCCGTGGGTGAATCGGTAGAAAAGCCATTAATGTATTACCGCAACAATTTAATGGGATTAATGAATATGTTGGAAGCAATGGAAGAAAATCAGGTAGATAACTTTATATTTTCTTCATCATGTACCGTTTATGGTCAGGCAGATAGTATGCCGATAAACGAAGCGACTCCATTAAAACGCCCGGAATCTCCGTATGGAAATACCAAAAAAATGGGTGAAGAAATCATTGAAGATTTTGTAAGCGCTACAGATAAAAAAGCCATTGCGCTAAGATATTTTAATCCGGTAGGGGCGCATGATTCAGCCGCAATTGGTGAAGTTCCAAACGGTATACCAAACAACCTTATTCCGTACGTTACCCAAACAGCTATGGGAATCAGAGAAAGTTTAGGAGTATTCGGTAACGATTACGAAACCCGTGATGGTACGGCAGTGCGTGATTATATCGATGTAAATGATCTGGCAGATGCACATGTAAAAGCAATACAGCGTTTGCTTGATAGTAAAAATAAATCGAATTTAGAATTTTTTAATTTGGGATCGGGAACAGGATCTACCGTATTGGAAATTGTAGATGCGTTTGAAAAAGCAAATAATTTAAAGATTAATTACGAAATTAAACCACGCAGGGCAGGTGATATCGTACAGGCGTATGCCGATTATTCTTTTGCAAAATCACAATTAAATTGGGAACCAATCACTTCATTGGAAACATCAATGCAAACTGCTTGGAAATTTCAACAGCAGCTGGATAATAAGTAAAAAAGAGAATCAAAAAATTGATTCTCTTTTTTATCACATTACTTAATACACTAGCCTCTAGTAAACGATACAACAATATAGTTTGTATTATTATAGGTAGCACATGCAAAATATGAAATATGGAATATGAAGTTCTATAGAATTGCAGATAGAAACAAAATATACCGATGCAACTGTTGTAGATAAAATCAGAATATCATTTGCTACAAGTTTGTGAAATTAGTCATTACGACTAATTTGCTCATATTAATTGGTACACAACAAGTATTAATCATATGAATGTATAAAATTCTATTATTAGAACTTTTATCTGGCATTACTGATGCTTATAATCAAAAGAGGCTGTCTAAAAAGGTCTTTGGTATAATCCCCGACATGTTTTTTGTCGGGGATTTTTTTTATTGTCCTCAAATTTTGTTAACTTGAGGT
>NZ_FOVI01000032.1 GCF_900115115.1 Paenimyroides ummariense
AACCTCAAGTTAACAAAATTTGAGGACAATAAAAAAAATCCCCGACAAAAAACATGTCGGGGATTATACCAAAGACCTTTTTAGACAGCCTCTTTGTTTATTTTAATTTTTCTTTTAAATACAACCCAGTAATTGATTTTTTATTTTTAACGATTTCTTCTGGAGTTCCTGTTGCAACAACATTTCCGCCATTTTTACCACCATCGGGACCAATATCAATAACGTAATCGGCACATTTTATCATGTCTAAATTATGTTCGATAACAATAATGGAATGCCCTTTCTCAATCAACGCCTGAAACGATTGCAGTAATTTCTGAATATCATGAAAATGCAAACCGGTTGTAGGTTCGTCAAAAATAAACAAAGCACGTTCTTTTACAGCTCCTTTACCTAGAAATGTTGCTAGTTTTACACGCTGTGCTTCACCACCAGATAGGGTAGAAGATGATTGCCCCAAAGCAACATATCCTAAACCGACATCTTGCAAAGGCTGAATTTTCTGTACAATTTTATCTTGTTTGTGTTTTGTGAAAAATTCCATTGATTCATCAACCGTCAAATTCAAAACATCAAAAATATTCTTGCCTTCAAAATTTACTTCTAAAATTTCCTTTTTAAAGCGTTTTCCTTTACAGGTTTCACATTCTAAATGCACATCTGCCATAAACTGCATTTCAATAGTAACCACGCCATCGCCTTTACAAACTTCGCAACGACCACCTTCCACATTAAAAGAAAAATGCTTTGGCTGATAATTTCGCATTTTAGAAAGCTGTTGTTTTGCAAATAAATCACGAATATCGTCGTATGCTTTTATGTAAGATATAGGGTTAGATCTCGAACTTTTTCCAATTGGATTTTGATCTACATATTCAATGTGTTTTATATGCGAGAAAGATCCGGTAATTTCATTAAACTGCCCCGGTTTTTCGCTGGCTCCTGTTAAATGTTTTTCTAATGCAGGATATAGGATTTTTTTAACTAATGTCGATTTTCCACTACCCGAAACTCCGCTAACCATTGTTAAGCAATCTAACGGAAAAAGAACATCTATGTTTTGAAGGTTGTTTTCACGTGCACCTTTTACTTCGATATAATTTTTTACCGGTCTACGTTTTTTAGGAACTTCAATCTCTAAATCGCCGTTTAAATATTTTGCGGTTAACGTATCGGCTTTTAAAATCTCCTTAAAAGTTCCCTGCGCCATTAATTTTCCGCCTAAAACTCCGGCTTCCGGACCAATATCAATAATTTCATCGGCAGCTTTCATAACGTCTTCATCGTGTTCTACAATAATCACGGTGTTTCCTAAATCGCGAAGATTTTTCAATACTTCAATTAATTTTTCAGAATCGCGCGAATGCAGTCCAATACTTGGTTCATCTAAAATATACATAGATCCAACCAAACTACTGCCTAATGATGTTGCCAGATTTATACGTTGCGACTCACCACCCGAAAGGGTAGAAGATCTACGGTTTATGGTCAAATAATCTAACCCAACATCGCTTAAAAACTGCAAACGGTTGTTAATTTCTAACAATAATCTTTTAGCAACTGTGGTTTCAAATTCGTTTAACTGAATGGTTTTAAAGAAATCTCGCAGTTCGTTGATTGGTAAATCAACCAAATCTGAAATGGTTTTATCAGCAACTTTCACATAATTCGCTTCTGGTCGCAAACGCTTACCATTGCATACATTACATTTGGTTTTTCCGCGGTATCTTGATAATAAAACGCGATTTTGTATTTTGTAATTATTCGCTTCAAGATCTTTAAAGAAATAATTAAGTCCAGTGAAGTACGAGTTTCCTTCCCAAACTAATTGTTTTTGCTCGGGTGTTAATTCGTAGAAAGGTTTGTGAATTGGAAAATCGAACTTATGCGAATTATTTACCAACTGATCGCGGTACCACGACATACTTTCGCCACGCCAAGGATATACAGCATTTTCGTAAACCGATAAAGCAGTATTTGGAATAACCAAATCTTCGTCGATACCAATGGTTGTTCCAAAACCATCGCATTTTGGACAAGCACCGTACGGATTGTTAAAACTGAATAAGTGAATGTTAGGTTCTAAAAAGGTAATTCCGTCTAATTCAAATTTATTGTTGAATTCTAACTGGTTACCCGTTCCTAATTCATACAAATGCAAAACGCCTTTCCCTTCGAAAAATGCCGTATCAACAGCATCGGACAATCGATTATAAAAATCTTCTTCATGACGAACAACCAAACGATCAATAATCAGCTGAATATCTTCGGCTTTTATTTTTTTCGATGCAAATTCTTCAACAAATTCATCAATTCTTTTGGTTTCATTCTTATAAAATAATCGGGCAAAACCTTGCTGTAACGCAATTTTTAACTGATCGATGATAGATCGTTCCTTAATTTTGTAAACAGGGGCAAGCAATAACCATTTAGATTCTTCATCGAACGTTTTTACTGTATCAATAACATCGGTTACCGTATGTTTTTTTACTTCGTTCCCTGAAACTGGTGAAAAAGTTTTGCCAATACGGGCATACAATAATTTTAAGTAATCGTAAATTTCTGTAGATGTACCAACGGTTGAACGCGCATTGGTTGTGTTAACTTTTTGCTCGATAGCAACAGCCGGCGCAATACCTTTAATATATTCGACTTTTGGTTTGTTGATTCTGCCTAAAAACTGCCGTGCGTACGATGACAAACTTTCAACATAACGGCGTTGTCCTTCGGCATACAAGGTGTCAAAAGCCAAACTTGATTTACCGGAACCCGACAAACCTGTTATAACAACCATTTTATTTCGAGGAATAACCACATCTAAATTTTTTAAATTATGAAGATGCGCTCCCTTTATAATGATATTCTGTTTTGGATTGATTTTAGAAAAATCTATTTTTTTCATTTTTGTAAAATAACTACAAAATTACAAATTTTTAAACGAAGAAGTTTTATACCAAAGCGACAATTAATTTAAAAAAAGTCAATATTTTTTTTAAGTTTTTTTTAAGAAACGATTTTTTTTATATATTTGTTTAAATAAACTTTAAAACAAAAGCCTATTACGTATCTATACTTATAGTAAAAACCTAAAAACATAAGTTAAGATGGCAAATGAAATTTTGTCAGACGCAGTGTTGGTAACCCAATACGCATCTGGAAATGAATGGGCTTTGGCGCAATTAATAGAGCGTCACAAATCACGTATATACAGTTTTATCTTCTCTAAAGTAAAAGATCGGGATTTATCGGACGATATTTTTCAGGAAACTTTTATTAAGGTAATTAACACCATAAAAAAACAGAATTATAACGAAGAAGGTAAGTTTTTACCTTGGGTAATGCGTATTTCTCATAATTTAATTATTGATCATTTTAGAAAACAGTCTAAAGTGAAGTTTCAACGCGATCAAGAAGAATATTCGGTTTTCAGTAAAATGATCGATTCTGAACTAAATATTGAAAGCAGTATGATTGCCGGACAAATTGAAGATGATTTACATACGTTGATTTTAAAATTACCACAAGATCAACAAGAAATTATTCGTTTACGTTTATACGACGACCTAACTTTTAAGGAAATTGCCGAATTGAACCAGATAAGCATAAACACCGCTTTAGGTAGAATGCGTTATGCGATTGTTAACTTGCGTAAAATGATCGATAAAAATCAAATTATTTTAAACGACTAACAATAATTTTATTTGCTGTTGCGTTATATCATAAAATAAAACCTATTCTATGATAAAAAATTACAAAAACAACAGTAAACCACAAACAAACCTTTTACCAAAGCAAAGTACATTAAACTTTATTCTTAACTATTCAAAAAGTACAACCGCTTTAAAGAAAGGGTCAATAAATTTCATAACTTTTCAAAACTAAGAAGGAACTTTAACAAGTTCCTTTTTTATTGTTTATTGGTTTTCAAAAGCTCGTTTATCAATGATTTTTTGCCGATTTTTTGGGTTATGATGTCTTTTTCCAATTTCCACCCGCGTGCAGGCGAATATTCACGTCCGTACCAAATCATCTGTAAATGCAGTTTATTCCATGTATCAATAGGGAAAATAGCTTTAGCATCTTTTTCGGTTTCAACCACATTCTTACCCGAACTTAAATTCCAACGATACATTAAACGATGAATATGCGTATCAACAGGAAATGCAGGAACATTAAAAGCTTGCGACATTACAACCGATGCCGTTTTATGACCAACAGCAGGTAAGGTTTCCAAAATAGTCATATCTGCAGGAACTTCGCCTTCGTATTGATCGATCAAAATTTTGCTTAAACCGTAAATTCCCTTCGATTTCATTGGCGACAAACCACACGGACGAATAATATCTGCAATTTCTTCTACCGAAAGTTTAACCATATCGTACGGATTATCTGCAATAGCAAACAATTTTGGAGTGATCTGATTCACGCGAACATCGGTACATTGTGCAGAAAGTAACACTGCAATTAATAAGGTATAAGGATCTTTATGATCTAACGGAATAGGAACTTCAGGATAAAGCTGTTCTAAAGTATCAATTACAAACTGAACTTTTTCTTTTTTGGTCATCTTTAATTAAATTCTAGAAATTAATTTTTGGTAAAAGTTTCGTTATATAATTCAAATATTCTTGTAACATCAAAATAAACACCTGTTATTTGTTTTTCTTCATTTTTAGAATCACTGTTTTCTTCTTTCTCTACCTTTAGTAAATCGTATGATCTGCCAGCTTCATCATGTAATAAAGCTTGTCCACTCACTTTTAAGTTAATTACACGCATAAAATAATATTCATGTGTGGTTGAAATTACATCAATTGCTGTTTCTTTTGTAAGTCCATTTCCAGTTTCTAACCACATATTAAAGAATTTTTGAAGGATATTATCAAGTTTATCAAATTTGTCTTTTTGGTTTGTATTTTGAAATACGCCTAATAAAATATCAAATGTTTCAATGTCTAAAAACGGTTTCGAATTGAATAGATCGGTGTAATGTTTTTCAATATCTTTCCACTGATCTTGCGAGATACTTTCTTGATTAAAATAAGCAAGCATTTTAGGATCGTGTGTTGCTCTTTCCATCACACTAAAATCTTTCTGCAACGATGTTCCATAATATAAATAGTGTAAATCATTGGTAGTTAAAGTGCTATCTAAAGCTATTAGTCGCTGTTTTAATTTTGGATAATAGTATTCAGATTTTGAATTATTTACTTCTATATCAATATTTTTGTAGTTTACTTTTTTGGTGTTTTCGCTTTCTTGACCAAAAAATGATATAGGTGCTAAAAGTATAATTAATAATAGTTTTCTCATTTAGTATATATTGATTATTCATTAATTTTACCAAAATACAAAAATTTAGTTTATGACCACACTAAAAATAGGCGATAAGGCTCCTGATTTTTCAGGAATAGATCAAAATGGATCAACCGTTCAATTAAAAGATTTTAAAGGAAAAAAAGTTGTCTTGTTTTTTTATCCGAAAGCATCAACTCCCGGGTGTACTGCAGAAGCTTGCGATCTTCAAAATAATATTGACCGTTTTGTAGCAAAAAATTATCAGGTAATCGGCGTTAGTGCAGATTCGCAAAAGCGACAGTTGAATTTCTCTGAGAAAAATAACTTGCAATATCCGCTAATTGCCGATGAAGATAAAGTAGTTATTAACGCTTATGGTGTTTGGGGACCAAAGAAATTTATGGGCCGAGAATTTGATGGTATTCACCGAACTACTTTTATCATTAATGAAGACGGTTTAATTGAAGATATTATTACTAAAGTAAAAACAAAAGAACACACCACACAGATATTAAAGTAAAAAGAGTTCCAAATTTGGAACTCTTTTTTGTTAATTTGATATTGTTGCTTTATTAATTGGCGAATTACTTTTTACAACCACAAAAGTTGAAAGTGCATAAAAAGCACCGTCTTTATTAGTGCCATTGTCAGTCCAATCTTCAAACTCATATTCAAAATTAAAAGCAGTACCAAACATACTTTTCTGAATGTTATTAAAACGAACAGGTACCACCATTCCTGGACACCAACCTGCACGGTCTGGTTTCCAATTTCCGGGTGATTGATTATTTATTGGGTTTTTTGAACAACCAAGACCTTCTAATTTATGCTGAAACGTATTAGAATTATTAATATTTATAGTATGTGTTTTAACGCACCATTCTGCACAAGTTCCCGGCAAAGCATGCCCCCATCCCGAAATAATAGTTCTAAAATAGGCAATTTCTGCAATACTTGGAATGCTAACGGTTCTTGTTAAATCAAATTTATTGGTATCATATTCTTTTCCATAAGGTACGCCATCAATAGACGATTTGTTATATTGAATTACGGGTACAACTGCAGAATATTTATAATCTGGGATTCCTTTTTCAAAATCAAATTCTACACTATATTTTCTTCCTTTAGCATTCCAAGTTTCTGTGTAAATCTTTAATTCGGTAGAACCGCTTAAAATTGATTTGAAATCAGTCACATCAATTTCGTAACCTCTTTCTAGCTTTTCATTACCAACCCAATATGGATTAATAAATCTACCTAATTCATACCATTCACCAGTTGTTTTGTCTTTAGCATATACATTGGCATATCTGTCCCATTCGTCACATTCTTTGTTCGGACAAATGTCTTTAATATACATTTTTATGGTTTTAACATCATCTAAATTGGCAGGGAAATTAAAAGTCCCTTCAGCACTTTGTGATAAATCTTCACCAAAAGCAACTTTCACATTGTCAAAGGTTTTTATGGTTGTAATTACAGGTTGCGATGGTTGATCGTCTGTAGTTTCCTCTTTAGGTGTTGAATTATCATCACCACATGAATAAAGAAAAAATAAAGAACAAAATAAAAGCAGTACTCTTTTCATTAAAATTTATGTTATGTGTTAAATATATGTAAATGTATGATAAAAATATTTTGTTTTTATGAATGCTTTTACTTTTTGAAAAATTAAACAATTACTTTTAACTTTACAAAAAAGTAAAAATGCAGCAAAATATTTTAGATACACCTATTGAATATCTTAAAGGCGTTGGCCCGCAAAGGGCTGCTGTACTAAAAAAAGAACTTCAAATTTTTACTTATAAAGATTTAATAAACTTTTATCCGTACAAATATTTAGATCGTACCAAGTATTATAAAATCAGTGAATTAAATTCGGGAATTAATGCAGAAGTTCAGCTTGTTGGTAAAATTATTCGGTTAAAAACGGTAGAACAAAAACGCGGAAGTCGATTAGTGGCTATTTTTACCGATGGAACTGCCGAGATGGAACTGATCTGGTTTCAAGGACACAAATGGATAAAAGAAAATTTGCAGTTGAATTCTCCGTATGTGATTTTTGGAAAGATTAATTATTTTAGCGGATTGTTTTCCATGCCGCACCCAGAAATGGAAACGGTTGAAGAGCATAAAAAAAGTCTGCAATCTGCATTGCAACCGGTATATCCGTCGAACGAAAAACTAAACCAGAAAAACATATCAAACCGAAGCATTACCAAAATGATGCAGCAGGTTTTTATAGAGACGCATCATTTATTTAAAGAAGTTTTTCCTGAAAATTTAATTAACGAATTACGATTACTTCCTAAAAATGAATCATTTTTTAATATTCATTTTCCTAAAAGTGCTGATTTATTAAACAGAGCGCAGTTTCGTTTAAAGTTTGAGGAATTATTTTTTATTCAACTGCAATTATTATCGAAAAACTTGGTTCGCAAACATAAAATAAAAGGATTTGCTTTTAATGTTGTTGGCGATTATTTTAATGGTTTTTACCACGATCATTTACCTTTTCCGTTGACCAATGCCCAAAAGCGTGTGTTGAAAGAGATCAGAATTGATATGGCACACGAAGCTCAAATGAATCGTTTGTTACAAGGTGATGTTGGTGCAGGCAAAACCATTGTCGGTTTTATGAGTATGTTGCTGGCGTTAGACAATGGTTTTCAGGCGTGTTTAATGGCTCCGACCGAAATTTTGGCGAATCAGCATTTCGTCGGCATTAAAGAATTGGCAGATAAAATTAATGTGAAAGTGGCTTTGCTTACCGGATCTACCAAAACTAAAGAACGTAACCAAATTCACGAAGATTTAGAAAACGGAACTATTCATATTTTAATTGGAACACATGCGTTGTTAGAAGATAAAGTTCAGTTTAAAAATTTAGGTTTGTCGATTATCGATGAGCAGCATCGTTTTGGAGTGGAACAGCGATCAAAAATGTGGAAGAAAAATTCGCTACCTCCGCACGTTTTGGTTATGACGGCAACTCCAATTCCGCGTACTTTGGCAATGAGTTTGTATGGCGATCTGGATGTTTCGGTAATCGATGAATTGCCACCAGGACGAAAGCCTATAAAAACCCTTCATTTTTTTGAAAGTAAACGCTTGCAGGTTTGGCATTTTATTAAAAACGAAATTGCGAAAGGCAGACAAATTTATATTGTTTATCCGTTGATTCAAGAAAGTGAAAAGTTAGATTATAAGAATTTAATGGAAGGATACGAAGCAATTTCGCGCGATTTCCCTTTTCCCGAATACAGAATAAGCATTGTTCACGGACAAATGCATGCCAAAGATAAAGATGCCGAAATGGATCGATTTGTAAAAGGCGAAACACATATAATGATTGCCACTACAGTGATTGAAGTTGGCGTGAATGTTCCAAATGCATCGGTAATGATTATAGAAAGCGCCGAACGATTTGGATTGAGTCAGTTGCACCAATTACGTGGTCGTGTAGGTCGTGGTGCCGAACAAAGTTATTGTGTTTTAATGACAGGGAACAAGTTAAGTGCCGATACAAAGGTTAGAATGGATGCCATGTGTAGAACTAATGATGGTTTTGAAATATCCGAAATCGATTTAAAACTCCGTGGACCAGGCGATATTATGGGAACACAACAAAGTGGTGTGTTAAATTTACAAATTGCCGATTTGGTTAAAGATCAAGATATCTTAAAGTTGGCTCGAACAAAAGCAATCGAACTATTAAAAGAAGATATTAATCTTGAAAAACCAGAACATCAAGCATTAAAATTTGTGTTTGAAATGTTAGCGAGAAAAAACAATATTTGGAACTATATAAGTTAAGTTATGAAAATCATATTTGCATCAAACAATAAAAACAAGGTACAAGAAATTCAAAACCAAGTGCCAAAATCAATTCAAATTGTCACTTTAGAGGAAATAGGTTGTACCGAAGAAATTGCCGAAACAGGTAAAACGTTAGAAGAAAATGCCATAATTAAAGCCAATTATGTTACAGAAAAATACGGTTTGCCTTGTTTTGCAGACGATACCGGTTTAGAGATTGATGCTTTAAATGGCGAACCAGGAGTTTATTCGGCTAGATATTCTGGCGAAGATAAAAATGCCGATAAAAATATGGATTTGGTTTTGCAGAAATTAGGAACTTCAACCAACCGAAAAGCGCAGTTTAAAACTGTGATTGCTCTAAACATCAATAATCAACAACATTTATTTACCGGAATTGTAAAAGGCGATATTAGAAATGAAAAAACGGGAACCAACGGTTTTGGTTATGATCCTATCTTTGAACCTGAAAACTTAGGAAAAACCTTTGCCGAAATGACTATTGACGAAAAAAATAAATTAAGTCACCGCGGAAGAGCAGTAGAAAAATTGATTAAATTTTTGAGTAACATTTAAAAAAAACGACCTATAACTTGAAACCTTTTAGGTGCTAAAAATACTTTAATTTTAGAGTTAATTAATCTTAAATCCTTTATTTCCAAGGCTTCATAGTTCTTCTTATAAGTAATAACTAACGATATGTTATCAAAGTTGCCATATTCATATTTAAGTGTAAATTTTTTGTTCTTTGTAATTATTTTGCTGTCAACCAATTTACCATCTAAATAAATATCTACATTATAATTAGAAACTTTTTTCCAACCAAAAGTACCTTTAACATAAACAAAGCCAGAAACTTGAATAGAATCAGTTCGAATAAAAGATTGTTTAATTTCAAAACTACTTAACTTAGATTTGTATTGCGCATTGATTTCGTTTGAAAAGAATGATGAAAATATAACTAATGAAGATAATGCAATCTTTCTAATTCTGTTCGATGTTAAAAGTTGATTTGAATTTGCAATAACACAAATTTTATCCTTTTTAGATTTTTTTAAATCTTTAATTTCATCTTTTGATAAATTTCTAATGTCATGAACATTTGATTTACAATTTTCGCAAAATCTAATTTTAGTATTATCGCAAATATTCATTTCATTGAAATCCATTTTACACGGTTTCGGAATAATAAACTTAACATCGTTTTTCATAACATGAATATCAAACTTGTAAAAAAGTGTTTTAATTAAAGTTAAAAAAAATTTTCAAAAGCAATATAAAATTACAAAATAAATAATTTAACCTATCTTAAGATAAAATATCGTAAAAAAATAACTACCTTTGCAGCTATTTTAAAAATTATATGAATAAATTCCAAGAATTAGGATTAAACGAATTGCTTTTAAAAGCAATTCAGGACTTAGGTTTTGAAAACCCTTCAGAGGTTCAGGAAAAAGCTATTCCCTTATTGTTGCAACAAGATACAGATATCGTTGCACTGGCGCAAACGGGTACTGGGAAAACAGCTGCTTTCGGGTTTCCTCTGATTCAAAAAATTGATCCAGAGAACAGAAGCACACAGGCATTAATCCTATCGCCTACCAGAGAATTGTGTTTACAAATCACCAACGAAATCAAGCAATATTCTAAATATGTAAAGGGCTTACATACAGTTGCGGTTTATGGTGGTGCCAGCATTACAGAGCAGGCAAAAGAAGTAAAGCGTGGTGCACAGATTATTGTTGCAACACCGGGTCGTATGCAAGATATGATTAACAGAAACTATGTTAACATTAAAAACATACAAATTTGTATTTTAGATGAGGCAGATGAAATGTTGAACATGGGATTCTATGAAGACATTACATCAATATTATCTGATACACCAGAAGAAAAAAACACATGGCTTTTCTCTGCAACTATGCCACAAGAAGTTGCACGAATTGCTAAAGAATTTATGAAACGTCCGCAAGAAATTACGGTGGGTCATAAAAACCAAGGATCGGTAAATGTATCGCACGAATATTATTTGGTTGGTGCACGTGATCGTTACCCGGTTTTAAAGCGTTTAGCAGATATGAACCCAGATATTTTCTCGGTTGTTTTCTGTAGAACAAAGCGTGATACACAGGCAGTTGCAGAAAAGTTAATTGAAGACGGATACAACGCAGCAGCTTTACACGGCGATTTATCGCAAGCACAACGCGATGGTGTAATGAAAGCATTCCGCGGACGCCAAATTCAAATGTTGGTTGCTACCGATGTTGCTGCGCGTGGTATTGATGTTGACGATATTACACACGTTATTAACTATCAATTACCAGACGAAATTGAAACCTACAACCACCGTTCTGGTCGTACCGGACGTGCAGGTAAAACAGGTACTTCAATAGTTATCGTAACAAAATCTGAATACAAGAAAATTCAGATGATCGAACGAATCATTAAAACTAAATTCGTTCAAAAACCAATTCCAACCGGAATGGAAATTTGCGAAGTGCAGTTAATTCACTTAGCAAATAAAGTTAAAGGAGTTGAAGTTGACGCAGAAATTGATAAATATCTTCCAAAAATCGAAGAATTATTAGGCGATTTAACGAAGGAAGAATTAATCAAAAAAATGTTTTCTGTAGAATTTAATCGTTTTATAGAATACTACAAAAAACAAAATACGATTGATTCTCCAAAATCTCGTGAAAAAGGAGAAGCTACTGTAAATTCTGATGGTTCGGTTCGATATTTCTTGAATTTAGGAGCTCGTGACAATTTCGATTGGATGAGTTTGAAAGATTTCTTACGCGATACTTTAGATTTAGGCAGAGATGATTTATTTAAAGTAGATGTAAAAGAAGGTTTCTCTTTCTTTAATACCGATGCTGCTCACAGTGAACGTATCATGGAAATTTTGAACAATATGCATCACGAAGGTCGTCAGGTAAATGTTGAAATTTCTACAAGCGGTGGTGGTTCATCTTCATCAAGAAGAGATCATAACGGACGTGGTAGAAGCGGTGGCGGTTTCCGTGGCGAAAGAAGTGGTGGTTTCCGTAGCGACCGTTCTTCGTCAGACAGAAGATCATCTGGTGGTGATCGTTTTGGAGATCGCAGAACAGAAAGCAGATTTGGTCGTAATCGTGATGATGATAGACCAGCTCGCAATGAAAGAAGATCGGTACGTGGCGATCGCCCGCGCAGATCAAACTAATACCAGCATTAGTTGTTAATATTTACAAAATAAATAACTGAAACTGCAAAATATCCATTATTTTTGGTACATACTAAAAACCATATGAGATATTTTGCAGTTTTACTTTTTACACTATTTTCAATATCAGTTTTTGCTCAAGAAAAAAATATTAAGGGAATAGTTTATAGCGAATTAAGTTATGCACCAGAAAGCAAGGCAAATATTGTGAATTTAAATTCGTTGAAAGTTGCACAGACAGAAACTGATGGATCTTTTACAATTCTTGCAAGCGTTAACGATACCTTACATATTTCTTCGGAAGGATTTCGTTCCTTAAAAATAAAAGTTACAAACGATTGGTACAAAGAGGGTAAGATGAATATCTATATTAAAGATCTTTCTACCGTTTTAGATGAGGTGGTTATTAATACCTTGAAACTGACCGGAATTTTATCTGTTGATACTAAACTGATTGCTTTAGCTGATTATCCTTATTACCGTGATTTCTCGGCTACTGGTTTTTCTACAAGTTACAATAGCGGTTTGAATCCTATAAATGGTATTTACAACGCTATGAAAAGAAATTCACGTGAAACTAAAAAGATTAATCAGATTCGTAAAGAAGTGGAGCTTATTGAAGTAATGAAGAAAAAATATGATCGCGAAATGGTTTCTGCTTTATTAAATATTTCCAAAGAAGATATAGTAAAAATGCTGCAACGCTGTAATCATTCCGAACGCTTTATTTACACAGCAAACGATTACCAAATTTTTACAGCCGTAAACGAATGTTATGATAATTATAAGTTAGGGAAATAGATTTAAACAAATAACAAAAGCCGTTTCAAATTTTGAAACGGCTTTTGTTATTTTAACTAACCTTAAAAACTATATTTATTATCGGCTATTACTTTACTAGCAATAATTTCTTTCATGAACCCTAGTCTATTATTTAAATATCTTTTACTTTGGTTTTTCTGCAATAATGGTTGTAAATTGTGGTTTTATTTTAAATGAAATGGATAAAATCAAGATTTTAGAAATGTGCAATAAGTTAACCCGAAATACGTTAATGGAAACTTTGCATATTGAATATATAGATGTTGGGGATGACTTTTTAACAGCGAAAATGCCAGTAAATTCAAAAGTACATCAGCCAATGGGGTTGTTACATGGAGGTGCATCGGTTGCTTTGGCTGAAAGTGTTGGTAGTGCGGCATCGATGATTTTTGTTGATATTGAAAAATATGAAGTCCGTGGTATTGAGATTTCTGCAAATCATGTTAAAAGTAAGCGTGAGGGAGAAGTTTTTGCAACGGCTAAAATTATTCATAAGGGCAATAAATTGCATTTGTGGGAAATAAGAATAACTGATGAAGATGATCAGTTAATATCGCTTTGTAAATTAACCAATATGATTTTACCAAAATAACTATGAACGAATTATTAGTTAAGGCACTGTCTGAAAATCTTCCGTTTGTAATTTATCGAAAACCGAACGATATCAATAGATTTGGATGGTTTCAAAGTGATAATCAATTAAATACGGTAAATGAATTAACGAAGAGTTGTTTTGTTTTTGCTCCGTTTTCTGGTGAAGAAAAAGTTGTTTTTTATCCTGATGAATGTCAGTTGGATCAAGATACTCAAAATTTCGATATTGATTTTTCTGAAGAGGAATTATCGATGGAAAACTCAAACGTAGATAAGTCTTTCCATATTCAATTAGTATCAAAGGGAATCGAGGCTATCAAAAATGACTCAATAAAAAAAGTAGTTCTTTCTAGAAAAGAAGAAGTTTCGATCAATGAAAATTCTTACGAAATTTACTTTAAACGTTTCCTAAAAAAATATCCTACCGCTTTTGTTTATTGGTTTTATCACCCTAAAGTTGGCATGTGGATGGGTGCAACACCTGAACAATTAGTAAAAATCGAACATAACAAAGTGCAAACTGTTGCTTTGGCAGGCACAATGGTTGATTCTGATTTAAACGATGTTGTTTGGGGCGATAAAGAAATTAAAGAGCAACAAATTGTAACTAAATTTATTGTTGATGCTTTACAACCTTTCACAGAAAATTTACAAAAAACGGAGCCTTATACTTTTAAGGCAGGATCTCTTATTCATATAAAAACCGATATTCAGGCAGAATTATCAAACAAAGAAAATGGTTATAAAGTTGTAAAAGCCTTGCATCCAACTCCTGCATTGTGTGGTTTCCCTAAAAAAGCGGCTCATGATTTTATTGTGGAGAATGAAGGTTATAACAGAGAATTTTACGGCGGATATTTGGGCGAATGGAAATTTAATAATCTAGATTATTCCGATAACAGCAATCTGTTCGTAAATTTGCGCTGCATGAAGATTGAAAAATCGAAAGCTTATTTGTTTTTGGGTGGCGGCGTGAATAAAGACAGCGATCCCGAAAGTGAATATTATGAAACAGTGAATAAAAGCAAAACCGTTAAAAGTATTTTATGAAATTAGATATATTGGCGTTTGGAGCACATCCGGATGATGTTGAATTAGGATGCGGTGCAACAATAGCAAAAGAAATTTCGTTAGGGAAGAAGGTAGGAATCGTAGATTTAACCCGAGGCGAATTGGGAACGCGTGGATCGGCTGAAATACGAGATGAAGAAGCGGCTAAGGCAGCTGAAATTTTAGGAGTGTCAGTCAGAGAAAACCTTAATTTTAGAGATGGTTTCTTTTTGAATGATGAAGAGCATCAGTTAGAAATCATTAAAATGATTAGAAAATATCAGCCTGAAATTGTTCTGTGTAATGCCATTGATGACCGACATATTGATCATGGTAAAGGAAGTAAATTAGTGTCTGATGCTTGTTTTTTATCGGGATTACGAAGAATTGAAACTTTGATAGATGGAGTTAATCAAACAGAATGGCGACCAAAATTAGTGTATCATTACATACAGTGGAAAAATATTGAACCCGATTTTGTTGTTGATGTTTCTGAATTTATGCAGAAAAAAATAGATGCTGTTATGGCATATAGTTCGCAATTTTACGATCCGAATTCCAAAGAACCAGCTTCACCAATTGCTACAAAAAACTTTACCGAAAGTGTAGAATATCGTGCAAAAGATTTAGGAAGATTAGTTTTTGCCGATTATGCCGAAGGTTTCACCGTTGAAAGATATGTGGCAGTCAACAGCTTAGCAGATTTGAAATAAAAAACTAAAAAAATGTTTGCGAAGCATTGAAATATCTGTATATTTGCACTCGTTAAACAAACACGGTGATTGTAGCTCAGTTGGTTAGAGCGTCGGATTGTGGTTCCGAAGGTCGCGGGTTCGAGACCCGTCTTTCACCCAAAAGCTTAGAGTTGGCTTTTAAAATAAAACTCCTATACGGTGATTGTAGCTCAGTTGGTTAGAGCGTCGGATTGTGGTTCCGAAGGTCGCGGGTTCGAGACCCGTCTTTCACCCTTAACGGGAATTCTTCGGAATTACCCGTTTTTTTATTGTATTCAAGCAGGCCTTTTCTCTTTAAAATCAAGGCTTTAGGCAAGAATATCGGGTTTAGATAAGCGGTTCGGTAGATACTACCATCATATAGGAGCTCTCTACCGAACCCGATTTCTATAAAAGTTTTTTTCTTCTGAACGTCCAGATTATCAAATATATAGCTTAAGTTGTTCAAGTTTTTGAAAGAATCGTAAAATGCTTCATTAAATTGACTTTTCTTCCTTTGAGCGCTCTTAATCTGTCTTTCTAAAAGGTCTAATTCCTTATATAATTTATCTTTCCATTTAGAATATGTCTTATCATCAATATTGCTTAAAATGTACTTTTCTTCAAGATTTTCCATTTTATGTAAAGCAGCTGTACGACGTATGGTATAATCCGGTAAACGGTCTTTATTTTCTTTATGACGAATTTCAGATTTTCTACGAAATTCTTCTTTCATATATTCCAATTGACTGTGTGAAAATGAAATTTCAGATAAAACATCATTAAACTTTTCATGAGCAACTTCGATACTGTGACTTTTTCGATGTGTAGTACATTCATAATACCAATAGTATTTGTTTCTACCTTTTGATTTTCCACATGTCAGCGGCTTGAAGCACTTAGGACAAATTAGAACTGATTTTAAATAGGCAATGTCGTTATATTGACTTTTAGGTTGATTTTTACGATTGATCAAAGCTTGCACTCTGTAAAAAGTTTTGTCATCAAAAAGTGGCTGGTGTATACCGTTTATGTATTTTTCAGGCTCATCTTTGTATGCCGGGATTTTAACTAAGCCTATGTATACTTCTCTACTTAAAATTCTGAAAATACAATCATTTCCTTTTTTTGTAAATCCTAGAGGTTCCGCCATTCGTTTGATTTCAGCTTGTGTATAACCATCTAAATACCAGTTAAACATTTTACGAACGATATCTGCTTCATGAGGTACCACTTCTAAAGTTGGCTTTTTGTCATAGTCACGACCATTTTTGTAGCCATAGGGAGCCTGTCCTAAATAACGCCCGTCTTTTTTAGCTTTCTGCATTCCAAATAGAGTCCGGTCTTTTATAATCAATCTTTCAACATGTGCTTGGAGTAACATCTGTGTTCTCAGCTGAAAATAAAAAGGGCTTTCAGGTGGTAAACCTATTGGTTCTGCAATTGATAGAATTTTAATATTGTATTCTTCTTCTAATTGGGCAATAACATTTAAAGCCTGTTGAACGTTTCTGCTGAAACGATCGTATTTCATAACTAGTAAGTAATCAACCTCTTTGTTGTTAATTTTGAGTTATTGTTCTAATTGTTTGCATTCGCGGCGATCAAAGTCTTTAGCAGACTGACCTTCATCGGTAAATGTATAAAGTAGTTCGTAATTATGTTTGAAGCAATATTCTTCAAATTCTTCTTGTTGCCCTACAATTGAAAAATGCGACTGATCTTCATTACTGATCCTCGCATAGCCTATCACCTTCTTTTTTTGCATTCTCTAATTTTTTAAATATATCATCCACTAAAAAATCGCATATCAAATCTAAAAACTCCTTTTCCTTTTCTGAAAAAGAATTTTTAGAATGTTCATTTGAACCTGTTTTGATATGTTGTTTCTTTAACATTATAAAAGTAAGGTTTATTTTTGATATGAAAGGATATTAATTAACTGTGTAATAGTATGTTAATTTTCAATCCAACACATGGAGCAATTTATACCTAGTAATTTATAAAGCAGAAATTAAGGAATTGCCGTGCTTTCATTTGCGCTTTAAGTCCAGCTCTATTTGAAGATATTAATTATTTATATACATTAAAACCAAAGCACATTTACCGCCACTCTCATGTTCGTTCTGTAAAAGAGCTTAAGTCTTTTTTTATGATAAAACATTAAGAAAGAGGTTTCTCAATTCTTCCAAACTTCTTTCTTAAAATTTTATTCAAGGACTCTGAATCCCTGAAATTTTAAAGACAGCTTAAGGTTTAAATCTTCCATAATCAACCGGTAAAAAGGCAGCTAAGGTGCAGCAGGCAGCCAACACACCAACCCAACCAACAGACTACGGCATAAACGGTTTCCTCCCTAAAGGTACCCTCCAATTATTCCGTTTCCTTTTGGTTTTTCGCTTTGCCCGCTTCATTTATCTGCTTTCTTTTTTCCGGTTTTTCTTTTGGAAACATTTCTAAAAAAAATAGACGAGGGAAAGCCAAATTAAGGGAAGAAAAGTAAAAGAGTTTTAATCATTTAAATAATTCAATTATGAACATTATTGGAAGAGTGACAAGAGATGCGGAAGTACGCACTTTGTCGAACGAAAGACAGGCAGTAAATTTTTCAATTACTACAAACGAAAACTTTAAAAACAAACAGGGCGAACGTGTTGAACAGACAACTTATTTTGACTGTACTTATTGGATTTCGACAAAAGTAGCAACCTTACTTACGAAAGGTACTTTGGTGGAACTTTTAGGGAGAGTAAGTACAAGGGCTTGGATAGGTAAGGATGGAGAACCTAAAGCAGGTTTGAATTTTCATACTTCTAACATTAAACTTCACGGTAGCAGTAAAAATGCTAGCGGTCAACCATTAGTTACTACAGATGAAAGTAAGAATGTGAACGAAACCAAATAAGATGACCTGTCATTTTAAAGTAACCGATTTGAATGGTTTCGAAATCGAAATAACCAATTTGAAAGAAGCCATCAAAATAGCCAAGCGCAATACAGGTTATAGCCATGAGGATAAGAGTTTTTCCGAGTTCGACAAAAGACAAAAAGCCTATTGGACAGATATGTTTGACAAGCTGAAAGCTAAAAAAGAACAGTTATTAATGACTAAAATTTCAGAACAATGAACACAAATTTTTTTAATCAGATAGCACAGTTGGACTTTACGGGAGTATTGCAACTGAGTATTTCAAAAGGAGCGGAAGACAATTTAATCGTGTCGGTACTGCTTAATAACGAACAATGTTGGGATAACGCCAAAAGCTTTATCCCTCCATTGACATTTAATGCCACGCCACAAGAATTTGACGAGGGATTTTTTGAGCAGATAACCGCACCGATACAAACCGTTTCGGGTGTAATGGTAGATATGGAAAAGTTTCAAAAACAGTTGGACGAAGCGAAAATGCAATCGGCAATGGAGAAAGAAAAGACTGAGAAAGCGAAAAAGGAAAAAGAAGCCAAAGAAAAGAAGTATAAAGATGCTATGGCAAAAGCTGACGAATTGCAGAAAGATGGCAAACACCGTGAAGCGTATTGATATACTTAGGTATTCCGTTTTGGCAGGTTTTTTAAGTCGTTATTTTTTAGTCAAAACACAAGGAATTGAATGGTATAACAGAACATTCGTACCCAAAATATCGCCTATTACTTTGTATGCTTTACTCTTTACTATCGTATTGATATTTAGCTTGAAAGGCAACAAAATAGTAGAGTTACCAATGGGTGTTATTAGTTAGGGCAAGTTTGTGGTTAAAGAAAAAATATTATGATTAAATTGTTAAATTTTAATTTAATGATATTTTTTTATCTAATTATTCTTATTCAATTCCTTTACCTCTGTTTTCAGTTCCTTAAGCAACTCTATAATCTGTAGCTGATCCGTGTTAAAATCTTCTTTTGTAAACTCCTGTGTCGAAATACTGCATGCATACTCCCATATCTCAAAGATATCTGCAAGCGGTATGCTGTAAGGCTGGTAAAAAAGGTTGTCTGCAGCAACTGTAATGGTTTCTTTTTCCGTTTTTAACAATTTTTTATAGGTAATACCCTCGTTTCGAGTAACAAACAGATAACTTTTTCCTTTTTTTAATTCGGTTGCTTTTTCAAGATATTTACCAATAATAAATGCTCCGTCTTTATACAGCGACATCGAATCTCCTTCAACCTGAAAAGCACGGTAGGTGCCCGCTCCCAGAAAAGGCAGGGAAATGGTTTGTAGGTTTTCAATATATTCTGGATCTGCATAACCGCTCAAGTAGCTCATTGATGCTTTATGTGGAATAATCTCAATAGTATTTTCTCCATTATGATTCACTTTAACAGGCAGCAGTATGCGGTTGTCCGGCAGTTCCATAATTTCCTTCAGCGGAATTTTACGTAGGTTAGCAGAAACCATCAGGTCAATGTTTATATGAAAGTATCTGGACATTCTTATAAGCAGCTCCACCGGTGGTTCCGATGTTGCATCTTCGTATTTCGCATACCTTATGGTCAACGTACGCAAAAGTAAATGATTGAGTATATTAAGTTATAGTAAAGAAGCTTAAGTGAATTATAACACCGTCTGAAACCGTTGATGACGCATAAACGATCTTAAAAGGAACAATAACCAATATCTAAGAATATTGAAAAATGTAACATATTTTATTCTAGCTGTAAGTATTTTATCTTTGATGTCATGTGATACCGAGGGAGAAGATTTAAGAAAATACTACAAAAATCAAAATCATTCGCAAGAATTGAAAGGATGGTAGAGAAAAGTAGATAGAGAGCCAGAACACGGTTTTACTTCTAAAATTTTATTCGAAAATTATAAAGTTATATTTCATAGTTACAATATTCATACAGGTAAGTACGATTCATCTTACAATTATTGGTATAATGATGATAAGCTCAAATGTTATTGAATACCGTATTGGAGATCATAATTTAAGTACCTACAATTATCCTAATGATGAGCCTTATACCAATTTTGGTTTTGGTGGCGAACCATCTTCAGGATCTTTTGTGTGTATGTTGTATAACGATACAAAAAATCCTTTAATGGGCGAATATACTGATTCAAGTCAGGCAACGCTTGATAATTATGGTTTTACATGATATCCCGCAAATGGAACCGTCCTTCGTTTTAGTCCCGCAGCAAATGCAGGTATTAATGATAATTTGTTAGATACCATTAAGGTGTATCCTAATCCAACAGCAGATTTCTTGTTTTTTGATCGTTTAACCAAAATTAAACAATATACTATTTATAATATAAGTGGTTAAATGTACAGAATCATCTTGTGACTGGATTCAGTTTCGGATGGTTTGCGGGGTGCACTTAAGTATTTCAAATATTGAAAGCCTTGTCACTTCCGGTAAAACCTCTTTGATTAAAGCACTGAAAAGTAAATCAGGTAAAAAATTTGATGCCTATATTGTTTTTGATGTTGAAGGGAAGAGTAGTTTAAAAAAGCATTAACTTTAACATAATTTTAAAAAATAAGTACAATACATATAGACAGAAAAATTAATAATCAAATAAACATATTATGGCACAAAAACTATTTTCATTAGTAGCATTTTTACTTTTTACAATATTTGTATCTGCACAGGAACACTTTTATTATTATAAAGGAGAAAAAATAGCTCTGACATTAAATACTCAACGTGTAAATGTTAGAGTAGCTGCAGATTTTGATTCCTTGACTATAGCCAATTTAGGTTTTAAACTTTCTAATTTTCATGAAGATAAATTAATTGAGAATACTTTTTTTGGCGAAATTGATTTTAATAATACCAACTATACTAGTAGTATCGAGAACTTAAAAGAAATAGAAGGTATTATTGGTATATTTCCGCACTTTCAAAAAAATAAGGATAAATCTATTGGAACATCAGATATTTTTTATGTTAAGTTAAAAAATATTGAAGATTTTAATATTTTACAACAGACAATATTAAATAAGGGCGGAAAGATTGAAATGCAGGTGCCGTATATGCCTGAATGGTATATTATATCTGTTGATGACCTAAATTTGGGAACAGCTATGAGTTTATCTAACGAATTTTATGAAACAGGACTCTTTGAAGATATTGACCCTGCATTTATGTTTAATTTTACACCCACCTGTTCTAACGATCCGATGTTCGGTTCTTTTGGGGGTTAGACAACACAATTAATCCAAGTATTGACATAAACGTTTGTCCGGCTTGGGATATTACGCAAGGAAGTGGGATCAAAGTTGCTGTCGTAGATTCAGGAATTGACCTTGTTCATAATGATTTACAGGCGAATATATCTAATCAAAGCTATGATTGCGAAACACAAACATCACCAAGTGTCTTAGGTGCACCTATGTGCTATCGCAACGTTTTTTATTGTAAGCGGATTAATTGTTACCAGCCAGTAGATACGATGTTAATTCTTATAAATTTTATGAAGCCTTTAAACAAGACTTGCTAAAAATTCCGGGTGTAGTAGATGTAAATGTAAGTACGGCGGATTTAGGATACGGCTCAGGTTCCACTTCCGGTTTTTCACTCAACAACAGTAAATTTTCAACGCAGGCACACAATATAGCTTTCGATTTTGGCTATTTCAAAATGTTTGGTATGGAAATATTGGAAGGAAGAGATTTATCTGCCAACATTGCTTCGGATACCATCGAAAATGTATTGTTAAACGAACGTGCTGTAAGTGATTTGGGAGGAAAGGTACCTTTAGGAACCATATTTGATTGGAACGGACAGAAGATGAATGTTGTAGGAATTGTTAAAAATTTCAATTTATCTTCTCCGCAGGAAAAGGTTCCCCCTATGCTCTTCATGCACATGAACACAGTTAATTGGATGCAGTCTAATATAAACAACATACAGGTAAAAATCAAGCCTGAAAAAGCTGACAAGACAATAGCAGCTCTTGAAGAATTCTGGAAGGCTAAAATCAACCCGAATGTTCCGTTCGAGTATGAGTTTGTAGATAAAAAGTTCCAGAACTCTTATGGTACTTATACCAGACAGCAAGCAATGTTTAAAATTCTAAACATACTCGTTGTAGTTATTGCTATGTTTGGCTTATTCGCACTGGCATCTTTCAGTATCGAACGCAGATATAAGGAAATAGCCGTACGTAAAGTTTTAGGTGCAGAAACGCCTGTACTATTAAAAATTCTAACAAAGCAATATATGTATCTGGCATTAACAGGTTTTGTACTTGCGCTTGTTCCAAGTTACATATTAATGCAGAAATGGTTAGAAAATTTTGCGTACCGTATAGAAATTTCCGTAATACCGTACCTTGTTGCTTTTGTTTTATTGTTTGTGTTAACCTTATTGGTGGTACTTTCAAAAGCGTTTTCTGCAACACGTATTAACTTACTACGCTTCTTAAAATATGAATAAGTTACTCAATTTTTTTTTATTGCTGATGCTGATGCTTTTCTCCTATGAGGGAAAAGCACAACAGCTCAGTTTGATTCAATGTTTAGAGTATGGAAAAGAGAATCAACCCGATTTTAAGATGCAGCAATTGAAAATCAATCAAAAAAAAGAGACAAAACGCTCGTTTGGTTCGCAATTTTTGCCCGAAATAGGAATGTCTGCTTCGCATGCATACAGCTTTGGATCATCAATTAATCCGTCAAATAACAACAGAGAACCTTCTAATATTCAGTCTGATAACTTTTCAGTTGATGCACGAATTAATGTATTCGACTATTCTAAGTGGAATCAATCAAAAATACAGCAGTTGGATGTTGAAATTGAAAAGCTTCAGTTCCAAGTAATTGAAAATACCTTTGAACTTTTGGTACTGGAAAAATTCATGAAGGCTTTATCACTTCAACAATGGAAAAAATCCACCTTGTATCAAATTGGTAATTCTAAGGAACAATTGCAGCGTATCTCTAAAGAAGTAGAGCAGGGTAAAAGAGCTAAGAGTGATCTCTACGATATTCAAGTAATTTTTTTGCAAGATGAACAAACGTTATCTAAAATAACGGAGGACGAGATATTGGCGAAACTAGAGCTGATACAACTGTTGAACCACCCTTCTGTTACTGTTAATATAGAACTGCAAATGCCAGAAAAAGTTGATCTCAGAGAAACAGATTTTAATATCGATCAGAATATATCCTTGTTAAAACATGAAATAATTCTTGAAAAAAGTAAAGAAGAGGTAAAACAATTGAAAAACCTGTTTATGCCAACGCTTCAGTTTAATTATTCATACGGAACATTTTTTGCTCAAAAAATCAATAATTTCTCAGATACAAACCTACAGTTCGGCAGCCAGCTGAAAGACAATAAAAATCAGTATGTTGGTTTAAGCTTATATATCCCCATTTTTCAAAAGGGTAATGCTTTGCAAAAACAGAACCTAAAAAGGTTAGAACAACAGGTTTTAATTGCGGAACAAGAGAAAGAGCAGAAAAGACTAAACGACTTGAAGGATGTTTTAATACAGAAGGTAAATAGTTTACAATTACTGGAAAATAATTTGAATGATCTGGTGACTGCTTCAAAAAAAGCTTTTGAAACAACTGCGCAAAAGTACTTGTTTGATAAAGTTGACGCCTCTGTTTATAAAATGGCAAAAAATCAGTTACTACAGGCCGAATACGATTTGCTTGCAAATCGGTTAGATCAGCTTTATTTTAAACAACAATTAGAAATAAATTTTTAAGCATTCTGATAGAATTTTTTGCGGTACTTAACATGTAACTATTATATGAGTCCGCACATATAAAGTTTTTTAAAATACCTATCTGCCCCTCAAATTTTGTTTGATTAAACAACTAGTCAACTCATAAAATAATTAATATTTTAAGATTGTTTTTCAGTATTGTAATGACAAAGTGCTCTCTAAATATATGAATTAAAACTGTAATTTTATATATCTGTTTTCTTTAATTCAAACTCGCTCTTACTAATTATAACTTATTTAGAATAAGCTGTTTTTGGGTAAAGTTTTTTAAATGCGTTATAAACTGCCTGATGAATTATGGTAGAGTGAAGTTCCTCAGGCATATAATCAAAAATTAGATTAATGTTCTTTTGGCTTTTCAGTAACTTTTGCAGCATCTCGCTTTCATTGTACATTTTTATATCTTCTTCTTTATTTGGAACTCCCAGGTATACATTTACTTTTTTTGAAAGATTTTTATTTAATAGCGTTTCGGCATCAGTCAAAAGTAATTGTTCTCCCCACCATAAGCTTGGACTGATAATGATATAGTCATCAAACAGATGTGGTCGTTTTAAGAGTATTTCCGTTGTAATCAATCCTGCTAAAGATTCTCCAATTATTGTTTTTTTAGCATCTGTTTTATAGGTTTTATTAATATAGGGTTGCAGTTCCTTTTCAATGAAGTCCATATATTTTCCGGAACCTCCGCACTGTGGAAAACTTGATTTAGAAAAACCTTCTTTTTCAATAAAATCGATATTACTAACTGTAAATGTAAAATCACGTTTTCTGGTATTTCCTTCAATTCCTACAACTATTGAACGTGGAAAACGACCAATCCAATCTTGGGTATTAAACCGCACAATTCCTGCAATATGTAGAAAATCTTCTTCCATACCTCCGTCAAGAATATAGATTACAGGATAATTTATCGTATCGTTCGCATTATAGTTTTCAGGAAGATAGATGTTAAGTGTTCTGTTCTCATTCAATATTTTTGAACTTAAAAGATCAGATTTTCCAATTGTCAAAGGTTTACTTTTCTCCTGAGCTGAACAAAATCCACTGATAATAAGGGTAATTAAGATTAAAAATATACTGTTGATTTTCATTGTATGGCAAATAAATTCTTAAGTTAGCCGAATATAGTAATATTCAAATGAAAAACAGAATTCAATCTTGTATATTTTCTCTATGTACTTCGTGATGAGAGCACCAAAAGCAAACTAAGATACAATTATCGAAATATAAAAGTCGAAACATTGAGATGATCGCTTACATGATAGATAGTTTTTTATAATTACCCTTTGGAAAATTTAAAGTCAAATTTTTTAGATTTGAAAAAATAAAAGACTTTAAAAATTTAAAAATCTATATTGCAGAGATAAATTGAAATAATCATATATGATATTTTAAAACAATATTACTGATTTAAATTACGATAAAAATGAAGTTGAAAAATATACTTGTGCTTATTATAAGTACAGTTTGTATGACTGTAAATGCACAGATAGAAACGGGTGTATACTTTTCAAATGATAAAAAATTTGGAGATATTATTGAAGATTTGGGGAGTCCTTTAGAAGGTGACCCTATAATGATTGTAAAAACATTTGTTCCTAAACATGGAAGCTATGTATGGTATTTAAACGAAAGTAAAGCAAAAAACACGGCATTTTTAGACGATAATCCAAAAGATTTATATGCAGGAATTTACCTTGAAGATCATGGAGGAATAATTCCGGTAATAACATTTAAGGATTTTGCAAAAGAATTAGCTCAGCCGCGATATCTTGTTAATTATTGTGAAATTGCTGATGCTGATAAAGATGGTTTTCCGGAATTTTATCTCACTTATTTTGAAGAATCTGATGGATTAGATGCAAAACCACTAAAAGTTATTGTATACACCAAGAAGAGTGATAAAACTTTTTTGAAATCAAAAATTACGGGGTGGCTTCCATTTCAACCTGAAGATAAATACCGCGAGGAAATGGATGATAATTTTAAGTTATTACCTAAATCCGTAAAGATGAAAGCGGAAAAAATATTAAAAGAGGCTAAAGATGACATTAACTAAAATTATATTATTTATTGGAACCTAAATTTGTTCCGAGCAAGTTTATATTTAGTAAATTTGATATTGTATGATTGTGTATACAATGCGTAATTAAGTATTAAATAATGATTGAAATAATAGATCTGAGTCAAGAAATATATGCAGAAATGCCCGTTTACAAAAGCTTACCAAATGTAAAAATGACGGTTTATGCAACTCATGAGCAATGGGATAAAATTCATAATCCAACAACTGTCACTCCAAGCGTTTACAAATTAGAAATGAGTGAACATACGGGAACTCACGTGGACGCAATAAATCATATGGGAATGGAATTTTCTGAACAATCGATTGATAAGATGCCACTTTCAATGTTTTATACAAAAGGCATCTGTTTAGACTTTTCAAACAAAGGATTGAGTGAGCTGATTGAAGTTGATGATATAACTGAAGCCTGCAAGCAAGCAAACCTGACAATTGAAAAAGGAGATACGGTTCTTCTTTATACAAACCATTATAAAAAACATTTTGGAACTGAATCTTGGGAAAATGGACCAGGAATTTCAATAGAAGCAGCTTATTTTTTAGGAGAAAAGGGAATATCGGCTTTTGGAGTTGAAACTATGTCTCCTGGTATCCCAAAAATATCAAATAAAGAAGTTCATCAAATATGCGGGAAATTAGGTTTTACACATTATGAAAATATGGTAAATCTAGACCAGCTTATTGGTAGGGGAAGGTTTCAATTTATAGCTTTACCATTAAAAATAAGAGGAGGGACGGGGTCTCCAGTTCGGGCTGTTGCAATTTTTGAAAATAGTAAATGACAAAACAAAGAAGCTAATTAGCAAAATGTACAGAAACGGGCGATGTAGATGAGAATCAATTATACTAAAGAATAACTTATGAGATATCTATTTTTATTTGCTTTATTGTTGGTTTTAGGTTGTAACCCCATTCCTAAAAAAGACAAGCATCCAGAAGTACCTCAACTAACCGATTTGCTAAAAGACGATAGCAAGTTTAGAAAAGTTACTGATATGGCTGGTTTAAGTAAACTTATCTTTTTAAACAATGATAGAATACTTTTAAAGCCCGATAATAGTAATTCGCCCGTTAAGATTATTGATGTAGATAAAAATATTGTCTTTGAAAAGGTTTATGATTGGAAATTACCGTTTTACATTGATAAAGAAGGAGATTTGTATTTAAACGGAAAGAAGTTTTTCTACCCTGATTATAAAATTCAAGAAGATTTTAAAACGGTAGTTATTGCAGATAGCTTAAGTAAAAAGTCGGAAGAATTGAAAGACTTAAATGATAGTTTAAAGATGCTGGCTTTAGAAAAATACGAGTTAGAAATATTAAAACCTTATGGAATAAAACCTTGTCCATATACAATTGTAAATACAGAAAGATGTAATGTTTTTAAGATAATTAACCAAACCTTGGTGGTAAGGCAGATTGAATTATTTAAAAGCGAACTTGATGTGCCGAAAAGTACCATTCCTAAATTCGATGATGATGTTTTAATTGGCTGGCGTAATGGTAAGTTGCCTAGTCCAGATTATTTGGCGTACTACGAACTGAAAAAACAACGCTTTAAATGCGATGATATGGTCAATCCAACAACAGTAACCTTAAATGGCAAATCATACTTATTTGCACCTAGTTTAGGGTTGTACCAAATCTTATTTTAATTAATTGTAGTGATAAAACTATCTGTTATTACTGCTAAATACAGCATTTTTTCCTAATGAAAAGTGATGAGTCATCGATTTTGTAAAATTTACCCTGCAACTTTTCTTATTTTTTATTGTACTAAGCAGATATGAATTGATTTAATAATATCTTAAAATGAACTTTAGTAAAAGGTTAAAATAATTTAGAGATTTTTGCAGACTATATTATAAACAAATTTCTCGTTAAAAAGTTATTAGTTATTTGTAATGAAAGATAAAGTAAGTCTAAAAGAAATTATAAAACTCTTTTTAAAGTTAGGATTTATTGGTTTCGGTGGACCGGCTGCACATATTGCCATGATGAGGCAAGAAGTTGTTCTTAAGCGAAAGTGGATGACCGAACAACATTTTTTAGACTTACTGGGTGCAACCAATCTTATTCCCGGGCCTAACAGTACCGAAATGGCAATTCATATAGGTTATGATAAAGCTAGTTTCAAAGGATTAATAACTGCTGGTTTATGCTTTATCTTGCCTGCCGTTTTTATTACTGGGATGTTTGCTGTATTGTATTATAATTATGGACAATTACCAGCAGTTCAACCATTCATCTATGGTGTTAAACCAGCTATTGTTACCATTATTCTCGGAGCTGTTTATCCATTAATAAAACAGTCAGTAAAGTCATTCTCTTTAGGCTTTATTGGTATTGCCGTATTGGTAGCGTCTTTATTAGGTATCAACGAGATTTATTTAATGTTTGACGCCGGGTTTTTGGCTATCGCATTGTATCTTATTAAGAAAAGAAAAATGGATTCATTAGAAAGTTTTGTTCCGCTTATTTCTCTTCAAATTACAAAAATAACTTACTTAACAACTACTGATATCAAACTGTTTTGGACATTTCTAAAAATAGGTTCTATACTTTATGGAAGTGGATATGTTTTGTTTGCTTTTTTGGATACTGAGTTGGTAACTAATGGATTAATTACAAGGCGACAGTTGTTAGATGCGATTGCAGTAGGTCAGTTTACTCCTGGACCTGTTTTTTCTTCTGTTACATTTATCGGTTATCAGATTAGTGGAGTGTCGGGAGCAGTCGTTTCAACGATTGCTATATTTCTTCCGTCATTTGTTTTTGTAGCACTGCTTAATCCGTTAGTGAAAAGGTTGCGTAATTCAAAAGTTTTATCTGCTTTTTTAGATGCCGTAAATGTAGCCTCGGTTGCCATTATAGTTGCAGTGTGTTTTACAATGGCTAAAGAAACCATTACTGATTGGAAAACAATTGTCATAGCAATCATAAGTATTTTTACTGTTATCATATTCAGAAAAATAAACAGTGCTTTTATTGTTTTAGGCAGTGCGGTGTCTGGTTTTTTACTGTCTTTGCTTTAACTGATAGATAGCTAAAATGTAATTGTTAAATTATTATTTATCTTTTTAATATAAATTTTTAGTTCTAATGTATTGTGGAAGAAATGTTTGAACAATACTATATTATATATTTGGTGAAAATATGCTCTCAGGTACCAACATTTTACATTTTTTGTTCATGGTCGCTACTTAGAAGCGGTTATACAAGTTATTAGTAATCAACATCCCCTGAAAGACGAAATTCAGCAAGTTTCGGATTTTATGACAACGATATTGTTATGACATTTGTAATATAAATTCAGAACGATGAATGAGCAACAACAAATCAATTACCAACGAATTGCCGAAGCAATAGAATATATAAAAACCAACTTCAAAACACAACCTAACCTGGATGAAGTTGCGGAACAGGTGCATTTAAGTCCGTTTCATTTTCAGCGTTTGTTCAGCGATTGGGCAGGTACAACACCCAAAAAATTCCTGCAATATATCAGCATTGAGCACGCCAAAAAACTGCTGAAAGACCAGCAAGCTACCCTTTTTGACACGGCTTTTGATACAGGGCTTTCAAGCACCGGACGACTGCACGACCTTTTTATCAACATTGAGGGAATGACACCTGCGGAATACAAAAACGGCGGCAAAAACCTTTCCATCAATTACAGTTTTGCCGAAAGCCCTTTTGGAAGTCTAATTGTAGCTTCTACACAAAAAGGCGTTTGTTATATAGCGTTTGACAATGACGAAAGCAAAGCATTGAACGATTTAAAACAAAAATTTCCCAACGCAACTTTTCAAAGAAAATTGGATTGGATGCAACAAAATGCTTTGTTTATTTTTCAAAACGACTGGAGCAAATTACCCGAAATAAAATTGCATTTGAAAGGCACGGATTTCCAACTAAAAGTTTGGGAAACACTTTTGAAAATTCCAATGGGACAACTCTCTACATACGGCAATATTGCTGAACAAATTGGCAACGCAAATGCTTCCAGAGCCGTTGGTACAGCTATCGGAAGTAATCCTGTTGCATTTCTCATTCCTTGTCATCGTATTATTCAATCTTCCGGAAACATTGGCGGTTATATGTGGGGTACCACAAGAAAGACCGCTATCATCGGTTGGGAAAGTGCAAAAACAGCCACTTTGGAAATGTAGCAAGTTTCGGGTTTCTTAACACAGCACACATTGCAATCTTTGCAACAGAATTTTAAAACAAAAAACAATGCAAAGATTTAAAGACAAATGTGCATTTATCACTGGCGGAACAAACGGGATGGGATTTGCAACAGCCCAACAATTTATCAATGAAAATGGTAAAGTAATCATCACAGGACGAAGTGCCGAAACGGTTAACAAAGCGGTAGAACAATTAGGGCAAAATGCTTTCGGCATTGTATCTAATGCTGGAAATATGCAAGACATTTTTCGATTGCAGGAACAAGTGAAAGAACACACAGAAAACATTGATGTTCTTTTTGTGAATGCAGGTTACGGAAAATTTGCTTCTGTAGAAAATGCAGATGAAGCTCATTTTGACGAATTGTTCAATATGTTGGTAAAGGGAACATTTTTTACCGTTCAACAAATGTTGCCTTTAATGAGAAACGGAAGTGCAATTATCTTGAACACGTCTTTTGTAACCGAAGTAGGAACAGCCAATTTTTCCGTTTATTCAGCTGCAAAATCAGCCGTGCAATCTTTCATCAAAACTTTTGCTGCAGACCTTACGCGAAAAGGCATTCGCGTGAACGGCATTAGTCCCGGACATATCAAAACCAACATTTTCAATAACACAGGTCTGAATGCTGAACAAATTGACGGAGCAATGCAAAATATCGTTCCTGCAATACCGCTCAAAAGACTGGGCAAACCTTCGGAAATTGCCAGTGCTGTACTATTTCTTGCTTCAGAGGAAGCCTCTTACATACACGGAACGGAATTAACGGTGGACGCAGGAATTTCGGTAATAAGATGATGAAATAAATGCAGAATATTACTGGTTTAGATTTATAATATTGCAGAACCCAAACCTTTTTAGCTTTTAGTGAAAATGAAAAAACTTCAGTTTAATTACTGAAGTTTTATTTTTATAAAATTGTATAAATATATGGAAATTAAGTGTGTATATCAATTTCCGCCAGTTTTGATGCCCATCTTGCAGGAGATTGTTCTAAACCAGCAGAGAGAACATTTCCCATATATACATGATCAAGGAGCTGTGTTGAAATTGAAATCGATTCTATAGCAGCTTTAATAGCAATAGCGCCTAGATCTACTGCCGAAACTTCTTCAACGCGGTGTAGAAAGCCGCCCGTTGTTTTACGTTTGGCGGCTCTATAAATACTTCTTTCTTTTTTATTAATTTAAATTTCACGAAAAATAATGGTGGAGTTATGTCCTCCAAACCCGAAGGCATTGCTCATGGCTGTCTTTACTTTTTTGTGCATCGGCT
>NZ_FOVI01000057.1 GCF_900115115.1 Paenimyroides ummariense
ATAACAGCAGGAACCTATTATATCGCGTTTGAGAATTCAGGATGTACTTCTGCAAAAACTCAGGTTATTGTAACGGTGAGTCCACGTCCAACAAGCCCAACAGGTCAAACCACACAAGGTTTCCCTTATCAGGCAAGAATATCAAACTTGGTAATGAACCAGCCAAATGTAATCTGGTTTGCAAGTTATAACGATGCGGTAAGACAACAAAACCCGTTAAGTGTGAACCATTTGTTACAAAACGGAGCAACCTATTATGGTATCTTAACAGGTACCAACAACTGTGGAAGCTTACCAACGGCTGTTACTGTAACCTTAAATTTAAGTAATGCGGAATTGGATTTGGCACAGCTTAAATATTTTCCTAACCCTGTAGATTCAGAGTTGAACATTACTTACGTTGAAGAAGTAACGAAGGTAGAAGTGTTCACAATAACAGGACAGAAGGTGTTAAGCAACAATTACCAGTCAAACGAAGTGAAGGTTGATTTAAGCAGATTAAGTTCAGGAACTTATTTGGTAAGAATTGATACTGAAAAAGCTTCACAGTTTGTGAAGGTGATCAAAAAGTAAGATTACATATTTATTTTATAAGAGACGAGGCAGGGTAAAAACCTGCCTCGTTTTGTTTATAGTGTTTTTTGAAATTAGTTAAATTTTAAAGACAATTTTGTATATATTTTTACTCAATGCTGTTTTTTTTATATATTTATCAATTATTAAAAAAACAACATATCTAATCCGAAAATTTTTAATTCATGAGAAAAATTACTTATCAAACAAGGCGTAAAATACCATGGTTGCAAACTAAAGCTTTGGTTTTATTATTATGTGGCTTGTTTTTGTCACTTTTTCAAGTACATGCACAGACTTATTCTTACACTGGGGCTGTACAAACCGTAACGTTACCTGCGGGTTTATATGAAATAGAGATGTGGGGTGCCGATGGGGGGGGCTCACAAGGAGGTAAAGGGGGATACTCAAAAGGTGAATATACTCATCCTGGCGGAGCGTTATATATTGTGGTTGGTGGTGCTGGTGGAACCGGCGGTATTCCTTCTGATATAAACGGGGGATATAACGGTGGAGGACCTAGACCCAATCCAGCTGGGGCAACTCGGGGATCTGGTGGTGGAGCGACACATATTTCCAGATCAACGGGATTATTAACAGATACTACGGTGCGTAGTAATATTGTAATAGTTGCTGGCGGAGCTGGCGGTGGTTCTAATTCTGGTGTCGGTGTAGGCGGCGGCGGCGGTCTTACTGGTAATAATAGTAATGGATCCAATCCAGGTCAAGGTGGAACTCAGACAGCTGGTGGCGCTGCAGGAGCCGGAGCAGGGGGCTCTTCAGGTACAGCAGGTCAGGGAGGGCAATCTCTTGATGCTGCAGGAGCCGGCGGCGGCGGCTGGTACGGCGGCGGCGCTGGTGGCGGATCTGTTGCAGGTAACACTAGTAATGGTGGTGGTGGTGGTTCTGGTTATATTGGAGGTTTAGGTGTTACTAATGGTATTACTCTAAGTCATACACAATCAGGTTTTGTTGTAAACCCGGATACTACAGGTAACGGTACCGTTATTATTAGATCATTGATACCTTGTACAGGAACTCCAACGGCTGGTACAGCATCAGTTACACCTACAACACGAGCATGCGGAAGCCAACCTTTTACCTTGTCTGTGATTGGTACTACCATGGGGGGAGGACTTAATTATCAATGGCAACGTTCTGATGCCGGTACTGGTGTGTGGCAACCTATTTCTGGTGCAACACAACTATCTTATACAGTAACAAGCCAAACTGTAGCTAGTGATTACCGTTTTGTAGTAACATGTACAAACAGTAATAGTACAGATACTTCCAATATAGTTACAATGGGTCAGCCTAGTGCAATTACTACCCTTTCAGAAAATTTTGATACTACCGCTGTAGGAAGTACCAGCAATGCTACTATTCCAACCTGTTGGAGTTATATTGACGAAATTACCACTACAGGCTATGGTTATGTAGAGGCAGCTACTGCACAATCTGCACCTAATTCGTTTAGATTGTACAGAACAAATTCAACAACGAATGCTTCGCAAAATTTGGTATTAATATCACCACAAACGGATAATTTGGGTAACGGAACCAAGCAGCTTCGCTTTTCCGCAATGGCTACTACTACAAATGCGAGTAATATATTGCAGATTGTTAGATCGAACGGAACTACATCTTCTTCTACATTTACTGTTATTCAAGAGATTGTAGTTAATCATACTGGTTACCAAGAGTATATAGTTCCTTTAGCAACAACCACCGATGATTACTTTGGTTTTAGATTAGCTTATAATAATACTACAACTTTAATTGACATTAATATAGACGATGTTTTCTATGAAAATGTTTCTCCTTGTGTATTTCCTATTGGTATAAAAGTAGCTAATATTACAACAACTGGAGTTGGGATTAGTTGGAATCCGTCAATTGCACCGGGTGTAACGGGATACGATTGGGAAGTACGTGATATCAATGGCATTGTAGTAAGATCAGGTTCTACTACCGGGGTTAATTCTACTACTGCGAATGTAACATCATTAAATCCTGCTACACAGTATTTTGTATATGTACGCAGCAAATGTGGTACATCATTAGGGGTTTGGACGCAATACCCTGTAGAATTTGTAACACTTTGCGGTGTTTTTGGTAATTTTTATGAGAATTTCGATACCACTCCTACCGGTACAACAGCTGTAGAGTCTTATCCGCGTTGTTGGAGTTATATAGACGAAGTTGTAACTACGGGCTATGGTTATGTTGAAGGGGCTGATGCCATATCTACACCGAACTCATTTAGACTATATAGAACTAATACTACCGGAAATGCTACTCAAAATTTAGTGTTGATATCTCCTGAAACAGTAAATTTAGGAAATGGAAACAAACGTATTCGTTTCTCTGCCATGGCAACAAATACAAATGCCAGCAATAAATTACAAGTTGTTAGATCTAATGGAAAAACGGCAACATCTACTTTTACAGTTATTCAAGAAATAGTGATCGATCATACAAGTTACCAAGAGTATAGTGTTTATCCTCCAGCTACAACCGACGATTATTTTGGGTTTAGACTAGCACACAATGGTACTACTAATACAGTAGATATAAATATTGATGACGTTTATTACGAAGATGTACCACCATTATTAGTGGATCTAGATAAAACAGATATTCTATGTTTTGGTGCTACTACCGGTACGATTGACGCAACCGTTGAAGGTGGTAAACCACCCTATACGTATGCATGGTCACCATCAGGTGCAACCACATCATCTTTAACTAATCTTGCTGCCGGAACATATACATTAACGGTAACAGATGATAGAGGAACAGTAACAACAGCTTCTACAACCATCACCCAGCCAACATTAGTAGTGCCTAATTTAACATTCACAAATGTAAGTTGTAACGGCAAGAACGACGGATCTGCCAGTGTGTCACCAAGTGGCGGTATTGCACCTTACACGGTGTTATGGTCAGACGGAGTAATAGGATT
>NZ_FOVI01000034.1 GCF_900115115.1 Paenimyroides ummariense
CTTCTTTTACACAATGTAGCTTAAATGATACATTGTATTTTACTTTTCTTGTCATAAAAAATGCCCCCAAAAGTGTCTAACTTTTTGGGGGCAGTGTATTTTTAGACACCTTCTTTTTATTTAACTTCTATTTAACATTTTATCCATTCAAACTTAAATTTAACAAGTCAGAATATTAAAAAATCAACTAAATAATACTTAAATAACGTAACAGATTTACCTACGCCAATTCAACCACAAAATAATATTGTTTTGTAAATGTTTTTACAATACTAATTAAACTTTAAAGTTAATCAGTATTACATAATACTAAAATGGCGAAACTGATATCCGCCGCCAATTCCTAACGAAACAAAAAACTGTCCTTGATTAAGCGGCATAACATACTCATACCCTACTTTGATAGTAAACGGAAAAGTTTCCATATAAACATACGGACTAACACGAAATTGGTTACTAAATTCTTTATTAAAATCGAACAAATATCCGCTTGTAATTCCTGCCGAAATATTGTACGATTTATATTTATCATCAACCAAAAAATACATTGCCGTGAACTGCGGCTGTAAACCCGATGGTGCTTTTGCGTTTGACGAAGTATAATCTAACCCAAAGGCAAAATCGTATGGTTTGTATTTATCAAACAGCACAGGAATATTAAACGATGCTTGAAACATAGCCGATTTATCATATTTTGCACCTAAACTTATAATTTGTGCTTTTAATGATTGCGTACAAAACAAGCAGATAAAAATTCCAGTTATTTTCACTATGTTATTTATCATTGATGTACATTTTTGTTTGACGCTTCCTTTAAATCGATAATAAACTCATTAACAATTTCTTCATTTGTTGCCCAAGAAGTTATCAATCGAATTGCGATATTTTCAGCATCGATTTCTTTCCATTGATAAAAAAGATACTTAGCTTCCAATTGCTCGATTACTTTTTTAGGCAGAATAGGAAAAATCTGATTGCTAACAGGATCGCTCAAAAACGAATATCGGCATTCTGTTACGGCATCTGCAATTTTTTTTGCCATTACATTGGCGTGATTAGCTAGTTGAAAATACAAATCATTTTTAAACAATTCTAAAAACTGAATACCCAACAAACGTCCTTTTGCCAACAATGCGCCTTTCTGCTTCAATACATAATCAAAATCGGGTGCTAATGATTTATTGTTAAACACAATAGCCTCCCCCAACAAGGCTCCGTTTTTTGTTCCGCCGATATAGAAAACATCGGTTAGTTGAGAAATATGTGTCAATGTTAAATCGTTGTTTTCTGCCATTAACGCATTTCCTAAACGAGCCCCATCCATAAAAAGCAACAAATCGTTCGCTTTGCAAAATGTCGATAATTCCACAAGTTCTGATTTACTGTAAATTGATCCAATCTCAGTTGCATTTGAAATATAAACCATTCTAGGCTTTACAACATGTGGTCTTAAAGTATATTCTTTTAAAACTTTTTGAATTGCTTCAGGTTGCAACTTTCCGTCTAATGTTTCAACTGTAATAATTCGATGCCCAACAGCTTCGATCGCTCCTGTTTCATGCGAAAAAATATGTCCTGTATTTGCACTAATAACCGCTTCGTGAATTTTTAACAATCCCGAAATCACAAGCAAATTGGTCTGCGTACCGCCCGAAACAAAATAAATAGCAGCATCGTTATTTTCTATTTTCTGTTTAAGAATCTGTTTAGCCTGCAAAGAATATTCATCTTCACCATAGCCAGATTGTTGCTGTAAATTGGTTTCGATAAGTTTTTGAAGGATGTTTGGATGTGCACCTTCGGAATAATCATTTCTAAAATTATACATAGAATTACGTTTTCGGTGATCGTTTTTACGGTTGATCTATTCAAAAATACGCATTTTGAGTTGTGGAAATATCAAAATGTAACTGTGATATTGTACTTACAATGATTTTTATCAGTAAAAAAATTATTTTTTATCAAAACCTTCGCAACATAAAAATCATTTTCATGAAAATTCCCAACATACATGCCTTTCATATTCCCGTGATGGGACTTGCTTATACGATTGATACACCGATTCGAGTGGCACATTACGGAATTTCGTCTGTAATTTCGGTAATGGATGACGAACTTATTGAGCAGATGAACCGTTTGTACACAAAAAAATTCCAACTTCCTTATAAGGAAATCAGCAAAAAGGCAGAAGATTTTAGAGCACAACGAATAACTTCGTACCTTAATACGATGGATACCATTGTTAAACAGAAATTTGAGCATTTAAAAGAACAACTGATTAAAAACAAAGAAGCTGTAAAAAATTACATCGATCTTTTACCGAGTAAATCAGACATCAGAGAAAATCTGCAAAAACATTTAGAAGGCAGTGAACCGCTCACTAAATTAAAAACTTTTTTAGATCAGCACCTTACGCCCGGATCTATCGATGTTAATATTATGACTAAAGTAGATCGCGAAACGTACGAAAACAAAGAACCTCGTCCGGCAATTTATAACGATGCTCATTCTGCTCTGCGTGGTTTTGCTGAAAGTATGGTTAATGGTTCGGTAGTTTTGTCGGCAGGAATGAATCCGAAATTGTTTGGTTATTTTGAAAGTTTCGATGCTTTTTATCCTGATGAAAAAAATCAGCTTCAGAAAAAAATTATTTTAAAAGTAAGCGATTATCGTTCTGCTTTTATACAGGGAAGTTTCTTGGCGAAAAAAGGATTATGGGTTTCGGAATATCGAATAGAATCCGGACTTAACTGTGGAGGTCACGCTTTTGCAACCGATGGTTTTTTAATGGGAACTATATTAGAAGAATTCAAACAAAAACGTGAAGAACTTACCCTTTCTATGCACGAATTATTCTGCAAAGCATTAGATCAAAAAGGAAAATACGTCCCACAACAACCTTTAAACACTAAAATTACTGCGCAAGGCGGCGTTGGTACAGCTTTAGAACACAATTTTCTTTTAACTCATTACAAGTTAGATGCCGTTGGCTGGGGATCGCCTTTTTTACTGGTTCCCGAAGCTACCTCAACCGACGAAGCTACCAGAAATCTATTGGCATTAGCTAAAGAAGACGATTTGTATTTGAGTACTATTTCGCCGTTAGGCATTCCGTTTAACAATATAAAAGGCACTACCAACGAATTTATTAAACAAGAACGAATTGCAAACAATAAAGAAGGAAGTTCGTGTCCTCGAAAATATCTGGCATTAAACAAAAAATATTCAGAAGAAGGCCTTTGCACTGCATCGCGAAAATATCAACAGAAAGCATTGGCAGAATTGCGTGATATGAATTTAAGTGCAGAAGATTATCAGGAACATTTTGCAGAAATTACCGAAAAAGCCTGTTTGTGTGTAGGTTTGGCGAATGCTGCTTTAATGGATCATAAGTTGCCTGTAAAAGGCGAACAGCAAGGCGTTGTAATTTGTCCCGGACCAAACATTGCTTATTTTACCAAAGAAGTGTCGTTAAAACAAATGGTGAATCATATTTATGGTCGCGAAAATATTATTGATGTTAAAAACCGTCCACATGTATTCATTAAAGAATTAAAAATGTATCTGGATCATTACAAAAAAGAGCAAAAAATTCCTGAAGCAGAACAATCTGATATTAAAATAAAGAAACAACAGAAATTTCGTCAAAATTTGTTGGATGGAATTGCCTATTATAAAGATCTTTTTAAAAACGATACTGTTTATTTTTGTGATGATAAAGAATCAATCGAAAATCAGTTACAATCAATAGAGCAAGAGCTTTTAAATTTATAAAACACTATTCACAAGAGGCGATGTTTTAATACTTATTTTACTACAATGTCGCTGCTTTGTTTGAATTTAAAAGGAGTTAAACCGGTAATATTTTTAAAATGCTTGATAAACTGGCTTGATGATGCAAACGCCAATGCAAAACCAATTTCTGATACCGATTGCGATGTATTTGCCAGTAAATATTTAGCCTGCTTGATTTTTTCTGATAGAATAAATTCGTTTGGCGTACTGCCTGTATGGCGTTTAAAATATCGGTAAAAAGTCGATTTGCTCATGTGAGCTTTTTCTGCAACTTCTTCAACAGTAAGCTGTCGGTCTTGATTTTTACGGATATATTCAATCGCAAAAGCTAACTGATTATTGCCTGCCAAAGCATCTGTTTTTTCCAACAGAAAATCTCGTGCTTTAGACTGCAGCAGATTTATAATCAATTCTTTAGTCATTAATTTACCAAGTGCATCACGGTATTCAGAGTTTGATGATGCCAACAGAATGATCCGTTCAATATTTTTATTAAGTAATTGGTCGTTCGTAAATTTTAAGGTAGAACTATCAACCGTCCATTCGGTATGATCTATTTTTGGAGCACTTTCATTAAGCTGCATCAATGTTTCCTTAATTTCATCAGGAGAAATAATCAAAGCCAAACAACGCGTAGGATTATCGTATTCGGCTTCGGGAAAATCAATATTCATTCCCTGTTTTTTATCAAGCACCAACGATTCTTCAGGCAAAAATTCAAACGAATGTTCTTTATTAAAGTGCATTACCTTTTTTCCTGAAAGCATGGTAATCAGTGAAATTTCATCAAAAGCCAAAGCAAAACCCGATGTTTTCACCTTTGTTTCAAACAAATGCAGATCCAATTCATCAGTCTGGAAACTCAATTTATTTTCTATAGGCGTAACAACTTTTCCCTTATCGTATATGCTGCTGATTGATGAATTCATAAGATACAAAACTTACATTTACTACACATTGGCACTAATTTACTATTTTTTGACACAAATCGATTCATTTTTTGCACCGAATTAAGAGTAATTTACATTAATCAATTTAAGTAAACTTAAAACTAAAGATTATGAGTAACGAGAATGTAAAAAAATGGCCGGAATTTAAAAGCCAATACGAGAATTATATCGATGGAAAATGGACTGCTCCTGTGCAAGGAAAATATTTCGATAATATTTCGCCGATCAACGGCAAAGTGTTTACAAAAGTAGCACATTCTACCAAAGAAGATCTAGAATTGGCGGTAAATGCTGCCGATAAAGCTTTTAAAACCTGGGGAAAAACATCGGCTACAGAACGAAGCATTATTCTGAACAAGATTGCCGACCGCATGGAGCAAAACCTTGACTATCTTGCAACTGTTGAAACTATTGACAACGGTAAGGCTGTTCGCGAAACGTTAAATGCAGATATTCCGCTAGGAATTGATCATTTTAGATATTTTGCTGGAGTGATTCGTGCCGAAGAAGGCTCGCATGTTGAATTAGATGAGCACACGGTATCGTTAATCGTTCATGAACCAATTGGAGTTGTGGCACAGATTATTCCTTGGAATTTCCCATTATTAATGGCTATTTGGAAACTTGCACCTGCATTAGCTGCCGGAAACTGTGTAATTTTAAAACCAGCCGAAAGTACACCGACATCAATTTTGGTATTAATGGAACTTATTGGCGATTTATTACCTGCGGGCGTTATAAATGTTGTGAACGGTTTTGGTGCAGAATTAGGAAGATCGCTGGTTACAAATCCTAAAGTTGCAAAAGCAGCTTTTACAGGATCAACAGCTACAGGTCGTTTGGTAATGCAGTACGCTACCGAAAATATTATTCCGGTAACATTGGAATTAGGCGGAAAATCGCCAAATATCTTTTTTAATTCGGTGATGGATAAAGACGATGAGTTTTTAGATAAAGCTATTGAAGGTGCTGTACTTTTTGCTTTTAATCAAGGTGAAATCTGTACATGTCCGTCGCGTTTGTTAATTCAGGAAGATATTTACGATAAATTCATTGAAAAAGTAATTGCACGCGTTGAAGCAATAAAAATTGGAGATCCTTTAGATACAACGGTAATGATGGGTGCGCAGGCATCGAAAATTCAGTTCGATAAAATCAGTTCGTACATTGCTTTAGGAAAAGAAGAAGGTGCAGAAGTACTTACAGGTGGCGACGTTAATAAGTTAAATGGAGATTTAGAGAGCGGTTACTACATTAAACCTACCTTGTTTAAAGGAAAAAACAACATGCGAATTTTCCAGGAAGAGATTTTTGGACCTGTATTGGCTGTTACTACTTTTAAAACGGTTGAAGAAGCTATTGAAATTGCAAACGATACCATTTACGGATTGGGCGCAGGTGTTTGGACACGTGATGCTCATGAGCTTTATCAGGTTCCAAGAGCCATTCAGGCTGGTCGTGTTTGGGTAAACAATTACCACAACTATCCTGCTGGTGCTCCGTTTGGTGGATACAAGCAGTCGGGTGTTGGGCGTGAAAATCACAAAATGATGTTGGGTCATTACCGCCAAACAAAAAACATGTTGATTTCTTACAACAAAAATAAATTAGGTTTCTTTTAAAAAACCGTTTATAAAGCCAGAAGTAACACTCTGGCTTTAATTTTCAATTATTTTTAAAATTAAAAGCTATGATTCAGAGACTTGATGCAACAGAAAAAGCAAAAGAATTAATAAATCAATTAAAAGAAACATACGGCGAATTAATGTTTTACCAAGCCGGCGGGTGTTGTGAAGGTACACAACCACAATGTTTCGAGAAAGGCGGCTTTTACCCAAGAATGAACGATGTTTTAATTGGAACCATAGAAGATACCGACTTTTGGGTAGATCGCGATTTATTTGAATATTGGAAATTTAGTCACTTTACCTTAGATGTTTTAGACGGTTTTGGCGCGGGCGGTTTTTCTTTGGAAACTCCGTTAGGCAAAACTTTTAAAGTACATTACCGCTTATTTACCGAAGAAGAATTACAGAATTTAGCTCCAGTAAAATTAATGGAATAGCATCAAAACAAAAAGAGCGTGTTAAAACAAACACGCTCTTTTTTTATTAACTATGAAAAAATAACTACTTATTTCCTTTAATATTTAATTCGATATCAATTTCTTGAGAAATCATCCAATCTTTTGCATCACCTTCAGTACCGTAAACCAATCCCCAATCTTGGCGGTTAATAGTAAATTTAGATGTTAAGGTAATTTCTGTATCAGAAACAACAGTTTTTGCAGGAAAAGTAACATTAACCGTTTTGTCTTTAATAGTTAAGTTTCCACTGATTACGTAGTTTGCATCGGCAATAGCACTTTTATCTGTAGCTGCATCAAAACTTTTAACATTGGTAATTTCAAATTTAGCTGTTGGATATTTTTCGATATCAAAAAAATCGGCATTTTTTAAGTGCAAATCTAAATCTGCTGACGTTTTTCCGCCCGATGAAGCTGCATCAACAGAAGCTGCATCTGTTAAAATAGATTTCATATCCATAACAAACGATCCGCCGGTAATTGCACCATTTTCTGCAGAAATAGTTCCTTCGCTTTTAATAATTCCAAAACGTGGGTTTAAACCGCCTTTGTGGTAACCTGTCCATTTTACCTGGCTTGTTTCTTTATTTACCGTGTAAGTAGCACCTTTTTCGGCAGCAACTTCTTGCGGAGCTGTAGTTGTAGATTGATCGGTAGCAGAACGCTGGCATGAAACAATAAAAGCCGATGCCACAACGGCTAAAACAAATACTTTTTTCATTATAATATCAATTATTATTAGTTTAATTAAGAGGTTGTAAATTTATGGTAAATAAAGTTCTTTTTACCATTGGTTTCCTTTTGGAAACTAATTTCCTTGAAGAAACTATTGTTTAAAACCGTATTTTTGTAATCTGTTTGTAAATCATCAAAATAAAATGAAGAAAAAAGCCGTATTGAACAATAACGTTGTGTGCCAAACCAGAATGACTGCGATTAAAGATACAATGGGAATACTGTCAGGAAAATGGAAATTCCATATTTTAGGGACATTGATCCGAGGTGAAAAATTACGTTTCATGGATCTTTTACGTGAGATTGATGGTATCGGAACAAAAATGCTGTCTAAAGAATTACAAGATTTAGAAATGAATCATTTGGTAAAACGAACCGTTTTTAATACCAAACCTGTAACCGTTGAATACGAAATTACCGAATACGGCAAAACCTTGAGTCCAATTATTGAAGAAATTGCCAATTGGGGAATCGACTATAGAAACAAACTGCATAAGAGAAGCGAGATTGCTGTGTAATTTTATTGAAATTGAGAATGATTTACAAAAGAGTTTGTGTAGAATGTAACGGTATGGGCAAAATAAAGCAGCGCATCCGTAAGAAATTAAAAAACAATCGCACGACTTTAAAAACGTGCGTTCATTGTGCTGGATCCGGATTAATTACGTCTGCAAATCAAACTATTTCTAATACAGAAGAATTTCCGCATATCGCTATTATTGGTGGCGGAATTGGCGGCACCGCGCTTGCGGTTGCCTGCCTGCATCGTGGAATTCCATTTACATTATACGAACGCGACAACAATTTTAATGCTCGCTCACAAGGTTATGGGTTAACGCTACAACAAGCGAGTAAAGCTATGGAAGGATTCGGAATTTCTAATTTTAAAAATGGTGTTGTTTCTACAAAGCATATCGTTCATACACCAGATGGAAAAATTGTTGCCGAATGGGGAATGCGAAAATGGCTTGAAAATTCCGAACCAAAAACTTCCAAAAAAACTAATATTCATATTGCCAGGCAAGCACTCCGACAAGCACTTATAGAACAATTGCCAAGGAATGAAGCAATACAATGGGGATATAAACTGCTTGATTTTTCTGTAGATAATCAAAACAAAATAAATTTGACTTTTGATGTCAACGGAACGATAAAAACAACAACTGCCGATTTGATTGTTGGTGCAGATGGAATTCGAAGTACCGTTAGAAACCTCATCATCAACGAAGAAAAAACTCCTTTACGCTACCTTGAATGCATGGTGATTTTAGGAATTTGTAGATTGGATTCTATAGAAAATACAGACCAAACTTTATTGGATTCTGCAACCGTTTTTCAAACCGCCAATGGCAACGAACGGATTTATGTAATGCCTTATGATGTGGATTCTGTTATGTGGCAATTGAGTTTTCCGATTGATGAAACTGAAGCAAAAAAACTGAGTGCCAGTGGTGTAGAAGCTTTAAAAGAAGAAGCATGTAACCGCACAAAATGGCACGATCCAATTCCGCAGATTTTATCGGCAACACCGCCAGATCAAATTACAGGATATCCGGTTTACGATCGCGAACAACTATCTGCCGAATTACTGCAAAAAGCAGATGCGGTTACGTTGATTGGCGATGCAGCACATCCTATGAGTCCGTTTAAAGGTCAGGGAGCAAACCAAGCTTTATTAGACGCATTGGCTTTAGCTCGTTCGATTTACATAAACGGAAATTCAAGATCTGACTGGAAATCAAAAGGATTAAGGGAAACCATATTAAAAAGCTTTGAAGCAGAAATGATTGAACGCACATCTATAAAAGTAGCAGATTCTGCTGCTGCTGCAGAATTTCTTCATTCAGAAATTGCAGTCCACCAAAGCAATCAGCCGCGTGGAAGTGTCATAAAAAACAAGCAAAATTAAAGTCCATTAAATTTTTAAAAAAAAATACAAAACCTATTTGTTGTAACAAAAAAATGTAGTACATTTGGATTTCATAAGTGTTTTTTTTGGTTATTAAAGAGGTTGTCAGTTTTACTACTGCAACCTCTTTTTTTTATTACTTAAGATTGATAAAGCTCAGACTGTAATTCGGTTATAAAATGTTTTAAGTCGATCTAAACCTTCTAACAGTAATGCACGCGGACAGGCAATATTTATTCGAAGAAAGCCTTCACCTGAATTTCCATACATCGTACCGGCATTCAACCAAAGCTTTTCCTCATCAAGCAACATTTGCGAAAGTTGTGTAGTGTTTTGATTTGAAAATCCGAAATCAAGCCACACCAAATACGTAGCATTTAAAGGAATTACTTTTACCTGAGGAAGGTTTTGGTTACAAAAATCAATCAGAAATTTATAATTATCAGTCAGGTAACTTTTAAGTTCTTTTACCCAATCATCACCATGATCGTAAGCTGCAATTAATGCATTTACGGCAACCATATTTGGGTACAAAGTATCTTGCATATCCAAAGTTTTTTGAACTTTATCAAGCAGTTCCTGATTTTTTGAAATAAGATACGAAACCGGCAAGCCCGACATATTGAAAGTTTTGCACGGAGATCCGCAGGAAATGGCATCTATATTATATTCGGCAGAAACTTCAATAAAAGGCGTATGTTTTTTAGGATGGAAAACCAAATCAGAGTGAATTTCGTCTGAAACCACCATTACATTGTGCACTGAACAAATCTTGCAGATTCTTTCAAGCTCTTCTTTTTCATACACTCTACCAATTGGGTTATGGGGATTGCTCAACAACAACAGTTTTGTTTTTGGATCTGCTGCTTTATTTTCTAAATCATCAAAATCGATCGAATAAAAACCTTCATTATATAAAAGATCGTTCTGTAAAACGGTACATCCGCAATTTTCTAATGTTGAAAAGAAATGATTGTAAACGGGCGTTTGTAGAATTACATTTTCGTCTGCTTTTACAAAGGTTCTGATTATGGCAGAAAGCGATGGTAAAACTCCGGGAGTAGCCAAAAGCCATTCCTTTCGAATTGTGAAATTATGCTGTTTATTCCACCACGAAATTACAGATTCATAGAATGCATCGGGTGTAAGACTATATCCGTAAATACCGCTTGACACTATTTTTTGAAGCGATTCGGTAATTACGGGTGCTGTTTTAAAATCCATATCGGCAACCCACATTGGCAAAACATCAGGCGCACATAAATCCCATTTTACCGAATTTGTTCCTCGACGATTAATTACTTCATCAAAATTATATTGCATAAATTCTGTTTTACAATCAAACACAAATATAAACAAGTTCAAACAATGGTTTATGGTAAGAAATCAGATTATGAAATTTTTAGAATATCAGCTTTTATTTTGCTTTTGTTTTTCACGTTCGTTAAAATCAGCCACCTCAACAATACGCGGAATACTACTTTTTGGCGCCATATATTTAAAGCGTTTTAGTTTTTTACGTGCACGAATAACTCGGAAAGTTCTGTTGTCTTTATATAAATTCCAGTTCATTAGCAATACCGAAACCAATATAACCGTTAAACCAAGAATTTGCAACGCAGTTACTTTATGTTGTGTAAAAAAGTGAGCCAAAAACAACGCAACCACCGGATTCACATAAGCATACGTACTTACTTCGGTTGCCGGACGAACCTGTAACAACCAAATATAACAGCTGAATGCCAAGATAGATCCCATGGTAATTAAATAGGCAATAGATCCCCAACCTTCTAAAGGTACGCTTGCAAAACTAAACGTTGCATACTCGCCCGTAATTAAAGCCGAAAATGTAAAAGCAACACCAGCGGTTACCATTTGCCAAGCCGTTTTAACCATTACATTTAACGGTTTTATTTTACGTTCATCTGCTGCCGGCTTTTTATCTTGAGTGTATTTTGTGTAAAGCGATCCTACGGTCCATGCAATTGTTCCAAAAATCATTACAAGCATGGCAATTACATTGTAACCATCAGATTCGCTTTCTGAATTCATCAATTGTTCTCCAAACAGCATTACAACTCCGCCAAAACCCAATATCAAACCTAAAACAATAGGAATACTTCCAAAATTGGCTTTCCATTTGGGTTTATCTAAAAGTACAAACCAAATCGCTGCCGCCGCACCAAGTATAGATACAATGGCACTTGATATATATTGTTCTGCCCAAATAACTGCAGCCATATCAACAAAAAGCAACAGAAAACCAATAAGCACGGCTCTTTCTACATCGCGTTTATTAAAAAGCTTGTATCCTTTAAAGTAACAATAACTCATTAAAACCGCTCCGGCAATTATAAAACGGATCGATCCCAATACAAAAGGCGGAAACCAATGCAGTGCCTTTTCTATAAAAAAATAAGTGGATCCCCATACAAAATAAACAACGGCGTATGCAGAAACAATACTGAATTTTGAAACTTTATCTAACGACATATAAACAGAATAAAACAAGTAACATTAAAATTCCCATAGCAGAAATTTTTTGCAAATTTCGGATATATTTAAGACATGGTAAAATTAAATGCCTTTATATTTTTTTTTAATCCGAAAGTTGATCTGTAGCTGTAAAACTTGTACAGTTATTGATTATTAAGTTACAACAACATTAATTATTAACGTTTTAACAATTAAAATTAAAAGCTATGAGTACAGAAAATTTAAACAACACCGAAGCAATTGAAAAATTACAGAAAATGGTAGATTCTATTGATATTGGAATGCTTTCTACCTTTCCAAAAGGAACAAATTACCCACACAGCATACCAATGAGCCGACAAGAAGTTGATGATCACGGAAATATTTGGTTTTTATTTTCTGCCGAAAGTGATACGCACCAGCATTTACAACAAAACAAGGAAGTTTCTATAACATTTGCCGATGTAAGTTCGTACGAATTTTTAAGCATAAACGGAACTGGCGAAGTATCGCAAGATGCTGCCCGCATCGATAAATATTGGAATGATATGATTGCTGCCTGGTTTGAAAAAGGTAAGGAAGATCCGAATATCCGTATCTTGAAGATCACTCCAGCCGAAGCGCATTATTGGGACAATAAAACCAATAAACTAGTTACGTTTTTTAAAGTTGCCGCAAGTGCAGTAACCGGAAGTAAAATGGATATTGGCAGACAAGGTGATTTGAATATCTAATTTTTACAAAATTATTTTGTGGAATTTTACCACTTTTAGAAGATAATTTTCACTGATACACCTATCAATTTTCATTTCAAAAAGCTTATTTAAATGCAATTTTACCTATTACTCAGGTTTGTTATAGTTATCTTAAATTTTGGCATGTAAATTGTTTTATACATTATGCTATGAAAAGAAAAAGTTACCGTTGTTGGTGATGAAATAAAACTCAGGCTACTATATGGTAGCCTGAGTTATTTATTTAAAATCTTTATTAATTTTACAAAACTAAAACAACTTTTTAATGAAAAAGTACTTCCCGGTTTTAATTTGTGTGTTTATAACCACACATTTTTTTGCACAGCAACACATTATAAATACTAACACACTTCCAGCAAATTTAAGCGATGCAGAAATTTCTGAACACATGAAAAAAGTAATGCCTCGCGACGGTTGGGTGCAAATAATACACGAAAATAAAAATGGTGTATTTAACGCATCAAATCCCGATTATTTCTTATTCATTCAACTAAATTGTGTAAACAATAATCCGCCTGGTTTTTTCATTGAATATACCGATAATTACAGAGATGGAGAATTTGGAGGTATTGATTTTATGAGTGCCGATGATCCAGAAAAAGCTAATTTTATTGTGGATGGAGTCGATTTTAAAAATCCTTTTAGATCAAGTGGAAAAGAGTCATTTACCAAATTTGTATCGGCTCTAAAAAAAGGAAAAAAACTTACCCTAAAAACACGCAACCGATCTATTGATTTTAAACTGGCTCATGGCGAATTATTAGATATTCCGGTTGAATGTAGCAAAGCTGGCGACAGAATTCAGGAAAACGAACCAGAAGAATTACCCGAATCTACAGCAATTGGCGAAGAAGTGGAAGCTGCAGCAGATGCCGCAGCCGATATTTCCAAATAAAAATTAGCTTTTAGGCATTATTTGTTTGAACAATTCCTTTATCTGATTGATTTCTTGTTGATGGATCGATTTTTTCCGGCTTCCAAAATAAAGTGTATTGATCAGTTCTTTTCCTCCTTCCCAAATCAGCTGAATTTTTCCTTCATTAATTTCTTTCTGGCAAAGCAAATCAGGAATAACCGCTAATCCAGATCCTCCAAACAAACATCGGACAATAGAATTCAGATTCGGAACGATATAATTCGGACGAAAATCTGGCTTTTTATCAAAATTCAAACTCCAAAACTGAAATAAATGTTCCATATCTCCTGTCGTTCCATACCATTTTTGATCTTTAAGCCAAGTTTCTATAGCCGTTTTATCGTTTGCTTTTAAATGCTTATTAAATTCGGAAACTTCAACATCCTTCCCTCCTACCAAAATGATTTTTTCACTTGAAAATGGTTCGTGATCAATCAATAACGAAGTACCTTTTTTTGGTGTAATGATCAAATCTAAAATTCCTTTTTCCAACTGATCCAACATTTCAGGATAATTCCCAAAACTAATGATCAAATTAAAATCGAGACTTGAAACAAAAGGTTCTAACGTAGTCTGAAAAGTTTCAAAACACATCCCAATACTTATTGTAGGTTCATGCTTTTCGGTCGATTTCTGAAAGGTTTTCTCCACAATTTCCAACTTTGTCAAAGGTTCATTAATCGCGTTAAATAAAACTTTTGCCCGTTCGGTAGGAATCATTTTTCTGCTGGTTCTATCAAACAATTTGTATCCCACATAAGCCTCCAACGAACTTAAATGCAAGCTAACTCCCGGTTGCGATATATACAAAGCCTCGGCAGCTCCTGTTAATGTTCCTGTTTTATAAATCGCTTTAAACGTTCTGTACCATTCTAAATTAATCATATCATTATAATTATGATACAAATGTATAATTTATATTATTTTAATAATACAAAAGAGCGTTATAATTTTGCTTTGTAATTTAAACGATATACAATGAAAAACATATTTATAATAAACGGCGGACAACATTTTGCACATTCTGGCGGGGCTTTCAATAAAACATTGACGAATTGGACAGTTGATTTTTTAAGTAAGAACGATTTTGAAGTTAGAGTTACCGATATTAACGACGAATTTGTGCCAGAAGATGAAGTGGAGAATTTTAAATGGGCTGATTTAATTATTTACAATACGCCAATTTGGTGGTTTCAGGTTCCAAACAGACTGAAAAAATACATTGATGAGGTTTTTACAGCCGGGCATCAAAACGGAATTTACAGCAGCGACGGGCGTTCAAGTAAAAATCCAGCAATAAATTATGGAACTGGCGGATTAATGCACGGTAAAAACTATATGGTCAACACCACTTGGAATGCCCCCGATACTGCTTTTACGTTGCCTGGCGAATTTTTCAACGAAACTTCGGTTGATGACGGCGTGCTGTTTGGTTTTCACAAAATGAATGCTTTTACGGGAATGAGCAAAATTCTAGGATTTCATTTTCATGATCTGGAAAAAAATGCAACAGCAGAACGCATCGCTAATTATTACACAGATTATATGAAACATCTAAAATCGCTTTTCACAAAAGAATTGGTTTAAAAGGAATTATTTTAATTGCAAGATTTTTAAAATAACATTATCTTTAATAGGATTTGAACTTGTTATAAAAATTTTGCAGCTATGTATTACCGCAAGAAAAAAGGAAAAGGATTTAGTTATACAGATGAAAACGGAAAAACCGTGACAGATACAACTGTAAAAACCTATATAAGATCGTTGGTAATTCCGCCTGCATGGAAAGATGTGGAAATTTCTGAAAAGAAAAACAGTAAAATTTTGGTAACCGGCAGAGATGAAATCGGTAGAAAACAATACGTCTACAATCCAAAATTCAGACAAAAACAAGAGCAGAAAAAGTTCGATAGAATAATAGAATTTGCCGAGCAGTTAGAACGTATGCGTCGCGTTACAGGTCAGCACATGCGCAAACGTAAACTAACCCGCGAAAAGGTTTTGGCAACAATGGTTCGTTTATTGGAGTCTGCTTTTTTTCGTCCGGGAAGTGATGCGTACACCAAGCAAAATAAAAGCTACGGTTTAACAACCATGCGCAGCAAACATTTAGAAATTAAAGGCGACGAACTAATTTTTACGTACAGAGGAAAGTCTGGGAAAGATCAGGAAAAACATATTACAGATGCAAAGCTGGCAAAAATTGTAAAAGAAATAGATGAAATGCCGGGTTACGAAATTTTTAAGTTCATTGATGAAAACGGGAATATTCAAGATGTAAAAAGCGAACATTTGAATCAGTATATCCGGGAAGTTATGGGCGAAGAATTTTCGGCAAAAGATTTCAGAACCTGGTCTGGAACCATGATTGCTGCCATTGCTTTAGATGAATTAGATGTTGAAGAAGAAAAAGATCAGAAAACAATGGATAAAAACATTCGGAATGCTGTTATACAAGTAAGCGAAAAGTTAGGAAATACGCCTGCTGTAGCCCGTAGTTCATATATTGATCCACGTGTTATTGACAAATACTTAAACGGTAAAACATTGAAATATTTTCAGAAAGAAGTAAACAAACTGCTTAAAAAGAATGAAAATTTATCTGAAAGTGAAATTGGTGTTTTGTGCCTTTTAAAAGAACGATTAAAATAAAAGATCAGCTTCAAACGGCTGATCTTATTCATTAATCTCAATAATTTCAAAAGATACAGGCTGTAAAGGAGCATCTTTTTCGTTTGTTTTTAATTTGCTTATTTTCAGTAAAACATCAAATCCTTCAGAAACCTCACCAAAAACAGTGTAATCGCCATCTAAACGCGGAAGCCCTCCTTTGGAAAAATATGTTTCACGCTGTTCTTTTGTAAATTTAATTCCTTTTTTTTGTTCTATAGTATCTAAATCATCTACCGAAACAGATTTTCCTACCACAAAATAAATCTGATTTAAAAAAGATGCTTTCTGCGGATTATCATCTCTACCCGCTCCCAAAGCTCCCATTTTATGAAAAACTCTTGAATCAAATTCAGCAGGCAATCTGTAATGTTCATTTGTTGGTAAATCTTTTTCTCTTAATGCAATATCATCATCATGCTCGCCGCCTTGAACTACAAAGTTTTCAATAACTCGGTTGAATAAGGCATTTTTATAAACATCATTTCTAATTGCATCCAAAATCAACTCTTTATGTTTCGGAGTAAAATCATAAAGCATCACTTTAAAACTTCCATGTGTTGTTTTAAACTGTAATTTATTCGACTGTGCCCAAAATTGCATCGGCACAAAAATCAGGATAAAAAGATATAAATATGATTTCATGTTTTAAAGATAGAAAGTTTTTAATTGAAAATATGCTAAAATAAAAAAGGATAAACCTAAAATTAGATTTATCCTAAAAAAGTGACCCGACTGGGGCTCGAACCCAGGACCCCAACATTAAAAGTGTTGTGCTCTACCAACTGAGCTATCGAGTCTTAATTACTAACGTAATTGCGGGTGCAAATATAAAACACTTTTTTAATTTTTTAATGATATATTTTATATAATTTTAATGTTTTTTACAAGCATTAACTTAATCAACTAACAGACACTAATTTAACAATGAAAAAAATTATTTTGGTTGGATACATGGGTAGCGGCAAGACTACCATTGGTAAAAAAATTAACCAAAACTTAAATATAGATTTTATAGATTTAGACGAATTTATAGAACAGAAAGAAGGCTTAAAAATATCTGAAATTTTCAAACAAAGAGGAGAAATCTACTTTAGAAAACAAGAAAGCATTTGGTTTAACCATTTATTAAATGAAAACAAATTTTTGATAATTAGTTTGGGTGGTGGCACTCCATGTTACGCTAATAATCATTTGCGTTTGCAAGATGATAATGTTTTATCGTTCTATTTAAAAGCGACTATAGAAACATTAACTAATAGATTAAAACAAGATTCCGAGAGACCTTTATTGGAAAACATCGATGATTTAAATTCTTTTGTAGCCCAACATGTATTTGAACGCAGTTATTTTTATAACTTTTCAAAATATAAAATAGATGTAAACAACAAAGAAGTAAACAATATTTGCACGGAAATATCAGCAATAATTCAAAAAAACAATTAATTTATTGTTTTTTTAGTTTATATTTATAGCTATAAAATTCATTATATGAAATATATTACTACTATTTTATTATTTATGGGTTTAAATTTTAGCTATAGCCAAAGTATTAATCCTTCGCATATAATTAACCTATGTTCAGGACAAACCGTTCAAGGAACTACACCAACAACAAATGCGTATAATAATTTATATACATCTTGTAGTACATTAGCGTTATCAACTGCCATAACACTTTATTATGTTGAAATAGAATCAGGCTCTACCTTCACTTTCACAGTAACACCAAATGCACAAGTAGATTTTGATTTTGGCTCTTGGTTAAATCCCAATTTAGCAAATTTAGGACCAAGTGATCGTGGTTCACAAAATACAATAATAGGTATTACTAATGTAGATATTGGCTTATCTATGTTGGAACCTATACAACTTTGTGAAGGTCCAGGTTCAGCTCCGCCAGCCACTGCAAATGTACCAGGTTTTGTTCGCTGGTATGATGTTGTACCCGGCGATGGTATTTTAATTGCAGTTGATCATTGGGAAAGTTCGGTGGTTAGTTATGATTTATCTTTTGGTGGCGATGCTGTTTTAAACTGTACCGTTATCGGGAAAACTTACGAAGTTTGCGATTGGGATAAAGACGGAAAAGAATCGTTTGATTTAGATCTTATTAAAGATGAAATTAACAATATAAACAAAACATTTACAATTGATTTTTTTGAATTTGAGGCTGATGCCAATACGTTATTTGCAACAAATACACTATCATCTCCTTATGACGTTTCGGTTACCGACAGTCCTAAAAAAATATATGCGCGTTTTAAAAGAGCCAATGGTTTATTAGCCCGCGTTACAGAAATTGATTTTATTGTAAATGAAGTAGCAAAACTTCCTGAAATGGATTTAGAAATTGAAGTTTGTGATTTTGATCAAACGAAAGATGAATATTTTGATTTTACCGATATCGAGAGAATTATAAATCAGGAAAACACTACACAACCAGAATATAAATATTACGAAAATGAAGCTGATGCCATAGAGGGAAATAACAATTACATTACCAACACAACTAATTATCTATCAAGATCAAAAACAATTTATATTCAGATTATGATTAATGGTAAATGTCCGATCATTGTTCCATTGAAATTAAAGGTTGATACATTAGGTTTCCCTCCTAAAGTAATGGATTATTCTGAATTTTGTGCGGAAGAAACTGCCGATGGATTAGTTTACGATTTAGAAAAATCAATTGAATATTATCTTGATGAAGAAGATAAAGACCAATACGCATTCAGTTTTTACACCACAAGAAATAATGCAATTAACAAAACAAATGAAATTGCACAACCAAACCAATACAAACTTTCATTTGATACGCAAGAAACCATTTATGTTAGAATTGAAAATGAAAGAGAATGCTTTATAATTTCTGAATTAAATTTAGATTCAAAACGAAGAATTATAAGAGATGATATATATAATTTTGATTGCGAGCCTTATATGTTACCTCCGCTGCCTTTAGGTTACAATTATTTCACAGAACCTAACGGGCAAGGGAAACGTTTAAGCCCTTACAGCACAGATGCCATTATTTATGGCATACGAACCATTTATATTTACGGCAACAGTTTATTTGTAAATGAAGATTATCCTGATTTTAATAAATGTACGTACGAAACGAAATTTACAGTTTACAATAATGACTGCTTAGTTCCAAAAGGTATATCACCAAACGGCGACGGATTAAATGATTCTTGGGATCTTACCGCATTCGGAATTGTAAAATTACGTATTTACAACAGATTAGGATCTTTGGTTTATAGTCATGACGAAGGTTACACCAATCAATGGCATGGACAAGCAACTAACGGCAGTACACTACCATCTGGCACCTATTATTATAATTTTGAATCGACAAACGGTACAAGACACGGTTGGGTACAAGTAATGTATGAAACAAAATAAATAACAAAAAACCTCAAACTAGAATGTTTGAGGTTTTCGTTTAGCTTAAATAAGCATATTCTTCGTTTTCGTTAAAAACAACCTGAATGTGTTCTAAACTTGATGTTGATAGAGATATTCCTTTAAAATCGGCTTTTACGGGATATTTTTTATGGCTTCTATCAATTAAAACAGCGGTTTTAAACTTCTTTAATGGCACTTCTAAAAAGTATTTAACGCCGTAAACCAATGTAGCACCAGAATTCATTACATCATCAACCAAAACAATTGCCTTGTTTTCGTAATCGGCTTTTGACAAATTGGTTTTAATTTCTTGTAACGGATTTTGTTTGTTAACTTCAACCTTCCCCAAAACAACTTTTATATCTGAAATTTTAGAAACCTCATCGCTTATTTTCTGCGCAAAAGTGTAACCGCTGTTGGCAATACCCGCAATAACAATTTCGGTTTCATCTACAAAAGTTTCGTAAATCTGGTATGCAATACGTTTGGTTATTTGCTGTATTTGTTGCTGAGTTAATATAATGTTTTGTGTCATTTTTTATGGAATATAATAAACAGTTCGTTGTTTTCTCTTGGTTTTATTGAATTATAACAAGGTGCTAATGCTTTAAGTAAGAAATTATCAGAAAACAGCACTTGATATTCTTCTACACTTCCACCAAATGGCGGGCCTTGTTCTGTTAACGGAAACGAAAATAAAACTCCAGCCAATTTACCATTTTCTTTTAACAAATCGTGTATTTTGGTTGCATACAAAGGTCTTAATTCTGTATTCAAAGCACAAAAAAATGTTTGTTCAATAATTAAATCGTACTGACTGTCATGCTTAAAGAAATCGTCCACTATTAATTGATCTTCCGGAAAATCGGGATTATTACGTTTAAAATTTGCAATAGGTTCTTCAGAAATATCTAAACCATACACATTTTTAAATCCGTTGGTGTACAGGTAATTTAACTCGTGACCATTACCAACACCGGGAATTAAAATTTTCAAATCCTTATCAGTCAACTGATCTACATATTTTTTAATAGGCGTTGTAATCATACCGGCATCCCACGGAATGTTATTCTCATTGTAACGCTCTGTCCAATATTCTTTAGTTAGCTTCATTGTTTAGTTGTTCAAAGTATAAATCATCATCGTCTAAATAATCATCAATATCTCTGCGGTCTTTTTTGGTTGGTCTTCCATCGCCTTTTAATCTGTAATGCTCTTTAGCCAACTTTAAAAGTTCCAAATGTTCAAAAGCTTCTGCCGGGGTATCATCTTTTCTGTATATATCAACCAACTTAGCTCCTACTCTATTCTGCGGGATATCTAAAACCGAATACTGATAATTTATTTGATCTTTACGTACTTGAATTTTATCGCCCGCAAATACATCTCTCGATGCTTTTGCCAGTTGATTATTCACAGAAACATGTCCTTTTTTAACAGCTTCGGTAGCAATACTCCGCGTTTTAAAAACTCTGATACACCAAAGATATTTATCTACACGCATGTTTATATTATAATTTTGGGTTAATTTTTAAACAAAAATAAATGAAAATTGTATCTTGCACCACTAATTTTAAGTTAAATGAAAAGATTTTTTACAGCAGCTATAATTTGTACGGGGTCGCTACTACTTTGGAACTGTAGACCAAATGACGATAACACTACAAAAATAGTTGAACGTGACAAACAGGAAGTTTTTAATGAAAATATTAAGGAAATCGAAACATTCTTAAAAACGAACAGCGTAGAGGTTTTAGAAGATGGAGTAAGTTTTGAAACTGTTGCATCAGAAGCTAATAATTCTATCTGGAAACAAACCGAATATCCGTTACAGTCAATCACCGTAAAAAATCTTCCGTACTTTACAGGATCTCAAGGTTTACAAAAACAGAATGACCCTGTAGAATATAAAATCTACTATTTAATTTTGAATGAAGGCGGTGGTGAAACGCCAATGATTCACGATAATATTTTCACATCATACATTGGATATAATTTAGATAAAAGTATTTTCGACAAGGAACAGTTTGGTTTTTGGAGTGCTTATCCTGCTTATTCAATTTATCCAGAAATGATTGCGGGTTACAGACAAATTTTGGAAAAAATCAAGACCGCTACATATATTACCGATAATGGTGACGGAACATATACTTATGAGAATCCGGGTAGAGTGTTAGTATTTATTCCTTCGGGATTAGGCTATTTTAGTTCATCTCCCATCGGATCAATTGGTGCTTATACTCCTTTGATTTTTGACATCACATCTATAAGTATGAAAGAAGCTGACCATGATAACGACGGTATTTTAAACAAATACGAGGATGTTAACGGTAACGGCGATTTGTGGGATGACGATACAGATGGCGACGGTAAACCTAATTTTTTAGATTTAGATGATGACGGTGACGGCTACACAACCCGTGAAGAAATTACCTACACAACAACAGTAGACGGCGAAACAGTTAATAAGTTATACGATTTTGACAAAATTCCAAATTGTCCCGGTGGTTCGGTAAAAAAACATCTCGATAAAAATTGTCATTAATAAATTAAAAACCTGTTTAAAGCAGGTTTTTTTTATCTTAAAACAGATATGAATTCATCAAACATAGAAAATTTAATTCAAAAAGATTTAGAAACACTTCTTTACCACAAAAGTATAAAAGGTGAAATTTCGGTTAACATTGCGGTAGAAATTGCAGCCTATGTTGCAGCAAACTTTTTAAGGATTATATTTGCAAAAAATAAAGAGATAAAACCCGAAGAACTAAAAGGTGTTTTTGGTATAATTAGCAATGTTTACAACGATATTTTTAACGATCAGCTTGAAAAAGCAGATTACGAAAAAATAAGCGAAATGGCATTGACTTTTTTGCAGGATACCGATTTTGATAACAACAGTAAGGTTTTCTTTAAAAGTATAATTCAATAAGATTCACGATACTGTTTAATGATTAATTTCGATTTTAACGAAGATTATATTCTGGAAAATGATTTTGTAAGGCTTGAACCATTATCGGCAAAGCATTACGAAGAACTTTTAGAATATACACTGAATGAACCGGAAATATGGGAATATTCTATGGTTAAATGTGATACACCCGAAAACTTAAACAAGTACATAGGAATTGCCATTCAGAAAAGAATCGATCAAAAAGAATATACATTTGCAGTTTTCGATAAAACGAAGCAAAAATTTGTTGGTGCAACTCGCTATTGCGATATTTATTTAGACAGTAACCGACTGCAAATGGGTTACACTTGGTATGGTAAAGAACATCAGGGAACTGGCATAAACAAACACTGCAAATGGTTGCTTTTAGAATTTGCTTTTGAAAAAATGCAAATGGTTCGTGTCGAGTTTAGAGCTTATACCGAAAATTTACGCAGCATTAATGCACTACTTAGTATTGGTTGTTCTGTTGACGGAGTTTTACGCAGTAATGCAATTTGCCCCAAAACCGGCGTTCGCCGTGACACCATGGTTTTAAGTATCTTGAATAACGAATGGAACGATAACGTTAAACAGATGCTTTTAGGAAAAATAAATCCGAGTGTTTAAATCTACATTTTAAAACTGTTGATGTATTTATTGTACACAAGATAATTTTCAAGATCCAACACCTTTTTAGTGTAAACCTTACATTCGTAATGAAGAATTATTATGCTGTTATGTTCTTCGATCTGGCGTAATTCAATTCTTTTACAGAAATTATTTATTGCTGATTCTAATTCTTTTCGACTTTTATAATCTTCTTTATCAATATGTAATTCGATATTTTTTAAAGAAATCATGGTAAGCAGTTTTTTATTGATATATCCACCCAAATGAATAATCACAAAGCCGGCTCCTAAAAAAGTAAAAGCGGTATAAAACTGACCAAAACCCACACTCATACCAATAGCAGCGGCAATCCAAATGATACTTGCCGTAGTTAAACCGTTAATCGTAAAACCGTCTTTAAAGATAACTCCGGCACCCAAAAAACCTATACCACTTACCACATACGACGCAATACGCGTAGCATCTTCCGATTCGCCCATACCTAATTTATATGATAGTAACGAAAAAAGCGTACTGCCTAAACAAATCAAAGTAATGGTTCTAAAACCAGCCGCTTTATCTTTAAGTTCCCGTTCGGCACCTAAAATCATACCTATAAGCAACGAAGTTACTGCTTTAAGTAAATCAAGTAATTCCCAGTGATCTGAAGCTATATTAAAATCCATCTGTATATAAAATTAAAAAGGTTAACGAAAATCGCTAACCTTATTTTACTTAAAAATATTAAATTTTATTTATTTAATCATTAATTTATGAGAATATTCTCCTTGATTTGATTTAAATTTTAAAATGTACATTCCTGTTTTATATGTAGCGACATTTAAAGTAGTTCTGTTCTGCAACAAAGTAGGTGTTAAAACTTTTTTACCGGTTAAATCGAACATTTCAACTGTTGTAGCTGAATCTAATGCAGACTCAATAGTAACTTCATCACCTGTTGTTGGGTTTGGATACACTTTTAATTTAAGTTGCATTTCGTAATTTTTTGTTGATGCGGGTGCATCGCCAATTCCTACAGCATACCAAGCATTCACAACTTGTTCCCATTCGTTAGAATTTGCTCCGTATAAAGTAATTGCAGCAGCTATAGTAGCATTATAAGCATCTAAATAAGTAGCAGTTGGTGTTAATCCTGTTGTCAAAGCTTTATAAGCTATTTTTTCTGCTTTTTGAATGGTTATTGGATTAACGTAATAGTTATTTCCTAAATCATTTATTCCCATTCCGCCTACACTTAGCAAATAAAACCAATGGTTACCAACACCGCTGTTTATGTGTACACCTCCATTATCAAAAGATGAAGTTGTACTTGCCCAATGATTTCCTTGATAAGTATCTGGCTGGTTGGGTGCAAAAAACGGAGGTGTTGTGTTTGGATCGCTCATACTTCTAAAATAATTGTAATTGATATTACTTCTAAAAATACCTTCGCCTATTGTCCAGTTTGGATTATCATTAACATAAAATTCAATTGCAGTTCCAAAAATATCGGCAAAAGATTCGTTCAAAGCTCCAGACTCTCCTTGATAATCTAAACCGCCATTACCATTTCTGTTAACAACCATGTGTGTAAATTCGTGCCCCGCAACATCAAGTGCTACAATTGGATGCATAGTGTTACCACCATTCCCATAAAACATTCCGTTATAAAGATTATTACCTAACATTTCATCAAACGCGCCCGCATTTTCATCTGTACCTAAAAAATTTCCTGCATCGTAATAATTATGGATAGAATGATTATTATCATCAAAACTTAATCTATTATGTATATTTTTATAATAATCGTATGTCTGAATCATTCCCCAATGTACTTCAACTGCTGGTTTACTATTTGTTGCTGTATAATTAGGTGATGAATTTGTATATTCTGAAAAACCTGAAAAAGTTCCGTTAGCATTTAGATTCCAATTTACTTGCGAACCATTCATTGTTCTAATTTTTCTAGCGTTATCCATTAACCTATAACCTCCACTATAAGAATCTACGGTAATACTTTTGGTACCTCTAAAATAAGTTGCACTTGAACTTGGCGTATCAGCATGCATAACTTTATCAATTTGCGATACTATTTCGCCGGTTTGGGCATCTATAATAAAATCGACACTCTTTATTGGATTGAAACTTGTAAGGTTAATTTTGTTTACTAATTTTAAAACTACATCTTTATCACTTGTTTGGTGTTTTAAAATATATGTTTCTACTTTACTTTCTTTTATATTTTCTTTTCTACCAAAATCTTCGTAAGCAATACTTTTAAGTTTTTCTTCGCTGATTGAACCAGAAGTTGATAAATCTTTTATATTAAGCACCTGTCCATTTACAAATTGTAATTTTCCTTCTTTTGAATTTATAAAAATTATATCTCCGTTAATTTTAACATCTTTATAAAAATGCTGATAACTATAAGTTGTAAACCCAGTTTGTGAATCATGCTTTTCATTAATCAATTCAAATCTGTGAAAATTATCTAAACCAAAATAATCATTTAAATTATTAGTGAATTCAGAAACAGATACATTCAAATTCTTAAAATCCACCATAAAAGTTCCAAATCCATTTAGAAACTTTGGTTTTGGTAAATCATTTTTTACCTGGTTATGATTATTATTTATGGTATTTACTGCAGAAATATTACTCCCCGTTAATAAAAGAGTCGCTAAAATTAAACAGCTAGATATTTTTTTTAGCTGTAGGAAATTTTTATTCATTGGTTAGGTTTTTACGATGTTTTAAAAAAGTTTTCTAAATTACTAATTATTTTGTACTTATATCAAAAAAAGCAGAGTTTCAATAAAAACTCTGCTCTAATAATAAAAATTTATATTTTTTTAATAACGTGCTGCTTCTTTTCTTGCATCGTCAATCATGTCTTCATTAGCTACAATTCCAAATTCAACACGACGGTTTTTTGCTTGTCCTTCTTTTGTATCGTTTGATGCAATTGGATCTGCCTCACCCATTCCTTGTGCAGTTATTCTTTTTACACCAATTCCTTTTGTACCTAAATAAGATTTTACAGCATTTGCGCGGCTGCGAGACAATTTCATATTGTACTCATCTTTACCAACACTATCTGTATAACCGTAAATAGTTATTAAAGTTTTAGGATTATCAATTAAAACTTTTGCAATTTTATCTAAATTACCTTTTGCAGTTGAAGTTAATTCCGCAGAATCAAAGTTAAAGTTTACTGTATTTTCGTTTAATACCACTTTAATACCTTCACCTACTCGTTCAACAGTTGCACCTGGTAAAGCAGTCTCAATTTGTTGTGCTTGCTTATCCATGTTTTTACCAATGATTGCACCAGCAGTACCACCAATAACTCCACCTAAAACAGCACCTAAAGCACTATTATTTTTGCTACCAACGTTGTTACCTAGAACACCACCTAAAACAGCACCTGCAGTAGCACCTACTACAGCAGCTTTCTGCGTATTATTTGCATTTTTAACCGTATTACAACTAGTTAAAAAAGATCCTGCTAAAAGTGCAGTACTTAATACATATACATTTAATTTTTTCATAACTTAATTATTTTTCTATTTGTTGTTTTTTACGAATGAATATACAATAGTAGCTTCTGTAGAATTATCAATTAATTCAAAAGTTGTATCTGTTACATTTGAGGCTGTTAAATTGTAACCTGTTGTTACGTGTTTAGCTTTATCATCACCGATGAACTTTAAGTTGAAAGATGTATCTTGCTTAATGTTCCATATAATTTTAGAATTATATTGCGGACAATTAGCACTGTTGTTGTTTAAAGTAACTGTGCCGGTGTTATTGTTCGATACAAATTTCCACTGGCTACCTTCAAAACATTTTGCATCGGCAACATTGAAAGATGTTACTTTGTATCCAGATGGATAACTTACATTAATTAACGTCCACTCTCCTTTTAATTTAATTTGAGTAGGAACATCATTTTTAGTGTTCGTTGATGTTTTACATGAAAACATTGCTAACGATAAAATTCCTATTGCTAAGACCTTTTTCATAATTATATATTTTATATTTCAAAATTAACAAAATTTGTGCCTGAAATTAATTTTGCATGATTTTTTTTATGTCTTTTTGTCATATTTTTTAGTTTGGTATTTATTTTGACTATTTATTGCCATATAATTTAAAACAATAAGTACAAAAATATGACTTCAGGTAAAATTAATGTAACGGTTGAAAATATTTTTCCGTTGATAAAGAAATTTTTATACAGCGATCACGAAATCTTCTTACGTGAATTAATTAGTAATGCAACCGACGCTACTTTAAAGCTAAAACATTTAACAACGATCGGCGAAACCGCTGTAGAATATGGTAATCCTAAAATTGAAGTTAAGGTTGATAAAGAAAATAAAACGCTTCATATTATCGATCAAGGATTGGGTATGACAGGCGAAGAAGTTGAAAAATACATTAACCAAGTAGCTTTTTCGGGAGCCGAAGAATTTTTAGATAAGTACAAAGATTCTGCTAAAGATTCAGGAATTATTGGTCATTTTGGTTTAGGATTTTACTCAGCATTTATGGTTGCAAGTAAGGTTGAAATCATTACAAAATCGTATAAAGATGAACCGGCAGTTCATTGGACGTGTGACGGATCTCCGGAATTTACCTTGGAACCATCAAACAAAACCGATCGAGGTACAGAAATTATTCTTCATATTGCCGATGATTCTACCGAATTTTTAGAAAATCATAAAATTCAAGAATTACTTAATAAATATAATAAGTTCATGCCTATCCCGATTAAATTCGGAACTAAAACAGAAAAAGAAGGCAATAATGAAGTTGTGGTTGATGTAATTATCAATAATCCAACCCCGGCATGGACAAAGAAACCAAGCGATTTATCAGACGAAGATTACAAAAATTTTTATCGGGAATTGTATCCAATGCAGTTCGATGATCCTTTGTTTCACATCCATTTAAATGTAGATCATCCGTTCAATTTAACCGGAATTCTGTATTTCCCAAAATTATCGGGCGATTTAAGCATTCAGAAAGATAAAATTCAATTATATCAAAATCAGGTCTTTGTAACCGATAATGTAGAAGGAATTGTTCCAGAATTTTTAACAATGCTAAAAGGTGTTATTGATTCGCCGGATATTCCACTAAACGTTTCTCGTTCATATTTACAGGCGGATGGAAATGTTAAGAAGATATCGAACTACATTACAAGAAAAGTTGCCGATAAACTAAAATCATTATTCAACGAAGACCGTGCAGCTTTTGAACAAAAATGGAACGATATTAAAATTGTGTTGGAATACGGTATGTTGAGTGAAGATAAATTCTACGAAAAATCGAAAGATTTTGTTTTGTACCCAACCGTTGATAATGTGTTTTATACTTGGGAAGAGTTAAAAGAGAAAGCGAAAATTAACCAAACAAATAAAGACGGTAAAACGGTTCTTTTATACGCATCTAACAAAGATGCGCAACACAGCTATATTGCCAATGCAAAAGCAAAAGGATATGAAGTTTTGTTGTTAGATTCGCCAATTGTATCACACTTGATTCAGAAATTAGAAATGGACAATCAGGATATAACTTTTTCTCGAGTTGATGCTGATTCTATCGATAATTTAATTAAGAAAGATGATGAAGTTATATCGAAATTAAGTGAAGACGAAACAAAAAAGCTTAAAGAGTTTATTGAAACTACCATTGCAAACAAAAGTTACAATATTCAAACCGAAGCTTTAGACAGCAACGCCGAACCTTTTATGATTACGCAACCAGAATTTATGCGCCGTATGAAAGAAATGCAGGCAATGGGCGGTAATGCAATGTTTGGCAGTTTCCCAGATTCGTACAACTTAATTGTAAATACAAATTCTGAAATTGCGTCGAAAATATTAAACGAAAGTAACGAAGAAACAAAAAGCAACTTGGTTAAACAAGCTTTAGACTTGGCAAAATTGGCACAAGGTTTATTAAAAGGCGAAGAATTAACTGCTTTTGTTAAACGAAATTTTGAAAGTATTAAATAACAAAAGAGGCTGTCTAAAAAGGTCTTTGGTATAATCCCCGACATGTTTTTTGTCGGGGATTTTTTTTATTGTCCTCAAATTTTGTTAACTTGAGGT
>NZ_FOVI01000035.1 GCF_900115115.1 Paenimyroides ummariense
ATAATTCGCGGAGAAAGAGGGATTCGAACCCCCGGACCTGTTACAGTCAACAGTTTTCAAGACTGCCGCATTCGACCACTCTGCCATTTCTCCTTGGTCTTACAATTAATGTTCTTTCGTTCCTTAATTGTGATGCAAATATAGAGCGAATTTCCTATTCTGCAAGGGCTTTTGTAACTTTTTTTTTAATTTTTTTATAACTGTTTCATAATCAGAAATAAAAAAATTAAATTATTTTTTTGTCGGATAAACGTCTTTTATCATTACTTTTTCCGAGTAATTAATCATTTCTACCGTAATGGCTTCTTTTTTAGTATTTTGTCCTTCAATAACGTATAATTTACCTCCTTCTTCAAAAACATTGCTCTTATCAAAATCAACATCGCCATGTGTCAAACACATTTTAATATCGTTCATATTAACCAAAGCATCATTAAAACTAACCTGAGCTTTATCTGAAATGGTCAAAGGTTTTGAACGTAAATCTTTTAAAACCCTGCAATTTGGCAAATAACAAAAATCGGTATCCTTTGCATCAAAAAAATAATAAACAATAATTCCTCCGATCAATAATCCTAATAAATAGTAAGCAAAACGCTGCGAAAACTTCATGAAAAATAATTTTGGGCAAAAATACAACTATTATTAGTTATAGAAATATTAAATTAAGGTCTTTAAAATTTAAATTGAACCATTTTGCAATAGCTTCGTTAACAAGAATGCCTTTGTACATATAAATTCCCGAACGTATTGTATTGTCGTAACTTATCGCATCATCAATAGAACCATTTTCGGTTAAATCTAACAAATAAGGCGATATAATGTTACTGATAGCCAATGAAGCTGTTTTTGAATATTTTGCCGTAATATTTGGTACGCCGTAATGTATAACGCCGTATTTTGTAATGACAGGGTTTTCGTGTGTAGTAACTTCTGATGTTTCAAAACAACCGCCATTATCAATACAAACATCAATAATTACCGATCCGGGTTTCATGCGTTGCACCATTTCTTCTGAAACAACAATAGGGGAGCGGTTGCAACCTTTTATGGCGCCAATAGCTACATCGCAACGCATTAATGCTTTGATTAAAACGCGTTCTTGTATGGTTGATGTAAATATTTGGGTTGGCAACGATTTTTGCAGACGTTTTAGTTTATGGATGTTATTATCGAACACTTTTACGTTTACACCCAATGCCAATGCGGTTCGTACAGCAGCTTCGCCTACTAAACCGGCACCAATGATAACGACTTCGGTTGGTGGTACGCCGGTAATATTTCCAAAAAGTAGTCCTTTACCTCCGTTCATACTGCACATATAATCGCTGGCAATTTGTATAGATGCGATACCCGCAATTTCGCTTATTGCATGTAGAAAAGGGTACGCACCGTAACGATCTTTTATAAATTCGTAACACATTGCGGTAATCTTTTTCTTTTCTAATGCTTCAAAGTATTCCTTTTTTTGGGTTTTAAGTTGTAAAGCCGAAAAAAGATACGTCTTCGGTTTCATTAACTTAATTTCGTCAACCGTTGGTGGTTCTACCTTTAAAATAATAGGGCAGCTAAAAACTTTTTCTTTATCGTGCGTTATAGTCGCACCGGCTTCACTATATTTTTTATCATCGTAACTGGCTTGTGTACCCGCACCCGCTTCAATCAATACTTTATGCCCGGCTTTTACCAGCATATTTACCGATTCAGGTGTAAGACAGATTCTTTTTTCGATCTTAAAATCTTCTTTTGGAATACCAATAAAAAGTTGCCCGCGTTTTTTACGGATTTCTAATTTTTCCTCTTGCGGAATTAATTGCGATTTTGAAAAAGGACTTGTTATATCCATAATTAAACAAAATTTAATTCACGTGTATGTTCGTCAACAATGGTGATTGATACGGTGTGTACGTTTTCTGGTAAAATATTCTGAGCCATTTCGGGCCATTCTACAAAGCACCAGGCATTTTCGTCAAAATATTCGTCTAAACCCATATCGTAAGCTTCTTCTTCGTTTTTTAATCGATACAAATCAAAATGATACACCTTATCGTTCGTTCCTAAATATTCGTTCACAATTGAAAAAGTAGGACTACTTGCCATTTCGTTTACGCCTAATTCATTAGCCAATTCTTTAATTAAAGTGGTTTTGCCGGCACCCATTTGCGCATTAAACAGCCATGTTTTATGTGTACTGATTTGTATCAGTTTACTGGCAACATCGGCTAAATCGTTAATAGAATAAGTAATTGTCATTTTATTTTTTAGGCGTTAAAGTTATAAGCGGAACAATCATTTCTTCTAACGAAATACCGCCGTGCTGATACGTGTTTTTAAAATAACTTACGTAATAATTATAGTTGTTAATATACGCTAAAAAGTAATCGCTTTTTGCAAAAATGTACGAACTGCTCATATTAATTGCCGGCAGTTGGACTTTTTTAGGATCTTTAACCACATACACATCTTTTGGCTCGTAGGTTAACGATTTTCCTGTTTTGTATCGAAGGTTTAAACTGGTGTTTTTATCGCCAATTACCTGCGACGGATTTTTACAGTTTATGGTTCCGTGATCTGTAGTAATGATTAGCTTGAAACCTGCTGCCTGTGCCTGTTGAATAATCTCTAACAAAGGCGAGTTTTTAAACCAGCTTTGGGTTAGTGATCGATAGGCTTTATCGGTTGATGCTAATTCTTTAATAACTTCCATTTCGGTTTTGGCATGCGAAATCATATCAACAAAATTATAAACCAAAGCAATTAATTTATTGTTTTTCATTGATTTAAAATTCTCTGCAAGCTTTTTACCGTCTTTTAAATTAGTTATTTTATGGTATTCGTGTTTAATGTTTAATCGCAAACGTTTTAATTGATCTTCTAAAAATTCCGCTTCAAAAAGATTTTTGCCGCCATCATCTACATCATTTTTCCAATATTGTGGCAGCTGTTTTTCCATTTGTAGCGGCGTTAAGCCTGAAAAAATAGCGTTTCTGGCGTATTGTGTTGCTGTGGGAAGTATCGAATAATAATAATCTTCTCTGTCAACTTTATAATGTTGGTTTACAATGCCTTCAAAAGCTTTCCACTGATCGTATCGTAAATTATCAATTACCACAAAAAGCACGTTCTCTTCGCCTCGTAATTCAGGAACAACTTTTCGTACAAACAGTTTATGAGAGAAAAGTGGCGCTTCATCATCGTTATTAATCCAGTCTTCGTAATTTTTCTCTACAAATTTTCCGAATTGAATGTTCGCTTCTTCCTTTTGTTTTTCAAGGATTTCAGCTACATTTTGATCTTCAATCGTCTCCAATTGCAATTCCCAAAAAATCAATCTTTTGTATAAATCTGCCCATTCCTGATGCGAATTTGCCTGCATCATATCCATTGCAATTTTTCTAAATTCTTTCTGATAATCCAATGATGTTTTCTCTGAAACCAATCTAGAATGATCCAAATTCTTCTTTAAACTCAACAAAATCTGGTTTGGATTTACCGGTTTAATCAAATAATCGGCAATTTTAGATCCAATTGCTTCATCCATTATAAATTCTTCCTCACTTTTGGTAATCATTATAATAGGAGTGGTCGATTTTTTTTCCTTTAATTCTGCCAAAGTTTCCAAACCGGTAATTCCAGGCATATTTTCGTCTAAAAAAACAGCATCGAAATTTTCTTCGTCAAATAAATCAATGGCATCTTGCCCATTGGTGGCAGTTGTAACTTTGTAACCTTTCTTTTCTAAAAAAAGTACGTGTGGTTTTAACAAGTCAATTTCATCGTCAACCCACAATATTTTTATTTCGTTCATAGCAATAATATTTTACCTGTTAAAAAAAACAGGTATTCGAATTTTAAATTTAGTAAAAAGTAAATACAATTTTCTTAAAATATTAATAAGAAAATTTAAAACCTTATTTATTACAAAAATGATATAAATATTTTGTTTTTTAGATACTTTTGTATGTTTTATTAATTAAAATAACAGCAATTAAGTTGTTATATTAACTACGTTTTTAAATGTATTTTTCTTTTATAATACCTGTTTACAACCGCCCAGATGAAATTGACGAATTATTGCAAAGTCTGGTTCATCAAACTTATAATAATGATTTTGAGATTGTTGTGGTTGAAGATGGTTCTACGGTTAGCTGCAAAGATGTTGTAAATAAGTATATTAACCAGCTTAATGTTTCGTATTACTTTAAGGAAAATTCAGGACCAGGCGATTCGCGAAATTATGGAATGACGGTTGCAAAAGGCGATTATTTCATCATTTTAGATTCAGATTGTATCATTCCTGAAAATTATCTGACTGAAGTTGAAAAATTCCTGACTGATAATAATGTGGATTGTTTTGGCGGACCAGATGCGGCACACGATTCTTTTTCTGATGTTCAGAAAGCAATCAATCAAACCATGACATCGGTTTTAACAACAGGCGGCATTCGAGGAGCAAGTGAAAAATTAGGAAAATTTCAACCACGGAGTTTTAATATGGGAATTTCAAAAGAAGCATTTGAAGCATCGGGCGGTTTTGGAAAAATTCATCCGGGCGAAGATCCCGATTTATCGATCCGTTTATGGAAAATGAATTACACAACAGCTTTAATTCCAAATGCACATGTTTTCCACAAACGCAGGATCGATTGGGAAAAATTCTACAAACAGGTTAATAAATTTGGAAAAGCACGTCCAATTTTAAATAAACGATACCCCGAATACAGTAAAATTACGTATTGGTTTCCTGCAGTTTTTATGGTTGGCTTTTATATTTCGCTTTTATTTTTGATAGCCGGTATTAATGCGTTTTTTTACTGCTATGCCTTGTATTTCCTAGCTCTTTTTATAGAAACTTTAGTTAAAACAAAAAGCCTTAAAATATCTTTTTTAACAATAATTGCAACTTTTATTCAGTTTTTTGGATATGGGGCAGGGTTTTTGTACAGCTATTTTTTGTTAAATATTAAGAAACAAGATCCACAAATAGCAATGCCCGAAATGTTTTTTAAATAATGATGAAAATAATTGGAGTTACAGGCGGAATTGGCAGTGGCAAAACAACCATTATCAATTATATTAAAGAGAAAGGTTTTGCAGTTTATATAGCTGATGATGCGGGGAAGAAAGTGATGCAGAAACCTGAAATTATTCAACAAATAAATGAATTATTTAACAAGGAAGTTCTTTTGGAAGATGGTTTTTTGGATCGATCTAAAATAGCATCGCTTGTTTTTACAGATAATGATAAGTTGCAGCAACTAAACAATATTGTGCATCCGGCTGTCGGGTTAGATTTTGAAGAATTTAAAAAGGAAAATTCTAATGAAAAAGTAATTTTTAAGGAAACAGCTGTTTTGTTTGAATCAGGTTCATATAAAAAATGCGATGCGACCATTTTGATAACAGCTCCGTTAGAAATTCGTATCCAAAGAGTAATGCAGCGTGATAATATAACGAAAGAGCAGGTAGAAAGCAGGATTAAAAACCAACTGTCTGACGATGAAAAAGCTGCATTGGCGACTTATATTGTTGAAAATATTGATTTAAAACAAGCTTTTAAGAGTATTGACGATATTATAACAAAAATTTTAATTAATTAGGTTTGATGTTAACTTTAGGTTAAAAGCATTATTTTTAACTGTTAAAATGTTAAATTTGAACATATTTTTAATGACAGAATGAATAAATACAGATTTCAGTTTTTAGTTGTTTTAATGAGCTTGGCACTGTTAGGAATAACTTTAATACAGCTTTACTGGATTAGCACAACATACGAAAACAACGATATTCAGTTTCAACACATGGTAAACCAATCTATTGGAAAGGTTGCCGATAAATTAAAAGAAAAGGAACGATATGAGTTTAATAAAAAGTTTTACGAGTATCAAACAAAAACAGGTAAAGTTCCTGACAAAAAAGCCATAAAAGAGATTTTTTATATTGAAAAAGATAATAGAACTAATCAGGAAATAGTATATTCTAACATTATTTCTGTTGAAAATATAAAGGATTTTAATTTTGGTAAAACGTTCATTGACAGTGCAAGCGGTTCAAAAAAAGATTATAAAAACTACATAAGCAGCCGTAAAACCGAAGTTTATCATGGTAAATCAAAATCAATAGATGGCTTAGATTCTGATATACATCGTTCGTTGAGTACAAATAATCAGCCAGACGAAGTTATTCAGAAAGAAGGTGTTTTAGATTTTTATTATAATGACATCGTTTCAACTTATCCTATAGAAGAGCGGTTAGATAATAAAGTGTTACAAGCGTTGCTTAAACAGGAATTAACCAACAGAAAATTAGCTACTAATTTTGAATACGCTGTTTTTAATAATAGTTTGGGAACGCCTATAAAGTCGGGTAATTTTGTTTTTAATGAAAAGAATACTTATTCGGTTCCAATTTTAACCGATTTAGAAAATCATTCAAAATACCAGCTTTATATCAGTTTTCCACAGAAATCTAAGTTCTTGTTTTCAGATTTACTGCCATTCATCTTAATATCGTTATTATTTACGGTGGTAATTATTGCAGCGTATTACAGTGCAATCCGTCAGTTAATCACGCAACGACAAATTTCTGAAATTAAAAACGATTTCATTAATAATATGACGCACGAGTTTAAAACACCTATTGCAACGATAAACCTTGCGTTAGATGCCATTAAAAACCCGAAAATCATAAGCGATGAAGACAAGGTTTTAAGATACATTCAAATGATTCGTGACGAAAATAAACGCATGCACGCGCAAATTGAAAATATCTTAAGAATATCGAAATTAGAAAAGAAAGAGCTGGATATTCCGAAAGAAAAAGTAGAATTAACCGAAGTGTTAGAGGTTGCAATTGATCACGTTTCGCTGTTAATTGAAGACCGTGAAGGTAAATTAAACACACACTTTAACACCACAAGAGACACGGTTTTAATTAATCCAACGCATTTTACCAGCGTTTTTGTAAATATTTTAGACAATGCCATTAAATATTCACCAAACGCACCTATAATTGATATATATACAGAGAATATTAAAGATACAATTGTAGTTAAAATTAAAGATCAAGGAAGTGGTATGAGTAAAACTGCCACAAAGAAAATATTCGATAAATTCTATCGCGAACATACCGGCGATTTGCACAATGTAAAAGGTCACGGTTTAGGTTTGGCTTATGTAAAGCAAATCGTAGATGACCACAACGCACAGGTTTATGTAGAAAGCGAAAAAGGTAAGGGAAGTACCTTTATAATAAAAATCCCGTTAATAAATTAATAGTTAAACGAACAACAAATAGATAATACAATGGAAGTAAGCAACAAAAAGATTTTATTGGTAGAAGATGATCCTAACTTCGGGTCGATCTTAAAAGATTATTTAACAATGAACGATTTCGATGTTACTCTTGCCAAAAATGGTATGGAAGGATTCGAAAAATTCAAAAAAGATACATTTGATTTATGTATTTTAGACGTGATGATGCCTTATAAGGACGGGTTTACATTAGCGCGTGAAATCAGAGATAAAAATAAAGAAATTCCTATTATATTCTTAACGGCTAAAACAATGAAAGAAGATGTTTTAAAAGGATATAAAGTAGGTGCAGACGATTATTTGAACAAACCGTTTGATTCTGAAGTGCTGTTAATGAAGATTAAAGCTATTATGCAGCGTAAATCGTCTGAAGTTAAGGCAGAGAACACTAAATTCGAATTCCAGATTGGTAAATTCAATTTAAATTCAAAACTTCGTTTCTTAACTTTTGAAAACGACGAGCCAATTAAATTGTCACCAAAAGAAAACGAATTATTAAAAATGTTGGCACTTTACGAAAATGATTTAATGCCGCGTGAAGTTGCTTTAACAAAAATTTGGAGAGATGATAATTACTTCACTTCAAGAAGTATGGACGTTTACATTGCCAAATTAAGAAAATACCTAAAAGCCGATGAAAATGTTGAAATCTTAAACATTCATGGTGAAGGTTTCCGTTTGGTAATTAAAAATAAAGATAAATAGTAAAAAAAGCTTGAGAAATTTCTCAAGCTTTTTTGAGAATATTTATTTTGGAAAGTAACTTATATCTCATAAAAAAGCCGTTTCAAATTTTGAAACGGCTTTTTTGTAATCTTTAATAACCTTAAAAACTATATTTATTATCGGCAATTACTTTAGTTGCAATAATTTCTTTTAGTTCAATCACATTCGGTTGATTGTTGTATTTTGTAAAACGACGTAAGCCCATCAACATCATACGTTGCTCGTCTTCTTGTGCAAAAGAAACAATACCTTCTTTACCTTTAGTGTAAATAATATCTACCGCTTGGTATAAGTACAGTTTTGCCATTGCAATTTGTTCTTTAGCGTTTGCTTCACCAATATTTTTAACTAATTTTTCAGTACGTAAAATACCAGATTCTGCCATGTAAATTTCAATAAGCATGTCTGATGCAGCCATTAATAATTGTTGGTGTTGATCTAAATCGGTTCCGTATTTTTGTACTGCCGATCCTGCAACCATTAAAAAAGCTTTTTTCAGTTTTGCAATCAATGCTTTTTCCTCTGAAAATAATTCAGAATAATCTGGTGTTGAAAAATCGGGAATTCCCATTAATTCTTCGCCTACTTTCATTGCTGGTCCTAATAAATCAACATGACCTTTCATTGCTTTTTTAATCAACATGCCAACTGTCAACATTCGGTTAATTTCGTTCGTTCCTTCGTAAATTCTTGAAATACGGGCATCTCTCCAAGCACTTTCCATTGGCGTATCTTCAGAAAAGCCCATTCCTCCAAAAATCTGAATTCCTTCATCTGCACAATGCTGAACATCTTCAGAAACAGCAACTTTTAAAATAGAACATTCAATAGCAAATTCTTCCACACCTTTTAATTCAGCTTCTTGATGTGAGTTTCCTTCAGCCAAACGTGCATTGATTCTGTTTTCGATATCACCAGCTGCGCGATAAGCTGCCGATTCACCAATATAAGCATTTGTAGCGGTTTCGGCAATTTTAGATCGAATTGCACCAAAATTAGCAATAGGTGTTTTAAACTGCACACGTTCGTTGGCATAGTTTACCGATTGTGTAATTAATCGGCGTTGCGAATCTAAACAGGCAGCTGCCAACTTAATTCTACCCACGTTTAATGAGTTCATTGCAATTTTAAAACCTTCGCCGCGACCACCCAACATATTTTCTACAGGAACAACCGTATCGTTAAAAAATACCTGACGTGTAGAACTTGCACGGATTCCCAATTTATGCTCTTCTTCGCCCAAAGTAATTCCGTTTGAATTTGAAGGATCGTATTCCACAATAAAACCGGTGATATTTTTATCGTCTTCAATTCGAGCAAAAACAATCATTAAATGACAAAAACCCGCGTTTGAAATCCACATTTTTTGTCCGTTTATTTTGTAAGATTTACCATCGGCACTTAGTTCGGCTTTTGTTTTTCCTGAATTAGCATCAGATCCAGCACCTGGTTCGGTTAAACAGTATGATCCAAACCATTCGCCAGAAGCCAATTTAGGAACGTATTTTTGCTTTTGTTCTTCGGTTCCATATAAAGTAATTGGCATGGTTCCGATTCCGGTATGTGCGCCAAAAGCTGTTGAGAAAGAACCGGTTGCTCCCGAAATATAATCGCAGGTTAACATGGTTGATACAAAGCCCATTCCTAATCCACCGTATTCTTCGGGAACTGCAACACCTAAAAAGCCTAATTCGCCGGCTTCGCGCATGCATTCTTCGGTAAACTTATAATCTTTTTTCTCGAAACGATCTTTGTTTGCCCAAATTTTACGATCGACAAATTCCTTTACCGAATCGCGCATCATTTTTTGTTCTTCCGAAAAATCTTCCGGTGTAAATATATTTTCTGCCAAGGTCTCTTTTACCAAGAATTGACCGCCTCTTGTGATGTTTTCCATTGTTTACGTTTTTTTGAGAGAAAAGAAAATAGAATATAGATGATAGACTATTTCAAATTGTTTTGAAAAGCCATTGTCATGCGTTGAAATTCTTCTATTTTATTTTCGAGTTGATTAAAAAGCTCTTGATTGATATAATTTCTATGTTTTGCAATATGTAATTGTGTAAGTAATTCAAAAGATGATCCTAATGAAACATCTAGAAAATGACTAAAAGATTTATCTGTTCTCGCAGAACCTTCTGCAATATTCGATGGGATTGAAATAGAACAACGACTAATTTGTGAATTAAGGCTGTATTTTTCATGTGTAGGAAAATTTAATAGAATATCAGAGATGTTATTAGCTATCTCCAATGCCAATTGCCAAATCTTTAAATTCTTGTAATTATGTCTCTTTCCTACACTCATAACAATCTATTATCTCTTCTCTATGTTCTATTTTCTCAAATTAAAGCAATTCATAAATCCCTGCTGTTCCTTGTCCGGTTCCAACACACATGGTTACCATTCCGTATTTGTTTCCACGACGTTTCATTTCATCGAATAATTGAACAGATAGTTTTGCTCCAGTACAACCTAATGGGTGGCCTAATGCGATAGCTCCGCCGTTAACGTTGATGATTTCAGGGTTTAGATCTAATTCGCGAATTACAGCTAATGATTGAGCTGCAAAGGCTTCGTTTAGTTCGATCAATTCGATATCGTTTTGTTGTAAACCTGCTTGTTTTAATGCTTTTGGAATCGCTTTTACAGGACCAATTCCCATAATGCGTGGTTCAACTCCAGCCGATGCAAAAGTTACCAATCGGGCAATTGGTTCTAGGTTTAATTCCTTTACCATTTCTTCCGACATGACTAAAACAAATGCAGCTCCATCGGACATTTGAGAGGAATTTCCTGCGGTAACAGATCCATCGGCAGCAAAAACTGGTTTTAACTTTGCTAATGCTTCTACACTTGTTCCTGCACGCGGACCTTCATCTTTTGTTACTACATACGATTTTGTTTCTTTTTTACCTTTATCATTAATAAAAGTATCTTCAACGGTGATTGGTACAATTTGGTTAACGAATTTATCTTCAGCCTGTGCTTTTAAAGCTTTCATGTGCGATTCAAACGAAAACTGATCCTGATCTTCACGCGAAACATTAAACTGCTTTGCAACAGCTTCGGCAGTTAAGCCCATTCCCCAATAATAATCTTCGTGACCGGCTGCGGTAACTTTATAATCTGGCGTTGCGCGGTAACCACCCATTGGAATAAAACTCATAGATTCGGCACCACCTGCAATGATACAATCTGCCATTCCAGACTGAATTTTTGCCGTTGCCATACCAATAGTTTCAATTCCCGATGCACAATAACGGTTAACGGTAACTCCAGGAACATCGGTAATTTTTAACCCCATTAATGAGATTAATCGAGCCATGTTTAAACCTTGCTCGGCTTCGGGCATGGCGTTCCCAACCATTACGTCATCGATACGTTTTTTATCTAACTGTGGCACTTCATTCATCATAAACTCGATGGTTTCTGCCGCCAATTCATCGGGTCTTTTAAAACGGAACAATCCTTTTGGTGCTTTACCAACGGCTGTTCTGTAAGCTTTTACTATATATGCTGTTTTGCTCATTGTATATTGTATTTTTTAATGTATAATGTATATTGTATTGTTGTAAAATGTACTATTTGTTTTCCAAAGATGATTGTAGTTTTATAATCATATTTTGAATATGTTGAATTTCAGATTCTAATACTGTAAATTGCTCATTAGTTAAATAACCTATATTTTTAGATATAATGATTTGAGTTTCAAATTCAAAACAAGACCCTAATGAAATTCCTAAAAAGTTGCTGAAATCTTTATTTGTTTTTCTTCCGCAACCTTCTGCAATATTTGAAGGAATAGAAATTACACATCTTCTGATTTGAGAAACTAAACCAAAAAGCTCATCTTTTGGAAATTCTTTGGTTAATAAATAAGTTTCAGTAACCAATTCAATTGCCTTTTGCCAAACTTTTAATTCTTTAAAGTAATTCATCTTTATTTTTGTATCTTGTATATTAGAAAAAAAGTTACAACTTTAATGGTTCATTATACAATATACAAACCACATTATACAGTTTAACTTCTAGTTTCTCAACGGTTTCCCCTTAGTTAACATAAACTGAATTCTTTCTAAGGTTTTGCGTTCGGTACATAAACTTAAAAAGGCTTCACGTTCCAGATCTAATAAATATTGTTCGGATACCAATGTAGGTTCAGATAAATCGCCACCTGCCATTACGTAAGCAAGTTTATTGGCAATTTTTTTATCGTGGTCAGAAATATAATTTCCTGCTGTCATTCCGTCTGTTCCAACCAAGAAAGCACCCAATGCCTGTTTACCCAAAACCAAAATATCTTTGCGTTTAACAGGTTGTGTATAACCGGCTTCAGCCATTAACAATGCGTGTTTTTTAGCTTCGGCAATTTGTCGGTCTTTATTAACCACAACAATATCTTTGGTTGGTAAAAGCACCCCATTATCAAATCCTTCGTAAGCCGATGTTGCTACTTTTGCAGTACCGACAGTTAAGAAATATTCCTGAAGGATGTTCAGTTTAACATCATTCTTTTTAAATTGATCTGCAGCACGTAACGTCATTTCTTTAGATCCACCACCGCCAGGAATCACACCTACACCAAATTCAACCAAACCAATATAGGTTTCTGCTGCTGCAACGGCTTTGTCTGAATGCATTACCAATTCGCAACCGCCACCAAGGGTCATTCCATGTGGAGCTGCAATTACCGGAATACCCGAATAGCGAATGCGCATCATGGTGTCTTGGAACGATTGTATGGCAAAATTTAATTCATCGTATTCTTGTTCAACCGCCATCATGAAAATCATTCCCAAATTAGCTCCGACCGAGAAGTTTGCTGCCTGATTTCCAATAACCAAACCAATATATTCTTTTTCGGCAAGATCGATAGCTTTATTGATTCCGCTGATGACACCACCACCAATCGAATTCATTTTTGAATGAAATTCCAGATTTAAAATTCCATCACCTAAATCAAACAAAGTAGAATCGGAGTTGCCCCAAACTTTTTTGGTATCGCGAATGTTGTTTAAAATGATGAACGCATCTTGTCCCGGAATTTTCTTTTGAGATTTTGAATCGATATCATAATAATAGGTAGCACCTTCTTTTACGGTATAGAAAGATTTGTTACCCGATGCCAACATTTCATTTACCCATTCAGCAACATTTTCGCCGTTTTGTTTTATCAATTCGATTCCTTTTTCAACACCAACAGCATCCCAGATTTGAAAAGGTCCGTGTTCCCAGCCAAAACCGGCTTTCATGGCATCGTCTATCTTATATAAATCGTCAGTAATTTCGGGTACGCGGTTAGAAACATACGCAAACAATCCCGCAAAAGATTTACGGTAAAATTCGCCCGCTTTGTCTTTGCCGTTCACTAAAACCTTGAATCGATCAATTACATTATCAATGGTTTTGGTTAGTTCTAATGTTTGGAAGGATGCTTTTTTGTTTGGTCGATATTCCAAGGTATTCAAGTCAAGTGAAAGAATATCTTTATCAACTTTTTTATAGAAACCTTGTTTTGTTTTGCTGCCCAACCATTTATTTTCCATCATGTGGTTGATGAAATTGGGAAGTTTAAACAATTCGTGTGCTTCATCGTTCGGAACATTTTCGTACAAACCATTGGCAACATGCACCAAAGTATCCAAACCAACCACATCTACCGTACGGAAAGTTGCCGATTTTGGTCTGCCAATCACCGGACCGGTTAATTTATCGACTTCTTCAATGGTCATATCCATTTCTTTTACCAAATGAAACAGACTCATGATGCCGTAAATACCAATGCGGTTTCCAATAAATGCCGGAGTATCTTTAGCTACAACCGATGTTTTTCCCAAGAATTTTTCGCCGTAATTGTTTAAGAACGATAAGACTTCGGGTTTGGTTTTTGGTCCGGGAATGATTTCGAATAGTTTTAAGTATCGAACCGGATTAAAAAAGTGGGTTCCGCAGAAATGTTCCTGAAAATCTTCGCTTCTGCCTTCGCTCATAAAATGAATCGGAATTCCGGAAGTGTTAGATGTGATTAAAGTTCCCGGTTTGCGGTATTTTTCAATTTGTTCGTAAACTGCCTTTTTAATATCCAAACGTTCCACAACAACTTCAATAATCCAATCAACATCTTTAATTTTTGGAAGATCGTCTGTTGTGTTTCCTGTCGAAATTCGGTCGGCAAATTTTTTGTCGTAAATAGGCGAAGGGTTCGATTTTAAGGCAGTTGCCAGATTATCGTTCACCATACGGTTTCTTACCACTTTATCGTTAAGCGTAAGACCTTTTTTTTCTTCGGCTTCGGTAAGCTGGTTTGGAACAATATCCAAAAGCAGTACCTGAACGCCAATGTTTGCAAAATGACAGGCGATGCCCGAACCCATGATTCCGGAACCAATAACAGCCACTTTCTTTATTAATCTATTCATAATTATATGAAGTTTGGTTTCTTAAAATTTCTTTTTTGTTACAATGATGTTCTGAATTTTCTCTGACATCTCTATAAAGTTATCAATCTCTTGTTGTGAAAAGGTTTCTAAAAGTTTATTATTAAAATTGATTACCGTTTGTTTTGATAGTCCGCGTTTTTCGACACCTAGCGGAGTTAAATAGATATTTACGCCACGGCCGTCTTTCGGATTTTTCTTTTTTGTAATTAATCCTTTTTCTTCCATTGTTTTTAAGGTACGCGTTAAGCTTGTTGGTTCCATGCCCAAGCGCGGAGCCAAAGCTGTAGAAGGCGTTCCTTCTTTATCTATGTTTAATAAAGCGTACCCAAGCGCCATGCTTGCACCATATTGCGAAGCTTCTTCGTTATACATACGGGCAATGGCCTGCCAGGTATTTTTTATTACAGAATCTAACGTTTTATTTTTCATGATTTTATTTAGTTATACCAAATATAATAAAAAAATAGTATGCATGCATACTATTTTAAATTTAAATTTTCGTTAAAAGGATATTTTATTGTTATTTCTTCGATTTAAGAATACATTTTATCATACAAATCTTTATACTTTTCTAAAATAACTTTACGTTTTAGTTTTAGGGTTGGCGTTAATTCACCAGAATCAATTGCCCAAATATTTGGTGTAAGTGCAAACTTTTTAATTTGTTCCCATTTACCAAACTGCGGATTGATTAAATCTATTTCTTTTTGAAGGCGTTCTATAACCAATTCGTTTTTAACGACTTCATCTAACGAAAAACCTACATTAACTTTGTTGCGGTTTGCCCATTCTTTAATAAAATCGAAATTAGGCTGAATCAAGGCTGCAGGCATTTTTTGTCCTTCTCCCACCACCATGATCTGTTCAATAAAACGAGATTGTTTCATTGCATTTTCAATCATTTGCGGCGCAACATATTTACCGCCACTTGTTTTAAACATTTCCTTTTTACGATCGGTAATAAATAAAAAGCCGTCGGCATCAACTACACCGATATCTCCTGTGTGAAACCATCCGTCAGCAAAAGCTTCTTTGGTTTTTTCTTCGTCTTTATAATATCCTTCTGCAATCGATGGTCCCTGACAAAGAATTTCCCCGTCTTCACCAATTTTAACGGTAACATTGCTTAAAACTCTACCTACCGATCCAATTTTCCAACCATTGTTTCGCTGGTCGTTTACAGAAATTACCGGAGAAGTTTCGGTTAAACCGTATCCTTCCATCACCGGAATATCGGCTCCACCAAAAATTCGAGCCAAACGTGGCGATAATGGGGCAGAACCCGATACCAGCAATTCTAAATTTCCACCCAAAGCAGCATGCCATTTAGAGAAAATCAGTTTGCGGGCAATTTTTAGTTTAAATTCATAAAAACCGCCGTTTGCACCATAAGGTTTAAAATCTTCAGCCAAACGCAATGCCCAAAAGAACAACGCTTTTTTAATACCCGAAAGTTCTGATCCTTTGGCATAAATTTTATCAAATACTTTCTCTAAAACCCTTGGTACAACTGTCATTACCTGTGGTTTAACTTCCTGCAGGTTATCGGAAATTTTCTCGATCGATTCAGCAAAATAAATCGATACACCCATATATTGGAACAGATACAATATCATTCGTTCAAAAATATGACAGCACGGCAGAAAACTCAATGCAGTGTAACTTCCTCTATCAAACGGAACACGCTCTGATGAACCTAAAACATTGCTAATAATATTGTTATGCGTTAGCAAAACACCTTTTGGCGTACCTGTAGTTCCTGATGTATAAATGATCGACGCTAAATCGTCTGGAGTTACATTGGCTTTCGCAGCTTCCACATCGGCATCGTTCAAAGCATCTTTACCAGCAGTAATAATATCTTTCCAATTGGCGCAACCCGGAATTTCATCGAACGAATAAATGCCTCGTAGCTTAGGAATATTGAATTTTACTTTATCTAACTTGTCTAAAATAACCTTATCGGAAACAAAAACATACACACTTTCTGAATGCTTTATAATGTATTCGTAATCGTGTTCTGAAATGGTAGGATAAATGGGCACTGTAACCGCTCCGGTCTGTAAAATACCAATGTCCATAATATTCCATTCGGTTCTGTTTGTAGAGGTTATCAGGGCAATTTTATCGCCTTTTTTAACACCCATGGCAAGTAATGCTTTTGAAACATAATTTGCTTGTTCAATATATTCCTGAATGCTTGTTGATTTCCAAACGCCGTTGTATTTTGTTGTAAATGCCTTTTGCAACGGATAATTTTGCAACTGGTAATAAGGAATATCGAATAATCTACCTATTTGAGACATATTTTTCAGATTTTTAATTACTGCATTTGCAAAATATTGTTTTTTTGTGAAAAATGCAAGTTATATTATTGTTTATTTTTGATTTACAGGTGCTTCTTTTAGCTTTTGAATACCTTCTTGATATATTGTTGCCGACGGTATTTCTTTGTTTTCGTCTGCCGTATTGATTAATTGTCCGTCTTTGAAAAAGTAATCGGCATAACGCAATAATTTGTTGGCGTTGTTGGCGTCGGTTTCTTCAATAATACAGGCAATCAGTTCGTTATTCTTGTAATAAAATACTTTTTGCAATGTGTATTTATCGAAAACGGTATAAATTATTGAAAAAAGATTATTGTCTGGCAATACATAATACGAAAGGTCATACGTTGAACCATTGGCTGCTGTTCCCGGTTTGTTGATAGGATCGAACCATTCGTTTTGCGATGTGGATTGTATATAGTTTTGAATCGATTTAATTTCGGCATCGTTATTTTGTGCAAAAACCGATGTTGTCAAAAACAAACATATCATTGTTAGAAAAATCTTTTTCATTATTGTTTTAGTTTAATTCTATCCTCTCTGTTAGCTATTTCCCAGGCAGTTACAAAAATTAATTGGGTACGTTTTAGCATGTCATCGAAGTTGATTTTATCAACAGTATCTGTTGGTTTATGATAATCTGCGTGTTCGCCACTGTAATAAAAAATTACCGGAATGTTGAACTTCGCAAAATTATAATGATCTGATCGATAATAAATCATTTCCGGATGTTTGTCATCATTATACGTATAATCTAAAACCAAATTGGTGTATTTTTTATTCATGGCTTCGGATACATTGTGCAATTCGGTGCTTAACTTATCGCTTCCCACCAAATAAATATAGTCTTTTTTATTTTTATCATAATTGAAATCTCTGCGACCAATCATATCCACATTTAAATCGGCAACAATATTTTCTAACGGAATAATTTTAGAATTCACAAAAAAGCGTGATCCGTGCAAACCATATTCTTCGCCCGTACAATGTAGAAAAACGATCGATCTTTTTGGTCCGTTACCATTTTTCTCGGCGATTTTAAACATACGTGCCATTTCTAACAAAGCAGTCGTTCCTGTTCCGTTATCATCGGCACCATTGTAAATTTCGTCGTTCGTGATACCAACATGGTCATAATGCGCAGAAATTACCAAATATTCGTCGGGTTTTTCGCTACCTTTTATATAAGCAACCACGTTTTCGCTGTCGTTTAACTTTGGACTGAACATTCTTTTCATAGCTTCGCTTGGAACAAACTGAAAATAATCATCTGTTCCCGGCAAGGCATCAATTCCTAAATTTTTGTAGATGTTACGCAGGTAATTTGCCGCCATTTTTTGTCCGGCTTCACCCGTTTTTCTGCCTTCCATTTCATCGCCGGCAATGATAGAAAGATGTTTTATCAGTTCATCTTTCGATAGATTTTCCATCATTTCCTTTACACGGTCTTTTTGTTTTTGGGCATAGATAAATCCCGAATTTATTGATGTAAAGGCAACAAACAGAAAAATTTTATTTTTAAATTTCATTCGTATCATTTTAGTTTTCCAAGTACTAAAAATACTAATTTTTACGATTGCTATTGTATATTTGTTGAAAATATTAAAAATGAGCAAAGTTGTATTGATTACCGGCGGATCATCGGGCATTGGCAAAACGGTCGGAAATTTTTTACTAAACAAAGGTTATACGGTTTACGGAAGCAGTAGAAACCCTGAAAATGTTGTAGATAGTAAATTTCCGTTGGTTGCTATTGATGTTCGAAACAATGAATCGATACAAAGTGCGGTTGCCGAAATTATTGCAAAAGAAGGCAGAATTGATGTGCTGATTAACAACGCCGGAGTAGGAATTACCGGACCAATTGAGGAAATTCCGTTAGATGAAATTCATAATAATTTTCATACAAATGTTTTTGGACCAATTGAAGTTATGAAAGCGGTTTTACCTCAAATGCGCCAACAAAAATCAGGCTTGATTATTAATGTAACATCGATTGCTGGTTATATGGGCTTGCCTTACCGCGGAATTTATTCGGCATCGAAAGGAGCTTTGGAATTGATTACCGAATCAATACGAATGGAAGTAAAACCATTTAATATACAAGTTACAAACGTAGCTCCGGGCGATTTTGCTACAGATATTGCAGCTCGCCGTTTTCATGCACCGGTTTTAGATCAATCACCATACAAAGAAATTTACAGTCAGCAGCTTGCTACAATTAATGAGCATGTAAATGATGGGGGAGATCCAATAGAAATGGCAAAAGCGATTGATGAAATTATTCAGACAAAAAATCCAAAAGTTCATTACAAAGTAGGTGCTTTTATGCAGAAATTTTCTATCTTTCTAAAAAAGATTTTGCCTGATACGGTTTACGAAAAAATGCTGATGAATCATTATAAAATTTAGTAATTTATTTGCCACAGATTCACAGATTTTTAGTAACTTTTAATTGTTTAAAATCTTTACAAATAATTAAAACAACAACACAATGAAATTTTTTATAGATACAGCAAACCTTGAACAAATTAAAGAAGCACAGGCTTTAGGCGTTTTAGACGGCGTTACAACAAATCCTTCGTTAATGGCAAAAGAAGGCATCACTGGTAAAAACAATATTTTAAAGCATTATGTTGATATATGTGCTATTGTTGACGGTGATGTAAGTGCCGAAGTTATTGCGACCGATTATGAGGGAATGATTAAGGAAGGTGAAGAGTTGGCGGAATTACACGAGCAGATTGTAGTGAAAATTCCAATGACACAAGACGGAATTAAAGCCTGCAAATATTTTTCTGATAAAGGCATTAAAACCAACGTAACATTAGTGTTTTCGGCTGGTCAAGCATTATTGGCTGCAAAAGCAGGTGCAACTTATGTATCACCTTTTATTGGTCGTTTAGATGATATTTCTACTGATGGTTTAAACCTAATCGATGAAATTAGAATGATTTATGACAATTATGCTTTCGAAACTCAGATTTTAGCAGCATCTGTGCGCCATACCATGCATATTGTTAATTGCGCTAAAATTGGTGCCGACGTAATGACAGGTCCGCTAAGTTCTATTTTAGGATTATTGAAACATCCGTTAACCGATTCAGGTTTGGAACAGTTTTTAGCAGATTACGCTAAAGGGAATAAATAAGAAACATAAAAGCACTTAATTATTAAGTGCTTTTATTCATTTTATTATACAATTCCAACAACTCATTTGCGGCTGTAAACGGAGATTTTTCATTATTCTGTACCGCATTTTCTGCATTTTGTAGTTGATCGTATATGGTTTGGTTTTGATAGAAGTTTGAAAGCAACTGTTCATTAACCGTTTCTTTTAACCAATAGGCGTTCTGATTTTTTCGGTTCGTTTCAAAATAACCATTTTCTTTGGTTAACGAAAAATACTTCTCTAACAATTGCCAAACGTCTTCAATTCCTTGATTGTAAAAAGCACTTGCCAATAAAACTTTCGGCTGCCATTTAGAATCTTTCAAAGGAAATAAATGCAAGGCACGGTTAATGTCTAATTTGGCATTATTGGCGCGTTTTAAATTATCGCCATCGGCTTTGTTAATAATCACTGCATCTGCCATTTCCATAATTCCACGCTTAATTCCTTGTAATTCGTCACCAGCTCCGGCTAAATTTAATAGTAAAAAGAAATCGGTCATGCTGTGAACAGCTGTTTCACTTTGTCCCACGCCGACGGTTTCAATCAAAATAGTATCAAATCCACAAGCTTCACACAAAATAATGCTTTCACGTGTTTTACGGGAAACACCTCCCAAACTTTCACCCGATGCCGACGGACGTATAAACGCATTTGCATTTTTAACCAAATCTTCCATTCGGGTTTTATCGCCCAAAATACTTCCTTTGCTAATGGTACTGCTGGGATCGACTGCTAAAACCGCTACTTTTTTCCCGATGGATGTAAGATACATTCCAAAAGCTTCAATAAAGGTACTTTTACCAACACCAGGCACGCCGGTTATACCAATTCGCACCGATTTGTTTGCATGCGGTAAGCAGGTTTGTATAATTTTATGGGCTTGTTCTTTATGTGTGGGATTAGTACTTTCAATAATCGTAATAGCTTTACTTAGTGACGGAATATCGCCTTGCAGAAGTTTCTCAATAAGCAAATCAATATTTAACGACTTTCTTCTGAAATTCTGAATGGTTCGAATGGAATCCTGATTCACATGATCGGGTTGCGAAATTCCATCAATTTCATGTAAAGATTTTTTATTCGGAAGTTTTTCGTTCGGCATAATGAATCGTTTCAACAAACTTACAAAATAGTTCTAAAAATCATTTAAAATTTAAGTTGTATTGGCAGTGATTAAGTAAATTTGTTGTTTCAATTTATAAAAAATGTCTACAATAAAAAATACGGGCGCGCAAAAACCTGTGTACGCAATACTAATTGCCATAAGCGTTGCCCATTTGTTAAACGATTTATTACAAGCGGTTATTCCTGCAATTTACCCAAAATTAGAAGCCAAGTACCATTTAACGTTTGCACAGGTTGGTATGATTACGCTTTGTTATCAGTTGGCAGCATCGATTTTTCAGCCGGTTGTTGGGGCATATACCGATAAAAACCCAAAGCCGTATTCGCAGATTTTTGGTATGTTGTTTACTATGGCGGGAATTGCGCTATTGGCTTATGCTCCAAATTACGAATTGATCTTAGTAGCAGTTATTTTGGTCGGAATTGGCTCATCGATCTTTCATCCGGAATCATCGCGCGTAGCTTTTATGGCATCGAACGGAAGGCGGAGTTTTGCACAATCTGTCTTTCAAATCGGCGGAAACACCGGAACAGCTCTGGCTCCGCTTTTAATTGCGTGGATTGTGTTGCCAAACGGACAATTGTATATTTTGTGGTTTTTAGGTTTTGCAATTTTGGCTCAGATCGTTTTGGGATATATTGCAAAATGGTACAATGATAAATTAAAAGTCGCTTCAAGATCAACTAAAAAAGTAATTCAAGTTCCCGATTTATCTGCCTTTAAAATAAATTCGGCAATTACCATTTTATTGGTTTTGATCTTCTCTAAATACTTTTACGTAGCAAGTATCACCAGTTATTTTCAGTTTTATACCATGGATAAATTTGGTTTGAACGAAGTGCAGGCGCAGGTTTATTTGTTTTATTTCTTGATTTCGGTTGCTGTAGGAACCTTGTTAGGCGGAATTTTTGGCGATCGTTTCGGTCGTAAATACGTTATCTGGTTTTCGGTATTAGGAGCAGCTCCGTTTACGCTGGCATTGCCTTATGTAGATTTACATTTAACAGGAATTTTAATTGTAATTATCGGTTTGATTATTTCATCGGCATTTCCATCAATTTTAGTTTATGCACAAGAACTGCTTCCTAAAAAATTAGGAATGGTTTCGGGTTTGTTCTACGGTTTTGCTTTCGGAATGGGCGGTGTTGGTTCGGCAGTTTTGGGTATTTGGGCAGATGCAACTTCTATTGAACACATTTATAATATTTGTTCGTATCTTCCGTTAATAGGCGTTATTGCTTATTTTCTTCCAAACATGAAAAAAGTAAAATATAAAGATGCGGAGTAAATTATTAAGATTATTGTTTATAGTTATATGTGCAAATAGTTGTTATTCACAAGTTGATATAACTAAAGAAGTTATTGAATTGAAATCTACTCATAAATTTAAAAATAATATTATTGAGGATATTTTAAGAGATTTTGAAAGTAAAGAAGATTTCAAAAACTGGAAAATTCGTAAAAAGAAAATGTTAATTATTTCAATATTAAAAAATGAAGAAAATGATTTCACAATTAAAGTCTTTCCTAAAGTTAGAGAGGTTATTTCTTTTCATCATTTAGAAAATAATTATAAAGCATACATAAATAAGAAAGAATATTTAATTGTTTTTTATGGTAATGTTAATCCATTTTTAAAAAAGAAAAGCAAAAATATTTTGAAATTATTTCCTGAGAAAGAAATTGTTGAACCTTATATTGACGAGCATGGAAATGAAATGATTGTAATAAAAAATACAGAAATTTATGGAGCAGAATATTTCGTTAAGAATAACAAAATTAAGTTCAATGAAATTCGTTTTTTTGGAAGTATTGAATAGCGATCTTAAATTAAATTTTTAGATGATTACAACTGAAATCAAAAATAAATTAATAGAAATTGTTGGTGTATCGTACGTTTTTACCGATGATGAAACTTTGAACGAATATGGAAGAGACCATACCGAAGATTTGGTTTTTCCGCCTTCAATTATTGTAAAACCGGCATCAACACAAGAAGTCAGCGCTGTAATGAAAGTTGCATTTGAATATGCCATTCCGGTTGTTCCTATTGGTGCACGCACTGGTTTAAGTGGTGGAATTTTAGCGATTCATAAAGGTATCGGACTTTCGTTGGAACGATTAAATCAAATAATAAAAATCGACGAACAAAACTTACAGGTTATCACCCAACCCGGAGTAATTACCGAGGTTTTGCAGAATGCAGTTGCCGAAAAAGGGTTGATGTATCCTGTGGATCCAAGCAGCAAAGGCAGTTGTTTTATTGGTGGAAATATTGCCGAAAATGCTGGTGGCGCGCGCGCAGTGAAATATGGAGTTACCAAAGATTATGTACTGAATTTAGAAGTTGTTTTACCCAACGGAGAAATTATTTGGACAGGTGCCAATACGCTTAAAAATTCTACAGGTTACAATTTAACGCAGCTAATGGTTGGTAGCGAAGGTACTTTGGGTGTAGTAACAAAAATTGTTTTAAAATTAATACCGGCTGTTCAGCACAACGTATTGCTATGGGTTCCGTTTTTTAAAATGGAACAAGCAGCAGCAGCCGTTTCGGCAATTTTTAGGGCAGGAATTGTACCAAGTGCCTTAGAATTTATGGAACGTGATGCTATTCTGTGGACAAGCAAATTTGTTGAAGTTCCAGATGTTTATTTAAAACACGAAAACGAAGCACATTTGCTGATTGAAGTCGATGGAAATTATCCTAATGTTTTAATGAGCGAAGCAGAGAAAATTTTATCGGTTGTTGAAGCTTATGAAATTGATGAGGTACTTTTTGCAGATACTACCGATCAAAAAAATACTTTGTGGAAATTACGCCGAAATATTGCCGAAGCTGTAAAACAAAACACTGTTTATAAAGAAGAAGATACGGTTGTGCCTCGTTTTGAACTGCCAAAGTTATTAATTGGAATTAAAGCAATTGGCGATAAATACGGTTTTAAAAGTATTTGTTATGGGCATGCTGGAGATGGCAATTTACACGTAAACATTGTAAAGTTAGATATGTCAGACGAATTGTGGCAAACCGAAGTTCCTAAAGGTGTGAACGAAATTTTTCAGTTGACAAAATCGTTAAATGGAACTATTTCGGGTGAACATGGTATTGGTTTGGTTCAAAAAGAATTTATGCCGATTATGTTTAGTGATATCGAACTGAACTTAATGTATCAAATTAAACAAATATTCGATCCTAAAAACATCATGAATCCAGGAAAAATATTTCCGTCAACATATCAATAAATTACTTTTACAACATAGTTATTATAGGAAATATAGTTTTTAAGCATCGCTTAAAAATGTGTTTCTTAAATTATCTCTAATAAAATTAAATTACAAAGACTATGTATCTATGTGGTTTGATAATTATTTTATAAAAGTTTTTAAATGAGTTCAATTGTAATAACACACCAACATTTTTTGCTTTATAAACCAGCCGGTTACATTTCGCAGTTTGTGTACGAAAAAAAGCGCAACAAGAAAAAATTGGGAGAATTATACAATTTTCCCGAAGGTACAATGGCAATTGGCAGGTTAGATGAAAATTCCGAAGGTTTGTTAATGCTTACAACCGATGGAAAAATAAGTGAAGAAATTCGCAGTGCACATTACGAAAAGCAATATGTTGTTCAGGTTGATGGAATGATTACTAATGAAGCTATTGAAAAACTAAAAACCGGAGTTGTAATAGGAGTAAAGGGCGAACGTTTAACTACCAAAGAATGTTTTGCAGCAATTATTGATAAACCAAATTATGTGGGCGAAGGATATCGTATTCGCAGCGACAGACACGGACCAACAAGTTGGTTGACTATTACATTGACACAAGGAAAATTCCGACAAGTTCGTAAAATGACAGCTGCTGTTGGTTTCCCAACGTTACGACTAATTCGCATTCGTATTGGCAACTGGAAATTAGAAGGAATGAGTGTTGGCGAGGTCGTGAAAATTGAATTGTGATTATTAAAACGTGTTAGGTAAATAATTATAGAAAATTAAATCTTCATTACTAGTTATTTTTTTTAAACTACCTTGATGCATTAAATAGTTTTGAGTAGCTATTGAATTTATATTATTGTAATCGTGATCGGTTATTATGATTCCTTTTGTTGCTTTTTCACTGATGATTAATTCAATTACTTTTTCTTTTATAATTGGCGATAATGCATTTAAAGGTTCATCTAATAAAATGAATTTAGCTTTGCTTTTTAAAAGTAATTTTAACTCTAAATATCTTAATTCACCACCTGATAATTCATGAATTTTTGAAGCACTTATTTTCTGGATAATTTCATCATCTATTAAATCTTTAATACAATCTTTATCAAGATATAATTTTAATATTTTTTGTAAGGATAGTTTTTTTGGTAGAAACGAATTCTGCGGAAGATACACAACGTTATCACCTACTTTATAAGGTTGATTTATATATTTATTATTTATACGGATAAATTTATGATCAGCTTTTTCAGTACCAAAAATTATCTTCATTAGTAACGATTTCCCAGATCCATTTCGTCCGAATATTCCTAGAATTTCTCCGGTTTCACAACGTAAGTATACATCATATAAAGAAAAATCTTTATTCACATATTTTTGAATACTGTCAATTTCTAAAATATTCTTCATAGCATACATATCTTAACTAAAATTGAAAAAAGACAATTTAATAAAAAGCAGAAAATTACTAATTGTTGTCTGCTAATTCCTGCATTATAATACAAATAATACTCGTGTTTTCTATATATTTCTTTGTAAAATAACGCTGCCGAAAAACCAATTAAAGTAAAAGAAAAACCAAAAGCGTTTACAGATTTAGTTAGTAAACCAAAAACTACTGAAATTATCAAATTAATAATTAAAGTACTTTTGTAAAATTCCAATCTTAACTTTAAATTCCGTTTAAGCATTTTAATGAGAAAATTTTTAAGCTTCTAAATCAAAAATACGCTTTTTAACGGTTTATATAAAATAGCTTATTTATTATTTTAACTAACTTTGAAAATTCTTACCGAATAGAAGCAATGAGTACACAAGCAAACGAAAACTTTAAATTCCAACGGATTATTGCAATAATCGGTATTATACTGTTTTTAGTGAAGTTGTACGCGTGGTATCAAACCAATTCTGTTGCCATTTTAACCGATGCTTTAGAGAGTACCATTAACGTAATTGCCGGTTTGATTGGGTTGTACAGCTTGTATTTGTCGTCGTTGCCTAAAGATCATAACCATCCGTACGGTCATGGAAAGGTCGAGTTTATTTCGGCTTCTATCGAAGGTGCATTGATAACCATTGCTGGAGTTGTAATTGTTTACGAAGCCATTAGCGAACTTCAAAATCCAAAAACAATTGAGAAACTCGATTTAGGATTGATTTTGATATCTTTAACCGCAGTAATAAATTATGTGTTAGGATTTTTCGCCATACAAAAGGGCAAAAAAAACAATTCGCTGGCATTAATTGCAAGTGGCAAACATCTGCAAACCGACACGTATTCTACCATAGGAATCATCATTGGGTTAGTGATTTTATACTTTACCAAAATTTCTTGGATTGATAGTGTTACCGCCTTAATTTTTGCAGGATTTATTATTTATACGGGATATAAGATTGTGCGTGAATCGATTTCGGGCATTATGGATGAAACTGATGAATTGTTGCTAAAAGAAGTGGTTGATTTCTTAAGTGAAGAGCGTCGTGAAAATTGGATCGATCTGCATAATTTAAGAATCATTAAATACGGAAGTACACTACATTTCGATTGTCACATGACAGTTCCATGGTATTTTAATATCGAAGAAGGTCATAAAGAAGTAGATGCGTTGGAAGATGCCGTAAAAAATCATTTTGGTGATCGTATTGAACTTTTTGTGCATTTAGATGCTTGTAAAGAATACTCGTGTAACATTTGTAGTAAAACAGATTGTCCTGTGAGAAAACATCCGTTCCATGAAAAAATTAATTGGACAATGCAGAATGTTTCTTTAAATAAAAAGCATAATAGTAACTTGTAGATTAAACCGATAGTGCATTATAAAATTCTCACATATACACAGATTTTATGTATTACTCTAAACAAAGAGGCTATCTAAAAAGGTCTTTGGTATAATCCCCGACATGTTTTTTGTCGGGGATTTTTTTTATTGTCCTCAAATTTTGTTAACTTGAGGTTCCACCAATAA
>NZ_FOVI01000036.1 GCF_900115115.1 Paenimyroides ummariense
ACTACATAGTAATACGTTCCCGTTGGAAGTTTTTCGCCTTGGTTCACAATAGCATTGCCTTGCGCATAACCGCGGAATACGTTGCCGTTGCTGTCGTAACTGTGGGTTTCGTATACTTTGCGTCCCCAACGGTTGTAAATGGTTACGTTGTTGTTGGGAAACTGGTTGATGTTGTCGATGATGAAGTAATCGTTCATACCGTCACCATCAGGTGTTACACCGTTGTAGATCACTACTTCGCCAGGGTTCAGCAGTGGTTTTTTAACTGTTCCTAATGTGAAGATTCCGAATCCCTCTACATTTACCGGTGTGGTTACCGTTTGGTCGGCATGGTTTACCACTCCGCCTTCATCTACCCACAATTTCTGGTTATCGTCCCAGCGTACTACGTGCAGTAAGTCCGGATTGTCGGTAAAGCTTTTAGGTGTGGTGCGCGTATCCCATGAAAGGGTTACAATCACCGAATTATCGGTTTTTACGCTTTGGTTGATGATCCAGTATTCTTTATCGTCGATTGCCTGCAATACCCCCGTACGGCTTGCATGCGGGTATTTGCTGTTGGAATTTTCAAAAAGGTATTCCCCGGTGTAGATTTCTGATTCCTGTGCGGGTGCAGAGATGCCTGCAAAGCGGTAATATCCGCCGTCGCCCACAGGGTATTTAAAGCCTTCGTTGCCGTTTTTGGTAACTTCGCCGTTTACATGGCTGCGGTCTGAGGTGTTGATGTGCTTCGCGCCTTTTAAGAACACAAACGCGCCGCCCTGGGCTTTGTCCATTAATACCACTCCGTTCATTAAATTAACGGTACCGCCGTTGGCGATGTCGTTGGTTAAATGAAAACTGTGCTCTGCCCCGCTTTTGTTGAACAGTACATCGTAAAAGCTGCTTGGTGAAGTTCCTTCGATCTTCTGCATCTCGGGCATCAGCCCTTCAAATACCACATAGCCCGTGCGGCTGTTGGTGGTATAGCTAAACAAGCCTTCGTTATTGTAATGTCCGTAAAAGTGCATTGCACCATCGTTCAAAACATCACCCGTGGCTTCGTTCTTGAAATCGAAATACGTAGATACCTCCGTGCCAGGGTCTACTTTTAACAATCCCTGGTTTACTGTCTGATCTGCCTGCTGCGCATGAATGCCAAAGCACGCAAATACCAACATCAATGATATATAGTTTTTTTTCATAATCTTTAAAAAAGTATTTCTTAGAAAGCAAATTCCCCTATTTGCTTGTGATAACTTTTTAACCGTCAAAATTATAAATAATTTGACTTACAACCTATTCCAAATTTTCTTCTTAGAAGTTTAAAATTATATTTATTAAAAAAGCTTTTGCTTTTAATGCCCTTTAAACTATTTCCAAAAATAATAATAATAAAAAAAAGCGTGTATGTTTATGCGCATAATTAACACAAACATGTTATAACACCCCCTATGAAACCAATTACAATGTAGGTATCATGATTTCTATTTCAGCTCCTACTTCATTGTTTCTTATCTTTAGCAAGCCATTTATTTTTTCAATTCTTTTCTGCATAGATTTTATTCCTAACGACTTTTTACCAATAGTTTTTCTAAAACCAATTCCATCATCTTTCAAAGAGATATGGAGACTTTCCTGATCTTGATAAACCAATAAATCTACTTTTGAAGCTTGAGAGTGCTTAACGATATTTACGAAAGCTTCTTTTAAAACTCTGATTAATTCAAATCGTTTTTTTAGAGGTATATTTTGCAGAGCATCATCATCAATATCTAAATTAAAAGCATACTTTTTTGATGAAAATACCATGTTTCCCAATTGATGAATATGCTGTGAAAACAACTCCTCTTCGGGCAATTGTGCCAAATCGAACAAATTATGACTGGCAGACCGAATATGATTATATGCTTTTTCAATAGACTGGCTTATATCAAGCAATTTACTGCTATCAATACTGTTTCTACTTTCGGAAATAGCAACTTCCATATTGTTTTTTAATGCTGCCAGCGTACCTGCTAGATCGTCATGAAGATTATGAGCTATTTCCTCACGTTCTTCCTTCCTTATTCTCATTTCAAACTGCTCTACCTTAAACCTTTGTATAGACTGTTTTAATTGTAAGTTGTTGATCTGTTTTTTTAACTTAATTTCTTTTAAGTACATTGTTATAAGAAGTATTGTTAACACTATTACGCTGAAAAGCAGCAAATAATTTAATTCTAAATTACCTGTAAAAAAATCGTTCATATTTTGTAGCCAGGTATTGTTTTTAACTGAATTTGTGCCCATAAAACAATCATTTTATTTATTCTAATCTTCTATTAAACCCGTTTTCCTTACATAGGCTAAGAGTTCGGTTATTGTATTGGTATTTGTTTTCTTCATCATTTTTCTGCGATGTGACACCACCGTATGCTTACTTAAGAAAACCTTTTCAGCGGTTTCGTTCACTGAGAAACCTTTAGCAAAATAGCGGAGTATTTCAATCTCCCTTGCACTAAGCCATACTTCCTTTTCCTGCTTTAACTCTTTTAAGCACTGCGTAATAATAGGACAATAAAAAACTTTATTTTCATTGATAGACTTCATACATTCTAAAACCGTATCAAAACCACTGGCTTTAGATATAAACGCATTTGGTTGAAATGCCATGATGCTTCGCACTGCAACGGCATGTGTTACACTGCTGACCATAATTATCTTAACCTTTTTATTTATGCGATGGACATCGTTAATAATGTCTATTCCCAAATGATCCCCCAAATAATAATCTAAAAACAGATAAAGTTCTTTTCTTGAGTTTTTAATAAAATAATTAAGCCTCTTTTTAGAATCATTTAATACATGAACCTCATCAAACATTTCCAATTTTTCCAACAACGCAGCAAACGAATCTGCAAACAACGCATGATCATCTACCACTACAGCAACCCTATTCATATTTTTTCCTAATTAAAACAACATTGCATTATTTATTGCCCCAATACAAGTTAATAACGCATACTTTTTCCTAATAAATTATGCAAACAAAACTCTTTTTTCAAGAATTTAAAAGTTTGCTATTTATCTCTATTACAAATATAGAAACACCTCAAAAAAACATTTGTAGTACCATGAATATGCTAATTGTAGAATTTGTTCTACATCAACATGAAAAAAAGTTGCTAAAACACCACGATTTAAACACTGATAATTCATAATATTAATTTTACAAAACACTGTTTTTAGTGTCTTTAAAATAATTATTTCATAGCGTTTGTTAATTAAACATTTTGTTTATTTGCTTCAAATGAAATTAGTAAAGAAATAGAAAATCATATATCATTTTGTAAGAAAGAGCGGAGTAATTTCCGCTCTTTTTGTTTCTACAAAGTTTTAGGTTATTTTTACGTTGAAAAGAAAATTTTATGACAAAGAAGATCTGTATAAACGGCAACAACATATCCGATAAAGAAAGTCTGTACCAAGAAATAAACCGGGTTTTTATGGCTAAGGAAGAGTGGAAAATCGGTGAAAGTCTTGATGCCTTGAATGACCTTTTTTACGGTGGTTTCGGATTGATTTCTGGAAACGAACCTATTGAACTTACTTGGAAGAATTTCGATCATAACAAAGAATTGTTCGGCTATGATTTTACAATGGAATTCTATCAGGAAAAACTAAAGCAGCCAAAAGTATTTTCAACCAAAATAATACAGCAAAATATCAGAGCTCTTGAAAACGGTACAGGTTTAACCTATTTTGATATGATTCTTGAAATGATTGCCGATCATAAAAACATTACTTTAATTATAGAGTAACAATTACAATCTACAATTCTTTAGTTCGCATCATTTCCACATGTGGAATATCATCTTCTAAATATTCATCGGAAATTGTTTTAAAACCATGTTTGTTGTAAAATCCTTGTAAATGTGCCTGTGCCGATATGGTGATATTTCCGGTTTTATAAAGATTTTCTACTGCTTTTACAGCGTGTTCCATTAACGAATGCCCCAATTTTAAATCGCGATAGGCAAAATGCACCACTACCCTACCAATACTGCTTGTTGGGTATTTAATACCCGGTGCAAAAATGCGGGCGTAAGCAACTAAAACCTCATCATGCCACATTAAAATATGATGCGCCAATTGATCTTTTCCGTCAGTATCTAAATAAGCACAATTTTGTTCCACCACAAAAACCTCGTTTCGCAGGTTCAATATCTTATAAAGTTCAGATACGGTTAAATCGTCGAATTTTTTAATTTTAATGTTCATTAAAGTTTATGGTTTTTATAATTGCTTCTATTTCCAACAATTGGTCACGCTTGTTTTTAAACGGATTGTTAATGTATCCTTCAATAAACAAATAACGCTTGTAATAATCGTCGCGAATGGCATAACACACAAACGGTCCTTTTAAGTAATCGTTGGCGGTTTCCCAGCTTCCAATTATTTTATAAACCGGTAGTTCCTGCAGTTTTTCTTTTGTTATGCTTACATTTTTAGCAGGATCTGTAACAATATAACCAGAATCTTTAGCGGTATGTAAAAACTCTTTCCCAATGTAATTTCTTGCCTGTAACAGATGTTGTTCAATTGATCCGCTTTCGTTTTCAATTTCTGCTATCGAAAATTCATACAAAACCAGATTTAAACTGCCCGATGATAGATCCTTCTGATACCATAAAAAAGGAAATTCGTTTTTAACCTGTAAATGATACGCATCGGGAATTTTCAAGGTACAACCGAAATAATCTTTTAATTCATGCAGATCCTGAGTAGAATTTCTTACCACCTCATGCATCTGTTCGTTTAATTCAGACGATTTAAATACGGAAATAATAGAATCGGCACGTGTATTAAAAAGTTTCAGCAAATCGGTGGTATTGCGGGCACGTAGAAAAAAATAATTCTGCGGCGTGGCATTTACACTTTTTTGCAGCAGAAATTCGTGCACGGTATTGGTAGAAAACAGCACAATGTTGCGCGCATTTTTTGCACGTGTGGTAAATATTTTAGGATCGATCTGTACCAAATCAAACTGCGGTTCGGTATCGGTACTGCCGGCAACGGGCTGCGCCAATTTATGTCTGATACTGTCGCCCAATTTACCAATCCACAAACTGTCATCAATCACCAAAACAATTTCGTTGCGGTTGCCAAACGATTTGTTCAAATTAATAGTCGCAGTTTCAGATTTTTTTGTGCAGCCAATCATAAATCCTGCAATAATCAACAAATAAAAAACGGTATGCTTCATATTTTGTACCATAGATTACCGTAAAATTACGCAAACCCGAACGAATTATCCCTGCAATTGAAACATAATTGTAAATTAGAAGTCGGTTAGATTTTTTAAACCCGATATTTTCTGCTATTTTTAATAGTATTTTTGATAAAACTTTTGTGATGCAGATACTGGTTATTGAAGACGATAAAAGAATAAGCGACTTTTTAATTAAAGGGCTGGAAGAGAACGGATACATTGTTACGCTTTGTAAATCGGCAGAAGATGTTTTGAACGATTTTTTAAGCATACGGTTCGATCTGATTATCTGCGACATTATGCTGCCCGGAATTGACGGCATTCAGTTGGTACAAACCCTGCGCTTTAAAAATATTTTTACGCCGGTTTTAATGTTAAGTGCCTTGAATTCGGTTCAGGATAAAATTTCGGCGTTAGATTACGGTGCAGACGATTATATTACCAAACCTTTTCATTTTGATGAATTATTGTCGAGAATTAAAGCATTGACACGTAGAAATCAGCAAAAAGCACCTGAAAAAACTTCGAATATAAAAAGATATGATGAGCTGGAAATCGATCTGGATCAATACAAAGTTTTTGTAAACGGATCGGAAGTTGAACTTTCTCCGCGCGAATTTAAACTGCTGAATTATCTGGTTGAAAATGAGAACAAAACCGTTACCCGCGTACAAATTTTAAACGCAGTTTGGGGCATTACCTTTAACAATCATACAAACGTTGTTGATGTTTACATTTCGTACTTGCGCAATAAAATCGAAAAAAACAACAGTAAATATATTCATACGGTAAAAGGTGTTGGTTATATGTTTAAACTATAAGTTATGAAGTTAAAGCACCGTTTATCGTTATATTCTATTGTAATTTTCAGTATCATCATCGTGATTGTTTCTACGGCAGTTTACTTTTCGTTTTATAATCAAATGGAAAAGAAAGAACTGCAATCGCTGGAAAATAAAACACTTTTGGCGGCGGTTTATTATCTGGAACAAGACGAACTGCCTGCGTTAGAACACGAGAATATTAAAAGTCAGTTACTTAAAACCATTTCGCGCAAAAACATTGTGGTTTACGATGAATCAAACAAAAAATTCAGTGGCGATATGTATTTCGACAAGAATATTTCATCAACATTCATAGAAAGTGTCCGACAAAAAAGAAACGATTTTATTACCACCGAACTCTATTTTTACAACGGAATTTACTACAACGACAATCAAGGCGATTTCGTGGTAATTACCCGCGAACCCAAAAACGAATTTAATGACCAAATGCAATCGCTGCTTCATATTTTAATTTTGGTTTCGGTTGGCGGATTGATCTTTATCTACTTTTTTTCGCAGTATCTGGGTTATATCGCGTATCAACCCATTATTAAAATTATCGATCAAATTAAAGAGCGCGATACCAACAACTTTAACCAGCCACTTGCGTTGAACAAGCCGTATGCCGAAATTGAAGATCTGATAACGACCTATAACCATTTTATCGACAAAATTGGGCAGACATTTACTGTACAAAAGAATTTTATCGACTATGTATCGCATGAACTCCGCACGCCGATTACTGCCTTATTAGGAACATTAGAAGTTACCAACAATAAAAAACGAACGCTGGAAGAACACGAAAAAACAATCAATCAACTGAAACAATACACCAACGATTTACAGGAAACATTAGACCAAATGATGCTTTTATCGGGTGCTAAAACACGTTTTGAGTTTGAACCTGTGCGTATTGATGAAGTTGTTTGGCAGGTTATAGAAAATGCCGTTTTATACCACAATGCCACGATTGATGTTGATTTGCAGGTAACAAACGATGCACTTTTAACCGTGCAGGGCAACGAAAAAATGTTGGAACTGGCATTAAACAATCTGGTGGGCAATGCCATAAAATATTCGAACAACCAACTGATAAAAATCGTTTTTTACGAAGAAGACAACCGTTTATGTTTGTCGATTTCAGACCAAGGAATCGGTATTCCCGAAATCGATCTGCAACAGATAAAACAAAACTTTTACCGCGGTCACAATACCCAGCAGTTTCAGGGCAAAGGCATTGGTTTGTCTATAGCAAACATTATTCTAAACCTTCATAATATCAAGTTGCAATTATCGGCAAACCAACCAAAAGGAACAACGGTAAAATTGGTTTTCTAAATTTTAGAATAAATAATATTTTTTTTATTTTAACATTTTTGTATATGTTTGTTCTAAATTTTAATATAAACATTTATGAAAAAAGTATTAGCGCTCTTAATGAGCTGCTCGTTGTTACTTATTGGTTGTAAACACGACGACGTGTTAGAAAATGATCAATACCTAAGCCACGAAGAAACTGGCTAAAAGGAAAAAGGTTTGTGTTAACACAAACAGAGTTAGAAGCAAAATATTCAGGTAATAAAAGCCTGAATACTATTTTGCAGAAAGAATTTAAAACAGAAAGCGGTTTAATAAAAACCAATTCTGTGGACGAAGAAGCTGCATATGGTGTTTACATTGATTTAGATTATATAACTGTTTTTGAATCAGATCAAATACACACCATTACGTATCATGTAACATTAGAAGAACAGGAAGAAACTGATGAAATACAAGAGGTTTACAACTTAATGTATTTTTCTCATGACTATGAAACATATTATGTAACCTTGTTACGATACGATTTTAGCCAGATTTCTTTCCAAGAGTTTGTTATGAACCCAGATATTTACCGTGCGCAGCTGGCTTTTTTACCATTAAACGATATTGAAAATATTTACGAAAATATCAGGTATAGCTTTAGCAACGTAAATCAAGCAGCCGGGAAAACAGCTTACAACTATGAAATTGCTGTTGGCCTTCAAAGATTGGTGTACCAACCTTGTGCTGTTACAACAAATAACCCTGGAAAACTTTGTAAATATGAAGCTCATGAACATGGAGATGATAGATGTACAGTAAAAGGAGATGGCAGGGCAACACCTGGCTATACAACTATAGATACAAGACCCTGTTATGGAGCACCTGGCTCTGGCGCACCTGACGGTCACGGTGGTGGAGGTTCTGTTGGTTCACCAGGCGGTGGAGGCGGTGGAGGCTATACACCAGTAAGACCTAACCCAATCAATAGTAATCCTGTAAAAAGGATTGGAGATCTCTTTAAAGATGGTTTAGCTTTTTTTCAAATTAGTATTGGTAATACCGATAAAAATTTAAACGTACTAAAAGGTTTGTAGAAAACAATTTACCAACTTTACAAGATTTATATAGTAAAGCCAGCGACACGCAAGAACATGGTTATATGTTTACTAAACAAATGAAAAATGGTAAATATACGCCATTAGCAAACCAAGTACCATTACCTTTAAAAACGGGTTCAGTTTGGGCATTAAATATTGACGATTATGTTAAAATCGCTATTAACACTGGTTTTTTACATACCCATACCAATAAACATACGATAATATATAATGAATCTAATAAAGAAACAAAAGCAGACCCTATGTTTTCTCATAGTGATCTTCGTGCAATATTCAGGATAGGAAACGTAAAAAGTATGTCTAATAAAAAAGAATTATATGATTTATTTGTAGGTTTAATGACCAGCGAAAGCCTGTATATAGTTATGTTTCCTAATGATGCTACCAAAATTAACTTTCAAACGGTTAGTAATGGTACGCCGTTTTCTTTGTATATAAACAGTGATGAAAAATGGATAAAAATAGGAAGGGAATTGAGAGATGAATACAGTAAAATCAGCCCTTCCACCGCCGGGGATGCTGTAAAAGCCAAAATGTACGAAAAAGCTTTGTTAAAAGTTTTAAAAGACAATAATGTGCCTTTAAACTTTTACCGTTTAGATGCCAACAACGGGCAGTTTAACGGCACTTGGAAACTACTGGGGTTAGATGCTAGTGGAAATGTAACAGAAAATCAAGGATATTAAAAATAAAAAATCATGAAAAAATATATATTAATACTGTTTAGCTTTTTTACACTAAACAGTTTTTCACAGTTTACTGTAACTGATAAGTTCGATTATACTAACAATGTAGAAAGAAGAAGTAACGGTTATTATTATAAGGACGTAACCGGTTATTTTAACCAGTTTATAGGCACCTGGCAATACCAAAATGGCACTACCACTTATACCTTACAGTTAAAAAAACAAACGTTTATTGAGAGTTATCCTCATGTAAACAAATCATTTCAACAAGATGAATTAATAGGTGCGTTAAAAGTTGTTAAAAACGGGGTGTTAATATACAACGATTTACCCACTTTAAACCTAAGCCTTCCAGGAGCTGTTAACTATAAAATTTTCTCCACGGGGAGAGTAGAAAATTTTAATGATTGTTATATGTGTACCTACCCAAACCAACGTTTGCACTTGTGGTACTATGAGCCTAACAATGATAATTATGCTTATTCTAACTTAGGTTTTATGATACATACTTATACACAAAATGGTGTAGTTAAACTACGCATGGATTTTTCGGATCGAACTTCTCCAAGCGATTTTACAAACTTTAAAGACCCAGACTCTCCCCCAACAAAAACATCTTTGTTTATGGATTTTGGTATTTTTGATTTTGTAAAGGTTCCGTAATATAAAGCTCCTGAAAAAAGGAGCTTTTTAAACTACTTATAAAATCATGAAAAAATATATATTAATACTATTTAGCTTTTTTACGTTAAATAGCTTTGCGCAGTTTACAACCGTAGATATGTTTAATGTACCAAGTAATATTGGTGTTAGCGAAAACGGTTATTATTATAAAGATGTAAGCGGCTATTTTAACCAGTTTGTAGGTACCTGGCAATACCAAAATGGTACTACCACTTATACCTTACAGTTTAAAAAACAAACGTTTATTAAGAGTTATCCCCATGTAAATAAAACATATCAAAGAGATTATTTAATAGGCGCTTTAAAGGTTGTTAAAAACGGGGTGCTAATATACAACGATTTACCAACTTTGAACCTAAACCTTACCCATGCTGTTAAGTATAAAATTTTCTCGATGACAAGAGCAGAAAATTTCAGCAATTGTTATATGTGTACGTACCCAAACCAGCGTTTACACTTGTCGTACTCTGAGCCTAACAACGACAATTATGCTTTTGAGGATTTAGGTTTTATGATGCATACTTATACACAAAACGGTGTAGTTAAACTACGTGTGGATTTTTTGGATCAAACTTCTCCAAGCGATTATACAAACTTTAAAGACCCTGACTCTCCCCCAACAAAAACATCCATATTTATGGATTTTGGTATTTTTGATTTTGTAAAGGTTCCGTAATATAAAGCTCCTGAAAAAAGGAGCTTTTTAAACTACTTATAAAATCATGAAAAAATATATATTAATACTATTTAGCTTTTTTACGTTAAATAGCTTTGCGCAGTTTACAACTGTAGATTTATTTAACACACCAGTAAATATAGGTTATGGTCAAAATGGCTATTACTACAAAGATGTAACCGGATATTTTAATCAGTTTATAGGCACCTGGCAATACCAAAATGGTACTACCACTTATACCTTACAGTTTAAAAAACAAACGTTTCTTAAAAGTTATCCCCATGTAAATAAAACATATCAAAAAGATTATTTAATAGGCGCTTTAAAGGTGGTTAAAAACGGAGTGCTAATATACAACGATTTGCCTGCTTTGAACCAAACTTTTGCAGAGGCTGTCAACTATAAAATTTTCTCCACGGGGAGAGTAGAAAATTTTAATGATTGTTATATGTGTACCTATCCAAACCAGCGTTTGCATTTGTGGTACTATGAGCCTAACAATGATAATTATGCTTTTGAGGATTTAGGTTTTATGATACATACCTATACACAAAACGGTGTGGTTAAACTACGTATGGATTTTTTGGATCAAACTTCTCCAAGCGATTTTACAAACTTTAAAGACTCTAACTCTCCACCAACAAAAACATCATTGTTTATGGATTTTGGTATTTTTGATTTTGTAAAGGTTCCGTAATATAAAGCTCCTGAAAAAGGAGCTTTTTTAAACTACTTTAATTATGAAAAAAATTTATTCAATAGTACTAACTGCACTATGCTTTGTCGGTTATGCACAATCTGAAGACAGATTACTTCCAAATCATTTTATAGGATATACAAGCGATTTCCCTGATGGCGAAACATTTAATCTCAATCAAGAAGCGTTAGAGAAAAAATATTTAGAAGCTAAAAATTATAATTTGTATGCTTCTTTAAAAGAACAATTCTTTAACAGCAATAATGCAGATTCTGAAATTATACAATTAATCAGTATGGATTTAAATTCTATTGCTGTATATGAATCGCAAAAAATGCATACAATAACATATAAAGTAAGTATTGGTGAAGACGAATTAAATCAAGATGGCGAACCATTAGTGGTGTATAATCTAATGCATTTCTCAAAAGATTATCACACATATCAATTTACCTTGTTAAGATATGATTTTTCTAAAACTTCTTATGAAGACTATATAGCAAATCCACATGAAAGCGAAAATGTATTATCGTTTATTCCTTTATCGGATATTGGAAATATATACGAAAACATAGCTTATAGTTTTGCCAAAGAGCTATTGATAAATCCTGATTTACTTTCAAAAGATGCTCCATTTTACACTAAAATGATTGATTTTGGAAATTGCGCCACAGCGATTAATGTAGCAGGTGTTGCGTGCAAAACTTGCGGATTACATTTCTATGAAACGGCAGACAGAAAATATTGTCCGCACAAAGATCCTGAAGTAAGTCCAAAACCTGCATATACTTTTTTAGATTTATCTCCTTGTAAAGGAAAACTTGAAACAAAAGAAATAGATTTAGCTTCTTTTTAAAAATACAACCTGTTCTAATCGAGCAGGTTTTTTTATTGATAACCGATCTTTCTAATCTACTTCTAATTTTAAACACAATCTACCTTAATCTTCACTTTCTACTTTTGAGCTTCTAAAAGTATGTAGAAGTGAAAAGAATATATCTGTCCATAATTTTAATAGGGTTTACCACTTTTGTGAAAGCCCAAACCTATACCGTTGCCGATCTTGAACAGCAGTTTTTAGAGAAAAACTACGTTTTAATTGCCGGCAAGTACAACATTGCCAAAGCCGATGCCGAAATTGTGCAGGAAAAACTGTGGCCCAATCCTACCTTAAGTATTTCGGAAGTCAATCTGTGGAAAACTTATCAGATTGAAGAGCAACCTTTCCTTTTCGGGAATTACGGAAACAACCAGCAAATCTCCATAGAGTTAGAACAATTGGTAGAAACTGCAGGTAAACGCAAAAAAAGAGTCGCCATTAAACAGCTGGAGAAAAACAGTGCTATTTTCGATTTTGAAGAACTAATGCGCGGATTGAAGAAAGAACTCCGTCAGAATTATTATTCTTTAAACAGAATTCAAACCCAGGAAACGCTGTTGAACAGCATTGTAGATTTGTTTACACAGATGAACAGTCAGTACGAACGACAAGCTGCTCTGAAAAACATTCCAACAGCTGAATTTTACCGTATACAGACCGAGCTAATCGGTTTGCAAAAAGAAAAAATTGAGCTGGAAAAAGAGAAAACAGAAAGTTTGAACAAAATGCGATTGCTTACACAGAATGCTTCGTTAGATCTTTCTGATATCCGTTTTTCTGATCTTCCGTTTGTATCGAAAGAAATTCCGCTGAATATTAAAGATCAGGCAAAAGATAACAATATTGGCTTGCAACGTCAGTTGAACGAAACCAATAGGGCACAAAACCAGTTACAGTTAGAAAAAGCATTACGTGTGCCCGATCTTACTTTTCAGGTTAATTACGATCGTGGTGGTAACATTATGCGCGATTTTGTGGGCGTTGGTGTAAGTATCGATCTGCCTGTTTTCAATACCAACAAAGGTGCAATCAGGGCAGCAAAGCACAATATAGATCAACAACTAACGCAGCAACAGGTTTTAGAAACCGAACTAACAACTAACGTCAACGTTTTGCAAGAACAGTTGGTATTGATGGATCAATCGCTAAAAAATTGGTCGAATATTAATACAACCGAGCAGCAGCAAATGATTGAAAATTACAAAAAACATCTGCAAAACAAACAAATTACTTTAATAGAATTTATCGATTTTACACAAGCATACCGCGAAGCACAACAGGCGTATCTTGAATTATTGGAAAATTACCACCATACCGTTGAAGAACTACAATACATAACGGGCAAAGATTTTTAACATGATGAAAAAAAACAGCTTACTAATTTTATTGTCGGGCTTACTTTTAACGGCCTGCCAAACAAAAACCGAAACAGCAGAAAACAAGTCTGAAACCAAAGAGGCGTTCTGTTTAAGTGATCAGCTTAAAAAAACCACCAAAATGGCAGCGATTACCGAACAACCTATAAGCGAACAACTGGCGTTATCGGGCAAGATCGAATACAACGAAAACGATTTGGTTGCCTTTAAAAGTCTGCTACAGGGAATCATTGAAAAAGTACATTTTGAATTGGGCGATTATGTAAAACAAGGTCAGGTTTTGGGTATGGTAAAATCGAACGAAATACAAGATCTGGTGCAACAGAAAAGATATCAGGAAAATCAAATTGCGCTTTACAAAAAACAATTGCAAAGCAAACAGGAACTGTTGAACGACGGAATGGCATCGCAACCCGAAGTTTCGGAAATAGAATTTGCTTTAAGTGCAGCAAGAATCGAAGCCGACAAAATCAACGCATCGTTAAAAATGTTTAGATCAGCAGGTAACGGATACTTCCAAATTTTGGCACCCAAAAACGGATACATCGTTCAAAAAAACATGAGCACGGGTCAGTCTATTACCGACGATGATACCGACGCGCTTTTTTCTATATCAAACCTAAAAGAAGTTTGGGTAATGGTAAATATTTACGCAAACAATTTAAAATACATTCAAAAAAATGATGTGGTTAAAGTTCGCACAGTTGCTTATCCAGACAAGGTTTATCCGGGAAAAATTGATAAAATCTACAATGTTTTCGACGATAACGAACACGTAATTAAAGCTCGGGTTGTGTTGGAAAATCACGATTTAAACCTGATGCCCGGTTTAAGTGCCGATATCATTATTGATAAAAACAATACTCAAGGCAGTGCGTTTGCCATACCTAATGCAGCCAAGGTTTTTAGCAACAACAAAGAATATGTGGTGGTTTACAAAAACAACTGCTCAATGAGCGTTCGACAGATAAATCCTGTGGGTAGTAACGAAGAATACACGTTTGTAAACGAAAAATTTGCAGCAGACGAAAAAGTTATTACCACCAACGCACTCATCATTTTTGAACAAATAAACCAATAGCAGTCATGCAAAAATTTGTACAGAACATTGTAACCTTTTCCCTGCGAAACACCACCTTTGTGCTTTTTGGCGTATTGGCGTTGCTTTTTGGGGGAATTTACGCCTTAAAACACACGCCCATTGAAGCATTTCCAGACGTTACAAATACCCGTGCCCGAATTATTACGCAATGGCCGGGACGTAGTGCCGAAGAAATGGAAAAACTGGTTACGCTGCCTATTTCAAAGGTAATGAACAGCATTCCGCATAAATCTAATATCCGCTCTATTTCGCTTTTCGGACTTTCGGTTGTTACCGTTCAGTTCGAGGACGGAGCCGATGATTTTTACGCACAACAATATGTGTCGAACAAACTTGCCGGAGTAGATTTGCCCGAAGGTGCCGATGCCGAAATTGAACCGCCGTCTGGTGCTACTGGCGAAATTTTTCGTTATGTGATTAAGAGCGATTTACCGCTGAAAGAAGTTACCGCCATTCAAGATTGGGTAATAGAACGCGAACTGCTTTCGGTTTCGGGAGTTGCCGATGTGGTGAGTTTTGGTGGCGAAGAAAAAACCTACGAAATTAAGATCAACCCTACTGAACTGAAGAATTTTGATTTGTCGCCGTTAGATGTTTACGAAGCGGTTTCAAAATCGAATGTGAACGTTGGGGGCGATGTTATTGAACAGGGAAATCAGGCGTATGTGGTGCGCGGTGTAGGTTTGCTGGATAAGATTGAAGACATTGGAAACATTACCATTAAATTGAACGGATCAACTCCTGTGTTGATTAAAAATGTTGCCGATGTGGTGGTATCGCACAAACCACGATTGGGACAGGTTGGATACAACGATAAAGACGATCTGGTTGAAGGAATCGTAATTATGCTTCGTGGAGAAAATCCGTCGGAAGTGATTGATAATTTAAAGGAAAAAATTACCGAATTAAACGAACGTACCCTGCCAGACAATGTGAAAATTGAAACGGTGGTAGATCGTACAAAATTAGTTGACAATACCGTAAAAACCGTATCAAAAAATCTGGTTGAAGGCGTGCTTTTGGTATCGTTAATCGTTTTCATATTTCTTTACAATTGGAAATCAACGGTAATTGTAGCATCGGTAATTCCGCTGTCGTTTCTGTTTGCCATCATCATGCTGAAAATACAAGGACTGCCCGCCAACCTCATCTCCATGGGCTCGCTCGATTTTGGACTGTTGCTCGAAGGAACCCTCGTAATCGTTGAAACCGTATTCGTTGCCCTCGCCACGATGTCGCATAAAGTGGGTGCTGAACGTTTTGCAAAAATGAGCAAAATGGGGATCATTAAAAAAAGTGCAGGAAGCGTGGCATCGTACATCTTTTTTGCACTGATTATATTGATTGTAGCATTATTACCAATTTTCTCGTTTCAGAAAGTGGAAGGTAAGATGTTTACTCCGCTGGCATTTACACTGGGTTACGCGTTGTTAGGTTCATTAATTTTAAGTTTAACCTATGTACCGGCAATGTGTAAGTTGCTGTTTACAAAAAACATTGAAGAGAAGGAAAATTTTATCACAAGGTTCTTCCAAAAAACCATTTTCGGACTTTATGCAACGGCGTTCAAATTCAAAAAAGCAACCATTATTATCTTTTTGGCGATTTTGGGAATCTGTATGTTTAAGTTTATGAATTACGGATCGGAGTTTTTGCCGAAACTGAACGAAGGAGCCATTTACATTCGTGCCACATTGCCAAACAGTGTGAATTTAAAGGAATCGACCCGACTTACAAAGGAAATGAAACAGCTGATGCAGAAAGATTGTGAAGAAATTGATTTTATATTGACACAAACCGGCAGACCGAACGATGGTACCGATCCTACAGGATTTTTCAACATAGAATTCAACATTCAATTGAAAGATGCAGCAGATTGGAAACGAAATGTTTCAAAAGAAGATATTATTCAGGAACTTCGAACCAAACTAAGCCATTATCCGGGTATCACTTTTGGTTTCAGTCAGCCAATTCAGGATAACGTAGAAGAATATGTAGCCGGCGTGAAAAGTTCGCTGGTGATTAAAATTTTTGGCGATGATTTGTACGATCTCGAAAAATATGCCAATAAAGTTGCTGCATCTATTTCAAAAGTAAACGGCGTTACCGACATTAATGTTTATAAAAACATTGGTTTACCGGAACTGCGCATTCAACTGCACGATTCTAAAATGGCTCGATACGGCATTCAAACCGCCGATGTTCAGGCTGTAATTGAAATGACGATTGGCGGACAGGCAGCTACCAAGTTTTATGAAGGCGACCGCAAGTTTGATGTGATTCTGCGTTTTCAGGAAGCTTACAGAGATTCGCCCGAAAAAATCGCGAATATCTTAATTCCTACAAGCAATGGGCACAACATTCCGTTACAGGAAATCGCTACAATTGACTATAAAACCGGTCCGGCGTTTATTTACCGTGAAGGTAATAGTCGATATATCGGAATCGGTTTTAGTATTGAAGGTCGAGATCTAGGCAGTACTATTGCCGAAGCTAAGCAGGTTGTGGCGAAAGAAGTTAAACTGCCTAAAGAAAATTATACCGAATGGGCGGGCGAATTTGAAAGTAAAGAACGTGCTACCAAGCAGTTGGCATTGGTTGTTCCGGTTTCGTTAGTGTTGATTTTACTGTTACTTTATACCAATTTCGGCAACATGAAAGATACCGCCATTGCATCGTTAACATTGCCTTTTGCATTTATTGGTGGATTTATCTCGCTTTGGCTTACGGGAACGGTTTTTGGAATATCGGCAGGTATCGGTTTCATTATTCTGTTTGGTGTAGCAACGATTGACGGCATAGTTTTGATAGGCGTTATAACCGATAATCTGAAACACAAAATGAAATTGAAAGAAGCAATTGCAAGCGGTGTTAAAAGCAGAATTCGACCAGTTGTCATGATTGCCTTAATGGGATCAATGGGATTATTGCCCGCAGCGCTATCAACCGGAATGGGATCAGAAATACAGAAACCACTCGCAATTATGATTGTAGGTGGATTGATTGTGTGTTTAATTTTATCATTCTCGATTTTACCCGTTGTATTTTATTATGCTTACAGAAAGCAAAGAGAATAAAAAATTTAAATAGATGAAAGAACATAGACGAAAGATAAAAGACATATGCTTAAGTTTTAATCTTCAAAATCAATAAAAACAAAACACCTTAATTATTAAAGTTCTAATAACCTTTTCGTTACGCAATTCAAAAAAGCAGTATGTAATTTAGTACTGCATTAAATAATAAAAGTTAATTATTAACGTAACGAGAGGGGTGTTTTTCTATCTGCTAAAGCAAGTTGTAACGACTTGCTTTTTCTTTTTTGCAAAGAAATTGTATTTTTGCAAAAATTTTTTAATCATGAAAAAACTAACACTTATCGCCTTATTGGCGTTTTTTGGAACTGCAAATGCTCAAACCGAAACAGCAACCACATTCCCAACCGCTAAAGGAAATTGGATTATTGGAGGCTCGACCAATTTAGGATTCAACAGCAATAAAGTAACTCAAAAGTCAGGAGACTATTCTGTAGACGGACAAAAAACCACTACTTTTAATGTAACACCTACTGTAGGTTATTTTGTTATTGACAATTTGGCTGTAGGATTGAATTTAGGTTATGAAGTTCAGAAACAGGATGCTTCTTACGATTTCAATCAAACAGCAAAAGTAACCAATACTGTTTTTTCGGTTATTCCTTCTGTAACCTATTTTATTGAAGCCGATTCTAAAGCTTTTCCTTACATAAGTGCAGGAGCCGGATATGCAGCAATAAAAACGAAAGTAGCATCTACCGAAACACAAAATGATAACTTTTTTGTTTGGGGTGGAAAAGCAGGACTAGCTTACTTTATAACGCCAAGTATTGCAATTGATTTGGGATTGAATTACCAACAGCTTTCAACTAAATATGAAGACACTTTTAGTACAACGGAAAATAAAATAATTTTCAAAACGCTTGGAGCTTCTATCGGATTCAATTTTGTACTATAATCGGAAAGGCTCGACAAATGTCGAGCCTTTTTATATTTCAAGATATATTATTTAATTCAGAATAGCTGCAATACCAGGTAATGTTTGTCCTTCAAGCATTTCCAACATAGCACCACCACCGGTTGAAACGTAGCTTACTTTATCATCTAAACCAAATTGTTTTACGGCTGCTACAGAATCTCCTCCACCTACTAACGAGAATGTTCCGGCTTCGGTTGCGTCGGCAATAAAATTACCTAAAGTGATTGTTCCTGCGGCAAATTTTTCCATTTCAAAAACGCCCAAAGGTCCGTTCCATAAAATAATTTTAGAATCCATAATTACTTTGTTGAATTGTTCCAAAGTTTTTGGACCAACATCCAACCCTTGCCATCCGTCAGGAATGTCGTTTGAAGCAACAATTTGTGTATTTGCATCGTTAGAAAATGCATCTGCAGCCATTACATCAACCGGAATATGAATCTGTACGTTTTTAGCTTTTGCTTTTGCTAAAATCTCTAATGCCAATTCCATTTTATCGTCTTCAACAAGCGAACTACCAATCTTTCCGCCTTGTGCTTTTATGAAGGTAAACATCATTCCACCACCAATAATCATGTGATCTACCTTATCTAAAATATTTTCGATAATGGTTATTTTAGATGATACTTTTGATCCGCCTAAAACCGCCGTAACAGGTTTATCGGTTGAATTCAAAACTTTATCAATGCTCTCGATTTCTTTAGCCAACAACGTTCCAAAACATTTATCGTTCGGGAAAAACTTCGCAACAATGGTGGTTGAAGCATGTGCACGGTGCGCTGTTCCAAAAGCATCATTCACATACACATCTCCTAATTTCGATAATTTTTCAGCAAAAGCTTCGTCACCCGCTTCTTCTTCTTTATAAAAACGCAGATTTTCCAATAAAATCACATCGCCTTCTTTTGCATCGGCAACAACTTTTTCAACATCAGCACCAACAGAATCGTTTACAAAAGTTACTTTTCTGCCTAAAACCTCTTCTACTTTCGATACAATGTGCTTTAAAGAAAATTTATCTTCCGGTCCGTTTTTTGGTCTGCCCAAATGCGACATCAATATTGCCACACCACCATCGTTCACAATTTTATCAATTGTTGGTTTTGCAGCCACAATGCGGTTATCATCGGTTACCTGAAACTGCTCGTTCAAAGGCACGTTAAAATCTACGCGGATAATGGCTTTTTTGTTACTGAAATTAAAATCGTTTATTGTTTTCATTGCTTTTTTATGTAGTTGAATTGTTTGTAAAGCGCAAATATACAATTTTGTATTTTGTTTGTTTATACAGAATTACAAGGTTTCATAAAAATAAATTACATTTATATTTGTTAGCAAATCCACGTTTAAAAAAGCTATTTTTGCAGTATGAAATTTTCAGATATCGTAGGTCAAAACCACTTAAAAAACCATTTGGTAAACAGCGTTCAGAAAGGCAGAATTCCGCATGCCCAATTGTTTATTGGACCGGAAGGAAGCGGTACGTTGTCTATGGCGCTGGCGTACGCCCAATACATTATCTGCAACAATAAAGGCAGTGAAAACGAAGGCGGATCTGCTGCCTGCAATTTAAAGTTCGATCATTTGCAACATCCCGATCTACATTTTGTGTATCCGGTGGCTACTACAGACAGCATTAAATCGAATCCTGTAAGTGATGATTTTATGAGTTCTTGGATCGATTTTTTAAAGGAAACTCCATATGGATCTGTTAACGATTGGTACGAAGCGATCGGAATTCAGAAAAAGCAGGGAAACATTTCGGTTCACGAGGCAGCAAGCATCCTTAAAAAACTTATTTTAAAGCCGTTTGAAGGCGGTTATAAGGTAATGATTATCTGGATGGCAGAAAAGATGAATACCGAAGCCGCAAACAAGCTTTTGAAGCTATTGGAAGAACCGACCGATAAAACTGTTTTTATTTTGATTGCTGAAGATGAAAAAGCAATTTTGCAAACCATATTGTCGCGTTGCCAGATTTTACATTTTAATGCTTTAAACGAGCAGGAAATTGTTCAGGGATTGATTGAAAAAGAAAACTGTGATGAAGTTGATGCCTACAGCATTGCCAAACAGGCTCAGGGAAATTATAACAAAGCATTAAAACTGCTTTATAATATTACTAACGAATATCCGTTTGATGAATGGTTTGTTACTTGGGTTCGTGCGGCGTTTCGTGCCAATAAAAACGCACGTGTTGTAAGCGATTTAATTAAATGGAGCGATGAAATAGCGTCTATTGGTCGAGAAAAACAAAAACTTTTTTTGAATCATTGTATGGAATTGTTTCGCCAGGCTTTACTGTTGAATTACAGCACTGCCGAATTGGTTTATATGGAACCAAAAGTTGAAAATTTTAAACTGAAGAATTTTGCGCCTTTTGTAAACGAACACAATATTTTAGAGATTTATCAGGAAATTGAAGATGCCACCTATCACATAGAGCGAAACGGAAACGCCAAAATGATCTTTACCGATTTATCTATTAAGCTGACGAGGTTGATTCATAAGAAATAAAAAAATCATAAAAAACACAAATTATTCTTTGTTATATTTTGAACTTCAAAAATAATTTATACATTTGTAGCTCATAAGTGTTTTTTTTGGTTATAGAAAAGCATCTGTCTTCATTGACAGGTGCTTTTCTTTTTTTTATGCCATTGCAGAATTATTAAAATTTACTCTCTTTTTCCACGCACTTACTGTGTTACGGCTTAAATTGAATTTACGTGCCGTTTCAATATTGCTTAAATTGTTTTCCTGCTGATATTTTAAAACCTTTGTTATTGTAGATGGATCGTACGATTTATGCTTATTTTCTTTGTTTTCAGTACCAAAAATTATTTTGTTCAGACTTAAAACATCGTAGAAATCATTAATTTCTTTTTCTGATACAATGGTATGCAGTTCTGTTTTTTCAGGAAATTTTATATCTAAAATATCTTGAAATATCTTTTTGTAATTAATGCTCATTATTTATTATATTTTTTAATCCAATTATGTAATGTAGTTTTAGGAATACCGTACAGTTCGGTAATCTCGGCTTGTGTTTTTGTTTTGTTTTGAATTAATTCCAACACAAAATCAATAATCTCTTTTGTATAGATACTTTTACGAAACACCGGAATATCACTATCGGGCTTTCTATTTGTTTGCTGATTGTTGTTTGTAGGTGCATAAAAAAGCAGATGCTGTGAGTACACCCTGAACAAATCGTATTTTATCACTTTACTTAATTTTAGCAGCAGTTCACTGTCTAAACTTTTAGAATGATATATTTTAGTCAGTTCTGTTTCCGAAATTTCCAAATAGCTGCATATTTTATAGGGATCTAATTGATCCTCTTTCACTATTTTTCTGATTAATTCACCTATATGTATTTCTTTAAAATTCATAACTAAAAAAAATAAAACTATTACTGTAGCTACCTATAAAGTCATAATTTATTAATTGATAAAGCGAGGAATAAAAATCCCTCGCTCTAACTTAACAACAATAACTATTTCCTTTTTTCAACTCCCTACTTACTCATAATAGAATTCTCTATCTATTGTTTCTCTGACTTTCTTGATTAAATATCAAAGACCGTATTTACTTTTGACTCTGTTTGCCCTAACAGAATTTTAGTTGAACAATTATTTTAAAATTCTATGATACAAAGTTAACACGTCACAAAAAAACATTGTGTAGTACTTATTTTGTAGTGTTTGTAGAATTTGTTCTACACAGGTTTTAACAAAAAAGCAGGGAGTATATTCCCTGCTTTTGTTGTATAAATGCTAATTTATCTTTTAATCCTACATCTCCAGAATAATAAACTCAGATCTGCGGTTTGCCTGGTGTGCTTCTTCGCTACACTTCACGCCGTCTGCACATTCGTTTATTAACTGAC
>NZ_FOVI01000037.1 GCF_900115115.1 Paenimyroides ummariense
GATAAGTCTAAAAGCTTTGCAGAGCGAATGGTGTACTTTGCCAGTTTTGGTTGTTAATAAATTTATGAATTTTTCAAAGAACAAATCTAAAGGCTAGGGTACCAATTTGAAATAATCACAATTGATGACTTACCACTCTACAATCAAGATTACGATGAAGCTAACGAACCAGCAACCTACGCTGTTTTCAGAAAAAAAGTTAAGAGTATGGAAGGAATTATTTTTATAACTCCAGAGCATAACAGATCTTTACCTGCTGCACTTAAAAATGCATTGGATGTAGGATCAAGACCATATGGTAAAAGTGTATGGAACAGCAAACCAGCCATGATTATTTCCTCTTCAATTAGTGGAATTAGTGGTTTTGGAGCCAATCATCATTTAAGGCAATCATTAACCTTTTTAAATATGCCTACAATGCAACAACCCGAAATATACTTAGCCAATGTACAGGATTACTTTAATGAAAAAGGTGAATTGGTTAAAGAAGATTCTGCTAAATTTCTTAAAGACGCTTTAAAATCTTATCTGAATTTTGCAGAGAAGTATTTAAAATAACGGGAATTTCCATAATAAAAATTAACTATAAATAATCAACTATTGTATAGCAGCCGGTTTAAACCAGTTACAAATTTTAAAGAACTAATACCCAGTAAAAAGCTTAATAATAAGTATTTGTAATTAAAAAAAATAATAACAGCTGTAAACAATACAATTCCTAATAAAATACTGATGCTTCGCCAATCAATATATTAATAATAAGGATGCGATACACATCACAAATACCATAATCACAACTTTATTAACTAAACTAACACTCAATTAAAACAAAAATGTTTGTGCAAATACTGAAAACATTAAGGCTGCCAATACCGTACATCGTTGGCTAATAGTAAAAATGCAGTTAGGAATTGACAAAAACCTAAAAAATTCCAATAAAAAATCTGTATGATGCAGTTCGTTAAAAAATATACCTTTATACATTTCGGGACAAAAATACGAAAACTGTTTACCTTGAATCTTGAGTAGTCCCGAAGGTATAAATATTGATCTTCCCGCAATGCGAAGCAATATCTCCACTGTTTTGATTTACAAATTTTGAGGAGCTGAAGTTTTATTTACTGTAAATAACTTTCACATTTTGGTAATTTAATTACACTGCATTACAATAAAGAAAATTTAAAAGCAGAATCTAACAAATAGCTATTGTGTAGTTAAATAACTTCATTTATATTTGTAGTTAAATAACTTCACATTAAAAGACGGAGTTGAACATATTTAAAATGAATTTAAGAAGAGACGTATTCCAAGCTATTGCAGATCCCACCCGAAGAGCTATACTTGTGCTGGTTACCTCCCAATCTATGACCGCAGGTGCTATAGCTTCGAACTTTGAGACAGCCCGACCAACGGTTTCAAAACACCTGCAGATACTTACTGAATGTGAACTGTTAAAGCAGGAACAAAACGGAAGGGAAATATACTACCACATTAATGCTGAAAAATTAAAGCAGGTAGCAGATTTTATTGAGCCTTTCCGGAAAATGTGGAATGACAGGTTTAACAAGCTGCAGGAAGTAATGCAAAACTATAAATCGCAAAATAAAAGTTAATATGGAACAGCAAACCAAGGTACATGCTGAAGACGGCAAACAGGAACTGGTTATTACAAGGGAATTTGACCTGCCTTTGGAACTACTTTTTAAAGCTTATGATGAACCTGAGCTTTTTGAACAGTGGATGGGAACAAAAGTCCTTAAGATGGAAAACAAAAAACACGGTTCTTATGCTTTTGAAACCTCATACAACGGAAATGTAGTTTTCCGTGCAAACGGAACCATACATGAATTTATTCCAAACCAGAAAATCATACGAACTTTCGAAATGGAAAACACAGCGTTTCCAGTACAACTTGAATTTCTGGAATTTGAAAAACTGACCGATGAAACAAGCCGTCTTACAATACACATTGTTTTTAGGTCTGTAGAATTTAGAAACCAGCTGCTGCAGATGCCGTTTGCACAAGGTATTAATATGGCACATAACCAGCTGCAGGAAATTGCCGGCAAATTAAAATAGTTTATATGAAAACAAAAAACATTATTTATTGGATTGCTACTATATTCCTTTGTTTGGGAATGACGGCTGGTGGTGTACAGCAGATGCTACAGATTGGCGGTTATAACGAAATTGTCACAGCACTTGGGTATCCTTTGTACGTTTTAAGTATTCTTGGTGTATGGAAGTTGTTAGGAGTCATCGTTGTTTTACTTCCGAAATGTAAACTCTTAAAAGAATGGGCTTACGCAGGGTTTTTCTTTGCCATGTCTGGGGCTTTTGTTTCTCATTTGGCGGTGGGTAAGGGATTTGCTGAGGCTATACCGTCACTGATTCTCTTGGTTGTAACCATCATTTCCTGGTATTTCAGACCACAAAATAGAAAAATTACAATTCAAAGTAAAATTCTGTAGCATTGAAACCGGTGGTCAGCCTAAAATCAGATTTGACAATCTATAAAACACCTGCATGGGAATCAACAGTTAAAAAAAAATTAAAATTATATGCACGCATATAAAATTACTATATTTGTACTTTCATAAGTGTTTTTTTTGGTTAATAAGAGGTTGCATGTTTTTACTGCAACCTCTTTTTTATTAATATATTTAGGATTACAATTAAAAATGTAAAAGCATTCAGAAACTTTTCTGTTCCTTTATTAATTTCACTTGTTATTTCCTGTTCCATGCTAAATAGTGAAAAAAAAGTGACAGAACAACACGAAATAAATTGAAACATGCTACATTTAGTAGCTTCTGTTAACATGAGAGATGTTATTTAAATAAGCTATTTTGACACCTGCATATTAATGAACGTATCTAAAAATTCTGCAAACAGCTTATCGAGTTCTTTTACCCTGTTATGCATATACTTCATAGAACGAAAATATACTACAGAATCAGCCGTGTGAATATATTTGCCTTCTACAAACATCAAAGTATCCAATGGGTATTCTTTATGTACATATTCCGCACAAAACAACTTCAATTCGTTTTTCTTTTCTATGATCTTCGTCAAACCTGTTCCACTGAAATTTTCCTGAAACTGCTGCAAAAACTTCTCAAATTCTACTACCTTACCGCATACGATCTTTTCTAATTCTGCATATATATGATCCATATTAAATTGATTTAATTTATGAATGCAACTTCTGTTTTTAAACAATTAAAAACAGAACATAAATTTACAGCTTTATACTTAGAAATCACACCATTTTAAATCATAAAAAATAACTATTGCTATTTTAAATACAAATTTCTGCTTAATTCACAATAGCAAAACTAATTGATAAAATACATCTTTTGACATGCTAGCGGAAAAACTATTGTTCTTGAGCTGTTATGAAAGTTAAAACATCAAATTATATATTACTACATTTCCTGATAATGAGATACCAAATCAAAAAGATGTTTATACCAAAATGAACTGCCTGCAAGAATGTTTATTGAAATATTAAAAGGAAGAAAAAAAATAGACACCAACTAAAAAGCTGCTGCCTATACAGGCTGTTAGACAGCCACCTAATTTGAAGCAAATATATTAAAAAATAAGAAAGTTAGTATGGCTTAGCTAAACTATTTTACGCTTGATTACCTGCACACTCAAATGAAAAGGATAAAGACTTGAATCTTTCAAAAATGTGATGTTAAGAATTCTTTTACTATTTTAGCTTTGATTATTTTTTAAGGATATTGCCGATGGAAGAAGCAAAAATTATTTTATTTTTAAAACAGCGTGTAAAAGTGACTGATGAGGAAGCCTTGCAGTTTGCTTCGTTTTTCCGGGAAAAAACGCTGCGTAAAAAGCAACTGATCGTGCAGCCGGGCTTTGTAGCACAACACCGTTTTTATGTAACCGAAGGTGCCCTACGTTCGTTTATTACAAACCCGTTAGGCAATGAAACAACCATTGCGCTGGCTGCTGCCGATTGGTGGATTACCGATTACAACAGCTACATTTACCAACAGCCGGCTACCTTATTTGTAGAAGCCGTTACAAAGTCGACAGTTTTACAGCTTAGCTTTGAAGATGAAGCAATCCTTAAGAACATGAACCCGAAATTCGAAATGTTTTTCAGAATCATTGCCGAACGCGGGTTAGCCGCGCAGCAACGCAGACTAATTACCAACCTTACACAATCTGCCGAAGAGCGCTATGTAAGCTTTGCGGCAGCCTATCCGCAGTTCGTAAACCTTATACCGCAATATATCATCGCCTCATTTCTTGGAATGTCAACCGAATTTCTTTCTAAGATCAGGAACAAGAAAGTTTCCCGTAAACCTTGAACTACTTCAACCTGATTTTTTAAACTGGTTCATTTTATTTCTTTGCGCTGCCACCGAACTTTGTATCAACAAAAAGATAAAAAGATGAGCGCATTATTTACACCGTTCCAGATACGGTCTATGGAACTTAAAAACAGGATCGTAGTTTCGCCCATGCAGCAATACAGTGCCCAAAATGGTATTCCGGGTGCATGGCATCTTGTGCATTTAGGCAGCCGAGCAGTTGGCGGTGCCGGACTGCTAATTACCGAATGCACAGCCGTTTCAGCAGAAGGTTTATGTACACTTTACGATACAGGTATATGGAACGAAGTACAGACAGAAGCGTGGAAACCCATAGTAAATTTTGTTCACGATCAAGGAGCAAAAATTGCCGTACAGCTTTGGCACGCCGGGGGAAAAGGAAGTACCACGCATCCTAAAGACGGTATGAAACCGCTGGCGCCTGCACAGGGCGGATGGATTGCCAAAAGTGCTTCTGCCACACCTATTAACCAGCACCTTCCGGTAGAAATGACTATTGATGAAATTAAGCAGACACAAGAGGACTTTGCTTACGCTGCAAAAAATGCCGTAAAAGCCGGATTTGATGCGATAGAACTACATGCGGCACACGGCTATCTGATTCATCAGTTCTATTCTGAAATGATCAATAAAAGAACTGATGACTACGGAGGAAGTTTTGAAAACAGGATTCGTTTTCTTACTGAAATAGTGCAACAGTTACGAAGTGTTATTCCTAAAGAAATGCCTTTAATGCTAAGGCTTTCGGCAGTAGATTATGACGGAGGTACCCATGGGTGGAAATTGGAAGACAGCGTTAAACTTGCTGCTATTTTAAAAGGTATGGGTGTAGATTTTATAACAGCTTCCGGTGGTGGTTTTGTGCAGGTAGATCAAACAATAGTGAAACCCAATTACCAACTTTCGTTTGCAACAGCCATTAAAAATAAAACTGATCTGCCTACGGGAGCCGTAGGTATGATTACCGACGCACAACAGGCTGATGAAATAATTAAAGACCGTAAAGCAGACCTGGTTGTTATTGCCCGTGAACATTTACGGGATCCGTATTTTGCGCTACATGCAGCAATTGAACTTAATGAAACAGCCGATATTCCATGGCAATATGAAAGAGGATTCAACTAAATACAATTAATTATGGATAAAACTATTTGGATTATAATGGCAGCAGCTGCAGGAGCAGGACTGCCGATTCAGGCCGCATTAAACAGCAAACTGGCAAAGACGGGCGGAAGTCCGCTGCATGCCGCAATGATTTCGTTTACGGTAGGCGTGCTTGCGCTGATACTTTTTATTTTATTTACATCACAGAACGTTTCTTGGAAAGATTTAAAAAACGCACCAGTCTATTCTTGGTTAGGGGGCATACTGGGTGCATTTTATGTTTCGGTTATTATTTATTCTTTTCCGCGAATTGGTCCCGGTCTGGCATTTGGCCTGATCATCGCCGGACAACTTGGAATTTCGATGCTTTTGGAACATTATCAGATTCTTGGTGCCAAACACCACCCTATAAGCTACGGAAGAATTGGCGGGCTGACGCTTATAATATTAGGTGTTTACATAACTAAAAGATTTTAGCAATGTGCTGACTTTTATTTTTTTATAAAGTGGTTGTGCTCATCAGGTTTATTATACTATGTTGAAAGCACCGGTTACATAAAGCATAACCACTTCACAAACTACGCTGTCTTTATTTTTAAAGATAGTAGGTTTTATAATTTTAGAACTAAAAAAAAGTTCCAATCTGAAAACCAGACCGGAACTAAAAAATCAATTGCTATTCTATAACCAGATAATTTAATATTTCTAAATGTATTGCGCTATAGTTATTATTACGCTTGCCATTCTTTTTGTGTAATCCATATCATTATTCTGAGTATTCACTTTCATGACCTGAATATCTACAGTACAAGAATTTTTACAAAAAACGACAAATCCTATTTAAAAAAGCTTAATAATTTCCTTGACAGCTATTTTATAATTCATTTACAAGTCATTCAACTTCTACCTGGTTTTAAAATATTAAAGCATATTACAGCACTACTTTTTAGCTGTAACATCAACAAATTCTGATTTTAGTGCTGCTGCAAATTTATCCTCTTTTGCTGCTACAATAGAAAATTCAAAAACGGGTCTTCCCCCAATTCCTTCGTAATTTGTGATCTGGGTTGCACCGAACCTTTCTGCAGTATTCAGTAAACCATCAATACCTTTTTTATTGTTTAGTGTAACCACAACTTTAGATAATTCTTCGTTCATAACTCAATTTGTTTTATTCCTTAGTCTAAATTTACAACTTTAACCTTATTTAAAGTACATCCGTATCAGCATCGTTTTATTAAGGGGTAAGATATTTCTTGTTGTAATGATAACAATGTAGTCACATAGCATCTATTTTAAATCTATATCATTGCGGTTTATTTAACTTTAATGAAATTAAACCATTACGTAAGTCATTTTACCTTGAAAGACAGTGTGCAGTCTTTTGCAGCAGCAAGCCACCTTTGGCATTTATCGCATATTTTCAAAATGCTTGACTTCAGAATAAACGATGAATACAGAAATTCATTGGTAGGTAAAGGATCTTTCAGATCAGCATTACAACCATCGGTTGATAATAGATTTGGTATAATTGTTTCTGATAGTGACCAGATAAGAGCGCAGAAACTTACAGAATTAATCAGTTTTGTATTATACGACCGCTACCCCAATATTAAAATTAGCTTTAAATATTTAGAACAAAATACCTTGTTAAGCTTTTAACAAAAAAAAATGCCCCCATTATGAAGCATAAAAAATCAAAGATATAACTGATAGTTTTAAATAACTAAAGGCATCAATACAGTTTTAAAACATTGATGCCCCTAATTACTAAAATAAAAAAGATTTATATTCAAAGATACTAACTACCCGGTAAAAAGGCAGTTAAAGAAATTATAAAAGAAATTGTTGAGAATATATTATTTACACGTACTGCGCCAGCAATTATTTATTTCTGCAGACAAATTAGGCAAGGTAACCTGATTAATGTTAAACTAACTTACACCCCACCAATAACGTACATGTTTTGCAAAGTAGGTGATTCTACACCACCCGCTTTTTCAAGAGTTATGGCAAAATTCTGCGCAGACTGTATGGTTGAAAGCACTATTTCGGTATCTTTCTCGGGAGAATACATACCTGCACTGACCGGTTTACCATTTTCTATAGCCCACAACTGATACTGCATTCCCTTAGGTGGCTGCGGTAGGTTTACAGAATGTAAGTATACGTTTTTTGTAGACTTATCCCAAAAAACAATAGCTTTGGATCCGGGATGCTTTTCTACTCCGTTTAACTGTATGGTTTGAATATCAGAATTTGATGCCAGTGCCCATTTTTTTTGAACCTGCTCTAATTTACTTCCTTGATCTGACAATTGTACTGCAAGAAGATTTAGTTCGCTACGTGTATGGATTTGCTGTTGCCACCAAAAAATATTTGACGCCAAACCAACCACAAAAAGTACAGATGCCGCAACAGCCCATTTTTTCCACTTACCAGGACTTGCTTTAGCAAGGAGTTGTTTGACTTCGACAGACTTTTGTTGGGAAGAATTAATGTTTGAAACCAAAGGTTCAGATGCAGTCTGCTGTTTAATTTTATCCCATACCTTTGCCTTTAAGTCAACGGGCGGAGCTACGGCCTGGGCAGCAGCAAGTTCTTCCATTATCCTTTGAGCTTCTAAATATGCAGCCTTAACCTCTGCATTATTTTTCATAATACATTCGAAAATAGCCGCTTCCTCCCCGGTAGCAATACCAAGTACATAAGATTCTATTATTCCTGACGATATGTATTCTTTCGTGTTCACTTTTATTGATATTCTTTTAGTAAATCTCTTAATTTTAACAAAGCACTCCTCATTTTTGTCTTTACGGTACCAATGGGGATCTTTAATTTTTCTGAAATTTCAACTTGTGTATATCCCTGATAATATGCCAGTACGATAAGCTGCCTTTTATCGGTTTCGAGCTTATCGAGCACCTTTGAAAAACCGATAAAATCTGATTCGTTTATTTGCGATTCCTCCTTTATAGTATATACGAAATCTGAAACAGACTGGTTTTTTAGCTGGTTTTGAAAGGATTTTGATTTAAGGTAATCTATGGCGGTATTGCGAGCGATATTGATCATCCATGTGTAAAGGCGACCTTTGGATTCATCATATTGCGTTATGCCGTTCCATATTTTCACAAAAACATCCTGAATAACTTCTTCGGTATATTCTTTAGAAGATACAATGCGCAAAACCACACCGTACAATGCACCGCTATAGTGATCGTACAGGTAGTTGAAAGCTGTTTCGTTTTTCTGATTCAACAAAACGATAAGATCTTCTTCTGAATAAACTGTTTTGATAGCCTTTCTTTTTGTTTATAAAAGTAAACATTTTATGTTAACCCCAACATCTGCATCTTAAAATATATCGTAAATAATAGTAAAAGTTTGAAAATTCATCCATCACATCACTAAATACTGAAAATTATGAAAAAAACCATTAATATAGCCCTAACCTGTTTATGCTTTCTTTTTTTTATACAACCAGCTATAGCTCAACCAAATCAGTTTAAAGCAGACAATCCCTATTATTCGCGAACAGACACCAAAGCTTTAAACGTATCTAATGAAATATGGAAAAAAATACTTTCTAAAGAACTGTATAAGGTAGCACGCGAAGGCGCAACCGAACAGGCGTTCACAGGATCGTTATACCGGAATGAAACCAAGGGTACCTACTACTGTGCGGTATGTGGCAACGGTCTGTTTTTATCGACAGCAAAATTTGCATCTGCGTGTGGCTGGCCGTCTTTTTACGAACCATTGCGGGCTAAAAGCGTGCTCTATAAAAAAGATTCTTCGCATAACATGGTACGGACCGAAGTAGTTTGCGGAAGATGCGGATCGCATCTTGGGCATATTTTTGACGACGGACCGGAACCTACCGGGAAGAGATTCTGCATGAATTCTGTAAGTCTTGATTTTGAACCTTCGGTAACACCAAAGAAAATAGGCTCTTTTTAACTAAAAATAAAAATTTATTAAAAAAACTAAAAATTTTACGATTAATTTAAATCCAAAAAAAAAGTATCATCGTAAATGAATCTATAAACAATTAACAATTTTAAAAAAAATAGACATGAAAATTAAAACAACAATTGCAGCATTTGTTTTAGCAGCTTTAACATTTGCCTTCACTGAAACGGCATCTGCCCAAACAAAGGAAAAAACGGTCATGGTAGGTGGTGCACCTATGTACCCTTCTAAAAACATCATTGAAAATGCCGTTAACTCTAGAGACCATAAAACGCTGATAGCAGCAGTTAAGGCGGCGGGACTGGTAGAAACACTGCAAGGTAAAGGTCCGTTTACCGTGTTTGCGCCAACCGACAAAGCTTTTGCAAAACTACCTAAAGGTACCGTTGAAGAATTGGTAAAACCTGAAAGCAAGGCGATGCTGACCAAAATACTTACTTACCACGTGCTTGCGGGCAACTACAGTACAAAGGACGTTTGGGATGCTGTTAAAGCCGGAAAAGGTAAAGCAACAATGGCTACCATAGCAGGTGCACCGCTTACCTTCTGGACGAAAGGAGACGATTTATATGTAACCGACGTAAAAGGCACTAGTGCAAAAGTAACCATTGCCGATGTAAACCAGTCGAACGGAGTAATTCACGTTATTGATACCGTTTTAATGCCGTAAACCAATATCTATAAAATTTAAGCATTATGAAAAAAGGAATTATCAGTGTATCCAACGCGCAAACCACGCTGGATACCGGAAGAAGAGATTTTCTAAAGCTGAGCGGTGTGACACTCGCCCTTGCAGGACTTACATTGGTTGGTTGTGAAGACGAACCTATTATGCAACATTCCGATGTCTTTGATTTAGGTAAAGGCGACGTAGGTATATTGAATTATGCCTATGCACTGGAACAGTTGGAAGCAGATTTTTATACAAAGGTGGTAAACAATTTTTATTCGGGTATTTCTACCAAAGAAAGAGAACTATTTACCGACTTGTACCACCACGAAGTAATCCACAGAGATTTTTTTAAGGCAGCAATAAGCGGTGCTACTACAAATGTATTACCGGCACTTGAATTCCACTATCCGAATGTAAACTTCAATGACCGCAATTCGGTACTTGCTACTGCAAAGGCTTTGGAAGATACCGGTGTTGCAGCATACAACGGCGCAGGAAAATATATTGCGAATCCGGATTATCTGGTTATAGCCGGAAAGATCGTTTCGGTTGAAGCACGCCATGCAGCTGCTATACGCGACCTGATCAATCCCGGATCGGCTGATTTTTCAGGAGACGACGTAATTGATGCCAACGGTTTGGATCTGGCTAAAGAACCCAAAGAAATAGCAGCTACTGCCGCAGGTTTCATTAAAACACCTTTCACATGGAAGGAACTTGGTATTCAATAATTTAAAGACATTATAATATGAATTTACTTAAGATATTAGAAAAGCTTTCTGACGATAAATTTTATAGCAAGGAAGCAACAAGGTTGGACGCGCTAACAGGTGTTACCCATTTTGGAACCAAGGCAGCCATAGCAGCAATTCCCTTAGGGCTGGGTAGTTTACTTTCTACAAAAGCCAATGCCGGAACGAACAAAGTATTGGGCAATACTGTGCTAGATACAGGTGCACTTACAGATGCACTGCAGCTTGCCCTTACACTGGAATATCTGGAAGACGAGTATTACCGAATGGGCTTGAGTGCCGGCGGGCTGATACCGTCTGCAGACCGAACGGTATTTATGCAGATTGCAAAGCACGAAACTGCCCATGTAGCTTTTTTAAAGGCCGCTTTAACATCGCTTGGTGAAACGCCGGTGGCAAAACCAACATTTGATTTTACGGCAGGAAATAATTTTACTCCTTTTAGCGATTACAACCAGTTCCTGATACTGGCACAGGCATTTGAAGACACAGGTGTACGTGCCTACAAAGGTCAGGCAGGGAACGTAATGGGCAACAGACAGATATTACAGGCTGCTTTGCAGATACATTCGGTTGAGGCAAGACACGCATCGCAAGTTCGAAGAATACGCAGCAACAAAGGCTGGATTGAATTGGACAATGGCGGAAATATGCCGGCTGCAACAAACGCCGTTTATGCCGGTGAAGAAAATGTGAACCAGGCAGGGTTCAATACTGCAAATGCATTCGGTGCGGCAGCAGGATCGGCTGCATACGATGAGATTCTAAGCGGATCTGACGCAGCTGCTATTGCAGGGCTATTCATTGTTTAGTATATATAAATATTAAAATATCTTTCATAATTTTTTTTGGTTTATGGTGAGGATTGAAGATTGCGGTACTGAATATAAGGATATAATAATTGGGTAAGCAGCTTTTAAGTTGGTTCTATCTTTAGATATTGTACAGCACTTTAATCGTGAGACACGCTGCAAATGCAGCGTGTCTTTTTATTGAAAAAGACGTAAAAGTTTTATGTTGCTTTAAGTATTGTTTACATATACCAGCCATTATTTTTAGAGAATATAATTGCCGAACTATTTTAACTGTTTTTGATTTATGTGAGGATATAGAAGTTCAGTACAATTGCCAAGATTTTTAACAAAAAGAGCTATAGATGTTGAATTAATTGTTTATTATTAAAAACTAAGTGCTGTTAAAACTTCGTTAATAAACAACTTCGGTAGTTATTGAAGATCTACGCCGAATGTGCTAAACACCTAGCACAATGAAAATTATACGTCAATTTTTTTGCAGATATTTCAATTAAACAGCGTATGACGTTCTGAATGACAGGGTAATAAACATTAAAAAGCAGAGGTTAATGGAAGACAAATGTATTTTTAATTTAATATGAGATTATGAAACAGGTTAACAATAACAAGATACTTTGAAAATCTTTTTGAGAATTATTAATTAATTAAACGAACATTTTTGATGAAAATCCGAACATAATTGGTGATTACAATATACGTTGTAATATGTACTGGTATATTGTTGTAAATAATTTTTATTTTACCTGATGACCCTGCGAAAGGTAAGATTGATTCTGGGTAATACCTCTTTAGTGGTTTTAGGAACTGAGTGTTCCCAGAAACTGTTGGTTTTGCCTGCCATTATCAGGAACGAGCCGTGATACAACGGTATATCAACCTGAGGCACCTCTTTCCTAAATTTATGCCTTAAGCGGAACATGCGTGTTTCGCCGAAAGTTACCGATGCGATGATTGGATTGCTACCCGACCTATCGATCTTATCGCTGTGCCATGATACACTGTCGTTGCCGTTGCGGTACAGGTTTAAAAGCACGGCATTGAACTTTAAGTTGGTCTGCGTTTCTACCCGCTCGCGGATTTCATGTAGGTCAGCAGTAAATTCGGGTGCATTACCCGAGGGTATATTCACTTCTTTATCCTGATGCCAAGAAATCATGCGCGGAGCGGTTACTATTTTATCGTACATTGGCATTTCATATTCACGCCATGGGGTTGCGGTTAATAACTTATCATAAAAATTGTCGGATTCTTCCTTGCTGAAGAAATTATCAATCAGCATTACATCGCCATCTGGAAGGTCGAATTCCTTATTGCCTCTTGTACCCGTTGTAAAGAGTTCGGTATCGTTAAAAAGCTTCATATATTTTTCTTATTGTTCCTATATTTTGATCCATTTTGGAAATAAATCTGATTAGCCTTGCTTGGGTATTTTTCTTAATATTTTAATGTTCTGGTTGATTACTATGTTCGAACTGACGAAGGTATGGGGTGGTAGAAATATTTGGCTTTTAGATCTCCATTGTTAGTAATTGAAATATTTCGGTTTTCTTATACTTTTACGTGCTTTGTATTATTTTAGTAATATTAAATTCCCTATACTCTCTTCTTGTGAGACCCCTTGTCAAGCAAGGGGTGACAGCAAACTGTTATTTTTAGTTTGGATGTATTGGTTCTCGACGGGGCTAGAACTGACGTGGATTGTAAGTTTTAGAAATATCTAGCTTGAGATCTCCTTTGTTAGTAATAGATGTATTTCGGCTTCCTCATACTTTTTAGAGATAAAAAGTATCAAAAATCTTTTTTGGCGGCGACCTTTTAAACGGTCGAATTGAACTTTTGAACCTACCTGATCGCAGTTCGTCAGGCTCACTGACCGCACGATCACCTTACGCTTCATTCAGTTATTCGACACGCTATTAAAAGCTCATACCCCATTTGATTCGTGTGGGTTGATTTATTATGTTTTCATTTTCACTGGGATATTATGACGAGATAGCTGGTTCTTGACTATCGCTTGAACTGACGGCAGTACGATACTTCAACGAGCTCAGCAACCACAAACTCACTGAACAAGATTTGGAGTGGTAGAAATATGTGTCTTCAAAATATCTATATCAGTAGCAGATACACTTCGGTTTTTCTCTTCTTTTAATAGACTAAAAGAAGCAAAAGTCTTTTCTTTTTGGTCTTGCCTCAGTTCAAAAACGGTTGAACTTTTCCTTGTTCACTATCTGATCGAAACGTCGCTCCGCTCCCCCATCATCTTACGCTCTCTTCGTCGGTTCAACTATTGTTTTCTCACTAATGGCGCTTTGATTCGCAATACATATAATAATTTGTTTTTGATATTTACTGTTTTTGTTCTCGATTACTGTTTGTTATTCATTACATCTTTAAAGTTGTACTGCTCATTGATCTTACGTCGTGGTAAACCTATCTCATGTTCCTGCGGGTAAGGTTTACGCTGGGTCATGGAAACATCTTCCTTTATCTGACGATGGACATCGAATTCGCGCTGTTTGTCGTGCGAATAACGCGGATCGGGGATGAACGGCATTTTTGCCATTTTAAGTATTGTTATTGTAGGAAAATGATAATCCACCTCTACCCTGCCTAGCAACAGGTAACACCCCCCTCCCTGAAACGGATATTGCTCCAGACAATCTGGAAAATGTGCCGTATCGAAATAATTTCCCTCCACATCGATCCATGTACCAAAGAACATAGCCCCTTTTTTTGTGGGTACATGTTTGCGGGAAATAAGGTACGCCAGCATCTTTACTTCGCCTTTGTGATGGTGTATCAGATCTTTAGCCATCACTTCACCCCTATGCTTTGTCTGCAGCAGATCGAAAGGTGTGCAGGATACCGTAAAACCGATCAATTCGATTTCATCAAATGCATCTTCAAAACGAGACCTTGACAACTCCGGCAGTTTAAACTCTTTTGCAGGCTCTTCCAACAGCATCAAGCTGCGGTTTTGGGGTTTAAAGTTTACCAAAAGCAAACGTGCCTGTACCAGCAGCTCGTTTTTATTCTTTCCCGTGAAACGGAACGCACCAATAAAGATAAGTATCTGTACTGCTTCGATACCTATAGGAATACGCTTAACAAAATCTTCAAGTGAAGTGAACGCTCCATTTTTTCTACGCTCACCAGGTATATTTTCTGCCAACTTTGCTTCCAATCCCTGAAGGTGCATAAATCCCAGATACACATTGTTACCGTAAAGCGTGGTGTGGTATTCGCTGTTATTGACACAGGGGTTTAAAATTACGGCACCCGACATTCGTGCTTCGTGCACATAGACCTCGGTACGGTAAAAGCCCCCCATATTGTTGATGACTGCCACCATGAATTCCAAAGGGTAATATACCTTGAGGTAAAGGCTTTGGTAACTTTCTACAGCATAGGAAGCCGAATGCGCCTTGCAAAACGAATAGCCTGCAAAGGATTCGATCTGACGGTACACTTCGCGGCTTAATGCTTCGCTATGCCCTTTTTTAGCACAGGCGGCAAAGAAATTATCTTTTACCTTCTGTAATGCTGCCAGCGAACGCCCCTTGCCGCTCATTGCCCTGCGCAGGATGTCTCCGTCTGCAGCTGTGAGTCCGCCGAAATGCATGGCGATCTTAATGACGTCTTCCTGATACACCATAATGCCGTAGGTATCACCCAGGTGTTCCTGAAATACCTCATGAAAATATTCGAACTGATCGGGGTAGTTGTGCCGGAAGATGTACTCCTTCATCATACCCGACTGCGCCACACCCGGACGGATGATGGATGATGCCGCCACCAGCGTTTTATAATTGTCGCACTTAAGCCTTCTGAGCAATCCGCGCATGGCGGGAGATTCAATATAGAAACAGCCGATGGTTTGTCCGCGGCTAAGGAATTCATTACACTGCTTCTCATTTTTAGAAATAGACGTATCCCGGATATCTACCGTAATGCCCTGGTTTTGTTCGATTAGCTTTACCGCATCGTTGATGCTACCGATGCCCCTTTGGCTTAAAATATCGAATTTTTCGAAACCGATGTCTTCGGCAATGTGCATATCGAACTGAACGATGGGAAAACCTTTGGGCGGCATTTCGAGTGCGGTGTAGTTGGTAATGGGTTCTTCGGAAATAATGATACCGCAAGAATGCATGCTGCGCTGGTTGGGATATTTTTCCAACATTTTTCCGTATTTGTGCACCAGTTTCACCACCGAATTATCATCGTGCCGTTCCATTGGATTCTTTGCAAGTGCATCAAGTTCCTCTTTTGGGAGTCCGAACACTTTACCTACTTCACGGAAAATAGAACGGTATTTGAATTCTACGTTGGTACCGCAAAAGGCTACGTGGTCTTTACCGTAACGGTTGAAAATATATTCCAAGATGGTATTACGGTCCTGCCAGCTCCAATCGATATCAAAATCGGGAGGGGTTTTACGGTTCAGGTTAAGGAACCTTTCAAAATAAAGATCCAGCTCTATAGGACAGATGTCTGTAATACCCAGACAATAGGCAATGATGCTGTTGGCACCACTGCCACGGCCGATATGCATCAATCCCAAACTGGTACTATAACGGACAATATCCCATGTGATGAGGAAATAACCGCTGAAATCTAATTGATCTATCACTTTCAATTCTTTATACACCCGCTGAAAGGCTACCTCATCATCTTCTTTATACCTTTTTTTGAAACCGCTCGTTGCCAGTTCCGTTAAAAGCTCAATGTCACTTTCTTTACTTCCAGTAAAGTGTTTCCTGTTTTTAGTGGAATCAAATTCAAATTCAAAAAGACAATCTTCCAAGATTTTTTTGGTGTTGGCAATAATTTCAGGATGATTTTCATACATGCTTAAAAGATCACCTACAGGCAGCATGGTTTCGCTTATGCTGCAAAAATCATCTTCGGACAGTTTAGATAATACAACATTCTGATCAATTGCCCGTAAGATCCTGTGCAGATTGTGTTCGTTTTTTCCGGAAACGGTCACCGGACTCCAAATAACCATTTTGGGAAGGTATTCCTGCCACTCTTTCTGAATGAGAAAATTCAATTGTTCGGGTCTGACCCCTATAAACTCATTTTGACTGAGTGTCTTCGGGCGGTTTGAAAAAGGATAAATAACATATACATTTTCAAATTCCGGTGCTTTTAACGGCAGTTGAGCCCCATCGCAGTTGCGTGCGGTAAGCAGCCTGCACATTTCGGCAATGCCTGCATTGTTTTTTGCCAGCCCGATATAGAGCAAACGATTATCTGATCGGAATTCTATTCCTACAACGGGCTTGATATCTGCCTGTTTACATGCTTTTACAAAATCGTAAATTCCGGTTACCGTATTGATATCGGTAAGCGCAAGCACCTTTACATCACAGGCTTGAGCCTGAGAAACGAGATCGTTTACCGAAAGAGTCCCGTACCTGAGGCTGTGATAGGAATGACAGTTTATATACATGATTACCTGTTTTCTTTAGCGTTAAAATTAAAACCGGCGGCACGCCCTACCTTATCGTATCCGAACCTGTTCTTGATGCGGTCCATTGCCTGATAAAGAGCCGCCATTTCCTGCGTGTCTTCAAACAGGTTGATCTGCAGGTTTCCGCGTACCAGTCCCGTAAAACGGATACCGATGAGGCGGATGCGCATGCGGCGGCTGTACAGCCTGTTAAAGAGTTCACGTACTGTTTTTGTAAGTATGTTGTCTGCTGAAGTGTATGCAATTTTTGCCTGTTTTGTTTCGGTATTGAAATTGGCATAACGGATTTTTACCACTACGGTAGAAACCAGCCATTGTTCGCAGCGCAGCTGATAAGCCAGTTTTTCTACCATACCGCTGATGAGCGCGTGGAGCATGTTCAGGTCGATGGTATCCTGATCGAATGTATGTTCGGCAGATACCGACTTACGTTCGGTATAAGGCTCTACTTGTGAGAAATCGATGCCGTTTGCCTTTTTCCACAAATCGATGCCGTTTTTACCGATCATCTGCTGCAGTACCTCCACAGGCATTTCTGCCAGGGTGTGTATCTGGCGCACACCTATTCTTGAAAGCATCTGGAAGGTAGCATCGCCCAGCATGGGTATTTTTTTTATGGACAGCGGATTGAGAAACGGACGGACGCCGTTAGAAGCTATTTCTCTTTTACCGGCAGGCTTGGATTCGCCCGTACCTATTTTCGCCACCGTTTTATTTACTGATAAGGCAAAAGAAACGGGAAGCCCCGTATGGCGGGTTACCGACTGCATGAGTTCCTGCGTCCACTGATAAGCACCGAAAAACCTGTCGATCCCTGTAATATCCAGGTAATGCTCGTCTATGCT
>NZ_FOVI01000059.1 GCF_900115115.1 Paenimyroides ummariense
AATCGTACTGCAACCGCAAATGTTACGATTGATGAACCGGATGCTCTTGTATCTAATATGGCATCAACAAGCATTACTTGTAACGGAGCAAATAATGGAAGTGTTGTACTTGCACCAACAGGCGGCGTGGCACCTTACACCTATTTATGGGATACAGGAGCAACGACCAGCTCTATAACCAATTTGCCTGCGGGAACTTATTCTGTAACCATTACAGATGCCAACGGATGTACTTTAACGGAAACCGCTACCATTACAGATCCTGCCGTTTTAGCAATAGCAAGCAGTTCTCATACCGATGTTACCTGGTATGGTGGTAATGACGGATCTGCAACTGTTTCGGTAACAGGCGGAACCGCACCTTACACCTACTCATGGTCACCAAGCGGCGGTACAAATGCAACGGCAACCGGATTAATTGCAGGTAATTACACGGTAACGGTAACCGATGCAAACGGTTGTACGGTAACCGAAAGTTTTACCGTTATACAGCCAATACCATTAATGGTTCAGTCTGTATCTCAAACCAACGTAAAATGTAATGGGGCAAGTGACGGAACAGCTACCATTGTAGCAATGGGCGGAAATGCACCATACACCTACTTATGGTCGCCAAGCGGTGGTACAAACGCAACCGCTACCGGATTAGCTGCGGGTACTTACAGTGTTCTGGTAACAGATTCAACAGGAAACACCATTACCGAAAATTTCACAATAACCCAACCGGGAGCTATACAGGCAATGTTATCGAATAGCAGAGATGTATTGTGTAACGGAGGAAATAACGGAACAGCTACCATAACGGTAACCGGCGGAACAGCTCCTTTTACCTATAAGTGGTCTAACGGAATATCAACAACCAATGCTACAGTTAGTAATTTAGTGGTAGGCAACTATACAGTTCAGGTAACAGATGCTAACGGGTGTACGGCAAGTACACCGGTATCGGTAATCATTTCGCAACCGGCAGCCCTTGTGTTTACCACAAGTAATTCAACCAACATAAGCTGTTATGGCTTAAACGACGGTTCGGTTTCTGTGGTTGCAAGTGGCGGTGTAGCACCTTACAGCTATTTGTGGTCTAACGGACAAAGCGGCTCTAGTTTAACTAATTTAGGAAAAGGTACGTATGTAGTTACCGTGACAGATGCGAACAATTGTATGCAGACACAGTCGTTTACCATTACAGAACCTGCTTTTGTAACAGCACCAACGGCAAGTAGTCAAAACTTCTGCGTAGGTCAGAATGCTACATTAGCCAGCATTGTTATAAACGGAAGTAACATTAAATGGTACAGTGCGGCAACAGGCGGTACATTATTACCGGCAACTACGGCATTGGTAAGCGGAACAACCTACTATGCATCGCAAACCGTAGGTACTTGTGAAAGTACAACCCGCACTCCGGTACAGGTTACAATAAACCAGGCACAGGCTTTAACCACAACCCAATTGAATGTTTGTAGCAATAGCAGAGTTCAAACCATGGTTGTAGACGGTTTTAACTATACCCAGTTAAAATGGTACAGCAGTTCAACAAGCACCATACAGTTGCCATCTAGTACCTTATTGGCTACAGGAACTTATTATGTAAGTTCGGTAGTAGGAACATGTGAATCAGCAAGACAGGCAATACAGGTTACTGTAGCTGCAACAGTACCTGCGCCAACAGCATCATTCCAAACGGTTTGTGGCGGATCAACATTAAACGATTTAGTAGTTGTTAAAGATCCTTCTGCAACCTTAAACTGGTATTCATCAATGCAGTCTATGATTCCGTTGGCAGGAACTACACAAGTAGCAACAGGAACGTACTATGTACAACAGGTTATAGGTAATTGCGAATCGAGCCGAATTGCGGTTCAGGTTCAGGTAACAAGCATAACGATACCTACCATTGCCTCAATCACTACTTGTGAAGGAACAACCATTGCAGATTTAAATACAAACGGAAGTACCAATTATGTTTGGTATACGGATAATACAACAACCGCAGCATTGCCGGGTACTTACTTAATTACCTCTGGAAGTTATTATATAGCTAACCAGAACGGAAGTTGTATTTCGGCAAGAAAGAACATTGCAGTAAATGTGGGTACACGTCCGGCAAGCCCAACAGGTCAGGCAACACAGTTATTCAACTTTTCAGCAAAAGTATCTGATTTAGCAATGAACGAACCAAACGTAAAATGGTTCTTAAGTGCTGCAGATGCTGCTAAGCTAATGAATGAGCTTTCGCCAAATACACCG
>NZ_FOVI01000040.1 GCF_900115115.1 Paenimyroides ummariense
AACCTCAAGTTAACAAAATTTGAGGACAATAAAAAAAATCCCCGACAAAAAACATGTCGGGGATTATACCAAAGACCTTTTTAGACAGCCTCTTTGTTTATTGTTTTTTAGGAAGAACCTGATCCAGCATAACTTTAAAGTTAGCATCGTCTGGGAAAGGAAAATTACTGTTGATTATTTTTCCTTCAGGATCAATGAAAATAAAGCGTGGAATAGAGCTTAATCGGTAAAAATCATTTAAAGCTTTTTGATTTTTTGCATATAACTGTATTACATTTTTATCGTTTAATTTTACTTTTTTACGCCAAGCACTTTCTTTTTGATCGATACTTAACGAAACAAACACTACATCGCCGCGTTTATTATATTCAATAGCGTGTTTTTCAAAATAATCTGCCTGATAAATACACGGACCACACCAACTTGCCCAAAAATCTAAAACAACAAATTTACCTTTGTAATCTGCAAGGTTTTTTGGTTGATTGTCAGTCGTTATTGCTTCAAATGCCAGCGCCTTGCTACCTATTGTTAAGCGTTTTTTATCATTGATGAATTTTGAATAGTAAGTATGCGTTCGCTGGTCTTTTATAAGAGGAAGAAACAATTCTTCGTAACGATTTATTTCGTTTAAATCATTCACATTTGGAAGCTTGTCTTCTAAAATAATTTTTGCCAATTGCGTTTCCAAAGTCGGGTTCTTCAAACTACCCAGACCGTTTCTGTATTTCGTTAAAATATCTCCGTCAGAAGTATCTTTACTTAACAATTCGTAAATTTTAAAACGGTAATACTCTGTATTTTCCGCTTTTGCTATAAAATCTTCGTTTGGTTTAAAATCAATGTTTAAAACATCCTGAATACTCTTGTCTTTATATTCGTTTTTTGGATTAGATCTTACTAAAGCATCCTTATATTGCATCCAAATTAAATTGTATTTGTAATATAATTCGTTCTTAATAATTTCGGTATAATCATCTCTTATAACATAATTATCGCTTGTATGGAACTTATTTACTGTTTTTAAATCCTTCTTATAACTGTCTTTTAAAAGCATAATAATAAGTTCGGCATTGTCTTCACTTCCTTTATCGGCTAATTGTTTAATATAACCAAGATCGTCGCCAAGTTTTACATTTAACGAGTTTTCTGCTAAACGCGTTCCTAAAATTTTAAAGTCTTGACCTTTAGTTTCGTCTGGAAACTGAATTTCTACTACATCATTTTTAGAGAGCAAAACAGATGCCTGTGCTTCTCCTTTATCACTCCACCAAGCCAAACGGTATTTTTTCAAAGGCAAATCATCTATAATAACCTTATGGAAATGGTTGCCTTTTACTTCAATGGTTTGTAAGGTATCGTTCATTGTTCCATCTAAAAGATAAATCGTACTAATCATAGAATTTTCTGGAACTGTACCTTTAATAACTGTTTCGTTGCTTTGCAGTATTTGAGTAGGATGGTTCACATATAAAAAAAAGCCAAACAATACCAATACAGGTACGGCATAATTAATTAAAACAGAACTTTTATTAGTAATCCACCATTTTTTATTTTTATATACATACCAAAAAGTAGCAATAAACAAAATGATTACCATGGCAATAATACTTAAATATTCGTTGTAAGTAAACCAATAGCCTAAATCGCTTTGTACGTTAATACTATTTTCTAAGATTATTGTGGGAAACCACTTAGGTAATAATTTAAGAAAGGTTAGTATAGGTGCTACAAGTAACAAACCAAAACCAATAATAATTGATATAAATATATTTGAAAAGCGTACCGAAACTACATAAATAAGTGCCAATAAAAATGCAGTTCCTAAGGTTAAGCTTAAGGTAATTTGTAATAAAAACAACCAGTCAATATTTAAGATATACAAATCGTTTTTAGGGTTAAGCAGGTAACTTAATAAACTTGATGCAACAATACTTAGCATAAACAAAATAATACTATAAAAGCAAATTTGGTAAGCTTTAAAAAATTTTGCATTAAATAAATATGCTCTTTTCACCGGCTGCGTTTCCATTAGCTGCCAAGTGTTATTTTTATGTTCTAACTGTGCAATTCTAGAAGCAGTTACAATAATTATTAGCGGATAAAACAAACCAATAAATGGTTTTACTGCTAAATTATAAGTATCAAAAAAGATATAAACTGGATCGGTAGCTTCTGCTTTTTCAGTAAAATATTTGTAAATACTTACGCCAGTACTTATTAAAAACGGAATTACAGCTAATATGAATGCAGTAGTACGAATGCCCGAGTGTTTAAGTTTTATATTTTCGGCTGCAAAAGCTTTAAAAAATTTCATCATAGTGTTTTTATTTGTTTAGTTAAATCAATAAACCATTCTTCTAAACCGCCTTGTGGTTGAATTTTATAAACCGATACATTGTGTTGTGCTAAAAAGTTAACGAAAGTCGGAATTTCTTCTTTGCTTGAAAATTTAAGTTGAATTTCGTTTTCGCTAATCTGAACACAATCATCATAATTTTGTTTGATAAGATTTAAATGTTGATCTAAATTACCAACTTCAACCAAAATAGAAGCATGACTGTTCTTTGCTTTTAAATCGCTCATTGTACCTTGAAACTGAAGAATTCCGTTGTACAAAATACCAACGTGTGTACACAGTTTTTCAACTTCGGCTAAAATATGGCTCGATATAAAAATGGTAATGCCTTTTTCGCGATTCAGTTTTTGAAGCAACAAACGCATTTCTATGATTCCTTGTGGATCCAATCCGTTTACGGGTTCATCTAAAATCAATAATTTAGGATCGTTAATCAATGCCATTGCAATGCTTAAACGCTGCTTCATTCCCAACGAATATTTTTTAGATTTAATGTTTTTAGCATGATCTAACCCTACCAAATCTAACACTTCGTTAAATTTAGACTCGTCGGTATTCTGCAATTTTGCAACAAATTTTAAATGTTCCAACCCGGTTAAATGCCCGTACAAAGTAGGAGTTTCAATAATACAGCCAATTTGCGAGAAGGCGAAAGGAAGTTGTTCTTCTAAAGGTTTTCCGAATAATGAAATTTGCCCTGGATTTTGCTCACCCAATAACCCTGTTATCAATCGAATAGTAGTTGATTTTCCTGCGCCGTTTGGTCCTAAAAATCCGTAAATGCTTTTTTCGGGAACTTGTATCGATACTTTATCTAATAGTTTGTGATACTTGTTGAACTGAAAGCTCAGTTCATGTGTTTCTATGATCATTTTTAAGAATTTGGTTAAATACGAAAATAAGATTTTTTAACAGAATAAAAAAACCGACTGAATTTTCACTCAATCGGCTGGTGTTTTTAGAAGAATCCTCCTGATTTTTGAACCTCGTTGTTATCGCGGGCTTTACGTTGTAATGCTCGGTTTTTCCCAGATCCGAACATGTATTGGAAACCGACAAATAACGATTGGCTTTCCCATGTAAAGTTTCCTGTTTGGCGGTAAGGGGCATCGCCTTCAAATTGAGCTCTCATATTGTTAAAGATATCGTTGAAACGTAAACTTACATTAGCTGTGTTTTCCCAGAAACTGTAACGAACGCCGGCATCAATTTTATACATTGCTTTCATAGTACCGTTTACGCCCACAGCATCGCCACGATAAAAACCAAATAACGATGCACGTAATTGGTTGGTAATTTTAAAGTTGTTGTTTAAACGGCTGTTAAACACGCCGTTGTTAACTTCGCGCTGCTGTAATTCGGCTTCGTTTGTATCCGGATTTAAAACCGTAACAATACCACGTTGGTTTCTGTAATAATATTCCACACTTGGTTGTACATCCCACCATTTGGTAAGTTTGTAGTTTGCAGAAAGTTCGGCACCATAAGCAGTAGCTTCGTCAAAGTTGCCGTAGCTCATAACCATTTTTCTTTCTGCAATAGCTTCAGGTGAACTTGTATCTAAATAAAACGTACGTTCAATTGGGTCGTTAATCATGCGGTAATAAGCTCCCAAAGTTGCACTTCCTTTCACACCCAATACTTTTGTGTAGTTAAATTCAACCGAATTGGTAAATTGTGGACGTAATTCCGGATTACCGATTTGTACCACACGCGGCGTACTGTAATCGCGAATTGGTCTGGTTTGCCAAACATTCGGACGATCTACACGGCGGCTTGCGCTAATTTGGAAGAAATCAGTCTGAGTAGGAGTATAGCTTAAAAATGCCGATGGATACACTGTTAAATAATCATCTTTAAAATTCGCCGCTTCCGAAGCAATAAGATAATCGGCTTCTACATTGTATTTTTCCAATCGGGCACCAATTTGATAGCCCCATTTATCGAACTTCGAACCAAAAGTTGCGTAAGCCGATGCAATATCCATTTTGTATTCAAAATCGGTTTGGTTACCAATAATGTTGGTCGTTCTGTAGGTATTATCAATCGTAGTGGTACGATATTCTGCACCAACTTCTAACTTGGTTTTTTCATTGAACGGATGTACGTAATCTAAATTCGCCTGCACCGCATCAACCGTATTGTTGCTGTTATCGTTGTAATTTGTTGGCGAATTTCCTGCAATACCGAAGTTTCCGTTTTGGTCGTCGTTGGTTTTGCTGTAATTCACTTCAAAATCTAAGGTTTGACCTGCTTTTGCAAATAATTTTTTATAGGCAGCATTGTAAATTTGCGATTTATTTGCGCCTTCGTATTGATCGGTTTGTAACAACAACGGACTGCTTGGGTACGAAATGGTATTGTCAACCGTTCCAATTCCATCAGCATAGGTTTGGTTGGTGTATAACGAAAACGTGTTTTTATCGTTCGCATAAATATCAAAACCAACTTTAAAAGTGTGTACTTTATTATCGTTTACAATATCGAAAATTTGCTGGCTGTTATCGTCTAACTGCGTCATTACACCGCCGTTCAAGGTTTTTTGATCCGAATAATTGTAGTTTCCAAAAAAGTTTACTTTTCCTTTGCGGTAGTTTAAATCAATCCCTTGGTTAAATTTTGGAACTCTTGCAAACGTAATATTTCCGTTGTAGCTTCCGTTAAAACCATCCTGCATGTTTTTCTTCAATACAAAATTGATCATACCACTCATACCTTCCGGATTGTATTTTGCGGACGGATTGGTAATCAACTCAATTTTATCTATTGAATTAGAAGGAATCTGCTTTAACAACGTTTTAGGATCTAAATGCGTAGGTTTTCCATCAATCAAAACACGAACATTTTCGTTTCCGCGCATAGAAATATTTCCATCTTGATCAACGTTTACCGACGGAATATTGTTCATGATATCCGATGCTGTTGCCCCTGCGGTAGATAAATCTTTCCCTACACGAATCACTTTACGGTCAACGAGCTGCTCCATGGTGCTGCGTTCTGCGTTTATCACAACGGCATCTAAAACTTCTTCGTCCACTTCTAAAGAAATCATTCCAAGATCAATCGTTTTTTCGGTCGATAAATCAATCGTATTCTTGTAGGTTTTAAAACCGATATATTCTACCGAAACTTCCACTTGAGAATTTGGAAGGTTGGTAATTGTGAACGATCCGTCTTCGTCAGTCAAATCGCCCGAAATAATTTGACCGTTTGCCGAAATAGCTACCGATGCAAAACCAACCGCATTTTTGGTCGATTTTTCGGAAACTTTTCCTTTCACGGTTCCGTTACCTGTCGCCGGTTGTTGCGCCCATGAGCTAACCGATACAGCCAAAAGCAACGATAAGGTTAAATACTTCTTTTTCATTTTTGTCTTTATTTTGTAAGATTTTTAGCGTTCACCAAAATAGGTTGCTGCTTAATTTATTGTTTGATGAATTAGTGTGCGGTTGATTTAAAATGTTACACCCAAATAAAAAAAAATTCTGCACCGTGTTTTAGTAAATTAAAAGCCGCCGAAAAGTTTTATCTTTGCACCTTAATTAAAAATTTAAAACAATGTCTTTACAAGAAATTTTAACGCCGTACATTAAGCAAGCAGTTCAACAATTGTTCGATTTAACAATCGACCGAGTGGAATTTCAGGCTACGCGCAGGGATTTTGAAGGAGACGTTACAATGGTGGTTTTTCCGTTGGTAAAACAGTTAAAGGGAAATCCTGCCGAAATAGGAAACAAAATAGGCGAGTACCTTGTAGAAAATGTTGATTTGGTTACAAAATTCAACGTGGTACAAGGCTTTTTAAATATTGTTATTAGCGACAGTTATTACAGCCAGTTTTTTAATTCTATTTTAGAGAATAAATCATACGGATACCAACAAACCAACAGTGATACAAAAGCGGTAATGGTAGAATATGCGTCGCCAAACACCAATAAACCTTTGCATTTAGGGCATGTTCGTAATGTTTTGTTAGGATATTCTGTAGCCGAAATTTTAAAAGCTTCGGGCAAAAAAGTATACAAAACACAGGTGATTAACGATCGTGGAATTCATATCTGCAAATCGATGTTGGCTTGGGAAAAATTCGGAAACAACGAAACGCCGGAATCTACCGGATTAAAAGGCGATAAGCTGGTTGGCAATTATTATGTAGAATTTGATAAAGCGTATAAAGAAGAAATCAATCAGTTAATAGAAAAAGGATTAACCGAAGACGAAGCTAAAAAACAAGCTCCTTTAATGTTAGAAGCTCAAGAAATGCTTCGTAAATGGGAAGCAGGCGATGAGCAGGTTGTGGCGCTTTGGGAGAAAATGAACAGTTGGGTTTATGCCGGTTTTGAAGCGACTTATAAAAACATAGGAGTAGATTTTGACTGTAATTATTACGAAAGCAATACCTATTTGTTAGGGAAAGATGTGGTTGAAGAAGGTTTAGCAAAAGGAATTTTCTATAAAAAAGAAGATAATTCGGTTTGGATTGATTTAACACCAGATGGATTAGACGAAAAATTAGTGTTGCGTTCAGACGGAACTTCGGTTTACATGACGCAGGATATTGGAACGGCAATTCAGCGTGTAAAAGATTTTCCTGATGTTGGCGGAATGGTTTACACTGTTGGGAACGAACAAGATTACCATTTTAAAGTGTTGTTTCTGATACTTAAAAAACTGGGTTACGATTGGGCTGAACATTTGTATCATTTATCGTATGGAATGGTTGATTTACCTTCGGGAAAAATGAAATCGCGTGAAGGAACCGTTGTTGATGCCGATGATTTAATGAACGATATGACCGTTACTGCCAAAGAAATTTCGGAAGAATTAGGTAAGTTAGAAGGTTTGTCGAACGAAGAAAAAGACAGTCTGCATAAAATGATTGGTTTGGGCGCTTTGAAATATTATATTTTAAAGGTGGATCCTAAAAAGCGTATTTTGTTTGATACTAAAGAGTCTGTAGATTTTGCAGGAAACACAGGACCTTTTATCCAATACACTTATGCACGTATTCAGTCTATTTTACGTAAAGCTGATTTTGACTATTCACAAGATATCCAAATAGAAAAATTACATGAAAAGGAAAAAGAACTAATTAAAAACTTAGCGCAGTTTCCTGAAGTAATTCAGCAGGCAGCAAAAACATATAGTCCGGCATTAATCGCCAACTATACCTACGATTTGGTTAAAGAATACAACTCTTTTTATCAGTCGGTTTCTATTTTAGGAGAAGAAGATCACGACAAAAAAGTATTCCGAGTACAATTATCAGACAAAGTAGGGCAAACCATTAAAAATGCTTTTGCTTTACTGGGAATTAATGTTCCAAACAGAATGTAAAATATAAAATGCCGTTCGTTAGAGCGGCATTTTTATTAGTAGATACTGTCCTTCCAGCGTAGTGGAGAAGTATTTTTTGTCCTAAATTTTTATTATTTTTAGAATTCTAAAAAAGAAATATTTATGAAATGGACTTATTTAATTTTGAATTGGCTTTCCGTTTTGATAGGCTCTCCTATATTGGTAACATTTGTAATATTTATTATTGGTAGTATAAAAGTTGATATTGTACATGGGATAGATGTTGCTGGAACTTGGGTTGGGTTAACTATTTTTTATTTTATTTTTTTCTATTTCAAAATTATACCATTTTTAATTCTTTATATCATCACTTATCTAATTTTTCGGAAATTCTTATATAGCACGATGTTAGCTAAAGGTATTTTAATGATGATTTTGCTTGTTGCAATATTCATTAATTTTTATCAGTTTTATGATGATAAGGGTTTTATACTTATAAGTTTAGGTTATTATTTACCAGTAATTGCTTCGGGAATATTTATAGAGTTAAAAGATGATAAAAAGTTTTTTGGAATATAGTTCTTACTTTCTCTAATAAACATTTTTAGTTTAGAATGCGCTAGCATTTATCATCTAACAAACAAAATCTTGACACATCTTCTACTTTATTGTATATTTGCCCTTTAGTTTCAATAAGAAAAAGTATGTTCGATAATTTAAGCGATAAACTAGACAAAGCCTTTCATATATTAAAAGGTCACGGAAAAATTACAGAAGTTAACGTTGCCGAGACTTTAAAAGAAGTACGTCGTGCGTTGTTAGATGCCGACGTTAACTTTAAAATTGCCAAAGATTTTACCAATAAAGTAAAAGAAAAAGCAATTGGTCAAGACGTTTTAACAACCCTGCAACCAGGTCAGTTAATGGTTAAAATCGTAAAAGACGAATTAATCGAATTAATGGGTGGCGATGCTGTTGGTGTAAATCTTTCGGGAAATCCAACGGTAATTTTAATGTCGGGTTTACAAGGTTCTGGTAAAACAACTTTTTCCGGAAAACTGGCAAACTTCTTAAAAACTAAAAAAACAAAGAAACCGTTATTGGTTGCCTGTGATATTTACCGTCCTGCGGCAATTAACCAGTTGCATGTTGTGGGAGATCAAATTGGCGTTGAGGTTTATTCTGAACCTGAAAACAAAAATGCGGTTTCTATTGCAACAAATGCGATTGAGCATGCCAAGAAAAATGGATTCAACGTGGTGATTGTCGATACTGCTGGTCGTTTGGCAATTGATGAAGAAATGATGAACGAAATTGCAAACGTTCACGCAGCCATTAAACCACACGAAACTTTGTTTGTTGTAGATTCTATGACAGGGCAAGATGCTGTTAATACTGCTAAAGCTTTTAATGATCGTTTGAATTTTGACGGAGTTATCTTAACAAAGTTAGATGGTGATACTCGTGGTGGAGCTGCAATTTCTATTAAATCGATTGTAAACAAACCTATCAAATTTATTGGTACGGGCGAAAAAATGGATGCGATTGATGTGTTTTACCCAGATCGTATGGCAGATCGTATTTTGGGAATGGGTGACGTTATTTCGTTAGTAGAACGTGCACAAGCTCAGTACGATGAAGAAGAAGCAAGAAAGCTTCAGAAGAAAATCGCTAAAAACGAATTTGGTTTCGATGACTTCTTAAGTCAAATTCAACAGGTTAAGAAAATGGGATCTATGAAAGATCTTGTTGGAATGATTCCTGGAGTTGGTAAAGCAATGAAAGATATCGAAATTGAAGACGATGCTTTTAAACATATCGAAGCAATTATCCATTCTATGACTCCGGCAGAACGTAAAAAACCAACTTTGTTAGACGCTAAACGTAAACAGCGTATTGCAAAAGGTTCGGGAACCGATATTCAGCAGGTAAATCAATTGTTGAAACAATTCGATCAAATGAGCAAAATGATGAAGATGATGCAAGGAGCACAAGGTAAAAATCTTATGCGTATGATGGGGCAGATGAAAGGCATGGGAATGTAATAGATTGCCAATCGAAAGTCAAAAATTTAAAATAAACATCTTGTCACTTCGAGCGTAGTCAAGAAGTCCAAAAAATAAATCCTAATAAAATCAAACCTGCAAGGTTTTAAAATCTTGTAGTTTTTTAAATTCCTAAACAACACAACAATGCAATTATTAGACGGTAAAAAAGTATCGGAAGAAATTAAAAACGAAATTGCTTCCGAAGTAGCTCAAATTAAAGCACGCGGTGAGAAAGTACCACATTTAGCTGCTGTTTTGGTTGGTAGCAACGGTGCAAGTTTAACTTATGTGGGTAGTAAAGTAAAAACTTGCGAAAAAATTGGTTTTGATTCTACCTTGGTTTCGTTGCCCGAAGAAACTACAGAAGAAGAACTTTTGGCTAAAATCTATGAACTGAATAATAATGACGATATCGACGGATTTATCGTTCAATTGCCTTTGCCAAAGCATATTGATGAACAAAAGGTTTTAAACGCTGTTGATCCTGATAAAGATGTTGATGGTTTTCATCCTGAAAACTTCGGACGTATGGCATTGGAATTGGAATCGTTCATTCCTGCAACACCTTTCGGAATTTTACAGTTGTTAGAACGTAACAAAATCGAAACAAAAGGTAAAAATGTAGTAGTTATTGGTCGATCTAATATTGTTGGTAAACCCATGAGTTTGTTAATGAGCCGCAAAGCGTATCCGGGAAATGCAACCGTTACCTTAACGCATTCTGCAACGCAAAATATAGAAGAAATAACTCGTGAAGCCGATATTGTAATTACCGCATTGGGAGTTCCTGAGTTTTTAAAAGCAGAAATGATTAAAGAAGGCGCTGTGATTGTTGATGTTGGAATTACCCGTGTTGCCGATGACACCAATGCAAAAGGTTACGTAATTAAAGGCGATGTGGCTTTTAACGAAGTTGCCGAAAAAGCATCGTGGATTACACCGGTTCCAGGTGGTGTTGGTCCAATGACCATTGCCATGTTAATGAAAAATACGTTGATTGCAAGAGAACGCAGAGCAAAGAAGAAATAAATTATATGAAACCATCTTTTTAAGGTGGTTTTTTTATGGTAAATTAGATCAATAGTGCAATTTTATGAAAAGAATAATTGTTTTAATTTTATTGTTGATACCCTATTTTAATTATGCGCAGTTTGCAATAATTAAAGATACCGACGGTTATGTTAATGTGCGTGAAAAAGCAAACGCTAAAGCAAAAATTGTAGGAAAAATTAAAGACAACGATATTGTTTATTTAAATCCCGATGAATTTTCAGTTAGCAATTGGTTGTATGTGTTTTATGAAAATAATGCACAAGATCAAATTACAGGTTATATACATTCTTCAAGATTAAAATTGGTCTCGGACTTTAAGAAAATAGAATACCAAAAATCTGCAGATAATACGGTTTTTTTTAAGAATGATATAGAAAAAATAGAAGTAGAAATTGCTATTCAAACATTTAATTCCACAAAAAATAGTACTAAGTTTAGTAAAAAAGACGGGTTTTATTACGCCTATAAAAATAAACCCATTTGGGGAACCGATGGTGGTTTGCCAAATAGTTCTTACAAGTTTATTAAGGTTAAAATCAAAGGAAAAGATTTAGAAGTTCCACAAGAATTATTAGAAAATTTGTTTCAACCAACAATTATTGAACAAGCAAATGATTTCAAATATATCGAGATTAATTATGATAAAAAAAAGGATGTTTTGTATATAAGTTCATTAAATTCTGATGGTGCCGGAAGTTATGTTGTTTTATTTATTTTTGAAAAAAGTACATTTAAAGAATTAAAAACAATAATTCCTTTTTAAATTGAACAATTTGTATGATGAAAAAAATTATAGTTATGATAATCCCTTTTCTTCTCATTTGTTGTAATCGTTCTAAAGAAGATAATAGAAATTTACTAATAGAATACAACTCACAAAAATTTGAAAAAACAGGCGAAATTCTTTATTCAAAATTTTGTTTGGAATGTCATGGTTCTAAAGAAGCCAACGATAATTTTCTAGCGGGAAATATTCAAAATAACAAATACGAATTATCTTTTTTAAGGGATTATATCAATCATCAAGACAGCTTAATTCAACATAAAAATGAATTGGCTATCAAAATTAAAGATGAATGGAGTAATAATGACTACATTCATCATTTTAAAATGACAGATAAAGAGATAAAAGCGGTTGTTTATTATCTTAAGAAATAATAAATATATGGTTACTTTTTTTATTAAATTTAACATGAGAAAAAAAATACTTTTAATTTTAGTTGTGATAGCTGGTTTTAATAGTTACGCACAAAACCGAAAAGGACAATTTAAATTGTTAAATCAAGAAAAGCACCAACTATTAGTTTCTTTTGAAGTTCCAGAACAAGCGCAAGAAATTATAGATTATTATTATGAAAACAACAAAGAATTTAAAAATTTTGTAGATACTAATAAACTTCAAATAGAAGTTGCTTTTCAATGGAACGATGAACATTTTAATAAGCTGAGAGAAGATGCTATAAGATATTCTGAAAGCGATGAAGCAGTATTGGTTTTAAAAGGATTGTATGTTGTTAATAACGATTTACCTAATAATGAATTATACAAATTGGCAGAACAATTAGAAGGTTTTTCATTTGTACGTTATGCTGAACTAAATTCACTAACACCTATTGCACCACCTTCAGTAGATATTCCGCCAACAACACCTAATTATTTTCAAAACCAAACCTACATTCAAGCAAATCCTGGAGTTAATATGCAATATGCATGGAATCAAGGTGTGTTTGGTCAAGGTATTCGTGTGCGTGATGTGGAATATGGTATGTCTGTTACACATGAAGAACTAACAGATCCTAAATTTTCTAACCAATTACCAATCAGTTCACTTGTAAATTTAAGTTGGTTAGATCACGGAACAGCAACAGCTGGAGTTGTTGCAGCACACAACGGTACATACGGGGTAACGGGTATGCAGCATGGAATTTCTGAATTTAAAGTCTTTCCAGAATATACAACAAGTGGCTATGACAGGTTGTTTGCAATTAATTCGGCTATAAGTGCATCTGTTGCGGGAGATGTAATTTTGTATGAAATGCAAACAGGAGGTGTGAATTCAACAACAAATTCTCCTAATTATGTTCCTGCAGAATATGTAAATAGTATTTGGGACGCTACCAAAGCTGCTACAACAGCAGGCATTCATATTGTGGCTGCAGCCGGAAACGGAGGTCAAAATTTAGATAGTACTGCTTACAGTTCATACATGAATCGGGGCGATTCGGGAGCTTTAATGGTTGGTGCAGGTAGCAATAATACTACTCACAGTAGATTAAATTTTAGCACCTATGGGCAACGTGTAAATGTACAAGGTTGGGGAATGGGGGTTCTTACTTCAGGTTATGGCGATTATGCTATGTTAGCAAATGATCCAAACCAATCATATACAATGTTTAGCGGAACAAGCTCTGCAACACCCGTTGTTGCTAGTTGTGTAATAGCATTATTGTCTCGAGCAAAAGCATCGAATTATGATTTGTCGCCTACAGAAATACGTACCATTTTAACCACAACAGGTATCGCCCAAGGAGGTAATACCAGTACACATATTGGTCCCTTCCCAAATATGCAGGCTGCTTTTACTTTTTTAGATAATTATTTGTTATCAACCAATAAAGTCGATGCAATTCCAATGAACGTGTTTCCAAACCCAGCTAGCAATGAATTATTTGTTACATTTCCAACAGATTATTCTACAAACGAAATTTCTATTTACGACGCTGTAGGAAGACAAGTGTATTACCAGAAAAATTATATTAGTAACAGTTCTATAAATGTTTCTTCATTTAAAAGTGGAATGTATATTTTAAAAATGAAATCAAATAATGCTGAACAATCTAAAAAAATTGTAATAAAATAATTACTAAAATTATCTCCCTTTGCAGAGGGTTATTTTTTTAGGCTTTTAGTCAATTTAATTCCTTTAATAATTTTTATTAACTTACTTGGCTTATATTGCAATAATTGCAAACGAAAGAATTCTAATATTAAGCAGAAACAGATAAGAATTAAAAAAACTCCCGATCAGCTGATCAGGAGTTTTTTTAGTTTTTATTGGTAGCAATTACAAACTTAAGATTGTTCTTAACACCAATTTGTAAAACGTTTACTAAATCTTGTACCTGTAAGTTGTAAGGAATTCTAACAACAACAGTTTGAGTTTTATCTCCGCCAAGTTTCGCTAACAAATGCGCTTCTAAATCTTGCGGATTAACAGGTTCTTTATCAATGAAAAACTCTTTATTTTCGTTAACAGATAAAGTTATTAGCTGTTTGTTTGTTTTTTCTGTTGATTCTGCTTTAGGTAATGTCATTTTAATAACATTTGGGTTGGCTAAAGTAGATATGATAATAAAAAAAAGTAACAGAAAAAACATGATGTCGCTTAACGATGAGGTTGCAACTTCAGCATGAAATCTTCTACTTCTCTTTATGGCCATTTGGTCTCTGTATTATGTTAATGAATTTTAAAATGATTTTTTGCGACTGTAGAGCAAAACCATCAATTTTTCCGTTTAAAAGGTGGTACGCTGCATATGCAATAATACCAACAATTAATCCGGCACCACTACTAATCATTTTTTCGTACAAACCACCAGAAATATTGGCAATACTAATATTTTCGGTAATAGATATGTTATAGAAAATTTTAATAACCCCCGAAATGGTTCCAACGAAACCTAAAGTAGGTGCAATACCGGCAATAGTTCCCAAATGGTTCAGTTTTTTCTCCATATTGGCAATTTCAATATTGGTTACTTTCTCCATGTTTGATTCAATTTCCGAAATGGGTCTTCCAATAGTCAATAAACCTTCATGTAAAACTTTAGATTCTGCTGTGTTTTCGCGTTGAACCGATGCTACTGCCAAATCCAGATTACCCGAATTAAGTTGGGTTTTCAAAGAATCCATTAATCCTTCGCTTGTTTTTTTTGCAGATTTTTGAATGTAGAAGTATCTTTCAAAAGTTAGATAAATGGTGTAAATAAAAAGTATTACAATAGGTATTAAAAACACACCGCCTTTCATTACAAACTCAAACAGAGAAAGTTCCTTGGTTGTGGTAACGTTTTCTATAACAGCCTGTGTGGTTTGTGTTAAACTGTCTGGTGCAGCTTGTAAAAAAAATGTCATCATAAAGTTTTATTTAACGCGTAAAAAAATGATTTTTGTAGATTAATATTTCAAAACAATTATTTGTGCTAAATAATGAAAAAAATATTACATATTAAATTATTATAACCAAAATTTGGTATATATGAATAAGTATCAAGATACAATTGATTGGATGTTTACGCAACTGCCAATGTTTCAGCGAATAGGCTCAAGTGCTTTTAAAAAAGATTTAACCAATACGCTTAAAATTGCGGCTCATTTAAACCATCCCGAGCGCAATTTTAAAACCGTTCACGTGGGCGGAACTAACGGTAAAGGTTCCACATCGTCTTTAATTGCGTCTGTTTTGCAAGAAGCTGGTTTTAAGGTTGGTTTATATACATCGCCGCATTTGGTTGATTTTCGTGAGCGCATCCGTATAAATGGCGAACAAATTTCTAAAGAATTTGTTGTTGATTTTATCGAAAACAATAATTCGTTTCTAGAAACTAATAAATTGAGTTTCTTTGAAATGACAGTTGGTATGGCTTTTCAGTATTTTTCTGAACAAAAAGTCGATGTAGCCATTATAGAAGTCGGTTTGGGCGGTCGCTTAGATTCCACCAACATCATCACTCCTTTATTAAGTGTTATTACCAATATTGGTTGGGATCACATGAATTTATTAGGAAATACGCTGGAAGAAATCGCTTTTGAAAAGGCAGGAATCATTAAAGAAAACATTCCTGTTGTTATTGGCGAATTTACTGATGAAACCAAGAAAGTATTTGAAAATGAAGCTAAATTGAAAAATGTTCCTATTTATTTTGCTTCGACAATTGATGATATTCCCGAGTTAGATTCCGATTTAAAAGGAAATTACCAACTTCATAATAAGAAAACCGCATATCAGGCAATACAATTATTAAAGAATCATTTTGAAATTTCTAATGATGCTATTGTAAAAGGATTTTTAAATGTTGAAAAAAATACCGGTTTAAAAGGAAGATGGACAGTTTTGTCTGAAAAACCTTTGATTGTTGCCGATACCGCTCATAACAAAAACGGACTCGAAATAGTAATGCAGCAGGTTCATCAGCAAAAATTCGATAAACTATTTATGGTCTTTGGTGTAGTAAACGATAAAGACATCGATTCCATTTTGCCTTATTTGCCTAAAAATGCCGAATATTTTGTTGCCAAACCAAATGTTCCCCGTGGGTTATATGCGGTCGTTTTAAAAGATAAGTTAACTCAAAACGGATTCAACGCAACAGCTTTTAATTCCATAGCCGAAGCTTTAAATCACGCAAAACAAAAAGCTTCTATTAATGATATGATATATATTGGCGGAAGTACTTTTGTAGTTGCAGAAGTGGTTTAAAGTATTTTGGGCGTTCCCCGCCTTTTAATGGGCGGGTCGGGCTTTTCGCTCATAGCTTTTGTGGCATTTAAGCCACAAAAGGCTATCTGCTATAATCCCTAACGCAAATTCAGCTTCATTAAATCATCACAATTATGTACAAAATATTCTAATAAAAGTTTAATAGTTGCTGTTTTGTTGGTTTTAAAACTTCATCTTGACCTCTTCAAAATGTTAAAATATATTTCTAACCACCTAACACTAAGCTAACAAAAAAATAACAATAAAAAAAGATTAAAAATAATTAGGATAGCATAAAAAAGCGGTGGTATATTTGCACCGTTGAAAACAAAAACGTTCTTAAAAAGATTAGGAAACACAGATAAATTTATAAAAAATAAATTTGGATTTGATGTAAAAAAGATTGTAGTTTTGCAATCCGTTTCGGAAACGAAACAGGAAGCAAAAGTTCTTTAAAAATCAGGTTTAAATTTTTTTGAAAATTAAATTTGTGAGAATCAAAAAGAAGTTTTACTTTTGCAACCGCTTTGAGAGACAAGCGAGGGAAAGAAATAAGTTCATAGACATATTGGATTAACAGAAAATTAAAGAGTAAGGGCTTTTAGGTAACTAAGAGGTCTTGAACAACACATCAAAAATATAAAAAAAATACGATGAAGAGTTTGATCCTGGCTCAGGATGAACGCTAGCGGCAGGCCTAACACATGCAAGTCGAGGGGTAGTTGTCTTCGGACAATGAGACCGGCGCACGGGTGCGTAACGCGTATGCAATCTACCTTATACTAAGGGATAGCCCAGAGAAATTTGGATTAATACCTTATAGTTAATTAA